>CAZDSU010000072.1:0-33826 GCA_964508135.1 uncultured Saprospiraceae bacterium
TTCCCGCCATTTTTCTATCTCATTTATAGGGGGACAAATCGCTGCTGCGCCCGTAGGCTTTTCAATCGTAAATCCTTCACCAATCCTTCGCCGACCGCCCCTTCTTCGCTTGCGCCTTCTTCAGTTTTTGCTGCACCTTCTGCTCCTCCTGGTCCATGATTTCGAGGAGTTCCTTGGCTTCCTGCTTGCTCAGGTCTTGCGGTTGTTCCTTTTGGCCCGAGGACTTTTGCTCCTGACTTTGGTCTTGCTTTTCTTCCTCCTTTTGGTCTTGGTTCTCCTCGCCGGGATTGGGCTGCTGCTGGTCTTGCGGTGGTTGCTGTTGGTCGTCCTTTTTCTTTTCGCCCCCGCCTTGCTGGTTCTGCTGGTTCTGTTGCTGCGGTGGTGGAGGTGGCAGGCGGCGCAGGGCATTGGTGAGGTTGCGCTTGGTGTCGAGGTCGTTGGGGTTTTGGCGCAGAGCGTTCTTGTAGGCTTCGATGCTCTGCTTGAAGTCGCCTTTTTGGTAGAGGGCATTGCCGAGGTTGTGGAAAGCCCGTGCCTTGGTGGTACGGTCCTTGGCGGCTTCGGCGGCAGCCTGGTAGTGCTTGATGGACTCGTCATAGCGCTCCTGGCGGTAGGTCGAGTTGCCAAGATTGTAGTTCCCTTTGGTCGAGTTGTCCTTTTCGAGCGCACGGCGATAGCCCACTTCGGCATCGGAGAAGTTCTTGTCCTGGTAAGCTTTGTCGGCCTTGCGCAAGTCCTTGTGGGCGTTGTTTTGGGCAGGCAGAACGACCACTGACAGCAACAGGCACACCACGATATTTATCCTAAAAATGTGTTTTAGGCGCTGGCCTACATTGAAAATCGTTCCGTAGGAACGGCATCTTTGTAGATGCTCCGAATAACAACCCGCTCCGTTCCGTAGGAACGGCATCTGTATCGCCCAAGTAGATACCGTTCCTACGGAACGGGGGAATTTTTCGCTTGGGCAACCTACAAAGATTTCGTTCCTACGGAACGACCCCACACTATTTCCTAAGTCCAAAAATTGATACATCGTCAAAAAATCTTACCGTTTTAAAACACAAAGTTACCGTTGCGTTGTTTCCCGAAGGTAAATTTTTGGCGTTCATCTCCAAAAATGGCCTATTGGCAGTGAAGTCAAAGCAGATTGTGCCGCTTCCCGTACCTTCGCCCGCCCCCAATAACCCAATAACCCAATAACTTAATAACTCAATATCGCTTCTGTGTCCAAAACATCTTTCTCCTGGCTGCTAAAAATGGCTTGGCGTGACAGCCGCCGCAACAGGGGCCGACTGCTGCTGTTCATCTCCTCCATCGTCATCGGCATAGCGGCGCTGGTGGCCATCAATTCCTTCAGCGAAAACCTCCAGACCGACATCAACCGGGAGGCCAAGACCCTCGTCGGCGCCGACCTCATCGTGCAGGGCGGCCAGCCCGCCACCGACTCGTTGGAGCAGCTTTTTGACGTCATCAATGCCCAAGACCGTTCGGTGACCTGGAGCCTCGTCTCGATGGTGTATTTCCCCAAAAACGGCGGCACCCGCCTCTCGCAGGTGCGGGCGCTGGAAGGCGAATTCCCTTTTTACGGCAAGCTCTCCACGGAGCCAACAGATGCAGCAGAGGTTTTCAAAAAAGCCGCCCTCCCCCCCTCGCCAGTCGGCAGTCGGCAGTCGGCAGTGGGCAGTCAAATAGCGTTGGTGGAGAAGACGTTGATGCTCCAATTTGACCTAAAAAAAGGCGACACCGTGCGGGTGGGCAATACGCCATTCGTCATTGCCGGACAGCTCAATTCGGCACCGGGCAGGGCGGGCATCGCCGGATCCATCGCTCCCGTGGTTTACATCCCGAAGCAGTATTTGCAGGAAACCGGCCTCGTGCAGCCGGGAAGTTTGATTTGGTACCAATACTTTTTCAAGCTCAAAGAAGGCGCAAACGTGGAAGACCTTAAAACGACAATCCTCGAACCTGCGCTCGAAAAAAAGCCCTGGGAAATCGAGACCGTCGAAGAACGCCGGGAGCAACTCGGCGAGGCATTCGGCAACATGAACACCTTCCTCAACCTCGTCGGGTTCATCGCACTGCTGCTGGGCTGCATCGGCGTGGCGAGTTCCGTACACATCTACATCAAGGACAAAATGCCGAGCATCGCCGTGCTGCGCTGCCTCGGGGCGAGCGGTGCGCAGGCGTTTCAGATTTTCCTCATCCAAGTGGTGGCGCTCGGCTTGGCCGGGGGCATCCTCGGGGCGGTGGTCGGCAGCCTGCTGCAAGTGCTGCTGCCCAAGGTCATCGGCGATTTTTTGCCCCTCGAAAACATCAGCGCCGACGTGAGTTGGCGGGCGATGGGCATCGGCATTTTGACGGGTTTTGGCATCACGGTGCTGTTCGCCCTGCTGCCGCTGCTGGCCATCCGGCGGGTATCACCGCTGCGTACGCTGCGGGCCAGCTACGAGGAGGACACTAGCACCCGTGACCCGCTGCGCTGGGTCGTTTACGCTTTGATTTTCCTTTTCATTTGCGGTTTTACACTGGCGCAAACGGGTTGGTCGCCCGAAGCGCTGTTCTTTCCAGCGGGCATCGGGGTGGCGTTCCTCGTGCTGGCGGGCGTGGCCAAAGCGCTCACCTGGGCCGTTCGCAAGTTTTTCCCGACCAACTGGAGCTACATCTGGCGGCAGGGCATCGCCAACCTCTACCGCCCAAACAACCAGACCCTCATCCTCGTCGTGACCATCGGGTTGGGCACGGCGCTGATTTCCACACTGTTTTTGACGCAGGATTTGTTGTTGAAACAAGTGGCCTACACCGGCAGCGGCGACGTGCCGAACATGATTATTTTCGACATCCAGCCCCCGCAAAAGGAGGGCGTTGCGAAGCTCACCGCCGACCAAGGGCTGCCCGTGAAACAGGTCGTGCCCATCGTCACCATGCGGGTCGAGAGCATTGACGGCACGACGAAGGAGATGAACGACCGGGACACCACCGGGAAATGGGAGCGGGAGCAATGGGAAAAAGAAAACGAAGGCAAGCGCCGCCCACGCCGCCGTGGCGACGATGACGACGACGGCCAAAACCAACCCGAAACCGGCCCCCGCCGTGGCTGGGTCTTTGAGCGGGAGTACCGTTGCACCTACCGTGATTCGTTGATTGACACCGAAGAAATCGTGGACGGCGAGTGGCACGGAACGGTCGGGCCGGACGGCATCATCTACGTCTCGCTGGCCGACAACGTGGCGAAGGGGATGCGGGCAAAAGTCGGCTCGAAACTGACCTTCAACGTGCAGGGCGCACTCGTGGAGGCGACCGTGGGCAGTATCCGCAAGGTGGATTTTCGGCGGGTGCAGACGAACTTCTTCATCGTGTTCCCGAAGGGCGTACTGGAAGATGCGCCCCAGTTTTACGTCGTGATTTCGAGGGTGGATTCGGAGGCACAGTCGGCGAAGTTCCAGCAGGCGCTGGTGCAGGCCTACCCGAACGTCTCGGTCGTTGACCTCACGCAAATCCTGAAATCGGTGAAAACCGTCCTCGACAAAGTCTCCTTCGTCATCCGTTTCATGGCGTTGTTCAGCATCCTGACGGGGCTGGTGGTGCTCATCAGTTCGGTGGTGTTGAGCAAGTTCCAGCGCATACAGGAGAGCGTGCTGCTGCGCACTTTGGGGGCGCACCGACGACAAATCATCCGCATCAACCTCGTCGAATACTTCCTGCTCGGCACCCTGGCCACGTTCACGGGCATCGGGCTGTCCATCGCTGGCAGCTTTGCGCTGGCAAAGTTTGCGCTCGACATCCCCTACGAACCGAACCTCTGGCCTGCGCTCATCACCTTCGTGAGCATCACGGGCCTGACGGTGCTGATTGGGCTGCTGAACAGCCGGGAAGTGTTGCGGAAGCCGCCGCTGGAGGTGCTGCGGAAGGAAGTTTGAGGAATTGAAAATGGAGAATGGAGAATTGAAAACCGCCTAATTTTACGGAATTGATAAGCGTACCCGTTATGAAAGCAACCATAAAAGAATTCGACCGGGTCATCTTGACCGAAAACATGGAAAAGTCGGGATTGAAAGTCGGCGACATCGGCACCGTCGTGCATGTGTACGACAAAGGCAAAGGCTTCGAAGTGGAGTTTGCCACGCTGCTCGGAGAGACCGTTGCCGTCTGCACCCTCATCCCGAATCAAATTCGTGCTATTGACAAGCGGGAAATAGCGCATGTTCGGAAATTGGCAGCCGCTTGATTCATTTGACTTTCCAAGTTTTTAAAACTTGGAAAGTCTTGGCCCCAATCGAAAATTTTATCACCCTCTCTGCTTGCAGGATAAAATTCCTCGTATTACCTTCACGCTGCACTTTTTTAGCAGTGCATCACACACTACCCGGCGATAATTGGCAGCCGGGATTTTCAGAACTTACTATGGAGAGAACCACAAAAAACAATGGCTTCATGCTTTGTCGGACGGTGGCTTTGGGCTGCTGGGCGGGGAGGATAGGGCGGTTGGTTTGCAAAAGGGCTGCGGTTGCAAACTGGCCACAACTGGGGCATTACATTTTAAATCTAAAAATTTTTAATAAAAAGCCACATGAAATCAATAACCAATTGGTTTGAGAAACTGCCTTTGATTGGCAGGTTAATTCTTGCTTCAATTATTGTATTTGTCATTTGGAATTGTTTTTATTTCTGTAAATTCAGTGGGACATTTTCATCCAACCAATCGGATTGGGGCGATTTTTCAGATTATGTTTCTGCAATAACTGGAATAATAAGTTCAATTTTTTTAATTGTTCTTACTTTTCAAATACATAAAGAATCAAAATCAGTACAATTGAAATTGGAAAAACCTGTTTTGACTTTTTCATTTAATGCCAAAACGAGACATTATTATTGCACTAACATAGGCAAGGGGTCAGCCATTAACGTTGTTATCATAAACAAATTCAAAGAAGTCGACAATTTTTACAGTGAAGCTGTTCATTGTTTTTCATTGCCTACCAATGATAAAATTGACATTGAATGGGTTAAAGGAACTGCTGAATTTGTTGTACTTTATAATGATGTTTTTAATAGCTTACATGGGACAAGATTTATTCATAACAAAACAGAAGAAATCTTTTTCAAAAGTGGAACTTACGACATTCCTATTTTTACAGAAGATGGGAAAATTAATAATCTTTTTGGAAAAGAAGTAAAGGAAAATAATAGACTTTATGACAAAATGAAAAACTAGTAAATATGTTCTGTTTAATTACCAGTTGTGGTCAGTTTGCAACTGACCACCGCAGCCCAGAACAATACCCCCAAAACCCAACCTAAAATTCACCCCGTCCCCCGGAACCCCATTCCAAAGGGCGGACTAATTCAACCATTTAAAACAATTCCTCCTGGCCAGCACGCCCGTAACATCGCCAACTCCTAATCCCTCTCAACTCCTGCACCGGCTACGATGCGCCATACCAACCCACCCCATTTTTTAGAAAATCTGCCATTTTCGCCTAAAACCGACATAAAACTTGGAACGGGAATGCAGCATTTGCGCTATGTTTACCAAAAAAACACGTCCATGAAAAAAATGCTACCCGTATTCGCATTGTTCCTGCTGCCAAGCTTGGCGTTTTCATGCTCCTGCCTCTACGGCCTGTCGTTCTGCGAACTGATAACGCCGTCGTCGAACGTGGCCAATGTGCGCATCATTAGCACCTACGTGGTGGCCACCCAGTTTTCAGATGTACTTTGGCTCGACGTGGTGGTGGAGGAAGCCCTGCAAGGCAGCATCGAGCATGACACGATGTCCATCCTTGCCAGCTACGGAACGAGCTGCGACCCTGACTTTTCGGCATTTCATGTGGGCGACAACCTCATCGTTCAGGTGGACGAAGAACTGACGGCCGGGCCGACCGATTGGTACAAATTTGAATTTGACAATGCTTGCAAGCAATCGTTTTTGAGCCTGAAAAATGACACGGTCAGCGGATTCATCTTGGACAAATACGAGATGCAGCCATACGGTGAGTTCAAAAGCGCCTTGGGCACCTGTGCCAATTTTACGCACACTTTTGATAAGGAGGAACTGGAGCGTTTCATACATCTTGTGCCGATGCCCGCCGCCACCGAGGCTGTTGTTCACACCAATGTGCCGCTTGACTACCAACTGACTTTATTCACACCAACTGGCCAGTTGATGCTGCAAACATTTGTTTCAGGGGAACACGCTTATCCGCTCGACGTTTCAGACCTCCCCAACGGCCACTATTTTGTCCGCCTACAAATTGGCGAAGTGCCGATAGTGCGGCGGCTCGTGGTGCAGCATTGAGGCAACCAAAGTTGCCGGTTCCTATTTCTAACGAATATTTAAGCGAACCGCCCCAACTACTAAGCAAATCGTGCCTGTATCTTTACCCAAAAGAACATTGGCATGATCAAAAAATCCACCTTTTTATTCGCATTTTTCTTGATTGCTGGCCATTTCCTCGGCCATGCCCAGCACTCCATCGCCCGCCAGTGGAACGAGAAAGTGCTGGAGGCCATCAGCGGCGACTTCGCCCGCCCGACGGTACACGCCCGCAACCTCTTCCACACCAGCGTGGCCATGTACGATGCCTGGGCCGTGTACAGTGGCACTGCCGACACCTACCTGCTCGGCAAGACCGTTCACGGATTCAAAAGCTCGCTGGCCGTCGTGCCGCACACCACTGACGTGCAAGCAGCGCAAGAGGCCGCCATCAGCTACGCCGTCTATCGGCTCATGAAGCACCGCTTCGTAAAGTCGCCCCGTGCCGAGCTGCTTTTCGAGGACCTCGACTACTTCATGATTTCATTGGGCTACGACCCCAACTATACCTCCACCAATTACGCTTGCGGCCCTGCCGCAATGGGCAACTACATCGCCCAGACCATCATCGAATACGGCCTGCAAGACGGCTCCAACGAGGCCGACACCTACAAGAGCCAATATTACATGCCCGTGAACCCGCCCATGCCAGTGGCCGTACCCGGCAACGCCGCCGTGCTCGACCTGAACCGGTGGCAGCCGCTGCAAATTGACCAGATAATTGACCAAAGCGGCAACCCGATTCCCGGGAACACCCAAAGTTTTCTCAGCCCTGAATGGGGCAATGTGCTGCCCTTCTCGCTCCAGCCCAGCGATGCCACCATCTACAACCGGGACGGCCACGACTATATCGTTTACCACGACCCCGGCCCGCCTGCGCAACTGGACACATCGGCGATTGGTGCCGAGTCCGAGGAGTTCAAGTGGAACCACGAACTGGTTTCCGTCTGGTCGTCGCACCTCGACCCCACGGACGGCGTGATGTGGGACGTCTCCCCAGCTGCCATCGGCAACAACCAGAGCTACCCCACCGACTTTGCTGGTTACCAAAACTTCTATGACCTGGAGGGCGGCGGCGACAACAGCACTGGCCGCCCACTGAACCCCAAGACTGGCCTGCCTTATGCCCCGCAAATAGTGCCCCGTGGCGATTACGCACGGGTGCTGGCAGAATTCTGGGCGGACGGACCTGCTTCGTTGACGCCGCCAGGCCACTGGTTCGAGATTTTGAACTACGTGAACGACCAGCCCAGCTTTGTGCGCAAGTGGCGTGGCGAAGGCCCCGTGCTCCCTGCGCTGGAATGGGACGTGAAGTCCTACTTCGCCCTCGGCGGCGCCATGCACGACGTGGCCATCACGGCCTGGGGCATCAAGGGCTGGTACGACAGCAGCCGCCCCGTCACCGCACTGCGGGGCATGGCCGAGCTTGGCCAGGGCAGCGACCCCAACCTGCCGAACTACCATCCCGGCGGCCTGACGCTCATCCCCGGTTTTGTGGAAATGATTGAGGCGGGCGATACGCTGCAAGGCCAGCAGGGCGAGTATATCGGTGAGGTAAAACTGCTGGCGTGGCGTGGGCCAAACTACATCGCCAATCCGACCATTGACGAAGCGGGCGTGGGCTGGATTCGGGCGAAGTTATGGTGGTCATACCAGCGACCCACGTTCGTGACGCCGCCATTTGCTGGTTATATTTCAGGCCACTCCACTTACAGCCGTGCGGCTGCGGAGTTGTTGACGTCGCTCACTGGCGACGAGTATTTTCCTGGCGGAATGGGTATTTTCAATTGCCCAAAAGACCAGTACCTCATCTTCGAAGACGGGCCGAGCGAGAGCTTGACCCTGCAATGGGCCACCTACCGTGACGCCTCCGACCAGTGCAGCCTCAGCCGCATCTGGGGCGGCATCCACCCACCGATGGACGACATTCCCGGTCGCCTCATCGGCATGGAAATCGGCCCGGCGGCACTTGCTTTTGCGGAGCAATATTTCACCAAAACAGATACCACGACCACTTTCGTGAGCGGCTTCAACCTGTACCCGAACCCTGCAAACTGCCTGGTGCAAGTGGAGTACAAGCACGAGGGCATGCTCCCCGTGGACATCTATGCCACGGACGGTCGGCTCGTAAAATCCACCAGCCTGGACTTCAGCGACAACCGTGCCCTGCTGGATCTCATGGACTTGAATTCCGGCATGTACGTCGTGGTTGGGCGTGACGGAAAGGAAGGCAAGCGGGTCTTTGAGGAGAAGGTGGTGAGGTATTGAGGGGGGCATGACAAGCATTTCTATTGGCGATTCTACCATCCGCATGAGTACGGCCCGAAATACCCGATGATGAGAGAGGTGGATATGGGGTGAGTGTTGGGATTGTGTCCTTACCGTGGTTATTACTAATTTTGACAACTTTTAGTAGTTTTTGCACAACACATTTTTGGATACCATCACCGGCCATATCGAACGCATCACCTTCCAGAACGCTGACAACGGCTGGACGGTGGCCCGCTTGCAGGAGCCGGGCAAGCTCGACCTGACCACCGTCGTCGGGACGATGACCTCGGTGCAGGTGGGCGAGAGCCTGCGCTGCGAGGGGCATTGGAAAAATGACACGAACTTCGGCTTCCAGTTCGTGGTGCAGACCTACGAGGTCACGCAACCCGCCACCATCCGGGGCATCCAGAAGTACCTGGCCAGCGGCATGATAAAGGGAATCGGCGACCATTTTGCGGAACAAATCGTGCTGCGCTACGGCGAAAAGACGCTGGATGTGATTGACCAGACACCCGATTTGCTGATGGAAATTGACGGCATCGGGCCGAAACGCTTCGCAAAAATAACGGCGGGCTGGGCGGAGCAGAAGGCCATCCGGGAGGTGATGTCCTTCCTGATGCAATACGAAATCAGCCCGACCTACGCCCAAAAAGTGTTCAAGACCTACGGCGAGGAAAGCATCGCCGTGCTGCAAGAAAACCCCTACCGCCTCGCCCGTGACATCTGGGGCATCGGCTTCAAGACTGCCGACAAGACGGCCCTCAAACTCGGCATCCCGCACACGAGCGACATGCGCATTGACGCCGGGGTGGAGTACGTGCTGAACGAACTCAGCAACGACGGCCACACCTGCTACCCCGTTGACAAGTTCCTCGAACAGGCGCAGCAACTGCTGGAAGTGGATGCCAACCAAGTGGCAGCCCGCCTCGCCGCCATCGAACAGGAGGAACGCATCGTGACGGCCCCGCTGACGATTGACGGGCCCCAAGGGGGCAAGGTGCTGATGGCCTGCGTCTGGCTCAAGGTTTTTCACGTTTGCGAGCAAGGCATCGGCAACGAAATGAGGCGCTTGCAGGGCGGCGAGTCGGCATTGCGGAGCGTAAAAACCACGGAGGCGCTAGTCTGGGCAGAGCAAAAACTGAACATCCAATTGGCTGAAAACCAGCGCATTGCGGTAGCAAAAAGCCTCACGGAAAAAGTGCATATCATCACGGGTGGCCCAGGCACGGGCAAGAGCACCATCACGAAGGTCATCCTGTTGGTGAGCCACCAATTGACGCAGAAAATCATGCTGGCTGCGCCAACGGGACGGGCCGCAAAGCGCATGTCCGAGATAACGGGACTGAAGGCCAGCACCATCCACAGCTTGCTCGAATTCGACTTCAGCATCAACGGCTTCAAGCACAACCGGGAGAACCCGCTGGACTGTGACCTGCTCATCGTGGACGAGGCGAGCATGATTGACACGGTGCTGATGTTCAACCTGCTGAAGGCCGTGCCGGCCACGGCGAGGCTGGTGCTGGTCGGCGACGTGGACCAGTTGCCGAGCGTCGGGGCGGGCAGCGTGTTGCAGGATTTGATTTTGAGCGAAAAACTGCCGACCACCCGCCTGACCGAGATTTTCCGGCAGGCACAGTCCTCGAAAATCATCGTCAACGCCCACCGCATCAATGCGGGCATGTTCCCCGACTTGAGCAACGACAAGGGCGGCGACTTTTTTTTCATGGAAGAAGAAGACCCCGACAAGCTGACCGACCTCATCGTGAACCTCGTGGACAGCCGCCTGCCAAAGGCTTATGGCTTTGATTCCTTCGACGACATCCAGGTGCTGGCCCCCATGAATCGGGGCACCATCGGCAACCGCAACCTGAACGATGTTTTGCAGAAAAAACTGAACCCCAGCTACGACCCGCTGGTGAAGATGGGCCGCAGCTTCCACGACGACGATAAGGTGATGCAAATCAAGAACAACTACGACAAGGACGTGTACAACGGCGACGTGGGCAGAATCAAGCGGATTGACAAAACGGAGCAGGAGGTGGTGGTCGTTTTCGATGGCCGGGAGGTCTTCTACGACTTCACCGAACTCGACGAACTGACGCTGGCCTACGCCGTGAGCATCCACAAATACCAGGGCAGCGAGTGCCCCTGCGTGGTGATGCCGCTGGTGATGGGCCACTACATGATGCTCTACCGCAACCTGATTTACACGGGCATCACGAGGGGAAAAAAGCTGGTGGTGCTGGTGGGGTCGAAGAAGGCGATTGCGATGGCGGTGGGGAATGACAAGGCGGTGAAGCGGTTTACGGGGTTGGGAGAGGTGATGAAAAACCTGCGTTAGCGACTGCTGACGGCGAGTAGAAATGCCACCAATTCATCTACATCCGTAAAAGGATTCAAGTCGGTCAAATGCTTTCCTTCTTCCAAATGTTGTTGCATTTGCGCCCTCAACCACGTCGCATTTTGCTGGGCGTTGGGCAGTTTGTCCTTTAAAATCAGGAAGTCGTTTTGACAGCCTTTTCGATAATTGGCGATATGCTTTTCCAATTCCTTTATCAATGGTTCGGCGGTGGGATATACTTTGGCAGTCTGCTTGAAATGCAGCAAATACCAGTATTCGTAGGCGATACTTGAAAACGCAATGCAAATACCATTTGCACCTGCCAACCTGTATGCTTCCATAAGTGAAGGGCGATTATCGTGGTCAAAAACCACCCAAACATGGTTGTACTCGTTCCGTTCTTGCCGAGCCCTTCGTTGTTTTTTGATGGCTTCTTCCACGATTTGCAACGGCTCGCTTTTTTTGGCTTCCATGATGTCCACGCTCAATGCGGCCAAGGCCCGCTTGTAGTCAGGGTCTTGCTTGATGGCCGTGAAATAGTTTTTCTCGGTCAGTCCATCGCAGAGAATGAGGATGCGTGGGTTAGTGCGCCCCGTTGGAGTTGTTTTCCGTCTTTTCATCGGCGAAGTCAAATTCAAATTGGAGGCTTTCGATATTTGGAACGCCGCCAAAGCGACCGGAAAGGTACCATTTTTCAAACGGAACATTGTCCCGAACGCCTTTCATATCGGCAAGGGAAATCATTTGGGAAGCACCCTGCTCGTTCTTCTCGACTATCCAGATTTGGTCACGGCGGAGCTTGTTTTCTTCGGAAAGGAGGGTGACGTCGTGGGTGGCAGCAATAAGTTGGGCGTTATTTTTATTAATTTTTGGGTTGTTGAACAGGCTGATGATGAAGCGGGAGATATGGGGGTGGAGGGAGCGTTCCAGTTCGTCGAATATTAAAATAGCTCCATTATCTAAAGCCCAAACTATTAATGCTGAAAGCCCAAAAAGCTTTTGCGTTCCTAATGATTCATCTTCTATATCAAATATCACATCTTCCTCGTCATCATTTGAATCATGAAGGGTTTTTATCCTTTTCTTATTAATTGTAAATGAACCAATTTTAACTGGTTCCACTGCAACATGAAATCCCTTTATTCCAATATCTAAATGTTTAAATAATTTTACAAATTTTTCAGGCCTTAACCCTTCGTCATTAAACAACCCTTCGGTTATCATTGAGGTCAAGGTATTATCTGGCATTTCACTTGAAAACGAAAATATGGAATACTTCTTAGAAAAATAAGAAACTATTTTAACTAACTCTTCTACACCACTATTCGCAGCCTTTGAAATAAATAATTGATTAGAAGCAATTAATTGTTCAAGCTGCTTTTTTGGACCTTTATAGTATTCACCATAGCTTACATTTTGCTTAATTCTTTCAAAATATTTTGCTTCTCTTCCATGCGGAAAAAATACTAACTTTTCATGGAGTACTTCAATTGATGAGTATATAAGCTCATAACAGTATTGAACATTCTCGATAACAAAATCAACTTTGAATTTGGTTGGATTATTCTTGTGAAAGCTAGAAAGTTTGAATGGGTCATATAACTTGAATGGTTCTCCCGGCGTATTATAATGTGAGTTTGCAATTAACCCAACGAACTTTTCAAACGCCTTCACAAAATTACTCTTCCCACTCGCATTCGCCCCATAAATCACCGCCGACTTGAGCACATCCAAGCCGGGGGCCACGTGGACGATGTTCTCCTCATGCCCTTTGATTTTGGCGGGAATCATAGTGATGAACTGCTCATCCTTGAACGACCTGAAATTGGAAACACTGAATTGAAGTAGCATCTGAACTGGTTTTGAAACGCAAATTTGTATTTTTCCTGCAAATAAAACTATCAAATCCCTGAATTAGTTTACAAACCGATGTTAGACATTCACTTTGTAAGCCTCCATTATCATCCCAATACGGATCCGGCACCGCCTGGTTCCTGCCCGGCGTCACGAAGTTCATGGTGAGTTGCACTTTCTCCTCCTGCTCTTTGGTGGTGGCGAGGCGCAGGATGTCCCGGCAAAGCTGGCGTTTGGTCGGCGGCGTCCTTGACACCGCCGCCGACCAAACGCCAAAATCGCCTAAGCGGTCAAATGGTTCGGTGTGCCAACGGTGCCAGGGAAAGCCAAAACAGTTTTTTGGCCGTAAAGGAATTTATGGATTCAATTTTCGGCTGTAAGGCTTTTTTAGGACTACTTTTGTGACTGTAAAACCGCAGCCGGACTATCTATTAACCTGTAAAGATTTTTCAGGCCGAGAAAGTTGAGATGGTTTAGCGCAAACCACCCTCAACCATCTCAACTTCCCTCAACTATCTCAACCTTCGTAAATGAACACTACCCAATTAGAACAACTTTGCCAACAAACCTGCCAGCTTGTGGAATCAGTCGCCGACTTTATCCGGGGTGAAGTGGGCAAAGTATCTGGTGAAAAAATCGAGGTGAAAAGCCTCAACAGCCTCGTCAGCTACGTGGACAAGACCGCCGAGCGCCAGCTCGTGGCAAGATTGAGCGAACTGCTGCCCGGCTCCACCTTCCTCACGGAGGAAGAGACCGTCGAACAGGCCGCTGGCGAGTTCCAGTGGATCATTGACCCGCTGGACGGCACAACGAATTTTTTGCACCAATTGCCCTGCTTCGCCGTGAGCGTGGCCTTGCGCCAGCACGAGGAAATCGTGCTCGGCATCGTGTACGAAGTAAACCGTCGGGAGTGCTTCTGTGCCTGGAAGGGCGGTGGCGCTTGGCTGAACGGGCAGCGCATTCGCACCTCGGCCACGGCCAGCCTCGCCGATTCGCTGGTGGCGACGGGCTTCCCGTACCGGGATTTTGGCACCATGCACCGCTACATCGCCATCTTGCAGGATTTGATGAAAAGCACGAGGGGACTGCGCCGCTACGGGGCCGCAGCCGTTGACCTCGCCTATGTTTCATGTGGGCGCTTCGACTCGTTTTTTGAATATGGCCTAAGCTCCTGGGACGTTGCGGCGGGCGTACTACTGGTGCAGGAGGCTGGTGGGAAAGTCAGCGATTTTGACGGTGGGGATGACTACGTTTTTGGTGGCAGGTTGCTGGCGACTGCGCCGGGAGTGTTTGGGGAGATGCTGGGATTGATCAAAACCCATTCTTGAAAATCAAAATGAGCAGGATATTGTCCCACTCGAATGGTGCAAGTGTATCGTCTTTTATACTGCTGGCCGTTGGCTTTTGGCCAAAAGCCAAAAGTAAATTGCAGATGGACAAAACCTTGTGTTCGAAAGTTTAATTTAAACCTGTTACTTGGGCGAACTTCAACTTCACCATTTTAATCAATCTTCTCAATATATTCCTTCCCGAACATTATTTCAAAATCGCCAGCCTCGATGTCGTTGCCACGGGCTTCCTTTCGACCACCAAGGGTTTTGTGCAAAAAATACTCAGTGATGGCCCAAAACGAAACCCAACTTTCCGGCTTCCGATAGTCGTGGCCTTCTTCTGGGTAAAAAAAGTACACCACTTCCTTTTTGGCGGCGTTCAGCTCTGATGCGAACTTGTCCGACTGCTCCTGCGGCACCCGTTCGTCAAGGCTGCCGTGCGTGAGCAAGATTGGGTTGGCGATGCTTTTGAGGTAGGTATTGGGAGAATGTTTTTTCAAAAGCGCAAGCCCCTCCTCCGTGTTGGGGTCGCCGACACGGGGCAGCCAGACGAGGCTGTCGGCTGCGACTTCGGGCATTTGGCAGAAGGCGGGCAGGTCGCCGATGCCGTACATCGAAACGCCGCACTTGAAAAGGTCGGGCGCAGCGGCCATCGCAAAATTTGCGGCGTAGCCGCCATACGACCAGCCCCAAATTCCAAGCCTGCTGCGGTTGGCAATGCCCTGTTTGATGGCCCAAGTGGCCACGTCCACGATGTCGTAGTGCATGGCCTCGCCCCACTGCTTGTCGCCTGCGTCGGTCATTTTTTTGCCCAAGCCCGTGCTGCCACGGAACTCCATGTTGATGACGGCGTAGCCCCGGTTGGCCAGCAGTTGGAAGCAACGGTTGTGAAACCAACTGTTCCAGTGCGTGACGCCCGCCCACGGCCCGCCGTGAATATAAACGACGGTCGGTAGCGGTGTTTTGGGCATCCCGTCCGCACGGCTCATTCCGTATGGCACGTAGAGGTGTACGGGCAGTTTCAGGCCGTCACGGGTGGTGACGGTGAAGGCAGTACGGCTGGGAAGGTCATATCCGTCGAAGTAACTGTAATCGTTGAAAAGTGGCGTGAGCTTTTTTGCCTTGCGGTCGTAGAGGTAGTAAAACATGGGGCCGCCGTCGAGCCTCCGCACGAGCCAGGTGTTGTGGTCTTGGCTGGCGCCAACGAAGCTGGTACTGCTTTTCAGTTCTTTGTCCAAAAACTCGAAGTCCGCCTGGACGCCCTCATCCACGATGTGGCGGCGGGTACTGGCGAAGAGCGCCACCACGGAAGTCGGCTTACCCGACAAGTCCAGCGTAAACGCTGCGGGGAAAATATCTGCGTCAGGGTCGCTGGCAAGTTCGGTCACTTCGCCCGTCTCAGTCCTGATGGCCACGAGGCTGGCCTTGTCCTTCCCGGTGTTGTCGGTGGCGTAAATCGTCTTCCCGTCATGGTTCACCGACACGATTCTCGACACGCCGCCGATGAAGAAATCGGGCGTAAACGGGTATTTGATAGCCTCCAACCACTGTCCGCCCTGGCGGCGCAGGAGGGTTCTCACCATGTTGGAATCATTGCGGAGCGCCGCCACCAAGCCAAAATTTTCATCTAAAAATACCTGTTCCAGACCGTCCATCAGGCCGAGGCGCTTGGTGCTGCCGCTCAAGAGGTCGAGGATGTAGAGGCCGCTCTGCGATGGGTCAACTGCCACGATATTTGCCGCAATCTTGTTCGGGAAACGGGTGCTCATGTGTGCTACGCTCAGGCTTTTGAAGGGGAAAAAATTGACTTTGCGCAGCTTGTTGGAGGTCAGCGAGGTGCTGTAAAGTTCGAAGCTGGTATCCCGCTGCAACACGACCATCAGGCCTCCTTCGTAGAGCAGGTGCCAGTTGGTCAGCTTGCCGTCGAAGTACCTTTTCTTTTCGTGCAGCGGGAAATTTCCCTGGACGTAGTAGAGCGTGCTGTCCGAACCATCAGCCTTTTTTTGGTAAAAAACGGTGCTGCCGTCGAGCGAGAGGCGCACGTTCGACTTGGTTTTTTCCTTGAAAAATAACGTCCGGGGAATGAGGTTGTCGGGGCTGGGTGTTTGCGCCGAAAGGCCAAAAACCAGCAGCAACAGCCAATACGTAATGCGATATTTCATGTTTGAGATTAGCATTTTGAGAAATTCGGTGCGAAAATAAGGGTTTGGCGGGGTTTTGCCTGAGAAGTAGTTGGATGGATTCGAGATTGATGTTCCAAAACCTCATTTTAGCCCGAACTCAAACGCATTTCCAACGTATTTGTTAGGTTTGCCACCACAACAATTTACAAACCGCTTTTTGAAAGCCCAAAAATGAAAAACTACATGCTCAAACTTGCTTTTCAACTCCTCCTCGCTGCTTTACCTTGCTTGCTTTTGGGTCAACGGCAATATTTGGAAGCCACTATCACCACCAATGACGGTAACAAATTGACTGGGAAAATTGCCGTGGAAAACTGGATAAAGTCGCCCCGTGCCATTGAGTTTACTTCAGGCGGTGGGAGTCAGAAAGCATACAGGGTAGCCGACCTTTCGGGGTTTTCGGTCGTTGGCCACGGTGGACAAAAATTGTACTATGAGCGCAAGGAAGTTGACATCGAAGTGTCGTCCCATATTTTGAGTGAACTTGAAACCACCCCAGAACTTCATTACCAGCGGGACACTGCTTGGCTGCAATTGATTTACCAAGGCGCATGGAAGCTTTTCACCTTCACTTCCATAACGGGCAAGCAGCACTTTTTCGTTGAACCAGATGGCAGCAACCCAAAAGAATTGGTCAGGAAACTATGGAAAAATGATTATAAAATTGAGAGCGTTGACTTATACCGCAAGCAGCTTCTTGAATTGACGCAAGACTGCCCGACCGCTCAAAAAATGCTGCTGGCTGGAGACTGGGGACCAAAACCAGGGGAGAGGCTGCTAGAAAAAGGCCTTCTGAGTTTTTGCAAAACAGTGGATGAATGTGCGGGAAGCAAAGCCAGCTATTTACTTTTCGCTGAAAAATCAAAGATGACTGGGCAAGTATTGCTTGGCGCTCATCTTTCAAGTTATAATTTCAACCCTGCTTCTAATAGGGAAATCAGTGGGGTTTCAGGTTATCAATTAGGGTTTGGGTTTAATTATTTCTTTCGAAAATCGAACAAAAGGACAGCCTTCTATAATGAAGTTATTTTTTATAATGACAATAAGAAAAGTGACACACATATAACTTTTGGCACACAAAATTTCATTTCAATAATTGACTATCGTTCGAGCCAAATAGGCATAAGCAACACGGTTTCATTTAAAATTAGTAAACTCTCCATAATGCCAGCAATTAAAATCGGGATGGCACATAGGTTGGGACTGAACTGGGATATTACCGAGCGTACGGGATATATCAATAGTATAGACAATGCGCCAACCTATGATAAGCACTATTACAAGCGGTTTTACGAGTTCGGGCCAACTATTGGCCTTAGCGGCCAGTATAAACGAATTGGGCTGGACATTAGAATTGCCAATACCTATACGACCGGATATTTTGGTTTATCAAAGAAACCATCATCCCAGTACCTTGCCCTTAGCCTAAGCTATCAGGTTTTTTAAGCCAAACTTCACCCCGCCAATTTCCTCGCCACCAACTCATTCGTTGCCTTCGGTTCGGCCTTCCCCTTCGAGGCCCGCATCACCTCGCCCATGAAGAAGCCAATCAGACCCTTCTTCCCCTTGCGGTACTCCGCCACCTTGTAGGGGTTAGCGGCCAGCACCTCGTCCACGATTTTTTCCAAAAAATCCGAATCAGCGCTTTGCAGCAGGTTCAGCGACTGTGCCAGTTCGAGTGGCGAGGTATCGGGTGACTTCACCAGTTCGGGGAAGAGCCGCTGGTTAGCGATGGAGGCGCTCACCTGCCCCGATTCGATGAGCTGGAGGTAGGCTGCCAATTGCTCCGCTGACACCGGAAAATCCTCGATGCTGCTGCCCATTTCCGCCAGCCAAGGGCTTATTTTATTGATAAAAAGGTTGGCAGCCGCTTTACCCCTACCCCCAACCCCTAAAGGGGAGCCGACCTCAGTTTGGGAGCAGACCCGTGCTGTTTTTTCAAAAAACGCTGCCGTCTCTCGCTCCTGCGTCAGCAGCCGGGCGTCGTATTCGGGCAGGTCAAACTCGTTGACGAAGCGTTTGAAAAGCGTCTGTGGAAGTTCCGGTAGGCTGTCGGCCACCTCATCCACCCACTGCTGCGTGAACACTACGGGTGGCAGGTCGGGGTCGGGGAAGTAGCGGTAGTCGTGAGCGCTCTCCTTGTCCCGCATGGGCGAAGTCTCGCCCGTGGCAGGATTGAAGTTGAGGGTGGAGCGTATGATTTCCTGCCCATTTTCCAGCAAATCCACCTGCCGTTTCACCTCGAATTCGATGGCCTGCCTTGCGAAGCGCATCGAGTTCACGTTCTTGATTTCGCAGCGCTCGCCGAGCAGCGTTTCGCCTTTTTTCCGCACGGAAACGTTCACGTCGCAGCGCATGGAGCCTTCTTGCATATTGCCGTCGGAGATTCCGAGGTAGCGAGCCAATTGGCGCATGGCGGTCATGAAGGCGTCCACCTCCTCGCCACTGCGCAGGTCGGGTTCGCTCACGATTTCGAGGAGTGGCACGCCCGCCCGGTTCAGGTCTATCATCGAGTGGCGTGGGCTGAGGTCGTGGATGCTCTTCCCGGCGTCCTCCTCCATGTGCAGGTGGTGGATGCGCACCGTGCGGCGGTAGCCGTCCATTTGCAGTTCCATCGAGCCGCCGACGCAGACAGGCAGGCGGTCTTGCGTGATTTGGTAGCCCTTCGGCAAATCGGTGTAGAAATAGTTCTTCCGGTCGAAGCAGTTGCGCAGGTTGATGCGGCTGCCGAGCGCCAGGCCCAGCCGCACGGCGTACTCCACTTGCCGCTTGTTCAGCCGTGGCAGCGTGCCGGGATGCCCCAGCGATATGGCGCTCACATGCGTGTTCGGCTCGCCGCCGAAACTGGCGTCGTCGCTGCAAAACGCTTTGCTCTGCGTGGCGAGTTGCAGGTGTATTTCGAGGCCGATGACGGGTTCGTAGGATTCGTATGGCATATTGAAAAAGTACAAAGTAAAAAGGCAAAAGTAGAAGTTCTACGCACCACCTGTTAGATTTCAATCCTACCTTTAGCCTGAATTCTACGCTGTCTTTTCCTTTTTGTTGAAAAAAGCCACTTGATAAAATCACTCCGCATGAAAAACAAAATCCTGATTTGTATTTCCTTGTTCCTTGCAATTTGGGTTCAAATCTTTGCTCCCAACGCCCCCAACGACGGATTCATCCTCGAAGCGGAAATGACCACGGGAGCGGCTGGCGTGCCGACTTACCAGAACGAGGAAGTGAACCACATGGAGGTGCTGAACCACCCAGAGATGTGGAATCATTTTAACGACATCTTTAATAGGCCAGACCCTGATTTCTTCAGGACTAACCCAAGATAAGATTTTCCAAGAAGGCAAGGCATAATGCCTTGCCTTCTTTAAACTTAAAATCATGAGTAGTATCAAAATATTATTTACTGTCACTGTATTCCTATTTTTTTCAACTTGTAAAAAAGAAGATTTGGTAAAGGACGATACAGGCGCAATAATCAAGAAGCCATATGTCTGGAAGAGGCCACTTACTGAAAACCAGTGGATTTGGTCGGGACCTATCCAAGTCCCAATTTTTCAGGATAAATACATCACTGCAACGCATTTTGAAGCCAATGCAAAACTGGCTGCATTAAATATTTTTGATGGTGAAGTTGAATGGGAGTGGAACGACTATTTAGGAAAAGATATTGAAAGTATTTTTTTAAGCCTAAAGTGGCCGTATTATTACGAAAATATTTTGATTTTCCAGAACGGCCCCCGTTCTTACTGCATTGACATGGCAACGGGGCAGACAGTTTGGAAAGTAACTGCTGATCAAGGTTTTGGAACTTATCTCACAGGAACCAAGGATGAATTCTTGTCTCAAGGCGACAATGGCGACACAATGGGCTACAGGATTTATGCTGATTATGTAGGCAATATCTATACCGGCGACAAATACCCCTTACCTCGACCAGCAAATCTTGTGCTAATACCAGATAACTCAGCACAAATTGCTGTTGCCACCAATGGTGGTAATTTGTTTGAAGCCAATGGAAAACAATACCTGTTGAGTGCTTACGCAAAAGGAGCGGAAAACTGGAACGTCCTTCCATTCCTCGGCCTCTACAACCGCACCGAAGACAGATGGGAGTACTCTGAAAAACAGATTCTACCCAAGCACTGGACACATTCCATTTCCAATTTCCCCATCATCTCGGAAGACATCGTCGTCACCAGCGTAGGCAACCATATCTGCGCAAACGACCTTTGGACGGGCGACAGCGTCTGGGCCTACGACTGCGGCGGCAACTTCGACTTCGGTAGCTTCCTCGTTCTCGATGGGCGCATCTACGCCATGGCAGAGGCCAAAGCGCTCTACTGCCTCGACCTGCACACGGGGGCAGTCATCTGGAAGCAGGACTACGATGGCCTTGGTACCACCAGCCACCTATCGCAGCTGAACGGGGTGCTGTACTTCAGCAGCGGCGGCAGCGGCACCCTCATGGCCGTGGACATGGCCACGGGTAAAATCATCTGGAACCTCGAAAGCCCTGACGGGGAAAACTACAAGGAAGTGGCCATCTGGCCCGGCGGGGGCGGCAAGAAGCCCCTCATCCTCACCGCTACCTATCAAAATGCGTACTGTTACGAGGCAGTGCGGTGAAAAGGATGCATGGATGTTACGGGTGTAAGTATATCTCAATCATCCAACTCCTCAATCTCCACCTCCGCAAAACTGTCCACCTGCTGCTGGTTCTTCAAGAAATTGCACCAAGAGCAAGTCGCCTCGCCGCAGCCCTCGTAGAACTCCTGGCGCATGATTTTGCCGTAGGTGTCCACGATGAGGTTTTTAACGAAGGCCACGTCGCCCGGCTCAAATTGGATGCGCTTATCGGTGAACGCCCCTTTTGAATCGGGTTCGAGGTAGCTGATTTCGGCGCTGACGGCCAGGGCGGGGTTGTTCCGCCAGTTTTCAAACAGGATTTTGTAGAAGACAAGTTGCCGCCAGTAAGTGCCACCGTAAACGATTTCGGATTTCGGATTTCGGATTTCGGATTGGGGGCCCTGCAACTGGCTATTGTCTGAGGGCTGCTGGACTAATTGACTGTCGAACTGACTGCCAACTGCCAACTGTCGAACTGCCAACTCCATGTCCGGCCTTTTCAGCTTGGCAGGGTCTGCACTGCCCGTTTTATAGTCCACGATATGCGCCTCCAAGCCCGCCTTGTCCACATAATCAATCCGATCAATGACGCCCATGAGCGGCACGCCCTCCACCACCACAAACTTGAACTCCTGCTCCACCTTGCAGTTTTTGGGCCAGTTGGCTTGGTGGTGACGCACGTAATCTGCCAAGTATTGCCTACCCAGGTCGAGCCTTCGCTCGAAATCCTTTTTACTCAAAAACCCCTGCTGGCGTTTCATTTCCGCTTCAAAAAACTGCACAAATTCTCCCACAAAAGGAAATTGCCGATTGTTGGGCGCAGCCCGCAGCATCTTCTCGAAGCCCCGGCGCAATGCCTCGTGCATGGCCGTGCCGTAAAACGCCGCCTCGGTTGCCACCGCAGGCGCCCGCAGCACGTTTTCGTAGTAAAAACTCAGCGGGCAGCGCAGGAACTTGTTCAGCGATGAAATGCTCAACGTAAACTTTTCGAGCAGCGACTGCACCGCTTCCCGGTCGTGCGGCTCGATGCCCTTGGGCTTGTTTTCCAGCAAAAGTGCCGCCTGCACGTTCAGCATGGCCTCCGTCGTGGCGCTGCCGGGCTGCACGTCCAGGCCAGTTCCCTGCAATATTTCTTCCACAAAAATGGCCGGGTTGAGCGCCTTGCCGTCGTCGCCCTGCTCGGCGTAGCTGATTTGCAGCGACTCCTTCGCCCTCGTCATGCCGACGTAAAACAGCCGCCGACGTGCCTCCTCCGCATCTGCCTCGCCGCTCAAGGTCAGTGTGTCAGGGAACGAAAACTGCTGCCCGCCGCTGCGCTTGTTCGGCTCCCACTGCTCCTTCACGCAGTCGAGCAGGAAGACCCGGCGGAATTCGAGGCCCTTGGCGCTGTGGGCGGTGAGGAGTTGGATTGCGGAATTGGAAATTGGAAATTGAGAAATTGAGAAATTGGAAATTGAGGATTGTGGGTTAGCTGGTCTCCCAATTTCCAATTTCCAATTTCCAATTTCCAAACGAATCCGATTGGCATCCATGCTTTTGAAAATTTCGAGCAGGCGGCTGAGTCCGAGGCGGGGGTTGCGTTCGGCCTCTTTTTCGATAAAACTGGTGAAGGCAAAAAGCACCTGCACCTGCTCCTGCCGTTGCTCGCCGTCCAGGATTTTGCGCAGCAAACCGCTACGGTTGATGACCCGCTCCACGAAGGCCGGGAGGCCAAGGTTGGCATACTGCCCAAGCATAAACTCCAGAAAATCAGCTACTTGCAGCAATTTTTCCGGTTGCTCCAGCCCGGCTTCTTTCAGCAGTTTTTTATTGGAAATGGCGCTCCGCAGGTACAGCGATACGGGGCGGACACCGGGCTTGGGTGGCAGCGTTTCCATGCCCGTCCAGCCCTCGCCCTCGGCGGCCAGCCACATGCTGAGGCGGGCGAGGTCCTGCGGTTTTACACCAAAAAAATCGAAATGTAGAATGCGGAACAGCCCATGTTCGCCGCTGAATGGCTTGTGAAACTCGTCGTGGAAATAGCCGAGCAAAAGCCGGAGGTTCTGCACCAGCGGCAGGTCGAGGGCGTTCACGGACTGTCGGGTCTGGAACGGGATGCCCTTTTTGCCCAAAATCGCCATCAGGCGCTTGGCCTGTTTGTGCTTCGCAAAAATGACGGCCACCTCGTCAAGCGGGAAGCCGTCGTTCATCAGTTTTTCGAGCTGTTCCGCAATGGCCACCTCCTCCTGCAAGCGGTTCGAGTAGCATGTCACGACGGGGAGCAGGGGCAGTCCGGCGAAGTCGGCATGGCGGGCCGTGAGGATTTTCTCAATGCCTAAATCCTTGAGGTTGTTGAGGATGCGGATTTTGTTTTGTCCAATCAGTGACCCCGACGTGTCAAGGATATGCTGCGAGGAACGGTAGTTTTCCGTGAGCACCACCACCTTCAGCTCGCTGTGGTAGCTGTGGTAAAAATCGGAGATGTTCTTCAGCCTCGCCCCCTGGAACTCGTAGATGCTCTGGTCGTCGTCACCGACAATGAAGACGTTTGGGGTGTCCCAGAACTCGGTGAGGCGATGGAGGATTTCGTTCTGGGCGCCGTTGGTGTCCTGGTACTCGTCGAGGAGGAAGTAGAGGTACTGCTCCTGGTAGCGGGCGAGCAGGTTGGGGTAGTCCCGGAAGGCCCGCAACACCCACAAAATCATGTCCTCGTAGTCGTAGCGGCGGCTGTCATGCATCAGTTTTTCGTAGCGTTCGAAAAGCTGTACGGCGCTGCGCAGGCGTTCCATTTTCTGTTGTTCTTCCTCGATTTTGGCAGTTTTTAGGTCGCCTTTTTTTACGCTGCCCCGGTTTTGCTTGTAAATAAACTCCTCCCGGTTGGGTAGGTCGGCGAGGTATTCGTCCATTTTTTTCAGCACAAAAGCCGCCGTCCAATTCTCCGATTTCATGCGGCGGAAGAGGTTTTGGAGGTGACTCTCGTAGAAATAGCCATCTGCCCGACCCCGGCGGAGGGGGTGCTGCCAGGGCAGTTCATCCATCAGTTGCCGGATGATTTCCACCCGTTCGAGGTCGCTGAGCGGCTCCAGTTCCCGGCGGCCAAAGAGGTCGAGGTTGTCCTGGATGATGGTGTTGCAAAACGAGTGGAAGGTGAAGATGTGCACCTTGTGGGCATCCGGTCCGATGAGTTGGTGCAGCCGCTGCCGCATGGCCTGTACCCCGGCGTCGGTGAAGGTGAGGCAGAGGATGTTGTGCGGTTGGGCGTCGGTGCGCAGCAGGATGTTGCCGATACGGGCGGCGAGGATGTGGGTCTTGCCCGTGCCCGGCCCGGCGATGACCAGCACCGGCCCTTCGATGTGCTCGACGGCCTCCCGTTGCGCCGGGTTGAGGCGAGCCAGTTCGTGAAGGAAGGTCTCGTTGTAGGTCTGGATGGTCATTAAAGGCAAAAGTAGAAAGTAAAAAGGCAAAAGTGTTTGGAGTTGTGGTCGCCCAATTTATTGGGCAGACCGAAATGAACACATCCGGTCTGCCCAATAAATTGGGCGACCACAAATTCGGATTATTTTTGCCCAAAAGAATACAACCAACTTTCAACAAATGAAAATACTTGCACTCTTGCTTTGCCTCGCTGGCGCTGGCATGGCGGTCGTTTCGGGCTTCATGGCCATGTTTTCGCCCATGGCTATGGATGCGCCGGGCAGCGAAAAATCCACCGCCCTTTGGGCTTTTGTTTACCTGATGTTTGCTTCGCCGGTAGCGTTCATCATTACGGACATCGTAGCTTGGATTCAGTTTGCGAAAGGTAATCATGGCAGTGCCATCAAATGGGTGCTGTTGGGCTTTTTGCCTTTCGTGGCGGCGTTTATTGCGTTGTTTTCAGCCGGAAAATGACTTCGGGATGAGTTTGGAAATCTCCTTCAGCACCCTGCTACCCCTTGCCCGTAGGCCTGCGGTTGCATGTGGCATCATGTCCTCGATGATGAGGCGCAGCTCTTCGAGAAGGTCAGGCTCGTTTTTGCAAATATTGAACAGGGCGGTCATGGCGTAGCAGCGCACGGCGATTGTTTCCCGTGGATCGGCCAAAAATTGGAAGAGTGTGTTTATTGCTTCGCCTGCCAGTTCTTCTGGAATGGGGACGAACTCCAAGCACTTCACCGTGTTGCGCTTGACGGCGTCGTGGACGGGGTTTAGGAGGTTTTTGAGCAGGTCGGGCAAGTAGTCGTGCGCCCATTCAGGGTGGGCTTCGAGACAGTAGCTGACTGCCCAAGCTGCCCGTTGAACCACTATCCGCTCATCATTTAGGAAAAGCTGCATCAGCTCGTCGAAGGCCGCCCGGTCGTCGCCGATTTGGTGGACGATGCGCATGGTCTGCGCCTTGGAGTGCTCCCGCAATATTTCTTCTCGAAGTGAATTCATGGCTTCATGGTTTGGCGAAGCAATCTAACAATTCAACAATGAAGCAATTCAGCAATGAATTATGGCCGAATTCCCCGCTTGCTGATGCGGACGGTCTTCACCACCTTGCGGTTGGCGTCCACCATGCTCACGAGGTAGATGCCATCGGGGAGGTCGGCAATGTCGTACTTGTTGCCGAAGCTGGTGTCGAAAGTGCGCACCCGCTTGCCGAGCACGTTGGAGACCCAGAGCTGCCTGATGAAGGTGTTTTTGGTGATGGTCAGGTAATCGGTGACGGGGTTTGGGTATATGCGGAGCCGCCCTTTGTCCACCTCGGTGACGGGTGTTACCCCTTCAATTGTCACAAAATAATAGGCGGTATTGAGCAGGGCTTTTGGATTGGCAAGGTCGTAGAGGTTTATCCTGATATTGGCCGTGCCAGCCTGCCCGATGGGGAAGACGTTCAGGTTCAGTTTGGCGGTGTCACCGGGCAGCATGATAACTGGGGCGTAGGGAATGCGGTCGTAAAAATCAACGTTGGTGGTATTGGTCGTGAAGTAGCAGGTGTTCTGGTCACAAACGGAGAACCGCCACCCGTCAGGGGCTTCATCCACGATGATTTCCCAGCGCAGATTGAGGGTTTGGTGGCTATTGTTCTTTATACGGGCATGGCAGGCGGTGTACTCGTAGGTATTGCTGAGGTCGAATTCAATGGTACTTTCCCACTGGGCAGGAGTCACCTCAAGGTCTGACTGTGCCCGGAGGTGTTGGCCACAGAGTAGGGTTGAGATTAAAATGAGTAATGCCTGCTTCATGTTTTTCCAATTTTGTTTGCTTCGCAAAGTTCGGAGAAAAATTCGGAAGGCAACCAATAATGCTTTTGATTAAGGGTTGATTAACTGTCGTACGGGATATTGCCCAGCTTAATTTCGTATTTTTTGGCACCTGCCTGACTCCTTCTCAGGAAATACTTTCATCCTGGTAGAGCTGCACGGCTTTCTCTGCTAGCAGGCGCAAAGTCCATCTTTCATAGCCTTTAGTTGGATTGCAGGTCAGTTGGTTATGCTCGTTCAGTTTTCAACTTTTTGAAGCAGTGAATGGTATGGCATTTTTACCGAACCTACTTTTTACCCCTAGAAGTTGCACTTCAAAATTGAAACTAAGTTTTGTTTGGCTACCTGTGTTAGAAGCTGTTTAGTTCTACTTTGTTACTTTAGAATATTGAACATATCACTTTGGAAAGTAGGGGGTTTGGGGGCGGAACGCCCCCAAAGGCTCCCTCCCCCGACGAGCCGCCGAAGGCGGCGAGGAGGGGAAATGGCAGTTTTGATAAAGTTTTGGCGGCGCATCGCCCCACTTGGATAGATTTTTTTTTAAAGTAACAAAGTAGAATTAGGCTTTCCTCATTTGGCTAAAAAAGGCGCTTTTCCGCCCTGAAATCAGCAATTTTTTCGGCAATAGCGCTGCTATTCCCTCAAAAATTCCTGACTTCAGGACAAAAAATCACTCTTTTTTATCTCAAACAGGAAAGTCTAAACAGCTTCTTAGTGTGGGATGAAGCATTTCCGGTGTGGGAGAAGATTTGTTGCAGGAGTTGCTGCCAAGCAGTGCCACTGCGTGCCGGACAAAGCAAACTTCTCAGGAATTTACAGGTGCTGAAGTAGGAGCAACCAAGTAGTGTTGTTTATTATTTGGAGGTAAAACTGCATTGGCAAGCCGCTGCCTTTCGATGGTCATTCTTGCCATGAGGTAGCTCAGGGTAGATTCCGCGCCTTGGTTGAGGTTTACTTGCTCCATTTCGAGGCCATCGTAGCAGCCGCCCGTGCAGGGATTGTAGATGATTTGGCGCAGGTGGTTGTTGCCGAGGAACCAATTGAATGCCGTCGTCATTTTATGGGCATAGCTTTCCGTTTTGAATACTTCGTAAAATCGTTTCATGGCCAATATGGTATAGGCCACATCAATGGGCTGTTCGCCGTGCTGTGCTGGTTCCTGCCCTTTTTGCAGCCAGCTTTTGTTGGATATTACCTTTATTTCCTTATCATTAAAAGTGAGGGACAATAAAAAATCAAAGGTGGATTTGGCCACTGATTTATATACCATATCCCCGGTTTCTTGCCAAGCGCAAAGCATGGCTTCCGGCAGGATGCTATTGGCATAGGTCAGGTAACTTTCGAACCATCGCCAGTGCGGTTCCGATTCGTGGCGGTACATCTGAACGAGCCTGTCTGCGAGTGTTTTCAAGAGTTCGGTGGTTTTATACGATCTGTTTTCAAGGTTGTAATAATACAATCCTTTGATGGCAAATGCCATGGCCCTTGTGGAGCGCATGGTTGCTATTTGCGGCAATGCCCGCTCCACAATCCCTACTGCCGTTGCTATTATATCTGCTGGCAAGAAAGCACTTTTTGCTACCAAAAATCCCAATGCCCACAAGGCCCTGCCATTGGCGTCGGAGAGGTTAGTCTCGAAGTTTTGGTCGGTGAAGTTTTGCGCAGCGTCTTTATAGTTCAAGAAGTTGCCCTTGGGCAGTTGGCAGTTTTCTATAAAATGAAGATAAGTGCGGATATAGTTGATGTCCGCCTCATCTCCTGTCAATTCATAGTGCATACAGACGGCAATTAATGCTCGGGCATTGTCGTCGAGGGTATAACCGGAGTCAATATCGGGCTGGTTGATTTTGGAAAATTGAATCATCCCAACCTCAGTGGTCATTTTCTTTAAATGCGCCAGTTTGATAGCTGGTAGGCGGTATTGTAAGTGGATATTGTTGCTTAGGTGTTTGGCCAGGAGGGTCTTATTTGTCGAAGTTTCGGCAGCGTTTGCCTGCTCCACCGTGCGTTGCAGCAGCAGGGCATGTGCAATGGCGGAATTCTCCCAAGCCGTTGGCACGATGCGCTGCAAGGTGCTCGAACTAAATGCGCTTCTCAATGGCTCATCGTTCATCAAGCGGTTCACGCCGGCCGCCAGTTGCTCGGAATCTTGAAAATCAATGAGGATGCCGGTGTCCGTCCGAAGCACTTCCTTGGCATGGGGAATGGGCGTGGAAATGACCGGGCAGCCGCAGCTCATGGCATAGGAAAAAGTGCCGCTCACCGCTTGGTTGCGGTCTTTGGAGGTAAACAGGTAAATATCCGTCAACTGCAAATACTCCAGCAAATCCTGCAAGGGCAGGTATTGGTTGATGAATTTGACATGGGATTGGAGCGACAGTTCCTCGACCTTCGCCTTCAGCATATTGCGGTAGGTTTCGCCCTCGGATTGTACAACGCCGGGGTGCGTTTTGCCGATGACGAGGAATAACGCATCGGGGCTTTGTTCCACAATGGCTGGTAGGGCATCCAAGGTCGTCTCGATGCTTTTACCTGAACTCAACAGCCCAAAAGTGGACAGCACCTTCCGGCCCGACAAACCGTATTTTTCCTTTAAAAGGTCTTTGTCCAAATGCGGCACCAGATGCGTCCCATGTGCAATGACTACTATTTTATCGTGCGCTACATCATAGTCTTGTTTCAATATTGTTGCAGCATGTTTGGTCATCACAATGATGGATGCACTAGCCGCTACGATGCGCTGGACGTTTATTTTCATGGCATTGCCCGGCTGCGGCAATACCGTATGAAATGCAACGATGACTGGCTTGGTCAGGCTGTATAAAAATTGGAGAAAGGCATCTTCGCCGGCATGTCGAAAAAGACCAAACTCATGCTCCACCACAACAAGTTTGACTTGCTGGTCCATCATGATGGCATTGGCCAAGTCAATAAATTCGGCGGCATCTTCTGTGTCGAGGACGTATTCTACCTCATCTGGGTAGGCATGATTTGAAGGCCCAGCTTCCAGCGCACAGACTTTGAGCGAGAACGAATCATTGAACTTATTGTCCAATGCTTTTAACAAATCCTGCGAATAGGTGGCGATGCCACATTCCCTCGGAGGATAGGAGGTCATGAATAATATCTCCGGCAGTTTATCCGCTGGGTATTGTGCCGCCCCGTTCAAAAAGGTTAATGGGGTAAATATCTTGGTCACAGCCTCATCAAAACTTAACATGGCTTCATTTTTCATTGTTATTGGCATTTAATAGCAGCTCCACCAAGAGCGCCGATAGGCTGACAGAAGCACATGCGATATGTTCGTCGGCAGCCCCGTAATAAATATATAGTTCGTCATCAAACAAGGCCGCACCCGTGGGAAAGCAGACATTGTTAACTTCGCCTTTGAGTTCCCAAGCATGTTCAGGCACAAACAAGGGGTAAGAAAGCCGGGCTATTTCCCGCTTCGGGTTTTCCAAGTCCAGCAAGGCTGCACATGCTGTATATACATAACCCTTCGTCGTGTCATATACACCATGATAAATCAACAACCAACCATCTTTCGTCTCAATGGGCGGACAGCCACCACCGATATAACTCACTTCATGGTCGTGCTTTGGCGACAGCACGATATTGTCCGTTAAGTGCATAAAATAATCCTCCCAAAATGCTTTGTTCAGTTCCTGCAATTCATTTACAGCAACGATTTGGATATCAGGTTTTATGCGGTGCAGAAAGTACAGCTTGCCATTTATTCTTCTTGGAAAAAAGACTACGTTTTTGTCCCATAGCAGTACTGTTTTATCCACAATCGACCTTTGGCGGCTGGGGTCGTTAAATCGGGTATATTTCTCGTTGATATGGCCTTTACATTCAGCAAGGTGTATGAATTCGTCGTAGGTGAACTGTGGCACGATAATGCCCTGTTTTTCAAAATGCTGCAAATCCGATGAAGTTGCCAATGCGCCTAACGCATTGACGTTATCATAAGCTGTGTAGGTGAGATAATAAATCCCATCAATCTTGGTAATACGAGGGTCTTCGACACCATGAGACTCATAGTCAAATTGTGGGAAAAGCACGGGCATATCCAATCGTTCTTTCACGGTAAGTGGCCCTTGCAAACTGCAATAGCCAATGCTGGAAAAATTGCCCTTCCTGACTGCCCTGTAAAACAAATGAACGGTCTCGCCATCCCTTATTGCCGCTGGGTTTAAAACACCTTCATTTTCAAAACCAAGCGATGTTTTGTCGAGTATAACTCCATGTTTATTTACTGCTACCATAAGCTTTTATTCGTGTCTGATGCAGGATAACCTGCAATGGTTCAACCTGTTTTTTTGGAAGAAAAAATGGGTGAACATCAAGCATGACGCCAAGCGATAACTCAGCCACCATGCTCAAAGTGTCACCTTTTTTTGGAATTAAATTGTTCTTAAATGCAAACGTTTTACACTGCAAATAGCCAAGTTTTCCCGACCTTTTACGTGACGAGTAGTGCATGGCCCAAATAGGGTTGATAAGGGTTTATCAGGTAGGTGGCATCAAAAAACTAGGCGCAGCTTGGGATACAAACAATATGAAGTAACCCATATTATTTCGACTTGGGGCTTCCAGCTCCCTTGGTTGCGGGTTTTGGGGCAAAAACATTGGGTGCGGGATCTTTGCCATAGCCAGATTTGCTTTCTGCCTTGTAGTCCGATACGACCTTTGTTTTGCCGGTTGTTTTGCCAGCAGGTGCTTTTTTGGCGTTCTTTCCGCCTTTGTCTTTGCTCATTTGATTGAATTTAATGGGTGGATGAATTTCCACATTGCAAAGATGGGCTTAATCTTGCAAGGAAGTATTGCACAATTCAGTATTAAGGTTGCATTATTCAAAGGTTTTCGAAAAAATGGCTACCCTCTCAAAGGAAGCCAACTGGGCCTTGAGCGACTCCAAATAATGCTCAAAATCAATGCGGTTGATTTCATCAAAAAGGAACAGCGGGGTTTCGTCCAAGAGGCGATATTGTGCCGGGTAGGCTTGTTGAATCAATGCCGTCACGGCAAAAATTTCACAAGCCAACTTTTCGTGCTTGGGCAATATCATTCGTACCCACTTTTTATCACTGTTTGAATCATCTTGAAACGTCCATTTGGTTTTACAAAATTGGCTGCGTGGGCAGGGATGACAATAGAATCGCCAGTAGTTAATTGATTAGAAATACCATTGATGACGATTTCAGCTTTCCCATCAATGATTTGGACAAAAGTATCAAATGGCGTAGTCTTTTCTGTCAATCCCTCACCACTATCAAGAGACATTACACTGACATTTCCTGTTATTTTTTTCAGTATTGTTTTGATTACAACAGCATTGGGCACATACTCCACTATTTCTATGGTGATATAAGGCTTTGATTTTTCAAACTCAATATTGTCTGCCATTGTTGCCAATTTTTGAAATGCTAATTTCATAAAAATGTAAACTTACGTAGCTTTCAAAAAAAAACTCCAGTATTTCAGGGATTTTCCGATGCCGATGGCTATCCGCAAAGCCGCCGAAACACGCTGGGTTTATTATTTGAAAGCTCCTTCAATGGTTCGTGAGGTTTTTGGTTTCAAGTTTCAAGGAAAAGTCTGCTACATCCATTTTTTAAGAAGTTGATTTGCTAGCAAAGTCATTTTAAAAATGCACGCCATTTTCAATTGACGAGAGCCCCCCGTGAAACCTGAAACTTGAAACCTTCACGAGCCATTGTCCTTAGTACAGCGTAAATTAAATTCCTTGACTTTTACCTTTTCACGCCATGGTTGTCGTCACGGTTGTGCGCCGCCTTTGTCATCCCGACCAAGGTCGGGACCTGTCCACGCATTACGTGCAAACGTGACGTGAATCGAGGCGTGGACGGGTCGCCTACGGCGATGACAAAGGCGGCGCATAGCAGGGAGAACACAAGGCAGCGAGAACCGACAAAAGTGAAGAAATTTTGTTTCCAGTGTACTTAGTGAAGCAGATTTAATAAAGTAGACCAGAATTCTTTTCGAGAGGCCGGGTTATCAAACCCGGCGGTTCCGGGACTGCCGGGTTTGATAACCCGGCCTCTCGATAGTGGATATAGTTTAATTTGAAATCTTCGCTGTTGGTCTACTTTATAAAATCCTCTTTACTTAGTTATTATCTAATGGTGACTACATTTTTTCGCACAGCTTTTGGCAGGTAATAGATTGGTCAAGATGCTTGCGCAATTCTGGAAGTGTAGCGGCGGCCCATGCTTTTATATCATCATCGGCACGATCTGTTGATGCGGTTTCAAATATAGCAACTGCATCTTTGTGTCCAGCTACCATCATGTCTGAATATGCTTTGTCAAAATCAGCTCCAGATTTATCATTAAGATTATTGTAGGCTTGGTTTCCATTATCGGTAATGGTAGTAGGGATAGTTACCATTTTTGATTTGGCCAGTGCCGTTAAATCGTTTAATGATGCTTGGTGATGTTCGTGCATCATTTTACCCAAATCTCTTACATGCCTGGATGTGCCTTTTTCATGTGCAAGTTTGCCTAAACTGATTTCAGTTAAATTGATTTCAGCTGCATTTACCAAGAATTGGGCGTCTTTTTCGTCGGCTGCCTTGTTGTACTTGGCATCGTTGTGCTCTTCTGCAACATCTTTTGTGTCTTCAGGTTGGTTGTTCGTACATGAAGAGACTCCCAAAAGCATAACAGAAATGAAAGTTGCTTGTAGCAACAGTGCGGTAATGGTGATTGATTTTTTCATTCTAATTTTTATTGTTTAAATTTTCTGATGCAAAGATGAATGTATAACCATCTTCAGTTGTTACAAAATTCAGAACAATAGTTGCATTATTCCCAGATTTTGCAAATTTATCGGTGATTCAGCAAACATGAGCTTCAATGCTATCTACTCTTCTGCTCCCAGCTTGAATCCTCGCTTTTACGACTGCCAATAATGTTTTCAGTTCAAACGGCTTGACCAGATAATCGTCGGCGCCCATTTCCAATGCAGCTGCTTTGTCAATCCTCTCTGACATTGACGTGCTAAAAATAAAGGGTATTTTAGAAGTTTTGGCATCGTCCAATAGCAAACGCAAAACTTCGTGGCCATTCATTTCGGGCATCAAGGCATCACATACAATTAAATCGGGCATCATTTCCTTGGCAATTTCCAGACCTGTACTCCCATTGCTTGCTGAATAAATGCTGTATCCTTCCATTTCCAGGTACTCTGTCAAATTCTCAAGAATTTCAGCGGTATCTTCAATCAGCAATATGGATTTCATTATCGTTTGATTTTTTTTGAAAGTTACCAAGTCTATTTTGCAACTGTACCATTACGCGTAAAGGTGGGTTGGTTTTCGATAATAGTCGTTACACTATTTTAAAAATAAGTTACATCATTCAAACAATTGAACAGTGATGCAAAGCCAAACACTTCAACTGCTCCAAGCATTCTTGGCATATTTACTTTCGGGATCATGACGTTTTAGCGTGAAAGCAAACTCGTTCCACCAAAGAGCTTACTATACTCTGCACTAATAGGTTTTGTGCAAATCAAAAATTATGCACCGCTGCCCCTCCTCGCCGCCTTCGGCGGCTCGTCGGGGGAGAGGGTCTTTTGGGGCGTTCCGCCCCAAACCCCTATTTGCACAAAACCTATTAGCGTGAAGGGGCGCAGCAGCGATTTGTCCCCCTATAAATGAGATAGAAAAATGGCGGGAA
>CAZDSU010000073.1:0-33481 GCA_964508135.1 uncultured Saprospiraceae bacterium
AAATATGTCGATAAAAATGGACTTTAAAAGTACATCAAATTGGAGCCGCACCCTTTTGGGTGGCTGCTTTTTTAATCTTAAGTATATGCTCTGGATTCGCTCAGGTCACGCTTTCTCCTGATCCAACACTTCTTGCTCAATGCCCTGAAATAACTACTACGTTTACCCTTAGCAACAATTTTAATCCAAGCTGCCATACCGTAACACCTGATGATAATTGTTCCCTTATACTGACTACGCCCAGTTCAGGACCAAGTACAATAGCCGTGACCTTTTTTGATAATGGCATGAGGGCCAAAATAACCATTGCGAAGCTTGGGGGCTCAGATTGCTCTGGCGCAGCAGGCGGTAAAATATACGAAAACATCCCCATCAAGACCTTGGTTGGGCTAAGCCCGACAATAACAGGGCCTGGTACTTCCCCAGTGGGATTTGTCAACGAACATGACTATACGGCAAGCTTGAACTACCCGTTCAGAGGGACCAACGACCCAACCACATTACCCGTCACCAACTTCAATTGGATACTGCCTCCAGGCTGGGTGAATATAGAAATACCTTCCACGTCTCCGACTATCACCGTGGTTACGGATATAAGCACAAGCGGTGGGGTATCGGCAACCCCTGTCCATGCTTGCGTGAACGGCTTGGTCTTTGAAGGTTCCAAATTTGTTCAGCGAACCCTGTCATCGCCCTGCCCACCCAGTGCCGACCTATTTGAAACATATTGCGGAGAGCCAGCATTGAACGGGCTTTCAGCAACGGCCCAACCCGGTGCATATACGCCCAGCCAAACTGGCTTAAAATATACCTGGACATTGCCTACTGGTTGGTCTTTCATAGGTTCGGCTACTTCCCGAAACGTGGACGTCCAGATGGACGGTCAGCATGGCGGCACGGTGACAGTCGTAGCCAAGGACTATGGCATTAATTCCCCAGTCTGCACCTTTGATATCCCACTCAGGGTAATCAACTCAACAGCCTCGGTAGTCGGCGTGGAAAGGTTATGTGAAACAAACACGTACAACCTTTCCCACCCACTGGCGGCAGGGGCCAGCGCTTCCTGGACCATCACGACGCCCAACGCCCCAATAAGCCCCTTGCAGGGCATTGGCCCAAGTGCCACCTTGTCGCCAACCATTGGAGGGTTATCTATGCCTGGTTCTTCGGCTACCTTGGATTTTACGATTACAGGTTGTGGAGTAACAAAAACTATCAGCAAGACCTTTTTTGTTGGCAGGCCCAATATCGTTGGCCACCGGATAGATGGTCTGCCCGGCGCAAGCCGAACGGTCTGCCCTGGCTGGCATATCCTGGTAGCACAGGTGCTCGGCGACGACTCCACACCACCCTGCATGACTTGGGAATTGGTCAACAACCAAGGGTCACCTCCTCACACATTGTACTATGGGGGCTGTGATTGGGCCACAGTTTACATGAACCCATTGAACAGCGCGCCAGCCTTTGTCAGGGTGACTGCCGACAACGAGTGCGGTTCCACTGTCAGCTACTTTTACTTGTACCCAATCTTGACAAATTGTAAAGAGAATTACAACTTCCTCATATACCCCAACCCCGCCAGCAGTGTCTTAAACCTTGAAGTCCTATTTGATGATGGGCAAAACGAGGCAATTGCGTTAACCATCAGCCACGCCCAGTTGGTGAACTCAATGGGTGTAACAGTACTTGACCTGCCCAATATTGATAGCGATGCCGTGGAGATGGACCTGTCCTCCGTTCCGAATGGCCTATATGTCGTCCGGGCACAGGTAGGCGAAGAGTGGTTGACGGAGACGGTGCAGGTTTCAAAGAATTAGTGCGACCTACATGGGTAGTGTACGGAAAGCGGTGAAGCGCCTTGGGCGCTTCACCGCTTTTTTATTTGCCCTTGATATTGCTTCTCATTTTCAACCTTGCCATTCAACAATTTTACTTGTTTTTTCAAAGCAGCTTTCCAATCTTTTTCTTCAACAAATTAAATCGTCGGCGACATTGTGAAATGTTCTCACTTTCGGTTTTGAACACCGCACGGAATTTATCTATCTTGCCCCAGTTTCAAAATAAAACAAAACTGGACAACATGAAGAATCAACTTTTTACCCTACTCATCACGGCATTTGCACTGGCTTCCTGCCAGAACAACCCATCCACCGAAACCACCGATACGAACGTGCCGGCAGTAACGCCCGCCAACGGTTTGTCGGAAGCCGAAAGCCTTGCAGGTTGGCGGCTGCTCTTCGATGGCACAAGCCTCACTGGCTGGCGTGGTTACAACCGCACCGACCTGCCCAAACTTGGCTGGTCTGTGCAGAACGGCGAACTGGTCATCGCAGCTACGCCACACCCGAAGCCCGAAGACTTTGGCGGCGACCTCATCACTACCGAGAAGTTTGGCAACTTCGAATTCTCCACTGACTTCATGCTCACCGACTCCGCCAACAGCGGCATTTTGTACTTCGTAATGGAGGAAAAAGACAGCGCTATTTGGCACAATGCACCGGAGTTCCAACTGATTGACAACGACACTTGGGCGAAAATGGACCCCAATTTCAACATGGACATGCACCGCACCGGCGACAACTACGACATGGAAGCTGGCGCTGGCTGTGCCATGAAGCCCGTTGGAGAGTGGAACACCGCCCTCATCAAGCACAACAACGGCAAGGTGGAGCATTGGCTCAACGGCCAAAAATGCCTCGAATATGAGGTCGGCTCTGCAAAATGGAAGGAGCAACTCGCCAAGTCAAAGTTCAAGGGCTATCCACAGTACGGCTTGACCAAGCAGGGGCATATCGGCCTGCAAGACCACGAGCATGAGGTGCGGTTTAGGAGTATTAAAATCCGGAATCTTTAATGGTGAATGGTGGAATGATGAATGATGAATCAATGACGGGTGAGCCGAAATTCATCATTCATCATTCCACCATTCACCATTCATCATTAGGAAGCTTATGAAACGGAAAATAAGAATGGGTATGGTCGGCGGTGGCCGGGGTGCCTTCATCGGCGGGGTACACCGCATGGCGGCTGCCCTTGACTCAGAAATCGAGCTGGTTTGTGGGGCATTCAGCTCCGACCCAGAGAAGTCAAGGCTCTCCGGCGAAGACCTTTGCGTGGACCCAAAACGGGTTTATGGCAGCTTCAAGGAGATGATTTTGAAGGAAAAAAAGCTGCCCGAAAACAAGCGCATGGACTTCGTTAGTATCGTGACGCCCAACCACATGCACTACGCCCCGGCGAGAATGGCATTGGAAAACGGCTTCCACGTTGTTTGTGACAAGCCGCTTTGCTTCAACATGAAAGAGGCGCTGCACTTGCAAAAACTCGTGGAAGAAACGGGACTCCTCTTCGCCCTCACCCACAACTACACGGGCTACCCGATGGTGAAACAGGCCCGTGCGATGGTAAAAAACGGCGACATCGGCCAAATCCGCAAAATCGTGGTGGAGTACCCGCAAGGCTGGCTCACCACCAAGGTCGAAGACACCGGCAGCAAGCAGGCTGGTTGGCGCACCGACCCCTCGAAGTCCGGTATCGCTGGTGCGATGGGCGATATCGGCACCCACGCCGAAAACCTCGCCGAGTACATCTCCGGCCTAAAAATCAAAGAGCTTTGCGCCGACATCAGCACCTTCGTGCCGGGCCGCCTGCTCGACGACGACGGCAATGTGCTGCTCCGTTTCGATAACGGGGCGAAGGGCATCCTCCATGCCAGCCAGATTTCTGCGGGGGAAGAGAACAACCTGAACATCCGAATTTATGGCACGAAAGCAGGGCTGCAATGGTTTCAGATGGAACCCAATTCGCTGATAGTCAAGTGGTTGGACAAGCCGATGGAAATCCTACGTACCGGCGTTGGCAAACTATACCCTGAGGCCACGGCGCACACCCGCATTCCTGGCGGCCATCCGGAGGGCTACCTTGAAGCTTTCGCAAACATTTACCGCAACGTTGCCATCTGCATCCGTGCCCGCTTGGACGGTACTGAAGCCCCTGCTGTTTACCACGACTTCCCCACTGTGAGCGACGGCGTTCGTGGCATGAAGTTCATCGAAAAGGTGATAGCCAGTGGGAAGAGCAAGGCGAAGTGGGTGGAGGTGTAATTGCCATATTGTTGAACTGTTTTATTGTTGTTGGTCACGGCCTTGATAACAATAAGACAATTCAACAATTCCAACAATTTGTCAAATGTCCAATTCCGAAAAAATAACCACCTCCGCCGCCCCGAAGCCCGTGGGCCTTTATCCACACGCCCGCCGGGTGGGCAACCTCCTGTTCCTCTCCGGCATCGGGCCACGGGATGCGGAGACGGACGGGATACCCGGCCTCACCCGCAGCGCAGCTGGCAACTTCACCGAGTTCGACTTCGAGGCGCAGTGCCATTCCGTGTTCAAAAATGTACGGGCGGTGCTGGAGGCCAGTGGTGCTACTTGGGACTCGCTGGTGGACGTGACCGTTTTCCTCACCAACATGCAGCGGGATTTTCACACGTACAACCGCATTTACGCAGAGTATTTCAAGGACAACCAGCCCTGCCGCACCACGGTAGGCATTGACTCGCTGCCCACGCCGATCGCGATTGAGTTGAAGTGCGTGGCAGTGATAGCGTGAGTGCTATAAAACCCTTATTTTTGTTCAAAACATTGGCATCATGACTTCATCTATTCCATTGCGAGTTAATAGGGAACAATCCTTTCATAGGGTCACTGATTTCGACCAGAAATTGGAGGGAAAGGAATTTGCGTTGTTGGATAAAAACGTGCTGCTTTACAGGGATAATGCGGGGGAGTTTGTGTTGTTGACCATCAAAAACAAAAACACATACACAGCGGAGGATTACTTGAAACTGCCCGAAGGAGCGCCTTATGAACTGCTAAACGGAAAACTCACATTTATGCCATCACCTAAAGACCCTCATCAAGATGCCTCCGGCAATCTATTTGCTGCCCTCCTTTATTTTGTAAAAAAACACAAATTAGGTATTGTCCGACATGCCCCGTTGGACGTGCACCTTGACCAGACGAACATCGTCCAACCCGACATCCTGTTCCTCTCCAACGAGCGCATGGACCGCCGCAAGGACTGGATTTATGGCGCTCCCGACTTGATGGTGGAAATACTTTCCAAGGGCACTAAAAAGAAAGACCAAAAGACTAAGCTCGCCCTCTACGAAAAACATGGCGTATTGGAATATTGGCTGGTAGATACGGACAAACGAAGCGTTGAAATCCATGTTGCCAAGCAAGGGAAATTCACGAAAAAAGCCCTGCTTCAAGAGAATGAACTGCTCATTGCCGAGGTAGTTCCCGGCTTCCAAATACCCGTCTCCGATATTTTTTCGGTTTAATTGCTGCTTACCAATCCGACACAACCCGCATTTACGCTGAGTATTTCAAGGACAACCAACTATGCCGCACTGACTTGTTCCCGACAACGACTGTGATTGAATTGAAGTGCGTGGCGATAATTGGCGACTGAGCCGTTTTTCATTTTTCCCAAAAAAGAAAATTCCCCTACCTTTCCCGCCTATTTTCAAAAAAGAAAAACAACCAACGAATGAGTAATTTCCAAATAAAGAAAAAGCCCACGGTGTATGATGCCATCATCGTTGGCTCCGGTGCAGGGGGCGGCATGGCGGGCTACGTGCTTTCGCAAGCTGGCCTCAAGGTGCTGATGCTGGAGGCAGGGCCGTTTTACGACCCCCGGTTGCACTCCCACCAAATGCTGCCGCCCTGGGCATCGCTGCGCAGGGGGGCTGGCACCACGAGGGCCTTCGGCGAGTTCGATGCGGCGATGGGTGGCTGGCAGATTGACGGCGAGCCTTACACCGCCGCTGAGGGCACCGAGTTCCACTGGTTCCGTTCGCACATGCTCGGCGGTCGTACCAACCACTGGGGCCGCATCTCGTTACGGTTTGGCCCACTTGATTTTAAGGGTAAAAGTCACGATGGTGTGGGCGACGATTGGCCCATTAGCTACGACGACGTGAAGCCGTACTACGACAAGATTGACGTGATGCTTGGAATCTACGGCTCGAAAGAGGGGCTACCCAACGACCCTGACGGAATTTTCATGAAGCCGCCAAAACCACGCCTCCACGAGCTTTTTATCAAAAAAGCAGGGCAAAAAATCGGCGTGCCCGTCATTCCAGGTCGTGGCTCAGTGCTCACCGAGGAACTCAAAGACAACAAAGACCGCCAGAAATGCTGGTACTGCGGCCAGTGTGGGCGGGCTTGCAGGATTTACGGCGACTTCTCGTCGTCGTCCTGCCTCGTCATTCCGGCGCAGACGAAGTACAGCCTCGAATTGGAATGTAATGCAATGGTGCGGGAAGTTTTGACCGACAAAGAAGGCCAAGCCACAGGCGTTGCCTACGTGAGCAAGGACGACGGGCAGGAGTACCAAGTGATGGGCAAAACGGTCATCCTCGCCGCCAGCGCATGTAGCAGCGCTCGTATCATGCTCAACTCGAAAAGCAACCGCCACCCCAATGGAATCGGCAACGGCAGCGGCGCAGTGGGTAAGTACCTCCACGACTCCACGGGCGTGGCCATGGGCGGCATCATGCCCTCGCTCATGGATCGCAAGCGCTACAACGAGGACGGCGTGGGCAGCGTCCACATCCTCTCCCCGTGGTGGCTCGACAACAAAAAGGCGAAGCTCGACTTCCCTCGTGGCTACCACATCGAATATTGGGGCGGCATGGGAATGCCCTCCTACGGCTTCGGCTTCGGGATGCAGGGCATCAACGGCAAGTACCCGACCAAGGACGGCCAGACGAAGGAGGCAGGCGGGTACGGCGCTTCGCTCAAACAAGACTACCGCCGTTTCTACGGCTCCAACGTGGGCATGGCGGGCCGAGGAACCGGCCTCGCTTTAGAGAGCAACTACTGCGAGATTGACCCGAACAAGGTGGACAAATGGGGCATCCCCGTACTTCGTTTCCACTACAAATGGACGGACGCCGAAATCAACCAGGCCAAGCACATGCAGGAGACTTTCCAGGAAATGATGAAGGCAATGGGTGCCGACATTACTTGGGGAATACAGGGAAAGGAAAACAACTACGGCCTCGAAGCCCCCGGCCGCATCATCCACGAAGTGGGCACGGTACGCATGGGCGACGATCCGAAGAAGGCCCCACTCAACAAATGGTGTCAGTCACACGAGGTCAAGAACCTTTTCGTCACCGACGGCGGCCCCATCGTGCAGCAGGGTGACAAGAACTGCACCTGGACTATCCTCGCCTTGGCCATGCGCACAGGAGAGTATATTGTGGAACAGAAGAAGCAATCGAATATTTGATATTGAGTTATTGGGTTATTGAGTTATTCAGTAGCTCAATATCCCAATAACCCAATATCCCAATATCATTTTCAATGAAAAGACGGGATTCACTCAAATTCATAGGCGTAGGCTCCATCACGGCGGGGTTGTTTTTGGAGGCTTGCAAGGTGGACCAAACACCGCCATCTAATGCACCAACACCAACCGCCGCAGACGACATCATCACTGCGGGGCGGGAGCAGTTCGAGATTGACCGGGACAAGGAATTGCTCGGCGAGACCTTTTTCAACGAGCACGAAATGGCCACTATCGCCGTGCTAGCCGACATCATCATCCCGAAGGACGAGGTGTCGGGTAGCGCCACCGAGGCCGGGGTACCGGACTTCATCGAGTTCATCGTGAAGGATTTGCCGGAGCACCAGACGCCCATGCGTGGCGGCCTCCGCTGGCTCGACATGGAGTGCTACGGGCGCTTCGAGAAAGCCTTTGTGGACTGTACCCCGGAGCAGCGCATCCAAGTGGTGGACGACATCGCCTACCCGAACAAGGCCAAGCCGGGCATGGAAGCTGGCGTTACTTTTTTCAACCGAATGCGTGACCTCACTGCCACTGGTTTTTACACCACAGAGATTGGCTTCTCTGACATTGGCTACAAGGGCAACACGCCCAACACCTACACGGGCGTACCGGACGATGTGCTGGAGGCGTTTGGGGTGAAGGAGATGAACTGGGGGTGAAATTGTAAATTGGTTTTTTGCCTACAGGCTTATTTATTGACAAACAGCCCGCTGCAAGCATTTCGCTTGCAACGGGCTGTCATTTTTTGGTTAGAATTTGATGTGCTTCAATTCCGAAATTGGATTCGAACAAGCACTCAAAAGCAATGTCTTTTATTCAACCTGTTTATTGGCCTTTAAAGCAATCCCCAAGTGGATTTCATTTCTAATCAAATCGTTTGGCTTGCCGGGATAGGTGATATTCCACTGCAATCGGTCAATGTTGAATTTGGCGATGGCGTCCACCGAGTTGTCGGACAGGGTGATTTTGGCGGGGAATTGGATGTTTTTGGTGACGTTTTTAATCGTCAGGTTGCCGCTAATCGTGTGCGTGGGGTTGGGGACTTTGTACTCGCTGATTGCCTCCAGCTTGTTGTCGTCCTGCGACACCGTAGGTTCGGCGGCACCTGCAAAAGGTTCCACTGAAGTAATCTCGAAGGTTGCATCTGGATAATTGGCAGCATCAAAAAAATCAGCCGATTTGAGGTGCGCCGTCAATTTGATATTGCTCGCTTCGTCAGACCCATTCGGGCCAGTGACCCTGATAGAAGAAAGGTCAATCACAAATTTACCGCCCACGATGCTTTCATTCTGCACCAACAGTTCCCCGCTTTTGATCGCCAAGGGGCCGGAATGGTAGCCGGTCACCTTTGTGCCAACCCATACGATTTTGCTGGCGGCGACGTCCACGGCCCATGACTCACTTTTCGCAGTATTGGTGGCCACTTCTTTTGTTGCGGTGGTGGTGGCACTGTCGCTATCGGGCGCTTGGGTGCAGCCACCCAAGAAAAGGAGGGTGAGCACAACCAACGAGAAGAAACTTGATTTGATCATGTTTTTATTTTAAGATTACTAACTACATGAACCAACGGCTGGAAAACAGCAGATGTTCATTTGAGCGCAATCTTAAAAATGCCGGACAACAAAACTAAGCCCAGCTTGGATAGGTACTACTATCTGGCGGCCACCAACCAAATAGCTATTTTTCTTCGTAGATATGGAACAGCTTTTTGATGGACGAAACAATTGTGGTAGCGAGAATGGCCCCGATGAATGCCAAGAAAATATCCTTTTGGGCATCCCAAATATCGCCCTGTGTGCCAAGGTAAGCGTCGCCTTGCTCCTTGAAAAAAACATCGGCCACCGCCCATTCTATCAGTTCGTAGAACGAACCGATGGAAAGCGTAATCTCAATTGGCAATAGCCAGGCCACCCAAGCGGGTGCTTTTAGCCACCGCAGGAAATGCTCGCGCATGGGGTAAGCCAACAGGAACCCAAACGCAAAATGCACGATGCGGTCGTACTGATTCCTCGTCATGTGAAACACATCCTTCAGCCAATAGCCGAACGGGTTCTCCGCATAGGTGTACTTGGAGCCGTAAACATGGAAGCATAGGAAAATACAAATGAGCAGGTAGCTGAGGTCGCTCAACTGGTGCTTGCGGTAGCTGTAAATCAGGAAGAACAGCGAGAGGAATGTCAGTGCGTTTTCCAACAACCAGTTATTGATGTCGGTGGTGCCAATCAGCGAATTGGCCCAAACTGCCAAAAAGACCACGATATAGGCCAGCAGCCAAGTGTTTTTCGTAAGTGGCGTTCTGCCTTTGGATATTGCGAGTGTGAAGCTCATATTGTTCGATTGCGATACCTGAGTTTGAGTCGGCCCCATTTTCTTGGCAAATCTCGTGGCTCACAGTTTGACGCTTAGTGCTTTGTCAAATCAATAATGACGGGTCAAAAAAACTATCGTATTTGCCCCTTCTCGCCGCCTCCGGCGGCTCGGCGGGGGAGAGGTTCTTTTGGGGCGGCTGCGCCGCCCCAAGCCCCTTGCTTTAACCCGACACTATTGTAAGTTGTTTAAAGTCAATTTTCGCCCACTAGGCATTCGTTTTCGTAATTCCTCATCCCGGCATCTGCGCATGAAATTCCTCCCCAATTCGCCGGGCATAATCATCCAGCAAGGCCAGTACCCGCTCCCGGCTTTTGGAGGTGACGATAAAGCCGATATGATGTACCTTCTCCAATCGCCAGCCGATTTCAGGGTCGTTGAAGGCCGAGGTGTCTGGGTGGCGGTGGCGGCTGAGGGAGTTGATGATGCCGCCGTACAGTTTTTTCACAGGGGGCAGCACGTATTTGGTGCCATTGGCCACTGCGGATTCGAGCCTCGCCCACTCGCCCCAAAGGTTGATGCCGGTAGCGGCTTCCACCATCTCGGCGATATGCGCCCCGCCGACCCGTGAGGCCGTTTCGAGGAAGTAGAACTTGCCGTCTTCGTTGGACTTGATGAACTCTGTGTGGGAGGCGCTGTACCTCATCCCGAAGGCTTTCATCACATCGGCGTTGTGTTTCAGCAAAGCCTTTTCGTCGGGGCCGCCGTGCTCGCAGATGACGGAACGGAAGATGCCGCCACCATGTGCCACGTCCCACGGCGTGCTGAGGTATTGCGCCACGCTGGCGAACACCTGCTTGCCGTCCACCGACAGTGCGTCCACGTGGTAGATGTCGCCGGGGCGGTACTGTTCGGCGAGGTGGAAGTGCCGATTTTCACCCAGATCAAACAAGACCTGCCAAAGCTCCGCAGCCGAGTTGACCTTGCGGATGCCCTTCGCTGCTGCCTCAAAACGGGGCTTCACCATGTACGGTGGCTGCACCCGCTCGGTGAACTGCCGCACCTCCTCATCGTTGAAAAGTGCCGTGAACGCTGGTACTTGGATGCCTGACTCGGCGGCCTTCAGGCGCATGGCCAGTTTGTCCCGGAAGTGGCGGGCGGTGGTTTGTCCCATGCCCGGCAGCCGGAAATGCTCCCGAAGCTCGGCCACTTCCTCCACATCGAAGTCGTCGAGCGCCACGATGCGGTCCACCTTGTGAGCGCGCATGAAGTAGGCCAGCCCGGCGATAAAATGTTCCATGTTCCAACTGCCATGCTCCACTTCGTCCATGAAGAAAATATCGTCAATAACGTCACGTGGCCAAAGCTCATCTTCGGTGTCCTTGGCAGTGACGAGGAAAACCCGGTTGCCTTCCGCCTTGCAGTAGCGCAGAAAGTCAAGGCCCTTAAATTCGCAAGAAACGCAGAGAAAAGTCATTCTGAAGAGAATTTTTGGTCAATGTAAATGCTGGTCAAACTTGGCATGGGCGAATCGAGTCGGGGCAAAATAGGGTAGAAAACCAAACTGCTGGGCATTTTTTCCGGCAAAGGCGCAAAGAATTTCATGCAAAGGCGCAAAGCGTTGATAATCAAACACTTTGCGCCTTAACTTCTCTTTTGAAAAAATGGTTGCCAGTATTGCTCTACTGTTTTTTCAAATCAGAAAGTCGCCTTTGAATTTCTTCCACGAGCTGTTTTTGAAGGTCAATCTTCTGCGTGGAGTCGGCCTGCTGCTCTTCGTTCTTCACGATGTTCTCCTTGGCAGTTTCGATTTTCTTTTCGGCCTCGGCTATCTCCTTGAGGTAGTTTTTGTTCTGGCGCTGGAGCTTGTCCATTTCGTTCTCAAAGGACTTTAGCTTCTTTTCGGCATCTTCCAGTTCTTGTTTCGTGCCTTCCATTTTTACTTCGTGGGCAAATTTGAGCAGCATTTTTTCGGCCTCCTCGTAGTTTTGGCGGCGGCTGGAGCTGAGGTATTCGTCGCCGAGGTCGAACCAGGTGAGCAGCTCCACGTAGCCGTCCATGTTTTTGGAGGTGCGGGAGTAGATGGTCAGTGGGGTCACCCCGCCGATGCCGACGATGGAGGCTCCCGTAGTCACGTCCTCTTTTCCGCCCTTGGCGCCCTTGGTCTTGCCGTCGTAGTCCTTCATGTAGTCCTTCCAGGTGCGTTCCACGAGCTTCTCGCTGGTGACTTCCAGCACAACGATGAGGGCGTTTTTCGAGCCGTTCACCATGTTCTCTTCGCTCTCGTACACCTTGCTGTTGACGATTACGGTGGGCTTCTTGGCTGGCACTGGCTCCATTTCTACCTCTTGGCCGAAGGCGTTGGAGACAAATATTGCGAAGCAAAATGAAAGGAAAATGGGAAGTGGTTTCATGATTTGAAGTTTATACTGTGATTGTGATGTTTTTGTTTGACGTGCGTGACGGCGAGCCGTCACGCTGTATTTGTAGAAACAAGTCCTACATTTGCGCCAACATGATGGACAAGCTTTGGCACAAATATCTGATTTTTGGCCTATTCTGTGTGGCCATTTACTTCCCCCTTTTCCTGCACCTCGACTGGCAGCCGATCAACAACTGGGATGAATCGCTCTTTGCCATGCGGGCCGCTTACATGACGGAGGAGGGGCATTACTTGCGCGACTACGGCCATTGGGTGGAAGGCGGCATGCTCCACCGCAGCACCAAGCCGCCGTTTACCACTTGGCTGCAAGTGCTTTCATTCAAAATATTTGGTATCAATGAACTGGCACTGCGCCTACCCATCGCCCTTTCTGCGCTAGGCATTGTGCTGCTTTTTCTTTGGTTTTCGAGGAGGGCACTGGGCAATATTCATATTGGCTACTGTGCCGGGTTCGTGCTGGTCACTTCCGTGGGTTTTGTGCGTGAGCACGCCTCCCGTACCGGCGATCAGGACGTGGCGCTAGCACTTTATATGATGGCTGGCGCAATGGCCTTTTACTATTACCTGGGGGCCACAGAGAACCGCCAGCGCCTTGGTTGGCTCGCCTTTCTCACGGCCTCCAGCATCGCCGCCGTGATGACGAAATACGCCTTCGGGCTATTGTTTTTCCCTGCTTTTTTGATTTACGCCATTTACAAAAAACAACTTTGGGCCATGCTGAAAAGAGGCTCGACCTGGCTGGCCATGCTGGTGGTCGTGGCGGCATTGGGTAGTTGGTTGGTGTACATTGAGGGGCAGTTGCCGGGGTTTGTGGAGAGGGCTTTTTTTCATGAAATGGCCGACCGCTACACCACGACCTTCCGGGGCCACGACCACCCATTCACCCATTATTTTGACCGCTTCTGGAAGCGTTACTTCATGCCTTGGCTGCTGCTCTTGCCAGGGCCGGTGTACCTGTTTTTTGTGAAACAACCGTCACGCCTTCGTGATTTCAGTTTATTAATGTTCCTCTGCGCTGCTATCCAACTTTTGCTGGTCTCATTTTCGAGCACAAAAACCGACCACTACGATGTGGTGGCGTACCCGCCCATGGCCTTTTTGGCAGGTATCGGATTGTACCAAGTGGGGGCAGCAATTGTACATTTTTGGAAGAAAAAAAGCCATCGGCCCGCCCTTTTCATAGCGGCGTTCTTGGTTTGTCTTTTTCTGATAATTCGTCCCTATGACACAATCATAAACAGGGTGTACAAGCCCAAGATGAACGACCGAACGATGGCCTATGGGTATTTGCTCCGCAAAATCCAGAAGACCAGGCCCAACTGCAAGGAGTTCACGATATTCTCACCTGTTTACACCGGGCAGGTCAACTACTATGCTGGGTTACTGAACAGGAAGCATGGGTACAATATCAAGCTCAGTGAGCACCCAAAGCTGGTGGAAGTGGGCGACACCGTCCTGGCCTGTGAGTCAAAAATGATTGACACCCTGCTTGCCCACTACGAGCTACAGCCCATCGAGACGGAGGGGAAATGCTTTTTGGCGGTTGCCAAGGAGAAGAAAAATGGAGGGTTGAAAATGGAAAATTGAAAATTATTCCTCAACCCATTCAATTTTCAATTCTCCATTTTCAATTAGTTACAGGTCAATATTCGGCCTCACGTTTTCGCCATCGGCGTAAAACTCTGTGATGATTTTGACGACCTCTGCAGGCTCGTCCACCACCCAAAACAGGTTCAGGTCGGTAGGGTTGATATTGTGTTCCCGCTCCAGCATGGCCGATTTTATCCACTCGACCAGCCCTTCCCAATAACTTTTTCCAATAAGGATGATGGGTACCCGTTCGATGCGCTTGGTCTGCACCAAGGTCAGCACTTCGAAAATTTCGTCAAGGGTGCCGAAGCCGCCGGGCATCACCACGAAGCCTTGGGCGTATTTCACGAACATCACCTTGCGCACGAAGAAGTAGCGGTGTTCCAGGTTTTTGTCGTTGTCAATGTACTGGTTATGGTTTTGCTCGAAGGGGAGGTGGATGTTCAGCCCCACGCTCACGCCACCGTGGAGGGAGGCGCCCTTGTTGCCAGCTTCCATGATACCGGGGCCGCCCCCAGTGATGACTCCCCAACCCGCCTCCGTGAGAAGCCGTGCAATGTCAACCGCCGCCTTGTAGTATTGGTTGTCGGGCTTGGTGCGGGCCGAACCGAAGATGGACACACAAGGCCCGATTTTGTTCAGCCGCTCGAAGCCGTCCACAAATTCCGAAATCACCTTGAACATCGTCCAGGAGTTTTCGCCCTTGAGTTCTGCCCATTGCTTCATCTGGTGCTTGGCCACCACGGGCACGGTGTTATGATTCTCGCTCATTTTATGAAAGTAAAAAGTAAAAAAGGCAAAGGTAAAAATTGGGGACGCCAAAACGCCACACCATTCAACGTTGGCCTGGCTTTCCAATTATTGTCAAAAAGCTTTGCTTGTCGCAAAGGAATTGTTTCATTGAAAAAAGCCTGCTGGAAATTACTCCCGGCAGGCTTTTCATCGCAGAAGCAGCCCCACGACTGCAAACTGCCGACTGTCACAAACTGCCGACTCCGTTACTCCGGCTTATTGAACGGTCCGACGTAATTCAGCACGTCCTCGGCTGTGATATCGTTGCCACTGAGGATGATGAGGCGCTCCACGACGTTGCGAAGCTCCCTGATATTGCCCGTCCAGTTGACGTTTTGAAGCGCAACGAGGGCTTCTTTCGTGGTTTTTTTTGGTGCAATGCCGTACTCTGTGCAAATCTGCTCAATGAAATGCTCCACCAGCATCGGGATGTCGCCGCGGCGGTCGTTGAGCGGTGGCACTTCGATGATGATGACGGCAAGGCGGTGGTACAAGTCCTCCCGGAAGCGTTTGGCTGCTATTTCTTCTCGAAGATCTTTGTTTGTGGCAGCGAGTACCCGCACGTCCACCTTTATTTCCTTTTCGCCGCCGACCCTTGTGATTTTGCTTTCCTGCAAGGCACGCAACACCTTGGCCTGCGCATCAAGGCTCATATCGCCGATCTCGTCGAGGAAGATGGTGCCTCCATTGGCCTGCTCAAACTTGCCGAGGCGCTGTTTGTGTGCCGAGGTAAAAGAGCCTTTTTCGTGGCCGAACAGCTCGCTTTCAATCAATTCCGAAGGGATGGCGGCGCAGTTCACCTCCACGATGGGGCCTTTTGAGCGGTTGCTCTTTTCGTGTATCCATCGTGCCACGAGTTCCTTGCCCGTGCCATTGCTGCCGGTTATGAGCACTCGTGCTTCCGTTGGGGCAATCTTGTCGATAGTCTCTTGGATTTTCTTCATGCTTGCCGACTCCCCAATCATCTCCTGCGTCTTGTAATGGGAGACTTTTTGCTTCAGCACCTTCGTCTCCGTGATGAGGCTCGATTTGTCGAGGGCATTGCGGACGGTGATGAGCAGCCGGTTGAGGTCTGGTGGTTTTGAGATAAAATCGAAAGCGCCCTTTTTCACCGCTTCCACCGCCGTGTCAATGTTGGCGTGACCAGAAATCATGACCACGGGGGTGTCCGGTGCCAGTGTTTGGATGCGTTCGAGGGCCTCCATGCCGTCCATTTTTGGCATCTTGATGTCCATCAGGATAACGTCGTACTGTGTTTTTTTCAACTGCACGAGGCACTCCAGTCCATCACAGGCTTCGTCCACCGTGAACTTTTCGAACTCAAGGATTTCTTTCAGTGTACGCCGGATGGGTACTTCATCGTCAACAATTAAAACATGTGCCATAGTGAGACTATTCTTTATTAATCTGTTAATTACGCATTTTGATTTTCGTCTATTAATGCAGCCTTTTGTACGCCAAAGGTAGTCATTTGGTTGCACACCATTTTTAATGCGTTGTGCCTCCCTTCATAAAAATGTAGGCAAGGCGCAGTATTTTTTGCGAAAATAAATCTCGGTGATAAAAGAACTTAGGAGCTCTTGTCCTTGAGGGGGATGACGATGGGTGAGATTTCGGTGTCAAAAATATATCTTTCGCATGGAAACTAAAAATTTAAAAAATAAAAATATTTCAGGCTAGCCAACAAACGCTTCACTGCGTGACCAATTCGCCAAGGTATTGATTCCCTGTTTGGTCGGTGGCCTTTACCAGATACGCCCAACGTCGATGTGATACATAACCCCTTGGCCTGCGAGCTTAACTCAACCTACCCTTCGACTTCATCATCCTGTCAATGTCCCGCTTGGAGTCCTTTTCCTTGATGGTTTCCCGCTTGTCGAACGATTTTTTGCCCTGCGCCAAGGCGATTTCGATTTTCACGAAATTTCGGTCGGAGAAATAAATCTTGTACGGCACGATGCTCAGGCCCTTTTCCTTCACCCGTTTTTCGAGCTTGCGCAATTCGGACTTGTGCAGCAGCAGCTTGCGGTCGCGGCGGGAGGGGCGGGTGCTATAGGAGTTGGCGTTTTCGTACTCTTTGATGTACATGCTCTTCACCCACAGTTCCCCATTGATGAAGATGCAGTAGGCGTCCGTGAGGCCAGCGTGACCCGCCCGGATGGACTTCAACTCTGACCCGCCCAGCACGACGCCCGCCTCGAAATTCGAGAGGAAATGATACTCGTGCGAGGCACGGCGGTTGACTATTTCTTTTGTGGTTCCCATGTTGATTGGGTTATGAGTTATGAGCGATGAGTTATGATGGGTAACTTATCGCTCATAACTACTTCAGTTTAACGGCAGTTCCGTAGGCTAAAATCTCTGCTGCGTTCTGCATCACCATTGAGGTCATGAAGCGCACGTTAATAACGGCATCGGCGCCAATTCGTTCAGCATCGGCCAACATTCGGTCAAGGGCCTCCTCCCTTGAGTCGGCGAGGAGCTTGGTGTACTCTGTGATTTCGCCGCCCACGATGTTGCGAAGCCCGGCCATGATGTCACGACCGATATGCCTTGCCCGCACCGTGCTGCCCCTAACGATGTCAATGACCTCCACCACCTCACTTCCGGTGATAAAATCCGTGGTGGACATCCGAATTTTGCTGTTTTCCACAGTGGTAAAAATTTGATTGTCAACTGTTCAAGGCACGAAAAAACAAAACAACGCCGAACACGAGAAGCGTCACCCCTGCTATTTTCCGTATAAAAAGTATGTTTTTCGGCTTCAACCAGCGCCGAATAAACTTGGCCAGCCCCACCTTGGTGCAGTCGGTGAATATAATCGTACCAAACAGCCCACCGTAAAAAAACTGTGCCTGTTCGGGTTGCAACGCCTGCGAGGTGAAAAGCATCCCCGAAACGCCCAACCAGAAAAAGAAGGTGAACGGATTGATGGTGTTGATGAGGAAGCCCTTCGTCCAAAGCGAAAGCCTTGACGAGAACCTGACGGCTTTTTTTTGTTCAAAATGCTCCACAGGCGCTGGTTTAAGCAGCAGCATGCTCGCCCCGACCACCAGCAGGATGATGCCTCCGGCAATGCCCAGCCAGAACTCCAGGCCGTCCCACTTCGCAAGTTCGGCCACGTAGGCCACGCCAAAGTAGGTGATGGACACGAAAACCAGGTCGCTGACCCAAATGCCCATCGCCACCATCACGCCCGCCCGAAATCCCTGCTCGATGCTCGTCTGCAACAGTGCAAAAACGATAGGCCCAGTGAGGACACTGAGCACAAGGCCGAGTTTTATGCCATTCCAAAGTAGCTCCATTTTTGATGAATCGGGGCGTACCGGATTCAAATTATTTTTTTCAAAATTTTAAATGCCCTGAATGTCAGTTGGTTGCTGGATTTTTGACCAAGCTGACTGCTCTTCAAGAATAGACGGTTGCAACCAATTTGCGACTACCTCCGTAATTTCTGAACTCGCAAAGGTAGATGCCCTGCCAGGTGCCGAGGTTCAGCCTACCACCTGAAATCGGGATGGTGACCGAAGCGCCCGACAGCACCGCCTTCACGTGGGCAGGCATATCATCCAGCCCTTCGATGGTGTGGGTGAGGAACGGCAGGCCCTCCGGCACGAGGCGGTTGAAGAACCCCTCGAAATCAACCCTGACCGATGGGTCGGCGTTTTCGTTGATGGCCAGCCCGGCACTTGTATGCTTGATGAATAGGTGCAGCAATCCTTCCGATGGCAAAGGCCCGGTTTGGTGCAGCACTTCCTCCGTTATCAGGTGGAACCCACGGGGGTAGGAAGCTAACGAAAACTCGGTTTGTTTGACCATTTTTTGAAAAAACAGGTTTAGAGCTTGTTGCAAAATTAGAAAGATTGGTGCTTCAACAGCTTTTTTTTCACGAGCGGCTTTCCTTCGATTCATTGAAGAAAAAGGTGCCATGCCAAGTTTTTAGGGAAACGTGCCACTTAGATTAAATTTTTATGGCATATTTTTGGATAGTCAATCCGCTGCCAACCTGAGAACGCTGCACAACTCCTTATTTTACTGATATTATTAATATTTTAGCTAATTTAACTGCAAATAAATATTTCGGGCATTTTTACACGAACACTGGTTTTTTTGGAAAATTTAGTATTATTTTGGAAAAATTTTCCTATCAGCATTCACTGTGGACAAGCTAACAAGAGAACACAAATCAAGTAGAAACGATGCTGAAACAACAACTTACTCAAAAGTTACAACAGAAATTATCGCCACAGCAGATTCAGTTGATGAAGCTTTTGCAGATACCAACTGCAATTCTTGACCAACGAATTCAAGAGGAACTCGAATCAAACCCAGCGCTCGAAGAAGGCGAAACCTTGGAAGAGGAATTCATGGAAATGAACCGTACCGAGGATTCCAAAGCTGAAGAAGATCAGAGCGAAAGAGAGGGGGAAGGCGAGAGCGAAGGAGAGGTAGATGATTTGGAGCGGGAAGAAGTCATGCCGGAAGAGGAGGTGCTGCTTGACGACTACCTCAACGACTACATGGACGATGACGAAGCCAGCTACAAGTACCAAGCCGAAGGCAGCGGCCAGGAAGAGGAGAACAAGACCTTGCCAGTAGCAGTGGAGGACACTTTCCACGAATACCTCGAAACACAGATTGGCATGCTCGACTTCAAGGAAGAGCGGGAGCGCATCATTGCACGGCAGATCGTCGGTAGTATTGATGACGACGGCTACCTGCGTCGGGAAAACGACGCCATTCTTGACGACCTCGTGTTCTCACAGAACGTGAGTGCCCGTCCCGAAGAAATCGAATACTGGCTTGCGAAAATCCAGCGATTCGACCCACCGGGCGTTGGTGCCCGCAACCTCCAAGAAAGCCTGCTACTCCAGATTGAGCACAAAATGACGAGGTCCGATACCTCTTTTGACGAGCGGCTGATCTTGGCCATTTCAAGGAAAATCATAGCGAACTACTTCGACGAGTTCACCAAGAAGCACTATCCCCGTCTGCAAAGGCAGCTCAACCTCACCGAGGACGAGTTGAAGGAGGCCATTGACGAGATACTGAAGCTGAACCCGAAGCCCGCCAGCGGGCACGTGTCCAACAGCCGCAGCACGCACTATATCGTGCCGGACTTCATCATCATCAACAACGATGGCGAGTTGGAGCTTTCGCTCAACACCCGCAATGCGCCCGACCTCCACATCAACAACCACTACCGGGACATGCTCCGCTCCTACAAACACACCGTCAACGGACGCCGTGCCACCAACAAGGAGAAAGAAGCCATCCTGTTCATCAAGCAGAAAATTGATAGCGCAAAGTGGTTCATTGACGCCATCCGTCAGCGGCAGCAGACGATGTTCAACACGATGTACGCCATCATGAACTACCAATACGAATACTTTATCAGTGGCGACCAAAAACGCCTTCGCCCGATGATTTTGAAGGACATCGCCGACATCACCGGCTTAGACATTTCCACGGTTTCACGGGTGGCCAACAGCAAGTTCGTGCAAACGGAGTTCGGCACCAAGCGCCTCAAGGACTTCTTCTCCGAAAGCCTCCAAACGCAGGATGGCGAAGAAGTATCAACCTTGGAAGTGAAAAAAATCCTGACGGACATCATCCACGCCGAAAACAAGCGCAAGCCGCTTTCGGACGAAAAGCTGAAAAGCATGTTGATGAAAAAGGGTTACAACATCGCCCGCCGCACCGTGGCGAAGTACCGGGAGCAATTGAACATCTCGGTGGCGAGGCTGCGGAAGGAATTGTAAAACAGAAGTTTACGATAAACAAAAACGGGCCTCGTCATACCGACGAAGCCCGTTTTTGTTTATGACCTTGTCCCGTCTTCACAACGGTATATTCCCATGCTTCCTCCTCGGCCTGTCCACCACCTTGTTTTCCAGCATTGCAAAAGCCTTTATGAGCTTACGCCGGGTGTCCTTCGGGTCAATCACCTCGTCAATAAAGCCCCGCTGCGCCGCCCGGTAGGGGTTGGCGAAGGTCTCTTGGTACTCCCACTCCTTCTCGGCCAGCATGGCGGCGGGGTCGTCGGCTGATTCGATTTCCTTTTTGAAAATGATTTCCGAAGCGCCCTTTGCGCCCATCACCGCAATCTCGGCAATAGGCCAGGCGAAGTTCATGTCGGCACCGATATGCTTGGAGTTCATCACGTCGTAAGCGCCGCCGTAAGCCTTGCGGGTGATGACGGTAACCCGTGGCACAGTGGCCTCGCTGAAAGCGTAGAGCAGTTTTGCGCCATTGGTAATGATGCCGTTCCACTCCTGATCGGTGCCTGGCAGGAAGCCGGGCACGTCCTCCAGCACCAGCAGCGGGATGTTGAAGCAGTCGCAGAAGCGCACGAAACGGGCACCCTTGCGGCTGGAGTTCACGTCGAGCACGCCGGCCAGGCTGATGGGCTGGTTGCCCACGATGCCGATGCTGCGGCCCGCCAGCCTTGCGAAGCCGACAACGATGTTCTCCGCCCATTCCTCATGGATTTCAAAAAAGCTGTCTTCATCCGCAATGCCATTAATAACCTCCCGCATGTCGTAGGGCTGGTGGGCGTTTTCGGGGATGATGTCGGTGAGCTGAGGGCGCAGTTCCTCGCCGAGTGGGTAGGGTAGGCGGGGCGTTTTTTCTTCGCAATTCTGTGGGATGTACGACAGCAGCCGCTTTATTTTTTCGATGCAATCGAGTTCGTTCACGGCAGTGAGGTGCGTCACGCCGGACTTGGTGGCGTGTGTGTGCGCCCCGCCCAATTCCTCGGCGGTCACTTCCTCGTTGGTCACAGTCTTCACCACGTTAGGGCCGGTGACGAACATATAGCTCGTGTTTTCAACCATCACCGTGAAATCGGTCATGGCGGGGGAATATACCGCCCCGCCAGCGCACGGTCCCATAATGGCCGAAATCTGCGGGATGACACCGCTGCTGCGCACGTTGCGGTAGAAAATATCGGCGTAGCCGCCCAAGGAGTTCACACCCTCTTGAATTCGTGCCCCGCCAGAGTCGTTCAGACCAATGACGGGAGCGCCGTTCTTCATGGCCAGGTCCATTATTTTGCAAATCTTTTCGGCGTGGGTCTCGGAGAGCGAGCCACCGAACACGGTAAAATCCTGCGCAAACACGTACACCAACCGCCCATGGATGGTGCCGTAGCCCGTGACCACGCCGTCGCCGAGCACGATTTGTTCCTGCATCCCGAAGTCATCGCAGCGGTGCGTGACGAGCATCCCGATTTCCTCAAACGAGCCTTCGTCAAGCAGGAAGTGTGCCCGCTCACGGGCAGTCAGTTTGCCTTTTTGGTGTTGTGCGTCAATGCGTTCTGACCCACCGCCGAGCTTCGCTTTGGCTATTTTTTGGTCGAGTAGTTCGAGTTTGTGGTTCATAAAATGCTGTTTCGGCGGTAAAGGTAATTTATTCAGTTGGCAGTTCGACAGGGGGCAGTTGGCAGTCAGTCAGCAGTTGTTCAGAAGGGCATTTTTCCATACAAAAAGGGCGAGGTTAGATTGACCAACCTCGCCCTTTTGCATTGATGAAATGAATTTTGAAGCAAGCAATCCACACTGCCAACTGCCCCCTGTCGAACTGCCAACTTATCCTTCCTCCTTCCGCCGCGTGATTTCGTCCCGGATTTTGGCAGCCTGCTCGTAGTCCTCCTTTCCCAGCACGTCTTCGAGCAACCGGGTCAGTTCTTCGATGGAGTAGGAGCTGAGCGAAGCACCCTTGGCGGGGCGCTGCTTGGTGGCGGCAGTACTGCTGCCACTGCGACTTGTCGAGGCTTTTTTGGTAGTGCCCTCTGGTTCTTCGAGCACCACGCCAGCGGCGTCGAGGATGAATTCGTAAGTGTAAATGGGGCAGTTGAAACGTACGGCCATGGCCAGTGCGTCGGAGGTGCGGGAGTCAATCTCGTACACCTCACCACCACGCTCGCAAACCAACCGGGCGTAGAAAATTCCGTCCAATAGGTTGTTGATGATGACTTCCTTGAGGTCTATGCTGAAGGTTTCAAATGCATTTTTGAACAGATCGTGGGTCAGGGGGCGGTTGGGGGCCATGCGCTCCATGGCCACGGCGATGGCCTGCGCCTCAAACCCACCGATGACGATGGGCAGCCTCCGGGTACCACTTTGTTCTCCCAAAACGACTGCGTAATTGTGCGACTGCGTGACGCTATGGGAAAGGGCAACTATGTCGAGTTCAATTTTTTTCATCGGAACCGAAGGTTTTTTAAAATTGGTTGACGGTTGTGGGTTGACGGCGGACGGCATTCAAAATGTTGATTTTCAGCATATTGCGTCATATCAAATCTGTGCAACCACCCTTGTTTATTTTCAGTCGGCAAGAGGGTTGTCCGTGCCTTCTGCCAAAAAGCCTGCGAATCTCTGTTTTTCCGTTGAAAACAACAATCCACATTTTGAAATATGCTGGTTTTTGCTGCAATTACTTGGCCAGCCAACCAACGGGCGCATCTATTTTTTGTAAAAGTAAAAAGAAGGATGGAAATATGGGAGGAGGTAGGGCATTTTACTGGGGCAACTTTTAAAATCTTTGGGGCGAAACGGCCTAAGATTTTGATTACCAGCCATTTCACCCCAATAAAAAAGCATTTTACTTATCAATTTCTATCACCGTCGCCACCACGTTCTTCCCGTTCAGGTCGCAGCTGAACTCCACGGCATCGGGCGCTGTGAACTTCACGTTCGGTACTTCATCCTGTGCGATAGCTTCGCGCACCTTGCCGAGGTAGGTGCTCTGGCGGCTGGTGTTGATGCGGCCATTGAGCGCGTTCCAATCGAGCGGAGACTTGGACACCACCACGGCGATGTAGTCCCGCTTGCCTTTGTCGTCGGGCGTCATGGAGTGATCCTTCGGAAACAGTCGGGTGCCCGTGATGCCGCAGTACGGCGAATGCTTTTCGGTGTACGGGAACAGCACGTAGCTCGACCCGTCCACCTCCTGCCCGAACACGTACACGTTGCACTCGATGGAGTTGGTGATGGCCACCTTGAACTTGGTGCCAATTTTCATCGGCGCACGGGTTCGGAAGGTGCGGTCGCCCGCCGCTGCCAGCGGGATGAGGGTCTGGGTTGCGTTGTCAACCAGCCCAAATTTCACCATGAGCTTGTTGGGGTCGTACTTGGCCGCATCGCCCATCGGGTACAGGCCGTAGGCTTCTTTCGTGAAATGCTCAAACGCCTTGTAAGGAATCCATGCCGTGCCGTTGTTGCCCCATTCCGGGCCCCAACTGTTCATGATTTGCACCATCTCCTTGTCGTCGTCGTAACCGATGACGCACATGGCGTGGCCGCTGAATCCGTAGCCGCTGTAGTCCCGCTGGGTGGGTTGCCAAACGCTCTTACCCACCATGTCCTGCATGAAGGTGCCGCCGACCATCATGCCGATGACTACGGGTGCGCCCTGCGCAATGTGCTGCTTCACCCCCTGGATATCAAGGCCGTAGTTGTCGCCGCCCTGCGAGAGGCGGTTGTAGCCTTTCGTGCGGAATTGCGAAGCTTCCGTAGCCATTGACTGGGTGGGTTGGCGGCTGCAGTCGCTGTCGTCGTAGCCGAACTTGGAGAAGGGGAGGTCGCCGTGCTTGAGCAGGGTTTCCATGGCATTTTGCATGTACGCTCCCTGGCATCCGTCAAGGGCTATCTGGTTGTATAGGTAGGAGGGGCTGAACGCCACGTTGTTCGGGTCAACGCCCGTGGCCCTGGCTTGCAGGATGGTGCGGGCGGCGTAGGAGCCTGCCCAGCCCACGCAGGAGCCTTGGTTGCCTTGGTGCATCCGCTTGGGCGCATATTTGAGCAGGGAAACGGAGGCTGGCAACTGGTTTTCGGCACCGCCGTAGCTCGTGGACAGTGGCTCGAAGACATCGGCCTTGTCGTACTCCTCCTCACTGAGCACAGCCCCGAAGGTGAATTGCTCTTGGTCACTTGCAGTGCCTCCGCCCGATAGGTCGCCATCACCGGAGAGATCTTCACAGCCGCCGCTCATGAAGTACCAGATGGCCACACCAGCTAGTACGAGCAGCAGCAGTTTAGGTTTTTTGAACAAAAAGCCGAGGAGAAGTGGGGCAAAACGCAGGAGGCCGCCCAACCCGCCACCGCCCGTGTTGCGGTTTTGACCTTGGTTATCGTCTTCGGTTCTGCGACGCCCCGGCTGTTGGGGGTCTTGTTCCATTCTGATTGGCATAGCGTCTGTTTTTTTTGTAGGTGAAAAATGTGGGATCAAGTAATCCCATCTGTCCCCATTTTTATTTTCCGGTAGCCAATTCCAGCCGCTCCATGAGGCGGGAGGACACCCGCAGGAAGTCCATTTCTGTGATGATGCCTACGAGTTCGTTTTCCTTGTCGTGTACCACGGGGAGGCAGCCGACCTTGTTCTCCCGCATGATTTTCAGGGCGTCCATGATGGACGTTTTTGGCGTGACCGTCAGCGGTTTTACCAGCATGATGTCCTTCACGATGGAGGTGGGCGTTTTGCCACTGAGCTTGTTGTGCTGCGAATAGTGGCGCAGCAGGTGGCGGGAGGTCACGAGTCCCACGAGCCTGCCCTTGGCATCTTCCACGGGCATGTACCGGATCTTGCGCCAATTCATCATTTCTGCCACAAAGTCAATGAGGTCGTCCTTCTGGACGGTAATGAGGTCGGTGGTCATGAATTCCTCGACCCGGAGGCGGCTTGGCACGTATTCCTCCAGTTCGCTGGGGTCGGGCAGTGGCCAGGTGTGCACAGGCATTTCTTTTTCCTGATTTTTGACGATGCAGGCCGTCATTACGGCTGTGGCCTCGTCGGTGGTGATGGATTCTTTCAACTTGGTGAATGCACGGAGCTGCCAACGGGCACCCGTCATGTGCGCCTTGGCTCGGTCGTGGATGATGCCGAGGTATTTTTCAATATCACCGGAATCTACGCCTTTGGACTGGAGTCCCTCCTTTGCCAATGGTATTAATTCGTTGATAATCAGGTCGGTAGCAGTATATTTTTTGTCGTTGAACCAATTGAACTTGGTATCAATGCCGAACTGTGCTGCCTTCATGAAATTGTCCCGAACATCTTCCCATGATAGCCTCTTGGTCACGTCGGGGCAATGTTTCTGCATCCCAATAATGGCTCCGAGCCAGAAGGCGGCGTTGGCCACCTCGTCCACGATGGTAGGCCCTGCGGGCAACATCCTGGCCTCGATGCGGAGGTGTGGCTGGCCATTTTCGCTGATGCCGTAGCAGGGCCGGTTCCAGCGGTAAACGGTAGAATTGTGGACTTGCAGCGCCTTGAGCTTGGGCGTTTTTTTCTTCAAAATTTGCTCGATGGAGTTCTCCACCTCGTCGGCGGTCATCAGCACCCGGAACCGGGCGATGTCTTCTTTGTAAATTTCGAGGATGGAGCCTTGTAGCCAGCCGTTGCCGAAATTGACCCTGGGGCTGCGCTCCCGCAAGTGGTCGTGCGAGGTGCGGGTATCGAGCGACTGCTGGAAAAGGGCGATGCGGGTCTCGTGCCAGAGTCGTTTGCCGAACACCAACGGTGAGTTGGCGGCGATGGCGATGGTGGGGCCGGTGAGCATCTGGGCAATGTTGTAGAGGCAGACGAAATCCTTTGGTTCCACCTGTAGGTGTACCTGAAAGCTGGTGTTGCAGGCTTCGAGCAACGGCGAGTCGTGCTTCACGTGCAGCTCGTCAATGCCACTGAGGTTCAGCTCGAAATTGCTGCCGATGAGATGGCTTTGCAGCGCCTTCATCAGGGCCATGTAGCGGGGCTTTTCGGTCAGGTTCTCGAGGTCGAGGTCGGTCTTTCGCAGGGTGGGCAGGATGCCGGCGAGGGCAATATTGGCTCCCATGGGCTTCAATACCTTGCGGATGGCGGCGAGGTTGACGAGGTTTTCGTCCTCCATTTGCCGGAAACAGTTGCCGGTGAACTCCACAGGGTTCATGTTCGTCTCTAAGTTGAACTGCGCCAGCTCCGTGTCGAGCCAAGCGCAATCTTTCATCGCCTCAATGACTTTCATGTTAATTTTGGCCGGCTTGAACGTTTTGTTGTCCACGATGCACATTTCCTGCTCGGCCCCGATGCGTGTGATACCAGTCTCGAACCAGTTGTGTTCAATCATGTACTCCAACGACTGGAGGTCGTTCAGCAGGTTGCGCATGAAGGTTTGGAGCTCGTTCTGGTCTTTCGCTACTGATACTTTTGCTTCGCCCATGAGTAAAATTGTTTGTGATTGCTTGCCCCTTTGGGGCTTGATGTTAGGATTGTTTAGTTCTACTTTGTTACTTTAGAATATTGAACATATCACTTTGGAAAGTAGGGGGTTTGGGGGCGGAACGCCCCCAAAGGCTCCCTCCCCCGACGAGCCGCCGAAGGCGGCGAGGAGGGGAAATGGCAGTTTTGATAAAGTTTTGGCGGCGCATCGCCCCACTTGGATAGATTTTTTTTTAAAGTAACAAAGTAGAATTAGGTTGTTGTCGGATTGCTTGGTTGAGATGGGTCTGAAATTTCAGACGAAAGTCAAAACGTTACGCCATTTCAACCAAGACTTTTCCTTTCAGCAAAAGAATCATATTTGTTGTAATTAGTCAAACTTGTACGTGAATAAAATTTTTTTGACCATGTTTTGCGTTTTAAGGAATAAACCTTCGGTGATGAAAATATCGACACTACTTTTCCTTGTTGCATTAACTTTTTTTGCTTGTAAAAAAGAAACCGAACCGCCACGCACCCGCATCAAGGTCGGCAACTTGAAGTTTGCCATTGACCCCTCGGTGCAGCCGCCCTTCACGTACTACATTCCAATCAACAGCGTCAACCTAGGCTCGTTTGCCCAACTGAGCGCAGAGGGGATTGATACCGCCGACATCAAAAGCATCTTGCCAAGCAGGGCCACCCTCACGGCGCTGTTCGGCGGTGGCGACCTCGATTTCATCGAGGCTGTGTCCGTGCGCCTTTGCCTGCAAGGCGACAACGTGGAAAACTGTGGCCAGGAGGCATTCTACCGCGACCCCACGCCCTTCAACGTCGGGTACGAACTGGAGCTTGGCGGAAGTGCCGTCAACGACATCCGGGAGTACGTTTTACAAAAACAAATCAATGTGCAGGTAAAGCTGGAGCGCCTGCGCGACGTGCCGCAAGGCTCATTTGAAGTGGTGCTGGAGATGGAGTTTGAGGTGAGATGATTCTAAGTTGGCAGTTCGACAGTTAGCAGTTGGCAGTCAGTTCGCAGTTGTTTAGGCCTGGACCTGCTTTGTATAAAAAAGGGGGTAAAATCTTTGCAAAGATTCTACCCCTTTTTTATTTAAGGCACTCATGGACTTCTTGACTGCCGAACTGACTGCCAACTGCCAACTGTCGAACTGCCAACTTATTTTATTTTATCGTCAGCAAGTCGTGCATTATGTTCAGCGTTTCGAGGAGATAGACATCCTTTTTCACACCTTTCAGCCATTCCTCGTTGCGGGCTTTTTTGCTTTCGTCGGATTGGTGACCCGCCATATCAACTGGGAGGTTTTGGATACTTGTGAGCACCTCGTTTTCAAAAAGCTTGGTGTACATGTTGTCCTCTTCGTCCAGCTTTTTGTTCTCAGCTAGGTATTCATCAAGGTTCAGGGTATGCTCCGAGTCGTCCCGAAGCTCCTTCAGGCGTTTGGCCCGCTGGTCTATTTTCTGGAAAACCTCGTTGCCTTTGATGCGGCTGTTTGCCATTTCCTTGATTTTTGGCAATGCACCGAGTGAGTACACCTTCTGGCCGTAAGGCACAGGGTCAATCTGCGTCCATTCCATCGGGAAGTCCTCTTCTTTTTCGCCTGTTTCCACGTAAAGCCAATTGTCTGGCAGCACGATATCCGGCACCACTCCCTTGAGCTGGGTGGAGCCGCCGTTTACCCTGAAAAACTTCTGCACCGTGAGCTTCACCTCGCCGAGCGGCTTCACCTCTGGGTTGCCACGCACCACGGCGTCGAGGTCGAAGAAGCGCTGCACCGTGCCCTTTCCGAAGGTGGAAGTGCCCGTGCCGACGATGATGGCCCGTCCATAGTCTTGCAACGCAGCCGCCAAAATCTCGGAAGCAGATGCGCTGAACTGGTCCACCATCACGATGAGGGCACCGTTGTACTGAACAGCAGGATCGTCATCGGTAAGTACTTCTGGGGTGCGTGACCTTGATTTTACCTGTACGATGGGGCCTTCCTCCACGAAAAAGCCGCCCATTGTCACCACGTCACGCAGCGAGCCACCGCCATTGCCACGGAGGTCGAGGATGATGCCCTGCACGTTGGCCTGCTTGAGCTTTTCAAGTTCAACTGCGATGTCTTCGGCGCAGCGGCGGCCGTCTTTGTTTTGGAAGTCGGCGTAGAACTTGGGCAAGCGGATATATCCGATTTGCTCGTTTTGAGTGGACTGGATGAGCAGCGATTTTGCGAAGCCTTCCTCCAAAATCACCACGTCGCGCTCGATGGTGATTTCTTCCGTCGTGCCACCTTCCGCTTTTTTGATGAAAAGCGTCACTTTTGTTTGAGGCTTGCCACGAATTAGCTGCACCACGTCGTTGATGACCATACCTGTGAGGTCGGTCCATTCGGCATCTCCCTCTTGTTTTACCTTGACAATTTTGTCGTTTTCTTTCAACATGCCCTGCTTCCAAGCTGGTCCGCCTACGATGATTTCGCTGACCTTGGTGTTCTCCCCGTCGGTTTGCAGCCTAGCGCCGATACCCTCCAAGCGGCCCGACATTCCGATGTCGAAGTTTTGCTTGTCAACTGGCTCGTAGTACTCCGTGTGCGGGTCGAATATGTTCGTGAAGGCATTCAGGTACATGCTGAGGAAGTCGTTGCGCTTGCGCTTTTCGAGGCGCACGTACCAGTCGTCATAGACTTTGAGCACGTCTTTGCGGGCATCGGCTTCCAGTTCCTCGATGGTTTTGTCCTTGAACTCCTCCTCGCCTTTTTCTTTTTTCTCCAATTTTTCGGTGAGGCGGCTGAGGGTTTCCCACTTCATCTGTTTGCGCCAGTATTCCTTCAGTTCTTGGTCGTTTTTGGCAAATGGTTTTTTCTCGCCGTCCGTCTCCACAGCTTCTTTTTGTTTGAAATCAAAAGGTTTGGCGAGAATCTCCTGGTACCATCCCTGCGTTTTTTTGATGCCAGCCTCTTGGATTTGGGTAGCAAGGTCGAGGAAGGCGAAGGTGCCTTCGTTGGCCTCTTCGTCCAGCTTGAGCTTCCAGGCATCCAACTTCTGCACGTCAACCTGGGTGAGCCAGCGGCGGCTGCCGTCGAGGCGCTCCAGAAAGAGGCCGTAAACCTTCTCCGAAAGATTGTCGTTCACCTCCAATGGCTGGTAGTGATAGTAGTTCAGGTCGGTCAGGATTGACTGCATGAGCGTCGCCTCTTTCTGGGCGGTGTTCACGGGAAAATAGAACGCTAGGAACAAGCCAGCAGCCGCCACGAGGGTGAGCAGGAGACCTTTGTTTTTCATAATCACTTCTTTTATGCGGTTTAAAATTGATATTGGTTGAGGATGGTCAGTCATTTTCATAAGTTGTTGAACAAAATCTGGGCTTCAAAGTTACGGGGCAATCCCAAGAATCCCAATTTGACCAACAAGTTTACAATTATTGGCGATGAAATGTTTGTGCCGCAACGGACCGGGGGATGGAATTTAACGGCGTTTTAACCACCGGAAGCTAAGGACGCTTTTTTTGGAAAATGATTGCACGAACGGCCAATTTCCCGGTGCTTTACACCAAATTTGCTAAAATGCTGCCAAAGATAGGATTTGAGAATTTGAGGGTGTAAGAGTTTGAGGGTTCCCCGCTCCCTTGCGCTCTCAAATCCTCAAATTCTCACCCTCTCAAACCCTTGCAGATGAACAAAAGAAAAATCTTCAACGACCCCGTTTACGGCTTCACGAGCATCCCCTACGGCATCCTGTTCGACCTCGTGGAGCACCCGTATTTCCAGCGGCTGCGGCGAATCAAGCAGGTGAGCCTGACGCACTACGTCTATCCCGGGGCGCTGCACACCCGCTTCCACCATGCGTTGGGGGCACTGCACCTCATGGGCGAGGCCATCGAAGTGTTGCGGAGCAAAGACGTGGATATCTCCGCCGAGGAGGCCGAGGCCGTCAGCATTGCCATCCTGCTGCACGACATCGGGCACGGGCCGTTCTCGCACACGCTGGAGCACACGCTCATCAATGTCCACCACGAGGAGCTTTCGCTGCGCTTCATGGAGCGGCTGAACGAGATTTTCGGGGGAAAACTGGCGCTGGCCATCCGCATCTTCAAGGACGAATACCCGAAGAAATTCCTGCACCAGCTCGTCTCCGGCCAACTCGACATGGACCGCATGGACTACCTCAACCGGGACAGCTATTTCACGGGCGTGTCCGAGGGCGTCATCGGCTTCGACCGCATCATCAAGATGCTGGCCGTACACGACGGCGAACTGGCGGTGGAGGAAAAGGGCATTTATTCCATCGAAAAATTCCTCATCGCCCGGCGGCTGATGTACTGGCAGGTCTATCTGCACAAGACCGTGCTGGCCGCCGAGCAGATGCTGATAAAAACGCTCCAACGGGCCAAGCAGTTGGCCATGCGGGGCGAACAACTCGACGTACCGAAAAGCCTCGCTTTTTTTCTCTACCAGGACATTTCGCTGGAGGATTTTGATGCCAAGCTGCCCGAAATGCTCGGCCACTTCGCCCGCCTCGACGACTACGACATTTTCTCCGCCCTGAAAGGCTTCGCCGACCACCCTGACCCGCTGCTGGCCTACCTCGCCGACAGCATCATCGGGAGGCGTATTTTCAGGATTGAGCTGAAAAATTTGCCCTTCGAGCCAAGCTATTTGGAGGAAGTAAAGAAACAGGTGGAACAGCGTTTCGAGGGCTTTCCCGAAGGGTACCTCGACTACCTCGTGATGTCCGGCAACCAGACCAACCACGCCTACAACACGGCCAAGGACGAAATCAAGATACTTTACAAGGATGGTTCCGTGCTGCCCATTTCGCAGGTGATGGACTTTGGCTTGCAGACGAATGTGTCGAGGAAGTTTTACCTCTGTTACCCAAAAAGCAGTGCGGTTTGAAGACCAACTACAAGCATTTTTAAATGTTAATTGCCTAATTCTACTTTGTCACTTTAAAAAAAGTTCGATTCAAGTGAGGCGTTGTATTGCATTAACATCATCAAAACTGCCATTTCCCCTCCTCGCCGCCTTCGGCGGCTCGTCGGGGGAGGGAGTCTTTGGGGGCGTTCCGCCCCCAAACCCCCTACTTTTCAAGGTGATATATTCAACATTCTAAAGTGACAAAGTAGAACTAAATTTGGGGCATCTAAACTTATCATTTGGGTCATGGGTCGAGACTTAAAATACCTCATCGCCTATCTGCTGCCGTTGTCTGGCTATGCCGCTGTTTTGTGGCAGGGCTGGTGGTCTTTTTCGTCGGTGGTGCTGGCATTCGCGATAATCCCACTGATGGAGCAGGTCATCGGGGGCAGCGCACGAAACCTGACGGAGGCGGAAGAGGCGAAAAAAGCCGCCTCACCGTTCTTCGACCTGCTGCTTTACCTGAATTTGCCGCTACTTTATGGCCTGCTTTGGCTTTTTTTCACCGCAATGACCAGCGGCAGTTTGGGGTGGCTGGAAATGCTGGGCATGACCCTCAGCGTTGGCATCGTCGTCGGGAGCCTCGGCATCAACGTGGCGCACGAACTGGGCCACCGCCAAACGCTGCACGAGACGTTGATGGCCAAAATGCTGCTCACTACGGCGCTCTACACCCATTTCAACATCGAGCACAACCGGGGCCACCACCGCTGGGTGGCCACCGACCAAGACCCCTCTAGCGCCCGCCCCGGCGAGGGCCTCTACCGCTTTTGGCTGCGCTCCGTCTGGGGTACTTACGTCAATGCGTGGCACTTGGAAAACGACCGGCTGCGCCAAGCGGGTAAGGCGGTTTTTTCAGTTTGGAACGAAATGATTTGGTTCCAGATGGCGCATTTGGCCTACCTCACGCTGGTCTGGTGGCAGTTTGGTTGGCAAGGCGTGGGCTTCGCCGTGGTGGTGGCCGTGCTGGGCTTCCTCCTCCTCGAATCGGTGAATTACATTGAGCACTACGGCCTGCGCCGCAAGCGGCTCGCTTCGGGATTCTACGAGACCGTGTCGCCCCGCCACTCCTGGAACTCCGACCACGAACTGGGCCGCATCTTCCTCTACGAGCTTACCCGCCACAGCGACCACCACTTCAAGGCGACCCGCAAATACCAAGTGCTGCGCCACTTCGACGAAAGCCCGCAACTGCCGCACGGCTATCCCGCTACGATACTGATGGCACTCGTGCCGCCGCTGTGGTTTTGGGTGATGGATAAAAAGGTGCAGCGGATGGAAGGGTAACGCTATTTCTTCGTTACTATAAATTGCTCCACCGCCCTTACTTCCCCACCTTCCTCGTACTGCAAGAAATACGCCCCCGCCGATCAGTTGGCGAAGCGTATCCAAGAAAAATGTGGGTGCGGCTGCACCATCGGGAGCAGGAAATGAAGGGATGGAAGAATTAGGGGATTGACGATTTTGGATTGACGATTAGGAGTACTGCAAGTGCTGCTTTGTTCAACATTTGCCTGAATTGCTGCTTTATTTTAGGAAACGGATGCTGCTGCCTTTTGGCTGGCTTTGGAAGACTTGAAACAACTGGTGTCGGATGTTTTTTTCATGTGGCGGTGGTGAGTAGCAGGTCGCATTTACATTTTCATGCCTATAATCGGCGATAGAAATATATTGTCGAATCCAATTGCAAAAATTAAATGGGTACCTGTTCTCAATCCTATAAACAAATTATTTCTAAAATTATATTCAACATCGGTCTTAAAGGACATTCCTAAGTCATTAGTAGCAAAATCAATTATAGTTGGGAAAGCCACGGATGGATTGGGGCCAGTATTTACTTGGGTGCGGCTCCAATTTGATGTACTTTTAAAGTCCATTTTTATCGACATATTTC
>CAZDSU010000074.1:0-32599 GCA_964508135.1 uncultured Saprospiraceae bacterium
ATCAATTAGGATAATGATGAATAGGCAATAATAGGTTTTAAAACAGCCTCTTAACCGAACACGCATAAAAACTAATATCTCCCGTGAACCTTGCATTAACTTTCTCTATCAATTCTTTTGCACCTGTTACATTAGCTCCCCCCCAATTACTGTTCCCGTTTGAATCAGTCACAAGTATCAAATGGGCTGGCAACGAGATTGGTTGGCTGCTTCGCTGTTGAGAGTTGTCTGGCTGTATCAACCGAAGGTACTCCACGAATTCTTGGTAACTTGGGGCTTCATATCCACAGGAGGCATCGCTCTGACTGTAAACTTCAACGACCTGTGATAGCAGAAGGAAAAGCACTAGCGTAGTGAAGCGTAGTGAAGCGTAGTGAAGAAAATTTGTTTTTCATACTGGAAAGATTTAAAGGTTAAAAGTTGCTGCAATATAGCGAATCTTTTTGATGGGAAGCTGACTGGGGAGCAATTTTAACATTTGTCGAGATGCCTGGGGGGAGGCTCCGTTGATTCTACTGAAAACAATGTAACGCATACCGTGAAATCGCCTTCCATGAACGGTGTATAAATGACCGCCTTGCAAGGAGCTTCGCAGGTGCCGCCGGGTTTTTAGGGCAGTACCTGGGGGAATTGAATTTCCCGGCTACTAAAAAGCGGCTTCGGAATCACCTTCCGAGGCCGCTTTTCATTGACAAGCCCTTTTGAGGACTAACTTGGTGCATTCGCCGACTGCCCACTGTCAAACTGCCGAACTGAATCATCCAGCCTCAACCAACGTCCCTACTTTCTCCCCCATCACAATCCGCTTTAGGTTGTCCCGATTGTTGATGTCAAAAACGATGATGGGCACATTGTTCTCTTGGCAGATGGTGAAAGCGGTCATGTCCATTACGCCAAGGCCCATGCTGATGGCCTGGCTGAAGGTGAGGTGGTCAAATTTAACGGCGTTGGGGTCTTTCTCCGGATCGGCATTGTAGATGCCGTCCACCCGGGTGCCTTTCAAAATCACGTCGGCACTGACCTCGTTGGCACGGAGTGCCGCTGCCGAGTCGGTGGTGAAGTAGGGATTGCCAGTGCCACCGGAAAATAGCACCACCCGACCTTTTTCGAGGTGGCGGATGGCCCTGCGGCGGATATAAGGTTCAGCAATCTGGTCCATTTTTATCGCTGAAATAAGCCGGGTGTAAACACCGGCACTTTCCAGGGCGCTCTGCAAGGCCATGCCGTTGATGACGGTAGCCAACATGCCCATGTAATCGCCCTGTACCCGGTCAATGCCAGATTGAGCGGCTTGCAGTCCCCTGAAAATATTGCCCCCACCAATCACGACCCCCACTTCAATACCCATTCCCACCAGTTCTTTGATTTGCTCGGCGTAGTGGAACAGCATGGATGCTTCGATGCCGTATTTCTGAGTGCCCATGAGCGACTCGCCGCTCAATTTCAACAATATCCGCTTGTATTTGATTGCCATAGTGCTAAAGGAAAAAGTTTAAAGGCGAAAGTAAGATGTAGGGGCATAAAAAAAGGCGAATTAACTGCTTAATTCGCCTTTCATAGCTTCGGGCAATTAGCCCAGTTCGACGTGCTTGAAAGCAGTGACCGTCAGACCGTTGTGTAAGCTTTGCAAGTACTGCGCAACCGTCATCTTGTTGTCCTTCACGTAAGCCTGGTTGAGCAGGGTACTTTCTTGATAGAACTTGTTCAATTTGCCGACTGCAATTTTTTCCAGCATGGCCTCCGGCTTGCCCTCTTGACGAGCCTGCTCCTTGCCGATTTCAATTTCTTTCTCAATCAATTCAGCCGAAACACCGTCTTTGTCAACGGCGACGGGGCGCATGGCAGCAATCTGCATGGCCACGTTCTTGCCCGGCTCGATGTACTCAGGACCTTCGAGGTTCAGTGCAACGATTACACCAGCACGTTGGCCCATGTGGATATAGGGCAACACTTGGCCTTGGCCAGCTACAGTCACTATTTTCGAGTAGTGGCTTACCTCTACCTTTTCACCGATAACGCCCACTTGCTCCGTAATCTTCTCGCCAACGGTGATGCCATCGTAGGGAAGGCTGAGCAGTGCCTCTGTGTTCTCAGGCAGGTGCTTGAGGGCAATCTCCGTGATGCTCTTGGCAAAGTTCACGAAGTCCTCGTTTTTGGCAACGAAATCCGTTTCGCAGCTCAAGCGCACGAGTACGCCGCTGTTGCGGTTGGCGGAAGTCATGGCAATTACAGCGCCTTCTTTCGCCTCACGGTCAGCACGCTTCAACGAGAGCTTTTGGCCTTGTTTGCGAAGCACCTCAACGGCTTTATCAAAATCGCCACTGGCTTCTTCCAGGGCTTTTTTGCAATCCATCATGCCGGCGCCCGTCATGTCACGGAGCTTTTTTACATCGGCAGCTGATAATGTCGTGGTCATTTTATTGAATATTAAATGGTTAAAATGTTGATGAGCACTTATCAACGCACTTCTAAACCCGAAGTTTAAAAACGCGTTAAGTCTCACGCATCCACTCAAAAATGGTTGGCTAAACCTGCTGAATTAGCTTTCAGCTTCAACACTTGCCTCTTTTTCTTCTGGCTTGCTTGCACGGTCAGCCAGCCCCTCACGGATGGCCTCCACGAGGTAGCCAGTAATGATGCCGATGGACTTGGAAGCATCGTCGTTGGCCGGGATGGCGAAGTCCACCTTGTTAGGATCGGAGTTGGTGTCCACCATGGCGAAGGTGCGGATGCCCAAGCGCTGGGCCTCGGCCAGTGCGATGTGCTCGTGTTGGATGTCCACCATGAAAACGGCAGCCGGAAGGCGGCCCAAGTTCTCGATACCACCAAACACTTTGCCCAGTTTCTGACGCTCACGGTCGAGGGTGAGGCGCTCCTTTTTGGTCATGTTGGCTGCGGTGCCATCGGCGAGCATTCGCTCGATGTTCTGCATTTTTTTCACCGAACGCTTGATGGTGGCGAAGTTGGTCATCATGCCACCCAACCAACGATCCGTCACGAACGGCATCCCAACCGATTCGGCTGCGCTGGAAACGATGTCACGTGCCTGCTTTTTGGTGGCCACGAAGAGGATTTTGCGACCCGACTTTGCGATGGCCCGCATGGCGTTGGCGGCACGCTCCAATCCGCCCAATGTGCGGTTCAGGTCAATGATGTGGATGCCTTTGCGCTCCATGAAGATGTAGGGCGCCATTTTAGGGTTCCATTTTTTGCGCATGTGGCCAAAGTGAACCCCTGCATCGAGCAAATCTTGATATGTAGGTTTTGCCATTTTTTAAAATTGCTTTTAGCAATTGGCGGTTAGCTATTAGCTGCAAAAAGCCAATAACCAATAGCCAAAAACCGATTTAACGTTTGGAGAACTGGAAGCTTTTCCGAGCTTTAGGTTTACCGTATTTTTTGCGCTCGACTTCACGGGCATCACGGGTGAGCAGCTTTTTTTCTTTCAACGGCTTGCGGAACTCGGCGTTGAGCTTCACCAGCGCACGGCTGATGCCCATTCGGGTTGCTTCTGCCTGGCCCTTGTACCCACCGCCGTCAACGTTTACGTTGAGGTTGTAAAGGTTGCTCTCCAGGTTTACGGTAATGAACGGCTCAGTGATCGCTCCCTGAATATGGATTTGCGGGAAGTACTCCTTGTAGTCCTTGCCGTTCACGCTGATGCGGCCGTCACCCTTGGTGAGGTACACCCTCGCTACGGAGGCTTTCCTTCTCCCTATGGCATTTATCATTTCCATGTTTGTAAAATTTCCTTGTTAAAAATTAAATGGTTGGGGCTTCTGTGCTTGGTGAGGGTGCTCCTCGTTGCCGTACACAAAAAGCTTCTTGATCATTGCATTCCCCAACTTGGTCTTGGGCAACATGCCACGAATGCCGATTTCAATAACGGATTCGGGCTTGCGGTCGAGAAGGTGGCGTGCGGTTTCCCTTTTGAGGCCACCGGGGTAGCCCGTGTAGCGCAGGAACTCCTTCTGGTCCAGCTTTTTTCCGGTGAAACGGATTTTGTCAGCATTGACAACAATCACATTGTCGCCGGTATCAACGTGCGGGGTGAAGTCAGGCTTGTGCTTGCCCCTCAGTACGGCCGCAATGCGGGAAAACAGGCGGCCTGCTGTCTGGTTGGTTGCATCCACAACGTACCAGCTACGCACTACCTCTTCCTTTTTCGCTGACACGGTGTTATAACTCCGAGTATTCACGATTTTCTGCGTTTAAACTGTGATAAAATTTTTGACTGAAAATACCTTTTTTCAAGGCGGGTGCAAAGGTAATTTTGTTTGACTTATTTTCAACCTCGTTTTTGATTTTTTTGAAAAATATTTTTCATAACTGCTTGAATTTCAGTCGCATTTTCGCTCAACGTTTTTAAACCACAGATAATCAGCACTTAATGAAAGGTCGGGAGAGGGCGATTTTAGGAGCTTTCTGTTTCAAAAATGTTGAATGCCTCTAACTTCGCCACAAAAAAAAGCACAAACATGAACAAACTCCTTTCCTTTTCCATCCTGCTTCTGGCAATGAGCCTCGTCGCAGGCTGCATCCCCGACCCCATCTCGTCGGAGGAACAACTCGTAAAAGACATCAAAAAAATAGAGGACTATTTGGCCGACAACAACCTCGTGGCCGAATCCACCGAATCTGGCCTACATTATATTATTGAGGAGGAAGGCTCTGGCGGCCACCCCAACCTGAACAGCGAGGTGACAGTAAACTACAAAGGTTACCTACTCGATGGTAGTGTGTTCGACCAGACCAACACTAGCCCAGTCACTTTTCCGCTCAGTAGTTTAATAGCTGGCTGGCAGGAAGGCATTCCGCTGCTGCAAAAAAGCGGGAAAGGCAAGTTCTTTCTCCCTTCAGGTCTGGGATATGGTAGGCAAGCTACCGGTAGCATCCCCGCCAACTCGGTACTGATATTTGAGATTGAACTGGTAGATTTTTGACAAACCACGAATGGGAAAGCCTTTTTAGGCATATACAAAAAGGGCGCTTTTGCAAACAACTCACTGATTATCAGGAAGTGCAAGCAAGAAGCGCCCTTTTTTGTTGGTTCCGAACGAGGCCTTTGTTAGGCATCGGTCTTGTCGGGAGCGGGAGCAGCGGGGGCAGGTTCATCCGCCTTTGGCTCTGGCTTCGGCTCGGAGACTGAACCTTTCAGTTCGTCAATTTTCTCGCTGGCATGCGCCATTTCCTCTTTGGCGGCATTTTTCAGTTTTTCGCTAGCATCCACCACAGATTCCTTGGCCTTGGAGAGCAGGTCGGCAGGGTCGCCGACGTGTTCGGTGACACCTCCCTTGATATGATCCTTGGCCTCGGCGATTTTCTCGCCAGCGGCGGATACGAGCTTGCTGACATCATCTGCCAGTTCGCTGGCGCCTTCCTTGATGTCAGCGGCAATCTCGGAAAGTGACTCCTTGGCCTTGGCCATCAGGTCGGAAGGTTCGCCCACGTGCTCTGTGAACTCTTCCTTTACGTAGGCCTTTGCTTCTGTGATTTTCTCGCCTGCTGCGGATGCGAGCTTGCTGGCGTCTTCCGCCAGTTCGTTGGCGCCCTCCTTGATGTTGGCGGCAATCTCGGAAAGTGATTCCTTAGCCTTGGCCATCAGGTCGGCTGGGTCGCCGACGGTCTCCGTGAATTTCTCCTTGGCTTCATCCATCAGCTTGCCGGCATCTTCCGTTAGGGAGTTGGCAGCCTTGGAGACGGTCTCGACGGTGTCAGCCGCCGTCTTTTTTGTCAAACCAAATAAATTTCTAAAAAAGTTTTTCATCGTGAATTGATTAAAAAATGAGTTAACAAGTTGAACAACAGCGATTTAAACGCTATTTATTTTTGCTCATTTCACCATTTCCGCATTGGAAAGTGAGTACATTAGTTTGTTGATGTCTGTGGAGTTGAGGTGCAGCACCCCTTTGATGGTGATGGGATCGGCAGTGAAAGCCACTGGATTTTTCGACTTTACTTCGAGCACGGTCTCTGGGCCGGCGCCGCCGCAGAAGAAGCACATACTGTAGGGATAGGCTGAGAAGATGAATTCCTTGTGGCTTTTGTAACCTTCGACCGGGATGATATAGCCCTTGATGGTGACTTCCTTGCCCTCCAGCTTCTGTATCTCGTTGCTGAAAATCGGCACGTCAACCTTGAACCCGAGCATTTCGTCGTACTCCTTTTTATAAGTAATCTTGCCGAGGGTCTTCCACATGGTTTCTTGCGCGAGCAGGCCAGCGGCAAAGGCAATGGAGAAAAGGGCTGTTAATACGAAGTTTTTGATTTTCATTGATTCAAAATTGTTGGACGGGATGCAAAGATATAAACGGAAAAATGGTTTTTGCGTCACCAAAATTCTTGTTTAAGAAGGATTTATTACTTGATTAGTTCGATTTGTACCCAAAATATTGCGAAGCAACGGGCGTTTTACAACGGATTCGAACAAGTGGCCCTCAACATGCGAGCGTTTTTGCAAGAATTGAGCAGTTAAGTTCAGATAAAACGCAGAACTTTGCCGCCATTTCAATAAAAACCGAATAATTCCGATGAGATTTTTGACCATTCTACTTACGCTGTTTATTTCCCTGAACCTATGTGCTCAGGTGGGGGAGAACTTGGTGACGCACCTTTCTTTCAACAAAAATGGCTGCGCTGTTGAAGACGAAGGAGGCGACCCCGCCATTCAGTTGTTTGTGAACGGCGACGAAGCCTGCGGCTGTGGCGTGGATGGCAATTCCAGGTACTTCGACGGGGACGACGACTGGTTTTATGTCTTTGGGCAAAGGGTGGAAGAGACCTTCTCCACCATTGATTTTTCATTGAGCTTTTATTTTAAGCCTACCACCAACAGCGCTGCAAATCAAGCGCTTTTCGCAAAAAAAGTAGGCTGCACGGGCGACGCAGCGTTCGTTATCCGTTTCAATGCTGCCAACAGGAGCCTGAGCGTGGAGCTTTCGGAAAGTCCTACCATCACCGCCTCCATCAGCAAGACTTTACCAGTTTCGTGCTGGTACCACGTCGTTGTGGTGAGGAAAGGAGCCACCACCACGCTGTACGTGAACAAAGCAAAGTTGGGCGAGGTGAATGCGCCAGGCAGTCTCCGGGTCAACATCAGCAACAGCGAACCGCTTACTGTGGGCAGTAGCGACTGCAACATTGACGAGGACTTCAAAGGATATCTTGATGAAATTCGGCTGTACAGCCGGGCACTAAGCTTGCAGGATATTGAAGACCTGTACCTTTCGCCAGACCAAATCAAAACTGGACTGAAAGCCACCGGGGTAAACGACACGACGATTTTTCTCGGCCAGTCTGTGCCTGTGCAGCTTACGAATACTTGCGCCAATTCATTCGACTGGACGCCAACCACCAATGTGATTGACTTCGATATTCCCAATCCAGTTATAACGCCCTCAGAGACAACGACTTATATTCTCACGATGCTTGACGACGACAACTGCAAGTCGGAGGACTCCCTCCGCATCATCGTCGTTGACCCCACTACCGTTGAATGCGGCGACATCCTCCTGCCATCGGCCTTCACGCCCAACGACGACGGCCTGAACGACAGGTTTGGCATCAGCAACCCGTTCGCCACGGGCGTGCTGCTGGCCTTTGAAATCTTCGACCGCTGGGGCAATATCGTGTACAGGACGGACGACACCCTCGAAAAATGGGATGGTTTCTACAAGGGCCAACCGGTAAACCCTGGCGTTTTTCTTTACAAAATCCATTACAGGTGTGAGGGAAAAGAAAACGTAATATCGGGAAGTGTCACGGTCTTGCGATAGCCTCGAAAGCTCCAATCTTGCCCCAATGCGAAGCATTGCCAGTTCTTTCTGCCTTGGAAAGGCATCGAAGTTCCCATCACATGGGCGGCAATCAGCCGATCACCATTTCATGCTTGCGACCCGGCCATTGAACGAGTCGCTGGGGCGGACCACCAATAAAGGTCATTTCTCATACGGGCATTTCAAGTCACCAAAATAGTAGTAGATGCCGATGCCAAAATAGACGTAGGTATCGTTGCTCCTGCTGTCACCACGCTGGCGGCCAGGCTCGCCGATGGGCGCTTCAATGTTGTTTCGGGTAAAAAAATCTGGGTCCTTTTGGAACAGCTCCAGCGAGCGGTCAATGAATGGCAGTGCTTCGTCGCCACGTAGGTCTTGCACGTCGCCCGGGTCGGGATAGGTGCGGCTCACATCGTCGAGGTAGTCGCTAAACAGGCGGCGGGCGCTGATGTCAATGTTGAGGCTCCACTCGTAGTTGAGGTCAACCTTGAAGCCTGCGCCATAGACCCAACCACCGGCCACTGTGAAATACTCTTCGCCCTTGAACTGCCCTTCCGTACCGAGCGGGCGCAGCTCGTGCCACTTGCCGTCAAGCTCGGCCTTTGGGTTAAAATAGCTGACGCCAAGGCCAAGGAAAAGGTAGGGCGTCCAGTTTTTATCCTTGCTGCCGTGGATATATGGCAGGAAGTTGAACTCCAGCTGCGCACCAGCATCTGCCACGATGGAGCGGAAACTGAGGTTGCGGGCACGCTCGAAGAGGTTTGGCGAGTCGGAGTCGTAAGCTTCCACCCTACCGATGTTGCCGCTGAGTTTGGCGCAGACCCGCTCATTGAAATTGTAGCGGAGGCCGAAGCCCGCAGCGGGGCCAATGCGGTTGAGGCGCATGTTGGTGTTCAGGTCGCCGAAGTAGTTGACGGCTGCTACCCACACGCCGGACTCGACGCCCTGCTGCGCTTGGAGTAGGCTTTGGGAAAATATTGCGAAGCAAAAAATGGCTAGGAATCTCTTTTTCACGGATTAATTTTTTTGTAAAAACGCCCGATTTTCGGTTTTCGGCGGGCAAAGTTAGCACTTGGCAATGATGAATGATAAAATGATGGATTGGGAAGGCTACCATTTCTAAAAGCTCGTGCCACCTTTTTCAAAATCTTTCCCTTAACGCTGTTTTGGCGAAGCCTGTTGTCGAGGCTTGATAGTTTTGACAACCAACAGTTCAGTTCAATCATGGTAGTCCCTGACTGCCAACTGCCAACTACTGAAGCAACTCCCGCAGCCGCTCCAAGCCCTGCACGGTTTCCTCCGAGCCGATGGCACGGCGAATATCCGCCCGCTCCCGGTTGGTGATGTAGAAACTGATGGGGGAGTCCTTTAGCTCCTCACTGGGGTGGTAGGTGAGGCGCACGATTTCGAGATGGTCGGGGCCGAGGAGGTCGTAGAGGAAGCCAAGGCTGTTGTCGTGCTCGTAGTCCTGGAGATTCATCACTTTGAAGGCGATTTCGAGGGGGTTGAGCAGGGTTTCCAAGATGCCCCGGTTCACGTTCGACTTGATTTCTTGCTGCCGCTCGAACGACCGCACCACCACGACCACCACGCCGCTGGTGTTTTCCCGAATCCAATCCTTAAAAACGTGCATGAAACGGGTGGCCGATTTCAGGCCGAAATTGTCCCGGAACCCGGCGTCCAGCACTTCGATGGGCGGGTCGCTCGGAAGGTTGACATTGGGCAGGATATACGGATAGGTGGCGTTCATGCGCAGCGCCGTGGTAAAGCGCAGGCTATCGGCGTTTTGCGAAGCAAAAAAACTGCGGAAATCAACTGCGTCCACCCGAAGTGAGCCGGGCATTTTCACGCCAGCAGGCTCCATCATCATGTAGCGAACTGGCTGCGAGGATATGACCATGCGCCTGCTGTCGTTGACAATGCTGGGCGTGATGAACACCATCGGGATGAGCGCCTCCCGCTCTGGCTGCGCGTAGTCGCCGATGGTCTTTTCGAGGCGGTTGTGGGTATTTTCGTTGAAGGCTTTTTCAAAAATATAGCCCCTGTCCTTTTTGTAGCGCTGTCCGCCTTGCTCGAAGCTGGCCCAAGGCAGGAACATGTCGTTGGTGACGATGGTGAACGAAATCGGGTTGAGCAAGTCCCTTGAAATATCGGCCACGTGCTGCCGGTCGTAGAGGTCAATTGGCTCGCCCTGCTGTCGCCGCAGCACCATCTCCCGGAAGTACGAAGTGCCCATCATGCCGCCCGATGCGCCAGACATCAGCACCGTGTGTTCCATGAACTGGCCGTTGGTCATGCTGTCGGCGTGCTGCAGCACCTCCATCGCCCAGGTGGCTGCTTTGAGGCCGCCGCCGCTCACACAAAAAAAGACCATCTTGGGTTTCTCACCGTTGGGTCCGGCGGCCTTGCGCTTCCATTTTTCCAGGATTTCAAGGGTGGAGGCCATGTCGGCGTCCACGGCCTGCTGCGAGCAGGAGGCTTGCAGGCCGTCGAGTTGGTAGGGGCTTGGCGGCACGGTGTAGTCCATGCCGTAAGCCTTGTTTTTATGGTGAAAAAAGTCGAAACGGGTGATGAAATTGATGAGGATGAGCATCGCCACCAGCCCCGTGATGCGCCACGAGCCTAGCCAAAATGAGATGGCCCCGGCCACTGCAATCACCGTGCTGCCCAGCAGAAAGATGCTGGCCCCAGTGGGTATCCGAAATGCTGGGCGGTCAATGAGCGCCCCCAGCAGCACGAGCAGCACCAACGTGAACAGTTGAACGAGAAGGACGTTGAGGTGGTTCTGGCGAAAAACCTTGAGCAAAATGGCGGCATCGTAATGCGCCACGCTGCGCACGAGGCGGGGGCGCAGGCTGTCCGTGAGGTAGGTGTCCACCCGCCACTGATTGCGGTTCAGGCGGATGTCCGTGACGACGGGGTGGCTTTCTGGGTCGGCATTTTTGACTTCATTCTTTGAGAAACTGGTGATGTCCTTGTTGGTAAACTGGAAGTAGAGCGCCACCACGAACACCAACGTTGCGAAGCCAGTAAGAAAACCAACGCTGTTCCAGAGCACCTCGCCCAACGGCATCAGCTCGTGCCAAATCCCAAATCGAATCTGACAGACCAGAAAAAGCACGGCGAAGGACAATGGCACTACCAAGTTGTTGAGCACAAATTTGGCGAACGGCTTGCCCAATGACGCCAAAAACGAAAAACGGTAGGCGCTGAGGAGGTAAGTGGTCAGGTTCCAGCTCACCACCATTCCACCGAACCCTGCCCCGACGTAAAAAAAGCTCATGAAACCCACCTCGCCGAGGTATTCCGGTGAAAGGAAAAGGTAGCTCAACCCGAACCCGCCGCCAAATTTTCCTATCATCATCAACGCCAGCAACATCCAAACCCCAATGAGCAGCAGGTTGCTGCGAAAGTGCAGCACCAGCAGTTGGAAGGGGAAAGAATACAGGATGTCAGTTAGTTTCTTTCGCACGAGGGCGGAAATTGGGAAATTAGAAATTGGGAAATCGAAGATTCACGCCAGTAAATTGGTTGCAACGGGTTGATTTTCAGTCAGTTTTCCAAAAAAAAATTAAGGATGCAAAGTACAACGTAAAAAGTACAAAGGCAAAACTGGTGCTGCTTACCTTTGCGGCTCATTTGGCAAATGGCAGTCAAGACAAAGTTAGCACCTCCTGACTGCCAACTGCCAACTGTCTAACTGCCAACTTAAAATGAAGTACCTCATCGCCGGCCTCGGGAACATGGGCGCCGACTACGACAATACCCGCCACAACGTTGGTTTCGAAGTGGTGGACTTGCTGGCCAAGGAATTTGACGTCAAGTTCAAGAACGACACCTTGGGCGACCTGGCGGATTTCCGCCACAAGGGCCGCACCTTCATCCTCCTGAAGCCCAGCACCTACATGAACCTGAGCGGCAAGGCCGTGCGCTACTGGCTTCAAAAACACAACATCCCGAAGGAACACCTGCTCGTGGTGCTCGACGACCTGAACCTCGCCTTCGGCAAGGTGCGCCTGCGGGGCAACGGCTCCGACGGTGGCCACAACGGCCTTAAAAGCATTGACCAACTCAACGGTGGCCACAACTACGCCCGGTTGCGCATTGGCATCGGCGACGAGTTCCACAAGGGCCAGCAGGTGGACTACGTGCTGGGCGAGTGGGACAAAAAGGAGCAGGAAGCCCTGCCCGAAATCCTGAAAAGAGCCGCTGATGGCGTCAAGGCGTTCGGCACGATTGGGCTGGCGCTGGCCATGAACCAGGTGAATGGGGGGTAATGGACAAGCCACAGTTTTCTACTTTCGCCTTGTAAACGGTACAATCCATTTTGCCATGCTTGAACAACAATTCGAACACATCAGCCAACTCATTGAGGAATCCCGAAGAAGGGCATTTCAATCCGTCAACAAGGAGTTGATAATGCTCAATTGGGAAATAGGCAAGTATGTCAGTCAGCAAGTTGCAAAGGGCAGTTGGGGCAACGGCACGGTTCAACAACTCGCTGACTATCTGGAAGTTAAGCACCCAACGCTAAAAGGCTTCAACCGCCGGGGGCTGTACCGGATGATGCAGTTTTACGCAGCATATAAAAATGATGAAATTGTGTCTTCACTGATGACACAAATTAGCTGGACCCACCATGTCAATATTTTAGCCTCGACAAAATCTATTGTTGAAAGGGAATTTTATATCCGATTGGCCATCCGAGACCGCCTCAGCGTCAGAGAATTGCGCAGGCAAATGGACACGGCTGTTTTTGAACGTACCATACTTGCCGACAAGAAGATATCACCTGCATTGGCACAGCTCCCACAAGATGTACTGGGGCAATTCAAGGATGCTTATGTCCTTGATTTTCTCGAACTGCCCGAAACCCATTCAGAGCATGATTTGAGAAAAGGGATGCTCAAGCACTTGAAAAAGCTAATCCTTGAAATGGGCAAGGATTTTACCCTGGTCGGCGAGGAGTTCAGGCTACAAGTTGGAATGCACGATTATTCCGTTGATTTGGTCTTTTTCCATCGGGAGCTGCGTTGCCTGGTTCCGGTCGAACTAAAGATTGAGGACTTCAAGCCCGACCACCTCGGTCGGCTGAATTTTTATTTGGAAGCGCTCGACAGGGATGTAAAAAAGCAGCATGAAAACCCAAGCATCGGTATTTTGCTTTGCAAAGGGAAAGACGATGAAGTAGTAGAATATGCCATGAGCCGCAGCATGTCCCCTGCGCTCATTGCCGAATATTCCACGCATTTAATTGACAAGGGGTTGCTTCGCCAAAAAGTTCATGAACTGTTCCAATTGGAAGAATCAAAACTTGCCAATTTTGAAGAAGAGTAATCATCAAAAATACAATAGCACAAAAAATGTACAAAACACCACTCGAAGAATTCATGGAAAACAACCCCACCCACAAAAAACGAATCGCCCTCGACATGGACGAGGTCATCGCCGACGTGGTACCCAAGTTCCTCTATTTCTACGAGCGGGACTTTGGAGTACGGCCTCCACGGGAGGAATGGTGGGGCAAAAAGATTTACCAACTGCCCAATGCGGCGCATATCCGGGGCTACCTCCAAGAGGAGGGTTTCTTTGCTGACCTGCCCGTGATGGAGGACAGCCAGGAGGTGGTGAAATGGCTCGCCGAGCACTACGATGTGTTTGCCGTGACCGCTGCCACCGAGTTCCGCAACTCACTCCGGGACAAGTTGGACTGGCTCGACACGCACTTCCCGTTCATCGGCTGGCAGCGGCTTGTGCTCTGCGGCGACAAGCGCATCATTCAAGCCGACTACATGATTGACGACCATGCCTGGAACTTGGAGCACTTCAAGGGGAAGGGCCTGCTGTTCACCGCCTCGCACAACACGGAGGAGGAGCGGTTCACGAGGGTGGATGACTGGGAAGCGGTGCGGGCGTTTTTTGAGAAAGAAATGGAGAACGGTAGCCAATCTGCATGAGCATTTTTCAAAAAAAATATCCTCTCGCCCAAGCGAAATTCCTCACCTCCTCCGTCATCGCCACGGGGGTTGACTACGCCCTGTTCTTCCTGCTCGATTGGCTGTGGTTTAACCCCGTCACGGCGCATACTATCTCGTACCCCATCGCCGTGGTGGTCAATTTTTATTTGCAAAAGCGCTTCATCTTCGACCTGAAACGCAGCGTGCATTCGGCCTTCGTCATTTCCATGATGTTTTCGGTTATTGGTTGGGGAGTAGGCGTGGCGATGATGTACTTCTTGGTAAAAATCCCACTGCTCACCACTTGGCCTGTGCTTGCCAAAATCATCGTGACCGGGGTGCTATTCTTCTTCAATTTTTACACAAAAAGGTTTGCGTTTGAGGGGAGGTTGTAATTGTTAAATTGTTGTATTGTTGTATTGTTTTTCGAGCACACAACAATTCAACAATTCAACAATACAACAATGATATCATGAAACTCACCCTAACCGACATCCTACCCTTCGAAATCTCCAAAGGCTTCACCGCCCGGCTTATCCACGCCGAGACCATGACCCTCGCCTACGTGGACATCGAAGCTGGGGCCGATTTGCCCGAACACGCCCATTTCCACGAGCAGGTTGCCAACGTGCTGGAAGGTGAGTTCGAGTTTGTGCTCGATGGCAAAATGATGGTACTGCGCCCCGGTGATGTCCTCGTCATCCCGTCCAACGTGCCACATTCCGGGCGAGCGCTCACTCACTGCCGCATCCTCGATGTTTTTCATCCGGTGCGGGAAGATTTCCGAAGCGGAAACGTGGCTTATGCCAAAAAATAGAACTTTGCGCCACTGCTCACGCGCTCACATTCTCAAACTCTCACATTCTGATTCATGTACACCAAAGAAGAACAACGCCGCCTTTTCGACCTGTCCAAGCGACTGCTGCAAGCGCCCGACCCTGCGAATGCCCTCGACGCCTCGGCCATGGCCGCCGAACTGCGGGAAACCATCATTTACCACGAATGGCGCTACTATGCCCTGAACGACCCCGTCGTCAGCGACTACGAGTACGACATGCTCTACAAAAAGCTCCAGACCATTGAGGCCAACTACCCCGAACTCGTCACACCCGAATCGCCTACCCAGCGGGTGAGCAGCGACCTGACGGAAGATTTCGCATTGGTCGAACACCTGACGCCCATGCTCTCCCTCGACAACAGCTACGATGCCGTCGACCTCGCCAGCTTCGATGAGCGCATCAAGAACTACCTCGGCCTGCCCTCCGACCTCGACATTGAGTACTGCGTGGAGCCGAAATTCGACGGAGGCACCATCGCCCTCGTTTACGAAAACGACCAACTCATGCGGGCAGCCACCCGAGGCAACGGCGCCCTCGGCGATGAAATCACGCCGAACATCCGCACCCTGCGCTCCGTGCCGCTGCGGGCGGAGTTCTCTAAGTTCGGCATTGCGAAGGCGGAACTGCGGGGCGAGGCGCTCATCCGCAAGGATGTTTTTGTGAAAATGAACGAGCAGCGGGCTGCCGACGAGCTGACCCTTTTCGCCAACCCCCGCAACGCCGCCACGGGCGGCCTGCGCACCAAAGACCCCTCGGAGACGGCCAGCCGCCGCATCGAGGCATTCATTTACCAGCTTGGCTACGCCGTGGATGCCAATGGGAACAATGCTTTTGGTCAACTGAAATCGCACGACGACACGATTGAACTGCTGGGGAATTTGGGCTTCAAAATCCCGCAGAGAAGCACGGACGGCGGCGAGCGCCGGATTTGCCGGAACATCGCCGAAGTCGCTGCTTTCTGTGCGGAGTGGCAAAACAAGCGGGAGCAGTACGCCTACGAAATTGACGGCATGGTGGTGAAGGCCAACAGCCTCGAACTGCAACAGCGGGCGGGCAGCACGGCGCACCACCCACGCTGGGCCATCGCTTTCAAGTTCAAGGCGAAACAGGCCACCACGAAGCTGCTCAACGTCGAGTTCCAAGTGGGCAAAGTGGGCAGCATCACGCCCGTTGCGAAGCTGGAACCCGTAGCGCTGGCGGGCGTGACAGTGTCGTCAGTGAGTCTGCACAACGAGGATTTTATCCGAAACAAAGACCTGCGCCTCGGCGACACGGTGCTGGTAGAGCGGGCCGGCGACGTGATTCCGTACATCGTTAAACCGATGGAGGAACTGCGGGACGGCTCAGAGCGGGAGATTGTTTTCCCGATCAATTGCCCGGTCTGCAAGAGCGAACTGGTGCGGGCCGAGGACGAGGCCGCCTGGCGCTGCGAGAACCCCGATTGCGAAGCGCAACTGCTCCAGCGCATGATTCATCACGTCTCCAAAAATGCGATGGACATTGACGGCTTCGGCGAAAGCCAAATCGAGCGGTTCTACCGTTTGGGCTGGCTGCACAACATCGCCGACATCTACCGGCTTAATTACGAGGCGATTGCGAAACTGGAGGGCTTCGGTGAAAAATCGGCTACCAACCTCCGGGCAGCTATCGAGAAGGCGAAAAAGAACCCGCTCTACCGATTCCTGCACAGCCTGACCATCCACCACCTCGGCATCAAGGCGGGCAAGATACTAGCCGCTGAAATCGAAAATGTGTGGGATTTGAAGGATTGGGACGAGGAGCGTTTTCGCCAGATAAAGGACATCGGGCCGGTGCTGACGCACAACGTCATCCGGTTTTTTCAGAATGAAAAAAACGTGACCATCCTGCAAGACATGGAGTCGCTCGGCGTCAATTTCAACCAGACGGACGAGGACAAACGGAGGATAGTGAGCGCCGACGCCCCACTTTCTGGCAAGACGATTTTGTTTACTGGAACACTGATGAAAATGGGCCGCAAGGAAGCCCAAGCCAGGGCCGAAGCCGCCGGGGCGAAGAACATCAGCGCCGTGAGCGGCAACCTCGACTACCTAATCGTGGGGGAAGATGCGGGTAGCAAGCTGAAAAAAGCAACGGCGCTGGGTACGGTGACGATTTTGACGGAGGATGAGTTTTTGGAGCTGGTGGGGTAAGGTGCTTACTATTTCAGCCTGTTTTTCTCGCGAGGAGGATTGGAACGCGGATTGGGCGGATTTAGCGGATGAACACGGATTTTTTGATTGCCTGCGGCAATTTAATTAGTGCTGAAAAATCCGTACAAATCAGTCCAATCCGCCCAATCCGTGTTCCAATCCTCCTCGCGTGTTTTTGATTTAGAGCAATTTACGCATGAAATAAGAACTCAAAAACCCCTCCCAACGCCCCCAACCCAAAATCAAAAAGGTCGGCCATGCAAATTTTTTATCCAAAAATATCCCGCCCCTCCAACCGGTGCCGCCGCCACGAAATCAACCATTCCACCACCACCAGCGCCAAACCAACAAATACGAAATACTGAAAATAGCTGTTGTACGAGGAAAACGCCCGCACCTCCAGCTCCTGTTTCTCCAGTTGGTCAATGCGGTTTTGCAGCGCCTCGGCCACGGCTGCGTCTCCGTTGCTGATGTGGAAATAGGTGCCGCCGCCCTTGGCCGCAAGGTCTTGTAGCATCTCCTCGTTGAGTTTCGTGAGGACGGGCTGGCCAGTCTCGTCTCGTTTGTAGTCCTCCCGCCCGCCAATGTTCATCGGGATGGGGCTACCCTTAGCGGTGCCCACGCCCACCGTGAATTGGATGATGCCATCTTCCTTCGCTTTTTCCGCTTGCGCAATGGCTTCCCCGTCGTGGTCTTCCCCGTCGGTAATGATGACGAGGGCCTTGTGCGACTTGCTTTCGTCCGTTTGGAAAGCCCTGCGGGCAACACCGATGGCGTCGCCGATTGCAGTGCCCTGCGAGGCGGCAAGCTCAGGACTGGCGCTTCGTATAAACAGTTCGGCGGCGGCGTAGTCCGTGGTGATAGGCATTTGGAGGTAGGCACTCCCAGCGAAGTAAACTAGGCCGATACGCTCGCCTTTGAGTTTTTCCACGAGGTTCTCCGCAAATTTCTTCGCCCGCTCCAGTCGGCTGGGAGGGATGTCTTGGGCGTACATGCTGTTCGAGATGTCGAGGGCGATGAGCACGTCCACGCTCTTGCGCTTCACCTTTTCCCGCTTGCTGCCCCACTGCGGGTTGGCCATGCCCACGATGAGGAATGCCATTGCCAGCAGGGCGAGTCCGAATTTAAGGCGGTGTTTCCAGCGGGAAGCCTCCGGCATGAGCAGTGAGGCCAGGTGAGGCTCGGCAAAGCGGCCAATTGCCTGTTTGCGCCAGCGCCAAAAAAGGTAGAATACCACAGCCAGCAAGGGCAATAGTGCGAATGCGTAGAGGTAGGATGGATGCTCGAATCGGAACATGTTTCGGAGACAAAAGACGATAGACAATAGACATTAGAATGAAGACAAGCCTGTCTAGTGTCTAAAGTCTATTATCTAAAGTCTGTTTTTTGCAAAGTTCAAATTTTTCTCCGTAACAAGTCTCCGAGGGCGGGCATCAAATCGGGAAACTGGAATTTAAAACCAGTGGCTTCGATTTTTTTGGAAGAAACACGGGTGCTGTCGAAGACCACGTCGGCCATTTCGCCCATAGCCGCCCGAAGGGCAAACTCCGGCGCAGGCAGTAGAATGGCAGGCTTGCCCAATGCATTTTTTAGCTCAACCACTAGGTCACGGTTGCGGGCGGGATGCGGTGCCACGCCGTTGTAAATGCCGTTAAGTTGTTCGTTTTCAATTGCTGCCATGAACATCCGACAGATGTCGTCAATGTGAATCCACGACATCCACTGTTGGCCGTTGCCGAAATAGGTGGCGTTGAAAAAGCGGAACGGGATGAGCATTTTCTCTAGCGCCCCGCCACGGGTTGAGAGCACCACGCCGAGGCGCAGCACCACCGTGCGAAGCCCGGTTCCAGCTATTTTTTCCACAGCCTTCTCCCACGCTGCCACCGATTCGGCGAGGAAACTGTCATTGCCCGTGGGGTCATTTTCATTGAGGAGTTGGTCGCCCCGGCTACCGTAAAAGCCGACGGCGGAGGCAGAAATGAACGCCTTGAGCGGGGTCGGGCGGCGCTCGATGGCGGCCTTGAGCAGCAATGTGCTGTCCACCCGGCTGCTGATGATGAGGCGCTTGCGCTCCGGCGTCCAGCGTTGGTCGGCGATGCCCGCCCCGGCTAGGTTGATGATATAATCCGCTCGGTCAACAGCGGCTTGGTCAATGGTCTTTTTGGACAAATCCCAGGCGTATGCGGGGAATTTTGACCCCGAATCCTGCTTGCGACTGAGGTGCAACACGGTGTGGCCAGCAGCTTGGAGCATTTGGCTGAGGTGGTTTCCGACGAGGCCGGTACCCCCGGCAATGAGAATGGTTGACATGGTTTGACTGGTGAATTGGTTGAATTTGTGAATTAGTTGAATTGGAATTGGGCAGGTGGAATTTCAGGATTTCAACCAGTTCAACTAATTTAACCAGTTCCACCAATTTACCCAATTTCCCCTAACTTCGGGCGTTCATTGCCGGAACAGCAAAAACCTGTTCCGGTTCAAAAAAAAATCTCGGCATGAAGAAAACGAAATTCACCTCCCTGTTGGCTATTGCAGCCATATTTCTCCTTTTTTCTTGCGGCCCGGATGCACCCGGCTGGAAGCACAACGACAACACGGTGCGGGTGCGGCAAGCGGCGGAAATAGTAACACTCAACCCTTACAATGCTAGCACAGGTTATGAGCGCCAAGCTTTTGATTTGATTTTCCAATGCCCGATGAATTTTGATTTCAAAGCGCTCGCCCTTGCTCCGCAACTCATAAAAGCTGCCCCCACGAAGCAAGATATTACGGATGGAGAGTTTGCAGGTGGACAATCGTTTGCATTCGAGATACTGCCTGAAGCTACTTGGGACGATGGCAAACCCGTGACAGGCAACGATTTCGTTTTCAACTTGAAGGTACTATTTAACCCGAAAATGGGCTTGAAGAAATTTTTGGGCTACTTGGAAGCGGTTCGGGAAATTAAGGTTGATGCGGCCAACCCTAAACTGTTCACGGTTTTTACCAATAGCAAGTACTTCCTCAACATGGAGGCCATCTCAAACATCAACATCGTGCCAGAGCATATTTATGACTCGGGCGGCTTGATGAAAAAATTCACCCTAAACGAGCTGACCGACCCAGCCAAAGCTGCTGCGGTGGCCGACGACCCAGCGCTTCAGCAGTTCGCCGATGCTTACAAATCGCCAAAGTACTCACGGGAAGTAATCAGTGGTTCTGGCCCTTACAAATTGGCCGAGTGGGTGGACGGCCAACGGGTCGTTTTGGCAAAAAAGCAAAACTGGTGGGGCGAAAAACTGGCAGGACAATACCCACTGTTGCAATCCTATCCAGATACAATTGTATTTCTGCCCATCTCCGACCAAGTGGCTGCCATCGCTGCCATCAAGGACGAAAGCGTGGACGTGGCTTTTGAACTCGATGCCAAGCAGTACACCGAGCTTCGCACGGTGGATTTTGTGCAAAAAATCTATAACTTCTTTACCCCGCCGACCGATATTTATTACTTCACAGCAATGCAGAACCGCATTCCAAAGCTGGCCGACAAACGGGTGCGCCGTGCACTTGCATCATGCATTGATGTTGACGTAGTCATAAAAGATATGTACAATGGCCTTGCTGAACGGGTAGTCGGCCCTTTCAGCGCTGACAAAAACTATTTTGACAAATCCCTCAAACCCATTGCCATGAACCTCGACGAAGCTCGCAAGCTGTTAGCTGATGCCGGCTGGAAGGACAGCAACGGCAACGGTACGGTGGACAAAACGATTGATGGAGCCTTGGTGGAGATGAAACTTCAATACCTCTTCGTTGCGGGCAGCACTTTTGCCGAAAATTTAGGATTGCTGCTAAAGAGCAATGCCCAAAAGGTTGGCATTGAAATCGAGCTTGCTTCCGTTGAGTCAAAGGTTTTAGGTGAAAAGCGCAGAAACGGAGAATATGAGCTTGCAGCCAGTGGAGCGAAGTACCAGCCGATTCCTGAAGACCCAAAGCAATACTGGCACACGGATGGCGCCGTGCCCGGTGGAAGCAACTATGCCCGCTTCGGAAATGCCACTACCGATGCGCTTATTGACGGCATCCAGAATGCGCCCGACGAGGCCACCCGCATTCAGTACTACAAAGATTTCCAAAAGATTCTTTACGACGAACAACCGTTTATTTTCCTGTTCAGCCCACAAGAGCGCATCATTGTTCATCAGCGCTTTGAGCCAGTAGTGAGCCGCATGGGCGTATCGTTGCAGCATTTGAAATTGAAGAAGTAAAAGTTGAGCTGTGAATGGTGAACTGTGAATGGTTCGCCCGTTCACAGTTCACCATTCACAGCTCACATGTTCAACTACCTCCTCAAGCGCATCCTGCTGTTCATTCCGACCCTCGTGTTGGTGAGCCTGCTGTCGTTTGGGTTGAGCAGGTTGGCACCTGGCGACCCCGTTTCGGATTATTTGGGCGATGATGCCTTCGGCAAATATTCGACGCCCAACGACCTGCTGGCAGCCGAGCGAGGCTATGCCCAAGCCGCCGCCGACCTGCACATGGACAAGCCCGCCTTCTATTTTTCCATCACCTCCCAAGCCTACCCAGACACCCTGCACCGGATACACATCGGCCACCGGCGGGCCACGCTGGAAAAGCTTGCCGGACAGTACGGCAACTGGCCGATGGTGCAGGCTTGGTACAACAGCATCCGCTCTTTCGACTTGAAGCTGCTTGCACTGACCGACAGCAGTTTGGTGGCAGCGGCAACGCCCTTGAAAATCCCGTTTCGAGAGCTGTACATCAAATACCAGGAAGGCGCCATCACGACCCGGCTGCACGAAATGGAGACCGCCTTCGGCAAAAGCCCTGCCTTGGCAGCGGCGCTTGGCACTGATTTTTTTACCCTAAAAAAGAACTATGAAACGTTGAAAAAAGAGGCAACGCCCAGCAAGCTTTGGATACCTTCCTTCCATTGGCACGGCCTTGACAATCAATACCATACGTGGCTGACGGGCTTCGTGCGGGGCGATTTTGGCACCTCATTGCACAAAAGGCAAGCGGTGGCCAAGCAGGTGAGGCCCGCCTTGTTCTGGACACTGGTAATCAATATTACGGCCATTGCACTGGCCTTCCTGCTGGCAGTTCCGCTGGGAATCTGGTCGGCGGTGAAACGGGGCAAAGCGTTTGACAAAATCACCTCGTCGGGGCTGTTCATGATGTACTCAATGCCTGCGTTTTGGGTAGGTACGATGCTGCTGATTTTTTTCACCAACCGGGAGTACGGCATGGACATTTTCCCCAGCAAATTTCCCGACGATATTCCTACCGCCGCCCCGTGGTGGAAGCAAATCTGGCTGGCTGCGCCGCACCTGTTGTTGCCCATTTTTTGCGTGATGTACCCATCGGTGGCGTACATCTCCCGGCAGGCGAGGGGCGGCATGGCCAATGTGCTGGGGCAGGACTACATCCGCACCGCCCGAGCGAAGGGGCTGCCGGAGCGGGCAGTGATTTGGAAACATGGCTTTCGCAATGCCTTGTTCCCGGTCATCACGCTGTTGGCTTCGGTGCTGCCTGCGGCAATAGCGGGGTCGGTGGCCATCGAGGTTATTTTCGACATACCAGGCATGGGCCTGCTGACCTACGACGCCATTTTCCAAAAAGACTGGCCCATCGTTTTTACCGTGCTGATGCTCGGTTCGGTGCTGACGGTGGCGGGGATGCTGCTAGCGGATATTTTGTACGCACTTACCGACCCGAGGGTGAAGTTGGGTAGTTAGCGTGTTGGCGAGTTGGCGTGTTGGGGGCTACCCAATACGCCAACTCGCCAAAAACTAAAAATCTACTATGAGAGATTTTAGAAAACTGGAAATTTGGTCGGCAGGAATCGAGTTCACTGCTAAAATATATCAAGTGACGGAGGAGTTTCCTGCCAAAGAAAAATACGGGTTGGTAAGTCAAATGACACGTGCAGCGGTTTCGATACCATCCAATATTGCAGAAGGGTTGCAAAGGGTCGGACAAAGAACTTTCAAGGGGCTTGGAAATTGCGCTGGGTTCGGCCTTCGAACTTGAAACACAGTTAATCATTTCGGAAAAAGTGGGCTTTCTTCCCCAAGAAAAATTCGCCGCTTTGATTGAATCTCTTGGTTTGCTGCAACGACGAATCAACGCTTTTAGAAACACTCTAAAATGAAGTTGGGGTGTTGGGTGGTTGGCGAATTGGCGAATTGGGCAGGCCCTACCCAACACGCCAATATGCCAACTACCCAATTCGCCAACCACCCAACACCCCAACATGTGGCAATCTTACATTAAAGGATTTCATGCGTACTTGTTATTGGAGCGCTCCATGTCCGGCAACACCATCGAGGCGTACCTCCGGGACATCGGGAAGCTGGTGCAATACCTTGACTTACAGCGACTTGCCAAGGCGGAAACATTGCCCGAAGGGCTGCCAAACCCCATGCGTAACCCTGGCGACCTAGCGCTGACGGACTTTCAAAAAATGCTCAAGTGGCTCAACGAACTTGGCCTCGATGTGCGTTCGCAAGCCCGCCTGATTTCGGGCATCAAGGCGTTTTATCGCTATTTGCTCGTGGAAGATATCCTTCAGACCGACCCCACCGAGATGCTCGAAACACCCAAGCTCGACCGAAAGATACCGGAGGTGCTCAACTACGACGAAATTCAGCGGATGCTCGCTGCCATTGACCACAGCGACCCACTTGGCCTGCGCAACCGTGCCATGGTCGAAACGCTCTACGCCTGCGGCCTACGGGTGACGGAACTTATCAACTTGCGCATCTCCAACCTGCACTTCGACGTGGGGTTTGTGAAGGTGTTGGGCAAAAACGACAAGGAGCGCCTCGTGCCCATCGGTGAGGAGGCGGTGAAGCATATCGGGTTTTACGTGGAAGGCATGAGGCGGCAAATGAAAATCAAGAAGGACAACGAAAATGTGCTGTTCCTCAATCGTCGGGGCAGCAAGCTCACTCGCATTATGGTCTTTCTCATCATCAAAGACTTGGCGAAAAAGGCGGGCATCGAGAAAAACATCAGCCCCCACACCTTCCGGCACTCCTTTGCCACGCACCTCATCGAGGGCGGCGCCGACCTCAAGGCCGTGCAGGACATGCTGGGCCACGAGAGCATCACCACCACCGAGATTTACACCCACTTGGACACCGATTATTTGAAGGAGACGGTGTTGAATTTTCATCCGAGGAACGTCGAGATGCGGGGACGTTAACAGTTCGGCAGTTCGTCAGGGGACAGTGGGCAGTCAGGTACTGCCATCACGGTCCTGACTGCCCACTGTCCCCTGACGAACTGCCGAACTCAAAGCTGGTTTGTTAAACTTGGGCAAATGCAACATCTTTGGCCCCGCTTTGCGGAGTTTTTATGAAAACAGGTCATTTGAAAATATCAACGCCAATGGCTACAGGATTGCCGAACTGGACTGCCACCTGCTACTTGCCGAACTGCCGAACTATTTTGCTGCTCGCCCTGTCCGTGTTCTTCGGTTGTGCCAACCCCATTCTACCGGAGGGCGGCCCAAAGGACCTTGACCCGCCGAAACTCGACTCCCTCCGCTCCACCCGAAATTTTCAGACCCGTTTCAAAAAACAGGACATTGTGCTGGCCTTCGATGAGTGGGTGGAGCTAAAAGATGTGTTCACACAAGTGGTTATTTCACCGCCGCTGGCCAAGCGCCCAGAAATCGTGCGGAGAAAAAAAACCATTCAGGTCATTTTCGATAAGGACGAAGTGCTGCGGGACAGCGCCACCTACGTCATCAACTTCGGGCAAGCCATCCGTGACATCACGGAGGGGAACGTGAACCCCATCCTGTTCGTCTTTTCCACTGGCGACTATATTGACTCATTGTCGGTGGAAGGTAAAATCACCGATGCCTGGACGGGCAAACCAGTGGACAAGACGCTGTTCATGCTCTACGAGAACCTAGCCGATTCGGTGGTGCGCACCGAGCGCCCGTTCTATTTTGCGTTGACGGACAAGGAGGGCAGCTTCAAGGTGAGCAACGTGAAATCGGGCAACTTCAAGGTCGTGGCACTGAACGACCTGAACCTCAACTACCGCTTCGACAGCGAGGCCGAGCAAGTGGGGTTCCTCGACAGTACGCTGGTACTTGGCGAGGTGGTTGCGGGTGCTGCGCAATTGGACACTGTGCAACAAGATAGCTTGGAAAACAACACAGTAGCCGTGGTCGTGGACACTTTGCTACAACCTTCAAAACCAGCCCCACCCCCCGTTCCGACGGTCAACCTGCGGCTTTTCGCAGAAGAAAAGCCCCTGTTTTTGCGAAGCAAAGAAGCCACGAAATACGGGCAAGTGAAGCTCACGTTCAACCAGCCGCCGGGCGGGGCGCAGGTCAGTTTCGACAGCGCGGGGCAGGTGGTGGTTTTTGAAAACGACAAGGACACGCTGCGGCTTTGGTACCACCATCCCGTGCAGGACTCGGCTTGGCGGGTGTACGTGCAGCGTGATACGAGCGTGGACACGGTTTTGGTAAAAAGCGGCCTTCGGGCAGGTTTTTTGGCTGGCGCAAAGCTCACGACCACCGTAAAACAGACTGGTCAACCAATGAAACTTGCCCCGGGTCAGCCACTCCGACTCCAGTTCACCCATCCGCTGGCCAGCTTCGACGGTACTAAAATCCGGCTGTTCGAAGACACCTCGAAGACCGTCGTTCAGCCCCTCCTGAGCATTGATTCCCTGGAGGAGCGCAGTTTTAACGTGAATTTTCCGTGGAAAGAGGGCATCCAGTACGAGTTGCAAGTGTTGCCGAGCAGCGTCACCGACCTGTTCGGACTGGGCTTTTCAGACAGCATTGTGCAGAAAATAACGGTCGGGCTGCGCAAGGACTACGGCACACTGACGTTGAAAGTTACGCAGCTTGATACTGCCAAAGCATACGTGGTACACCTGCTGGACAAGCCCGACGCACCACTGCCAATAAAAATATGGACGGTGGCAAATGCAGTGGATTTCCAGGTGAAGGTTGACCTGCTGCCGCCCGCCACCTACGTTGTCGAGCTGATTGAAGACCTCGACCGCAACGGGCGCTGGACAACCGGCAGCTATGACCTGCACCGCCAACCGGAACGGGTGGTTCGGAAAACGCTGGAGGAACTCAGGGCCAACTGGGAACTGGAAGCAGAGGTGGGTGCGGAGTTTTGAAAGGTTTTGGGTTTCAGGGGAGGCCCTACGTGAAACCTGAAACCCAATGAAACCTGAAACCGTCTTAAAACTGTTAAACCTTGTTTTGCGCTGGTTAAACCTGCGTTAAAGTCTGGGCTGTTCAGGCAACCACCTACTCTACAAATCGTTCATTGAGAGCAAGTTGCAAGGGTTTTTATCAAAAAGTTAATAAAATGCCTTTGTAACAAGGCCGCCAAGTTCGAGTCTTAACTTTCGCTGGGCAAAGAGAAAGACGTAATTTTGACGGCGTTCTTCAAATTCACTGAAATCAAAAATCAAAAAAATCAATCATGGTTAAGAACACAATTTTCGCAATTCTATTTATCGCCGCTTTTGCTTTCAAGGCTGAAGCACAGCGCATCGCCTACGTGGACGTAAAAGTCATTCTGGAAAGCATTGACGAATACCAAAAAGCCCAGGACGAACTGGACCAAGTGGCTGCAACCTGGCGTCAAGAAATCGCCCAGGAATACGACAACATCAAGGGCCAGTACAACCGCTACCAAGCCGAACAGGTGCTGATGAGCGACGATGCCCGCCGCAAAAAAGAGGACGAAATCATGGAGATGGAAAAGAAAGTCCGTGAACTTCAAAAGGACAAATTCGGCCCAGATGGTGCCCTTTTCCAACGCCGCAAAGAACTTGTGCAGCCTATCCAAGACCGGGTGTACGCCGCCATCGAGGATTACGCCAGCGACAAGGGCTACGACTTCATCTTCGACAAAAGCAGCTCCGCCGGAATGCTCTTCGCCAGCCCCAACTACGACAAAACGGGCGAGGTGCTGGAGAAGTTGAAGCGGAAATAATTCGATTGCGGAATGCGGATTTGCGATTGCGGATTACCCGAAACCCAATCCAAAATCCAAAATCCGCATTCCGCAATTCAATGGCCAACCTTTTTGCTAATTTTGCGCACTATTAACAAACGGAAAAACCGCTGCAACGGCGAAAGCGCCGGAGGCGAGTCATACCATGAAAAACTTTTCTAGTACAATGATTAAGACTTTCGTTAAAGCAGGTTTAATTACCGCAATGCTCGCTTGCTTCGCCAACTTGGCACAAGCGCAGAAGTTCGGCTACGTCAACTCCGCTGCCATCCTCAGTGAATTGCCGGAGATGAAGCAGTTACAATCCTCTTTGGAGGCATACCAGACCATTTTGAAGAAAGACGGAGAAGCAAAAGTTACCGCTTTTCAGCAAAAGCAGGATGCCGCCGCACAGAAAAAACAACGTGGCGAAATGACGCCGAAAGAAGAGGAGACCGTATCGGCAGACCTGCAAAAAATGCAGGAAGACCTTTACGCCTACGGCCAAAAAATGGAGGCCGACATGGCTGCCAAGCAGCAAAAGGAAATGGAGCCAATCCTTACCAAGGTAAACACTGCCATTCAGGATGTGGCCAAGGAAGGCAACTTCCAGTACATTTTTGATGCACAGTCGGGCGTGATTTTGTACGCCGACGAATCCAGCGACGTGACGAAGCTGGTGAAGGCAAAGCTGGGAATCCAGTGAAAAGATACGAGTCTTGAGTGCTGAGTTTCGTGTCAGGCACCTAACCCTCATAGCTCGTAAAAAAATACGAAAAGCGGAGCGGCCTGCGGGCTCGTTCCGCTTTTTTTGTCTAAAAACCCTTTGTGGTGCTGTACCTTTGCCCTTGAACGAAGGCGGGATATTCACTCATTCCATCCTTCACTCATTCAATCTTCTAAAATGGCAACTCCTAAATCCGTCGCATTCCATACCCTTGGCTGCAAGCTGAACTACTCGGAGACCTCCAGCATCGGCAGGCTCTTCGAGGATGCTGGCTATTCGGAGGTGAGCTTCGATGGGGGGGCCGACATCTACGTCATCAACACCTGCTCGGTGACTGACTTTGCCGACCGAAAGTGCCGCCAAATCGTTAGGCGGGCGCTGCGCAAATCCCCGAATGCCAACGTGGTGGTGGTCGGCTGCTACGCCCAACTGAAGCCACAGGAAATCGCCGAGATACCCGGTGTGGACCTCGTGCTGGGTGCTTCCGAGAAGTTTCGCATCCTCGACTTCGTGGACAACCTTTCCAAAGCGCCCGGTAAGGGCATGGTGCAAGCAGGCGAGGTCAAGGAGGCCAATACCTTCACCCATGCCTTCAGCTTTGGCGACCGTACCCGCTCCTTTCTCAAGGTGCAGGACGGCTGCGATTACAAATGCACCTTTTGCACCATCCCGATGGCCCGTGGCAGGAGCCGCAGCGACACCGTGGAAAGCGTGGTGGCCAATGCCCAAAAAATAGCCGAAATGGGCGTGAAAGAAGTAGTGCTCACGGGCGTCAATATCGGCGACTTCGGCAACGGTACAGAGGTTATCGAGGGCATGAAGCCCAAAAAAGAGGCGCTTTTCATTGATTTGATAAAAGAACTGGACAAGGTGCAGGGCATCGAGCGGTTCCGCATTTCGAGCATTGAGCCGAACCTCTGCAACGAAGAAATCATCGAGTTCGTGGCACAGAGCGAGCGGTTCATGCCGCACTTCCACATGCCCCTCCAGAGCGGCAACAACAAGCAATTGACCGCCATGCGCCGGCGATATCGTAGGGAACTGTACGCCGAGCGGGTGGCACTCATCAAGGAGCGGATGCCGCACTGCTGCATCGGGGTGGACGTCATCGTGGGCTTCCCCGGCGAAACGGACGAGGACTTTCTGGAAACCTACCGCTTCCTCAACGAACTCGACGTGTCGTACCTCCACGTGTTCACCTACTCAGAGCGCCCGAATACCCCCGCCGCCGAAATGCCCGACCCCGTGCCGATGCAAACGCGCCGCAAGCGCAACGAGATGCTCACCATTTTGTCCGAAAAAAAACGCCGCCATTTTTATCAAAATCACTTGGGCGAAACGAGACTGGTGCTGTTTGAAAAGAGTACGGAGCCAGGCCGAATGTCGGGCTTTACGGACAATTATGTACGGGTGGGCATGCCCTTGGACGAAGCGGCCATCAACTCCATTCAGCCCGTGCTGCTCCATGCTGTCAATGCCGAGGGCCTGATGGAGGTTTTGGAAAATGAGGCAGTTAGGGGATGATTTTTTTTAAATTCTAGGCACATGGCATCCCCGATTGAATAATACAGCTTCAAGCCTTACTTTTGGTCTTCACAAAACCGCCAATGCCCCGTTTTTTCATCTTCATACTTTCCATGCTACTTGCGTTCTCTGTCCTCCAAGCACAGGAGGATGAGCCATTGCCCCCCCCTTCCCCCAATGAGATGTATGCCGGAAAAAGCATCGAGCGCCATGATTTCGACGAAGAAAAATGGGAGGCGCTGAAGGACGGCATTGACTACTCCATTTCCAAGGAAAAAAAGAAAAAAGAGGCGGCAAAGAAGGAAAAAGAGCAAAAAGAGGTGGAGCTGCCAAGCCAGGGCCTGACCGGATTTGGGCCGATTTTAAAAATCGTTGGCATCGTCGTGCTCGTCGGCCTGCTGGTGCTGCTAATCGTAAAAATGGCCAGTGGCGAAAACCTCTTCGGCCCCAAAAACAGCAAGCTGAGACCCGCCGTCAGCCAAGCCGAACTGGACAAAATCGAGGAGAACCTGCACGAAGCCGAGCTGAAAGACCCCATCCAGCGTGCCATTGCCACAGGCGACTACCCAATGGCCGTGCGGTTGTACTACTTGGCGGTGCTTAAGGAACTTTCGGTAAAAAACCATATCCGCTGGAAGCGGGACAAGACCAACGGGGCTTATTTGCGAGAACTGGCTGGTTCGCCGTTATTCGGCACGGTACAGGAGGTCACGCTGATTTTTGAGCGGGTCTGGTACGGTAAGGTGGAGTTGGCCAAGCCGGATTTTGACCAACTGGAAGTAAAATTGAAAAAAGCGGTGGCCACAGCCAGCGCCTAAACCACAGTATCTTAAGTGTCGAAAAAACAGATACCCTATGTTGTTGGTGCCGTGTTGCTGCTTTTGGCGCTGCTTTTCTACTTTTTAAAAGGCAACGGTAAGACCAATTACAGTTGGCGAGAGCACTACGACCCCAGTAGCAAAGACCCCTATGGCACTTACCTCGTGCGCAACCTCCTTGAAACGTACTATCCCGGCCAACCTTTTGAAGTGGTGATGGACAGCCTCGGCGAGCGGCTCGATTCCGGCATTTTCATTTACGTCGGCAACGAGTTTTCGCTCGACTCGCAGACGCTCAACCAGCTGCTGCGTTTTGTGGAGCGCGGCAACCAGGCCTTCATCGCTTGTTCCTACATCCCACAGGGCTTGCTGGATTCGTTGAACGATGAGGCCTGCGTCAGTTCCGACTCCTACAGCGAGGATTCCCCCGTTTTCAACGGCAGTCTCTACCACGTCACGGATACTGTCGTGAGCATGAACTTCCAGCATCCATCACTGGCCGACACGACTGCCTACCAACTCAAGCGCTTGTTCCTGCGTCAACCCGTTATGTACGAGTGGACTTTTCTGCCCGAAGAATACCTCTGCGAGGAGCAAACCACCTTCGCCTCGCTCGGCCTCATCAACGGCGAGAACACCAATTTCATGAGCGCTGCCTACGGTAAAGGCGAGTTCCTGCTGCACACAACGCCCCTCGCTTTCACCAACCTGCACCTCGTAGAAAAGCGAGGACTGGAATATGCCTCCAAGGCATTTTCCCACCTCAAGCCCGGCCCAATATATTGGGATGAGCGGGCTTACGACCCCTCCAACGACATGGCTGGCGGCAGCTCCGACAAGGAAAGTCCGCTCAAGTACATCCTGTCTCAGCCAGCGCTTGCTTGGGCATGGTATATTTTGTTGGGAATGGCCGTTTTTTATCTCATTTTTCGGGCGAAACGGCGGCAGCGGGTGATACCCGTGCTGGAGAAAAACGCAAACACTTCACTGGAATTCATCGGCACCATTGGCAGCTTGTTTTTTATCCAAAACAACCACCGCCAACTCGCCACCCAAAAGATGCGGCTCTTCCTGATTTTCGTGCGGGAACGCTATCACCTGCCCACCAAAGAATTGAACGAGCAGTTCGCCAAGGGCCTTGCCGTCCGCTCCGATTTATCGGAGGAGCATATCAACAAAATCATCAACCTCAATCATAATATCAACAATTCCGGCTTCCTCTCTGAAGATACCTTGGTTGATTTTCACCGCCTGATGGAACGGTTTTATCGGGAATGCCGGTGATGCGTGATTGGGATATTAAGTTATTGAGTTATTGGGTTATTGGGTACTTCCAAAGTCGCCCAATAACTCAATAACCCAATACCCCAATAACTTAATAACTCAATATCAATCCTTAATCGCTTTCGCAAAAAACGCCTCGACCTCCTCGCTTTTTATGGGTTTTAGCGGCCTCACCAGGCGGAAGCCGACATGCGGTGAGTCGGGATTCCACCAGCGGCTTTTCGGGATTTGCGGGTCACGAGCCTGCCAGCGTGGCTCCGATTTTTTGCGGGCGGAGCAGGTGCAGTCCGAGGCATTGCTGTCGTAGGAACCGCCCTTCACGGTGCGGGAGTGGCGCTTGGTCGGCTCTACCCAAGGGTTTGCGGCGGGGTCGCCTTGGAGGTTTTGCAGGTAGGCTTCGTCGTAGGAATCGAGCGTCCACTCCATCACGTTTCCGAGCATGTCGTAGAGACCCAGTGCATTTGGCTTTTTTTGCGCCAGTTCGTGGTATTTTTCAAAGCTGTTGTCGTAAAACCAAGCATCCTCGCTTAATTCGTGGCTCAACTGCCAGCTACCAACCGCCGAACTGCCAAACTTAAAGGCGCAGGCATACTCCCACTCTGCCTCGGTCGGCAAGCGATAGAAGTTCCCCGTTTTTTCATACAGCCATTTGCAGTAGCGAAGCGCCGCTTGTTGGGTCATGCTCACCGCCGGGAAGCCAGACTTGCCCATGCCGTAGGTGTAGTCAATGTACTGTGGCGTGGGGCGGCTGATGGCGTCGGACTTGTAGGTTTGGTCCGGGTGCGCCGTGGAGTCCGTGTCGTATTGTTTTTGGTAAAAAATGATGAACTCGTCGTAGCCAACCTCCGTCGTGCCAATCCAGAAGCTGTCGAGCTTGACTTGGCGTTGTGGCTGTTCGTTCGTGGGGCCGTTTTCACTGCCCATCGTGAAAGTACCGCCGGGCACGAGCGCTAAGTTGAAGCTGACCTTCGAGCCGGGGATGGCCTGCTCGGTGAGGGTTTGGGCGGTGGTGCTTTCAGCGAAAAAAATCGCCAATGTGCTGATGGCGAGGGTTTTGACGAAATGGTTCATGCTTGTTTTTTGTAAAAAATTGAAATTTTAGGCAAAAGTAGGGAAAGTAGAAAACAGGCGGCGAAAATCCTGTCCGCAAGCTCCGGCGGTGCGGGACGCATTATTTTCGTAAATTTGCCAACTAAATAAAAACACATGGAAGCGGAATTTGCGAACAAAATAAAGCGCCTGGAACTGGAAAACTTCACCTGCTTCGGCAAGGTGGCGATGGATTTTTCGCCGGGCATCAACGTCATCATCGGGGAGAACGGGACAGGAAAGACGCATTTGTTGAAGGTGTTGTATCATTTTATTGACAGTTTCGCAAATAGAAATCTCTGGGATGTATTTAAGGTTGAGAAGATTTCCAGTCTTAGCAGAAATCATGAAATTGACGCAAAAGGAGAGATATAAGTAGTCAAGTTGAATTATTCGATACTTTCTATCTTGCGGCATGAGATACGT
>CAZDSU010000075.1:0-19488 GCA_964508135.1 uncultured Saprospiraceae bacterium
TCGGAGATTTGCAGCAGGCCTTGACTTTTTTTGAAGACTTTACCAAATTGATGAAAGAACTCCACGAAGCCTTTCCGTCGAATGTGGACTTCAAAAACGGCCTGGCGGTTTCGTACTCCAAACTCGGCGAGACGCTCACTGCCCTCGGAGATTTGCAGCAGGCCTTGACTTTTTTTGAAGACTATGCCCGATTGAAAAAAGAACTCCACGAAGCCTTTCCGGCGAATGTGGACTTCAAAAACGGCTTGGCGATTTCGTACGTCAAGTTGGCTACTGTCTATTTGGAAACAGACAAGACAAAAGCGAAAATGTATTTGCAGGAAGCGGAAAAGCACTTTGCGGATTTGGCAGGGATTTCTCCTAAAAATGCCCAGTTCATCCAGTATTTGGGCATTGTGCGGCGGGTTTTGTCAGGGCTGTGAGGTAGGCAGATTTGACAACTTGCTGCAAGTTCCCTTATTTCACCCCCGTTTTAAACCATTTTATGAACAATCGCATCGCCACCATCCTACTCGCCATCCTCCCTTTTTTTGCGCTTGCGCAAAACCCAAACTTGACCACTAAACTCTCCCAACTCCCCGACTACCAGTTCTTCACCCCCACAGAAAAGGACAAGGACTGGCTCGTGCACCGTGTCGAGACCCCCACCTCGGTGCTGCGGGATGGAGAAAAAAGCATCGTCCTTACCAACGGCCTCCTACTCCGCCGCTGGCGCATTGCACCGGACGTGGCCACCACCCACCTCACGCTCCTGACCAACGGCGACAACTTCGTGCGGGGCGTGAAGCCCGAAGCCCAGCTCGTGCTCGATGGCGACACGCTCCACGTCGGCGGACTGCTCGGACAACCGGAGTATGGCTACCTGCTCCCCGAATGGCTCGATACGATGAGGGCTGACAGCACGGCGTTCCACTGCGTGGACTTTGAAGTGGGGGAAATCAAGCCACTGCTCGACTGGAAGCAAAACCGCTGGTCTGGCGAGCGCAGCTACCCTCCACGGGGCAAGCGGCTCACGTTCTTTTACCAACACGAAAACGAAAAATGGCGGGGCGTGACGGTGGCCGTTCATTACGAGATGTACGACGGCATCCCGCTGCTCTGCAAATGGATTTCGGTGAAAACGGAGTCCCGCAAAGACCTGACTATCAACCGTTTCACCTCCGAAATATTGGCCGTGCGGGAGGAGGAAAGCTCCGTGGACCACGGCCCCGGCCTCATGACGCCGAACCTGCTCGTGCAGACCGACTACGCCTTCCACGATATGAGCAGCCGCTTCTCGAACCAGTGCGTGCGCTGGGTACCCGACCCCGACCATAGTTCGCAAGTAAACTACCAGCGCCTGACGCCGAACCTGCTCGCCGTCGGCCCGCCGCTCGGCCCCGGCGTCACGCTTTCGGCCGGCGACGAGTGGGAGAGCTTTCGCACCTGGGAGTTGCCCTTCGACAGCCACGACCGGGAGCGGAAGGGGCTGGCCGAGCGCCGCATGTACCGCACCATCGCCCCATGGGCGACCGAAAATCCCATCTTCCTGCACCTGACCAACACCGAGCCGGAGGTGGTTAAATCGGCCATTGACCAGTGCGCCGAGGTAGGCTTCGAGATGGTCATCCTCAGCTTCGGCAGTGGCCTGAGCATGGAGAATGCAAGCGATACCAACATCCTGAAATTCAAAGAGTTGGTGAATTATGCGCACTCGAAAAACATCCAACTTGGCGGCTACTCGCTCTTCTCCAGCCGCCGCATTGACGACGAAAACGACGTGATAAATCCCGCCACCGGGCAAACTGGCGGAGCCATCTTCGGCAATGCGCCTTGCCTCGGCAGCCAGTGGGGCATCCGGTATTTGGCCAATCTGCGCAAGTTCATCCGGGAGACGGGCTTCGATATTTTGGAGCACGACGGGCCGTACCCCGGCGATGTTTGCGCCAGCGAAAACCACCCCGGCCACATTGGGCTTGCCGATTCGCAGTGGGAGCAATGGGACTTGACGGTGGAGTTTTACAGATGGCTTCGTGAAACGGGCGTGTACCTGAACGCCCCCGATTGGTACTTCCTCAACGGCAGCAGCAAGACGGGCATCGGCTACCGGGAGGTGAACTGGTCACTGCCCCGTGACCGCCAAATCATGCTCGGCAGGCAGAACATCTACGACGGAACTTGGACGAAAACGCCCTCGATGGGCTGGACCTTTACGCCGCTCACCGAGTACCAAGGCGGGGGTGCTACGGCTACGCTGGAGCCACTCGATTCGCATCGGATGGAGTACCGCCAGCACCTCTGGCAGAACTTCGGAAGCGGGGTGCAGAGCTGCTACCGTGGCCCCCGCCTATTCGACACGGAGGCCACAAAAATGATGGTGAAGGAAGCAGTGGACTGGTACAAAAAGTACCGCCAAATCCTCAACAGCGACATCGTCCACCTGCGCCGCCCGGATGGGCAGGATTGGGACGGTATCTTGCACGTGAACCCAAATTTGAAGGAAAAAGGCTTTGCGATGCTTTACAACCCGCTGAAGACCAATATTTTACGGAAAATAAAACTGCCGCTCTACTACACGGGCTTGACGGATGTGGCGCAGGTGAGGATTGGCAGTAGCAGTGGTGATAGCAGCCTAGAAACCATGCCCAAGCGCTATGAACTGGACCGCTTTTTTGAGATTGAGGTGGAGGTGGAGATTCCGGCGGGGGGATATGTTTGGGTGGTATTGGAGTGAGGTGTTTGATAAAAAAAAATCCCGACTGCACACACAGTCGGGATTTTTTTTGGCAATTCGAATCCCCTTTACTCGCACCCCATGTCCCTGCGAGACTGCGGGTCGTTGTTCGGGAAGCAGTTGCCCGACATAACGGCTGTAGGAGCGTAACGCTCGATATTGGCATCGTAGAGGCCGTTTTCAAGAAACTCCACGAGGTCGTCAACCTCATCCGTTGACAGCCCGAGTGGGTGGAATTTGCTGGAAATCTGAGTGGTTGGCACAGTGGTGTTCTCTGGTATGCCAGCGTTGAAATACTCGACCACTTGGCGCAGCGAGGTCTTGCTGGAACCGTGGAAGTAGAAGCCAAAATGCTTCAGGTTGTAAAGTTGCGGTACTTTGTACTTAAACATGTCCTCATCCCGCTTGGTGAAGCCGCCACGCCCAAAGTTGCGAAGGTCGGTGGCATCCGTGCGGAATACATCGTATGGGCCTTGGAACAGGTTGTTCACTCCCACGGCCTCGTAGCGCATGGAGTTTAGGGAGGGGCTGTTGTGGCAGTTTTTGCAGCCAGCTTTATCAAAAAACAATACGGCACCACGCTTCTGTTGCTCCGTCATGGCCTGGTTGTCACCTTTCAGCCAGCGTTGGAATGGGGCTTGGTTGGTCAGTATGGTTCGGAAATAAGCTGCGATGGCAAAAGCGCCTGTTTTTAACGTATAACGCTCGCTCTCCGGGATATCCGGGAAAGCTTCGTCGAACATGGGCGTATAACCCAGCGAGTCGGTCACGTCCTTGTTGATGACCTGACGGTGTACCACCAGGGCGCGTTGGTTGTTCGCTTCCAACCCTTCAAAACCCTGATGATTTAGGGCGATGAGCGTGTCCTGGTTCCAAACCGACTCAGTACCTACATTGGTGCCAAAGGAGCCGAAAGTTCCGGCCCAGAGGGCATTGGTCACGTAGGTCAGGTTGATGGTCGGGAGGGGGCGGGCACCTTGCGCATCTACTTCCGAGCCGCCGTATTCGGGGTTTTTCACCCTGGCCTCGCCGTGGTCGCCGAAGCCAACAGCCCCATCAGCGATGCCTTGAAAGCGGCCAGCCGTGAACGACATGGAAGGTACGTGGCAGCTACTGCAAGAGTAAGCGCTTTTTGAAACTGGGTACGTAGGCAAAAGGGCAAGGCCCGTTTCAAAAAAGAGCATCTTGCCAAGTTCCACCTTGGCCTTGGTCACCGGATTCTTGACGTCTTGATTGGGAAGGTTGGCGTAGTCGTCGCTCTCGGGCATGATGTAGTTGTCCTTGGAGCCGGAAGGGGAAGCAAATTCGAGTGCTTCCGTGAGTTTTAAGTCGAGGTTGGTGGATACCTTGTCTTTTTTGCAAGAAAACAAAAAAGCAATAGCCACAACCATTGATAGAAGTACAATTTTTTTCATGAGATTAAAATTCAAAAACAAAAAAAATAGAAAGCCTAGCAACTTCGACATTTGGCAGATTAGCACGAAAAGGCTACGTTGGGTTAGCGCTAAAAAGCAGGGCAAAAGTAGGCTTCTATCTTGATTTTTGCAAACGGCATTATCAATCACTGTCAATTTGAACAAAATCTAAGCACAAATTGCACAGCTACGCTCCCTTTTAAATGCGGTGGGGCATCTCGATTCCCAGCAGTCTCATGTCCGTTTTCAGCACATTGGCCACGGCTGCGCAAAGCTGCAATCGAAAGGCTTTGGCCTCCTCCTCGGTAATCTCAATTAAACTTCTCTGCCCGTTTTATCAGCCCCTCCAGCCCCGGCTCATTCGGGTTCATTGGCGAACCCGGATGGATGATGCACACGGGGCATTTCTCTGCTGCCACCACCAGTCCCCGGAACGTGCCTGCCTTTGGGTCGGCGATGAAAGCTTGTTTATTCTCGTTGTATTTGAACATGCGCTTGTTCAGGTTGATGCAGTCGTTGCAGGAAGTGCAGAGTGCTGACTCAATCCACGGCCCTCCGAGGGGGGCGGCATCCTTAGACTCCTGCTTGGGGGCTACAGGCTGAGGGCCTTCCCCAACGGCCTCTTGCGGAGTAGGTGCAGGAGATTTTACGCTTAAAGATTCCGGTATCGTTGCATTCACAGTTGAAAGTGGGACAGCTGCTAGGGTGGCTGTCAATTCCTCCGCGTCCATGTCAAGCAGAGCGGTAATGATGCGTTCTATGGCTACCCGGACTTCTGCTTCCCTTGCCTTTTCGTGAGCGGTTTCGAGTTCTGCGGTTTTGCTCAAAAATTCGGTTTCCATCTCACGTCGGAGGCCCTCGTTGGACTGCTCGACGTGATAGCTGTGAATGCCTGCGTTTTCTTGCAGGTAATGCCAGAAATCCAGCCGCTCCCGGCAGGTAAGCACGAGCGGCCAGGCAACCGCGGCCTTTTGAAGGTGGTTTTCATCGTCAACCACCCAGATGTAGGGCACTTTGGCGTATAGCGCCTCCGGTGAAAAGTTGAGGTAGTCGCCGAGCGGCACAAGGTTATCGGACCAGAACTGCGGCGGTACGAGGTGGAAATATCGGGCGTATTGTATATCCAGCGCTGCAAAATCGGCAAAAGTGAATGGCAGGTCGAGTAAATGTTCATCATCCTTTTCATCCCTAAAATGCAAGCGGTGCTGCGGCCAGTCGGCGGCTGGCTGCGGGTTTTCAAGTATGTTAAAGCGGCTGCTCCACCGTTTTCCTTGCTCGCTGTCGTAAAAGAAAGAAGGGAATTCACGCCCCACAATGGCGGCCCTCGTCCAGATGTTCGGGCTGACTTGGTTTGTTTCCAGGGCCATCGGCGTAATGACGTAAAACAGGGATGGAACGTGGCTAATCAGTCCTTGCCGGAAGCCCTCTACCAGTTTTCCCGGTGCCACTGACGCCGATTGCATGATAAAGGCGTTGCGGTGCGCAATGGCCAGGGCACTGAGCTCTTGCCGGAAGGTGAATCCCCCGACGGCTGCTCCCACGCCCTGTTTTAGTACCAGCATCTTCACAGGGCGCATGGAGGTCAACAGCTGCGAGAACTCGTTCAATTCATTCTCTATCAGCGAGTTGTCTTTTGCATAAAGTAAAATTGGCGGGCAAACGGCCAACTCCTCAGCCGTGAACGAACGCCAGTCAAAGTGGGCGAAGAAATCACCGTGAATTTCTTGGAAGTAGTGGTTGCCAACCTCTAGCTCTGCCGTGCGGATAGCAGCGAACAGTGTGGCGAATTTTGCCATTTTTTCATCGAAAACCTGCATGGTGAGGCGGCAAACTTGGCCCGGCGGGGCTACTATCAGGGTAGATTTGGCGAAGGTGTTTTCCCAATCCACACTTGCGCTTTCTGCCAGTTCCTCAGCGAGAATGATGAAGGCATTTTTTTGAAAAAAGTCGGTACCAATATCTTCCAGTACCGCCACTATCTTTTCGATTCGGTGCAGTCGCTCCTCTGGCATGGCTGCCGAGCCTCCTGTCGGCATCACGGACGCCAGCTCCTCGAAATTGAAATATGACGCCGCAAAATCGAGCAAATCCTGCAGTTTTTCCGGCGAGTGGGCCTCGGGGCTTTTGTCCCGTTCCACAGCCAGGATGTCCTTGAGTTGGGCAGTGAGGCGTTGGATTTTTGTCTGCAAAGTCTTGCGCTTGCCCGTGAGGTGCTCCCGCACCAGTACAGCGAGGAGGTAAAACGGTGCATTCGGTGAAAACGGCACAAGCAACCCCTGCCGAGGGATGTGCTTGCGCAGGCTGTTCACGTCGTTGGTGAAGGTCTCGCCCTCCGCTCCGCTGATGTTCAAACGCTCTATCAACGTCACCAATGCATCGTCAATGACGGCGAAGGCTTGGTAGGCATCCTCGGCGAACTGCATTTTCTCCCGCACGATGACTTCGAGGTGCAACAGGTTGTCTTTCAATGTTTTAGCCTCACCCTCGCCGGGTGCAAAGCGGGCGATACGCTCTTTGAGCAGCTCGTGCAGCGACATGGTTTGCCCGCCTTCGGCCTCCTCCATCCAGAACGGGAAGTTGCGCTCCATTTGTGGCCGGTTGCGGTACGGCGCCAACAGGGCGGGATAGCAATGTGCCCCGTCAGCGTCCATCGGCAGGTTGCCGCCTTTGCCGCTGCGGAAAAAGGTACGGAGCGTGCGCCAGTAGGCACGCTGCTCTTCGTCGATGGCAAGTTCCGTGGCAGGTCGCACTGGGAGGTTGCTGGCCTTGGCGAAGGTCAGTTCAGCCGGGTGCTCGGCGGTGAGTCCACCGCCTTGGCGGATGCCTATTGTCTCGGCGGCTTCGGCGTTGAAGAGGTCGAGGATGGTATCGGATTGGTTGTTTTTCATGTGAAAGGTTTTGCCCAATTTTTCAAATATCAGGCGCTGCATGAAACTGCTTTATAACACCTGCTCACTTAGGATTCAGCAGCACGTTACACCGCAAACGCCTCCATCTTCCTTTCAATCGCCGCCATTTTCTGCTCCACCGAATAACCAAGGTTATGCGCCCCGTACAGGTCGTACCGCAAGGCATTTTTATTTTGGTAAAAAAGGCCGAGGTAGGTCTTTTCCACGTCCTCGGCAAGGGCACGGGCGGCGTTGATGTCGGTCGGGTCGTGGGGCTGGTGGTGAGTGAACATGCGCTCGGTGGCGTCGTCCGGCTGGATGCCGTTTTCGTGCATCAGTAGTTGCACGGAGTCCCGCTCGGAGACTTTTTTCTTTGAAAACTCGGCCATGAACTTGGGGCAGCGCATGGATATTTTCACAAAAGAAAAACCCTGGTGCTCGTAAGCTGCCTTGATGGTGGCGTACAGGTGGCTCGGCACCCAGTCCACCGTCTGCGCCACGAAGCTGACGTTCGAGACGCCGAGCGTCGTCTGGATGGGGTTCACCGGCGGCAGCACCGAACCTTCGGGGTGGGTGTTGGAGATGGTGCCCATCGGCGAGGTCGGCGAGGTCTGCTTTTTGGTCATCCCGTAAATGGCATTGTCGAACAGCAGCACGGTCAGGTTCATGTTGTAACGGATGGCATGGAGCCAGTGCCCAGCGCCGATGGAGCAGCAGTCGCCGTCGCCCGTCACCACGAAGACGTCAAGGTCGGGCCGCCGGAATTTTACGCCTTCGGCCACTGGGAACGCTCGTCCGTGCAAGCCGTGGAAGCCGTAGGTGTCCATATAGTGCGGGAAGCGGCTGGAACAGCCGATACCGGAAACGAACACGGTTTTCTCCGGTGCCAGTTGCTTCTCGGCACAGAGCCGCTGAACGGCATGCAGCACGGAGTGGTCGCCGCAACCGGGGCACCAGCGGGCGATGCCCTTGGTGTACTCACCTTGTGTGTGGTAGGTATCGGGGATGTCGATGGCGCAGGTGTCGTTATTTAGGCCGAACATGGTATTGGTGGATTTGTGAATTAGTGAATTGGTGAACTAGTGAATTGGTGAACTGGTAGGGGGACTCCCCAATTTGCTAATTTACCAATTCACCAATTCCCTAATTCTTTCCAAAATATTCCTCGGTTTCAGCGGCTGCCCATGCACGTTCGAGAAGCAGTCGATATCTACCAAAGTCCTTGCACGCAGTATCCAAGCGAGCTGGGAGTAACGGCGGTTTTCTTCGGTAATCAGCGGTGCGTTCACATCATCGCTGTAATTGATTTCGACAGTCATCACTTTTTTGAAACGCTTGAAAATGTCCTTCAACCCCGGCTCCATTGGACTGAGGAAACGGAGGTGGACGGAGGAAACTTTGCCGCCGAGTTCTCTTGCCCGGTCGGTGGCCTCTTCTATCGCACCTCGGGTGCTGCCCCAACCGATGAGGAGGAGGTCGCCTTCTTCGTCACCATGAACTTTGGGCGGCTTCAACGTGCGGCTGAAAGCGGCGATTTTCCGACTGCGCATAGCGGTGGTACGCTGGTTGACTTCCGGGAGGTATGATACCTGTCCGGCAGCGGTGTGCGTGAGGCCGGTGAGGGTGTACTCACCGCCTTTCATGCCAGGAATCGGGCGTTTGCTGAGGCCCGTTTCTTCATCCCACTGATAAGGCTTCGTACCTTCATTCCAGGGACTTTGGTCAATGGGCGCTGACATCCATTCGGCTTTGAGCTTTGGCCGTTCGAACGGCTGAACGCCTGTCGCCAAATTGGAGTCAGAAAGCAAGAAGACAGGTGTGCGGAACGCCTCCGCTATCTGTCGAGCGACGATGACGAACTGGAAGCACTCCTCGATGGTGGAAGGCGCCATGACGATTTTCGGCGCATCGCCAGCTGCCCCGTAAAGGACGGCAAGGAGGTCGCCTTGCTCGATTTTGGTCGGCATGCCCGTAGAAGGGCCGCCCCGCTGCACGTCAATGATGAGCAGTGGCACTTCGGCCATGATAGCCAGTCCGATAAATTCTGTTTTGAGGGCGAGGCCGGGGCCAGAGGTAACGGTCAGCGCTGTTTTGCCGGAGTAAGAGGACCCGATGGCAAAGCCAATGGCGGCGATTTCATCCTCGGCTTGGTGCACCAGGCCACCTGCTTTTTCAAAGGTTTCGGCCAGCATGTGAGAAACGGAAGTTGCAGGGGTGATGGGGTACATCGAGCAGACTTCGATGCCAGCAGCCAAGGTGCCGAAAGCGAAGGCTTCGTTGCCGTTCATAACGACGAGTTCCTTTCCGGTAGGCATGGCAGGAATTTCAAACTGAAAATCAAGGTTCTCTGCGGCCCATTCGTGGCCAGCGTTCAGCAATTGCAAATTGGAATCAATGACGGCCTGCGATTTCTTTTTGAAAATAAAGGCAATCTGGTCTTCGGCCGTCTTCAGGTCACGGCTGTAGATGTAGCTCAACAGGCCGAGTACCCACATGTTTTTGCCCTTCTTGGGGTCGGGTACGAATTTGAGGCACTCCTCGGCCATCGGGATTTCGTACACCACGTATTCCAATTTTTTGAAATCGGCGAGTGCTTTGGCATAACTCTCCCGGACGCTCGGGTCGTCGTGCTGTGCCCACGAATTTTCGATGAGAATGATGGTACCTTTTTTGAAAGCGTCCTGCTCGATGCGGGAGAACGGTGCCACTTCGTTGAAGGCCACGACGAGGTCGGCTTCGTCGCCTGCGTTGGTCACCGTGTCGGAGCCAATGCGGATGCGGATGCCGGAGGTGCTTTGCAGCGTGCGTGGAGGCGGTTCGATGTCGGAGGGGATGATTTCTACCGTCCAAACGCCATTGCCCATTTTAGCGCTGATGGCGGCGAAACTTTGACCTGCTTTTTGCGCTCCCTCGCCGGAGTCGGAGACGATTTCGACGATGTGGCGGGAAAGTACTTTTTTGCCCGTTTTATTGGGCGCTGGCGCCGCCAAGATATTGGTTAGGTTTTCCATTCCTTCAATGTGAAAAGTAGGTTAAAATGATAAATTGATAAGCTGTGAAACTCGAATATATCGGCATCTAACTCTATCAAATCAAAATTTTGGTATGCAAGAAAACAACCGTTTTTACGTTTGAAATCCGTTGTTTTTTACATCATAAACCGAGGTAAAAGTCAAGCTTTCAAATAGCCACACCAATGACAGAAATCACCATTTTAAGTGACCAAAATCAACAACAAATGAAAAAGGAATCGCTTGGCGCCGTTATCATCGAAGCATGGAATCTCACCGCTCCGTCATAGATATTCCGTGTAATTATCGAAATTAGAAGCATTGAAAAAGAAAAAACCCACCTGCATTGCAAGTGGGTTTTTCTTTGGTACCAAAAGGCCTTGAAAACGGTTTGTCAACTTGATTGACAATCAAAGCATGGCAAAATCATGAATTTGTTACACACCATGTCCAATCTCGATTGACGGTCATTTTCGGGAAAGCGCAATCATTGATTTTCAACCCTTCTACATGCGCTCTGGCATCTCGATTCCGAGCAGCCCCATGCCGGTTTTTAGCACGTTGGCCACGGCGGCGCATAGCTGCAATCGGAACGCTTTGGCCTCCTCTGTCTCCGCTTTTAAAATGCTCAAATCCGTAAAAAAGCGGTGGAATGCCTTTGCCAAGTCGTAACAGTAATTGGCCACCTCGGAAGGGTCGTAGTTGGTGGCCGCCACCTCAACCGTGGCTGGGAAGCGGTAGAGTTGAGCGATGAGTTCCCGCTCCTGCGGTTGCAGAACCAATTTCCCAATTTCCCAATTTCCCAATTTCCCAATTTCTGCTTTCCGCAGCACAGATTTTATCCGCACGTAAGCATACTGGATATGCGGCCCCGTCTGCCCCTGCAAGTCCACGCTTTCCTTTGGGTCGAAGACCATCCGCTTTTGCGGGCCTACCTTGATGATGTGGAACTTGAGTGCCGCCAAGCCGATTTTCCGCAGGATGTCATCCTGTTCAGACTTCGGCAATTCGGTGATTTCGCCCCGCTCCTTCGAGGCTTCCCGTGCTTCGGCGATGACCTCGGCGATAAGGTCGTCGGCATCCACAACGGTGCCTTCCCGGCTCTTCATTTTGCCTGTGGGCAGGTCCACCATGCCGTAGCTGAGGTGGTGCAGCCCAGCGGCATAAGGTTCGCCGAGCCGTTTCAGCAGTTCGAACAGTACCTGGAAGTGGTAGTTCTGCTCGTCGGCCACCACGTAAACTACTTTGTCGGCCCCAAAATCGTGGTAGCGCACCTGCGCCGTGCCGAGGTCTTGGGTGATGTAAACGGAGGTGCCATCGCTGCGCATTACTACCTTGTGGTCGAGCTTGGCGTCGGTGAGGTCGGCCCAAACGCTGCCGTCTTCTTTTTTGTAAAAAACGCCAGCGGCAAGGCCCTGTTCCACGATGTCCTTGCCGAGCAGGTAGGTCTCGCTTTCGTAGTAAAACTTGTCGAAGCTGACGCCGAGCGCTTGGTAGGTTTTGCCAAAGCCGTCGTACACCCACTGGTTCATCTGCTGCCAGAGCGCTTTGGTGTCGGGGTCACCGGCCTCCCAGCGGAGGAGCATGTCACGGGCCTCCCGGCCAAGTGCGCTGTACTCGTTGAAATAGGTGTTTTTGAAATCCTTGAAAAACTGCTCGACGGATTGGTCGGGCTTGCGTTTTTCTTCCAACACCTGTTGGCCGTCTGCGGTCTGCCAAGCCCGGTATTCTTCCTGAAATTTTTGCTCAAAAAGCACATACCAGTCGCCCACAAAGTGGTCGCTCTTGATGCCTGTGCTTTCGGGCGTTTTGCCTTCGCCAAATTTCTGCCAAGCCAACATGCTCTTGCAAATGGCGATGCCCCGGTCGTTGACGACCTGCACCTTCACCACTTCGTAGCCGGCTGCTTCGCAAATCTGCGAGCAGGCCCAGCCGAGCAGGATGTTGCGCACATGGCCGAGGTGCAGCGGCTTGTTGGTATTGGGGGAGCAGTATTCAATCATCACCTTCTGCCCGTTCTTGGGCAGCCGCCCAAAGTCTTGATTGCCAGCGATTTGCATCAAAAAGTCTGTCCAGAAACTGTCTGCGACTACGAGGTTCAGGAAGCCCTGCACGACGTTGAAGCGGTCGAGCTGTGGCACGTTTTTTACCAGATGGGCGCCCAGTTCTTCGGCAATTTCACCCGGTTTTTTCTTCGCAAAACGGGTGAACGGGAAGGTGACGATGGTGAAGTCGCCCTCGAACTCCTTGCGGGTGACGGTGATGGAGGCCTGCTCCGGCGTAATGGTTTCGCCGTAACGTTCTTGAATGGCGTTGATGGTGGCGGACTGGATGAGGTCGGTGATGGTCATGATGAATGGATTTGCCAAGTGGTTATCGAAAACGCAGGAGCCTCCAAACTTGGTAGGGCATGAATGCGACCCAAACGTTAAATGGCGGGCAAAAATAGCGGAATTATGCTTTGGGAGAAGCGGCGGGCATTTCTTCTTGGAGCAATCGTTGCTTGAGCGACGAGACAAGCGACTCCATCTCGGCCAGTGTTTTCAGCATTTCAGCCTTTGACGATTCCGTAATTTCATTAGGATTGATTTCAAGCCGGATGGATTTTAGTTGTTCCAAAAATGCCATGGGCGTCATTGATTTTTTTACAGCTTCCATATTTCAATTTTTTGCGTTCAATTTATGCTGTTGAGCAAAATTTTGATTTCGTTGATTTCGTCCAGCACATCATCCAACCATGCCTGAACGCCCGATTTCCCAAGTGGTTTAAGAAATTCATCCGGGTAGCGGTTGTACAGTTCCAGCTGCTTGAACAAAAGGGCCAAGCGCTGGCGAAGGTCTTTTTCCTGCTGGGTCATTTAGGTTAGTTTTGTGTCGGTGTCTATGATGCAAATATAACTGTTTCTTTCAAAAAAAATGGAACTGCCTACCTTTGCCCCCATGCGCCAATTCGCCATCTCCGACATCCACGGTTGCAACATCAGCTTCAACGCCCTGCTCGACAAAATCGGCCTCACCACCGCCGACGAGCTGTACTTGCTCGGCGACTACATTGACCGTGGCCCTGACTCCAAGGGTGTGCTGGATACGATAATTCGCTTGCAATCAACGGGTTACAAGGTGCGGTGCTTGATGGGAAACCATGATGAGGCCATCTTGAAGGCACGGCAAGACCGCCATTTTTACCTTAACTGGCTGACGGGTTGGGGCGGGGAAGAGACACTGGACAGCTTCAAAGCCTATAATTGGGAGGATATTGAGCCAAAGTATTGGCAGTTTTTCAAGTCACTGGAACATTTCATTGAGTTGGATGGCTACATCCTCGTTCATGCAGGGCTGGATTTCAAGTTGGCTGACCCGCTCCTCGTTACAGAGGAAATGCGCTTTATCCGTGACTGGTACGATGATATTGACTATGAATGGCTCGGAGACCGCTGCATCGTGCATGGGCATACGCCATTGACGGTTCAACAGGTCGAAGCGCTTTTGGAAAACATTGACAATCATCAAGTTATGGACATTGACACTGGCTGCTTTGCCGGGGAACGGAAGCCAGGAAAGGGCTACCTCTGCGCCTTCGACATGACCAACCGGGCGCTGTTTTTCCAAAAAAACCTGGACGATGTGAGTGGGTACTGGGCGGGGCGGTGAGGAGAAGGCAGGCAATGTAGGTTCAATCAACGACAACGACATTGGCCGCTGTGCTTTTGCCACTACAATTTGGGTTTGGCAATGTCTTTTTCGCAGCTTTCTGTCAATCAATCCCCGGTGGCATTCAGGAGAGAAATTCGTCTTTTTTGGAGGAACAATGGCCATACTTCAAATGACAATTTTTAGACAAAACCAAAATTGGGGCTGGTTGGGAAGTTGTAAATGCAGAAATTAGCCCAATAATTAACACCTCAAAGTACATGGGAATCAACAATGACAATTTTTGGCTTGCTGATGAATTAGCAGCGAATTGGCAAAAGAATATTTTTCAACCTAACAGGCTTTTACCAGGGGTGTCTCCGTCCTTGTTACTGGAACATGGATTGGAGATACCACTTTTTTAGGACCACTGCCAAAAGAAATACGCCTACGAACTTTATGGCAGTGGCATCCTGAAATTCACCTTCGACAATATCATGCTTCCCGACAGCAACGTGAACGAGCCGCTTTCGCACGGTTTCGTGAAGTTTAGGGCAAAACAACGGCAAACGAACACGCCAGGCATGGTCATCAAGAACCGGGCGGGCATCTACTTCGACTTCAATACGCCTGTCATCACAAACACGGTCTTCCATACCCTCGCCGAAAACTTCATTTTGATTGACTCCGTCAGCAGTGTCCAGCCTGGAACTGCGCCACAGCCTAGGGTGCGGGTTTATCCCAACCCATTTGACGAAACAGCCCTGTTTGAGTTGGAAAATATTCAAGCTAACCACTTGGTTTTCAGCCTGTTCGATAGGAATGGACGGCAAGTGAGGCAGCAATTTTTTGACAAAAACAAATTCCAATTCCAGCGGGACGGCCTACCTTCGGGCGTGTATTTTTTCCAAATCGCAGCACCGGACAGGACGGTAGCGAGGGGAAAAGTCGTACTGCGCTAACATTTAATTTTATGATGAAAGGACTGGTACTCCCGTTTGCCATCTGTGCGTCGGCACTATGCGCCTTGGCTCAACCGAATTGCCCCAACTTCAACCTCCCCATTGCGCCAGCGGACTCCTGCGCCACCGCACCGTCCTTTTGCGCCAGCTACCTCAACGGCTACTGCTCCTCCAACCTCGGTTCCACGGCTGACATCCCCGGCAACCTCGCCTCGGTCATCCCCTGTACCGTCGAGAATAACCAGTGGCTCAAGTTTACCACTTGCGACTCTTCTGTGCAGTTTGTTTTCACCGTGAGCAATTGCCTGGCGGCAACGGGCTTGGAGTTTTTTGTTTTACAAACCGCTGATTGTCAAATATTTGCGGCTCAAGCCGCCTGTTTTGAAGTGGCCGATGGTGTCACGGACACGCTGACCGTCGGCGGCCTCACCTCCGGCGAAACCTACTACCTGATGGTGGACGGCATCGGTGGCGATGTCTGCGCTTGGCAAGTTTTGTCCACGGTCGGCATCAGCGAGGGGGCTGTTTACGAGGAAGAAAACACGCCCGGCCAAGTGGAGTCCGTGGGCGATGTGGCCAGCTTCTGCGCTGGCGGCACGGGCAGTTTTTACTTCACGCCCGCCGATTGTGGCCTGAACTTCGTGAGCGGCTGCCCAGCCTACCAGCAGCTTTGCACCCCGCACCAAGACACTTGCACCGCCGTGCAGTACGATACCGTTTGGCACGTAACGCCCGCCGGGGCTTACTTCGCAAATGGCGACAGCATCGGTGCTACGGTGGACATCATCTTCCCGGACACCCTGCCCGTGCCGCAGGACAGTTTCTTGGAGTTCACCATCTCCGTGGAATTCGTGGAAGTGGCCGTGGACACCTTCACTTGCTGGACCGACTGCCTCGCCGAATGCCGCACCATTTTGCCGAGCAGCACGCCTTGCGCCATTTTGCCAAAGGTGGTAAAAGTCTGCAAACCAGATAGTTACACGGAATTTTTCACCGTCTGCCCCGGCGAGTGCGTGGTTTTCATGGGGCAAATGTTCTGCAGCCCCGGCACATTCATCGTGACGGAGCAGGACGAATGCGGCTGCACGGACAGCTATACGGTGTTGGTTGATTGGTTTCTGGATGTACCATCAATCATCTCGCCAGCAACCTACTCGTGCAGCCCAGACGGCACGACTTACACAGTTTCTTTCATGGTTGAAGCCTTCGGCAATTACGTGCTAGTGGACGGTCAGCCGCTGCTCGGCCCAACTTTCACCTCCGGGCCGATTCCCTCTGGCCAACCGTACAGTTTTTTGGTAGTAGTTGTTGGGCTATGCGGTACCAGCTTCCCACCGCCAGTCGCTGGCTCGTACACCTGCCCGCCCTGCATCGGCGGCACACATGATTTGGGCACTATTTCACTGTGCCCCGGCGAGTGCTTCAACCTGCTCGGAAATACCTACTGCAATCTTGGCAGCTACTCGCAACTCCTGTTTGACCCAGCATTGAACTGTAGCGAGACTTATAATTTTACGCTTACGCAAATTGTTGAAAACCCACTGGTTACGGGCCCAGTCACCGAGTTTTGCGAAGCCTCCAACCTGTACTACGCCATCGGGTTCAGTATTGATGAGGGCACGGTGCCGTTCTACGTGAATGGTACGCAGGTCACTGGCAATTTCTACCAGTCCGGCCTCATCCCATCTGGTCAGCCCTACGCTTTCACCGTCACCGATGCGGCCACCTGCGACCCGCAGCAAATCAACATCGGAGGTGTATTCACCTGTCCCTGCGTCAATAGCCCGGGCACGGTTGAACTCGCCGTCATCAACCAGTGCGAGGGCGAAATGGCTGCCGTCGGCTTCAACAACGACGCCGTAATTGGCCCTGCTGACCTATTGGTTTTCATCCTGCACACGGACAGCGCCAGCTCGCTCGGCACCGTCATCGGCACCAACACGTCAGGCAGCTTCGGTTATGTGCCCGGCCTGATGACCTTCGGCCAGACCTACTACATCTCGCCCGCCGTAGGCCCCAACATTGGCGGCATGGTGGACATGAACAGCGCTTGTTTCAGCGTAGCGCCCGGCCAGCCAGTTGTTTTTTATTCCGCACCTGCGGTGGACATTTTGCAGCCTGACACGCTGACCTGTTCGCTTAACGCTTTGATGCTCAATAGTTTGCCGAGCGGTGGCAGTGGCGATTTCAGCTTCGATTGGTCGGGGCCGAACAACTTCACCTCCGACGTTGCCAACCCGATAATAAGCGAGCCAGGAGCCTATTTGCTCACCCTGACCGATAATCTGACGGTCTGCCAGAACCAGTCCGCCACGACAGTGGCAAGCGACACGGCGCTGCCTGTTTTCACGGTGACGAGCGGTGAAATCAACTGCCAACAGCCTTCGGCAATTTTGGTGGCTGCTTCGCAAATATCCGGTGTGACCTACACTTGGACATTTCCGACAGGAGATGTGATGAACGGGGACACCATTTCTACGAACATCCCCGGCGACTACACGTTGACCGCCCTCGGCCCGAACGGCTGCACTGCCGATGCCATCACTTTCGTCACCGACAACGGCGTGCCGCCGAGCATTTTCGCCAATGGCGACACCATTAATTGCAGCCAGCCGACGGCAGAACTCACCGCCACCTCCAACGACCTTTCGGCTACCTTCGTTTGGACGTTACCAGACACCACGACCAGCACTGGTTCCACCCTAACCACGAGTTTGGTTGGCACCTACTCCGTCGTAGCTACCTCACCCAACGGCTGCACCGCCGAGGCATCTGCTGACGTGGTGGAAGGCCCCGACCCTGAGTTGAAAACGGACGTCGAAATCACCGACCCAACCGGTCACGGCTACTCGGACGGCTCGATTAAAGTGCTGGGAACCACGGGCGGCACTGCCCCCTACGAGTACACGCTGAACGATACGCTGTCGGGCGACTTCTTTCAAGACCTACCCGCTGGCGACTACCTGCTCTCCACCACCGATGCCAACGGCTGCATGGGCGAGGATACGATACAACTCGTTGACCCTCCGGAAGTTACGGTGCAAATCGGCGACGACCAGTTCGCCAATCTTGGCCAGTCGGTCACGCTGACGATGCAGGCCAGCATCACGCCAGACAGCATCGTTTGGTACGGGCCGAACGGCCAGGTTTGGCCGGGTGTCAATTCCCTGACCATCTCGCCGACAGAGAGCGGGCGGTTCACCATCGTCATTTCCGATGTGAATTCCTGCCGCTCGTCCGACACGACCAACGTGTACGTGAACGGGCAGGGCAAGGTGTTCGTGCCCAACGTTTTTTCGCCGAACGGCGACGGGAACAACGACGTGCTGTTGATTTTCGCCGGAGGCGATGTGGAGCAAATCCTCGAATTCCAAATCTTCGACCGTTGGGGCGAAATGGTTTTTCAGCATGAAAATTTCAGTCCGAACGACCCTGTCTATGGCTGGGATGGCCGTCACAAGGGCAAGCCGATGGACCCCGCCGTGTTCGTCGTGAAGGCGATGGTAGTATTCAAGGACGGTACTCAGAAGATGGTGACGGGAGATGTGGTGCTGATGCGGTAGTTTTTTGGGCATGTAATCAAAAGGGGGGGTTGCGGTCAAATTTTGCGTTTTACCTCAAAAGGAAAATAAAAACCTAGCTGATGGGGCAACTGTAACAGGTGATTTTATATTTTCGCTTTTCACCTGTTTTTTCACCTTCTAAAAATATTGACAATGAACAGACATTTACTCACAACCCTCTTATTTTCACTTGTTTTTGCAGCTGTTGGCTACGCCCAACCCGCCAACGACAACTGCGCCGACGCCGAGGTGCTGCCAGGCGCCGGCACCTACACTTTCACGACGATAGACGCCACCACCGACGGCCCCGACCACCCCAATGACTGCCTTTCATCTGGCACAACCGGGGCGGTCACCTACAATGACATTTGGTACTCCTTCACCCCCAATTGGACGGGGTATGCAATTTTCAGCACATGCGGCACTGCCAACTTCGATACCAAAATCGTCGTTTACCAAGCGGGGGCAGCATGCCCCGTGCAAGATGGTCAGGTGTTCGCCTGCAACGAAGATGGTGGTGGCTGCGCCAACTCCACTTCCGAGACCATCTTTCCGGTGACGTCTGGCGAGACCTACTTGCTACGGCTCGGCGGGTGGGGCGATGGCCCTCCCGGCGAATCGGGAAGCGGGACATTCCTCGTTGAAGAGTACATCTTCAACGGCCCACCAAACGACAACTGTGCAAATGCCATTGAGATTTTCATGGACGGCGATGATTCCATAACGGTGAATTACACCAATGTTGATGCCTTCACCGATGGCCCGCAGCATATTTTCCAAGACTGTTTCACCAACGGCGAGGAATATGTTTTCAATGATGTGTGGTTCAAATGGACGGCTACTTTTACGGGTGCATTGGACGTTTCGACCTGTGGAACTGTTGACTACGACAGCCGTCTCGCCGTGTACGGCCCAGGTGCCACTACCTGTCCTCCCAGCACCGACCTGCTGGTAGGCTGTTCCGACGATGGGCTGGATGAAGCTTTTCTTGCCTGCCCAGACTACACTTCCCGCGACCGTTTTTCCGTGGTGGAAGGCGGCGAATATTTGATTTCGATGGGCGGATGGTCGGATGGTGATGAGGGTAGCGGTTATTTCACCTTCAAGAAAGCTGACCCGTACATCCCACCCGTCAACGACAACTGTTCCAATGCCTCGGAGGCATACGTCATCACGCCATTGCAGGCTGACCAGTTCGACGTGATTTTCCCCGGCAACAACCAGACGGCTACCTACACCGATTCCCTCCCCCACCCGACCTGCCGCCCCACGGGCGAGTTCTGGGATGTGTGGTACTCGTTCACCG
>CAZDSU010000075.1:19498-30031 GCA_964508135.1 uncultured Saprospiraceae bacterium
ACGCTGGCTTCAACACCGACCTCGAACTCCGCTTCAGCATCAATGAACCCGGCACTGCCGACTACATCATTGACCTGTTCCAAGATTGTGGTACGCCCGACACTTCGACGGCTACCTTCTGCTTCCGTACCGATCAGCAGACAACCGAGTTCATCATCTACCCGCTCGACAGCTTTCCCGGCACCCCCACGGAGTACCTGTTGCGCATTTCGAGCCGCATCGCCTCCAACATACCCGGCAACTTTTTCTTCCAACTCGTCGGCGTGCCGTACAGCAACGTGGGTGAGCCAGCACTGACCAGCTTCCGTCTCTTCCCGAACCCTGTTCACCAACAGGTGTCCATTGATTTTGGGCTGCAAACATCGGCTTGGGGACATTGGGAAGTACAGAACCTACTTGGTCAGCCGATTTACACCAGCGCCGAAATGCAGTTCGCCGCCGGGCAAAACCGACTGGATTATCCGTCCGAGAAGTTTTCTCCCGGTGTTTATTTTTTCCATCTTGTGATTGATGGGAAGGAAAAAACAGTTCGTTTTGTGAAGCAGTGAGTTTATAAATGAGGTATGAAGGTATGAGGAAATTGGGCGGCAAATTCTTGACTGAACTTGCCGCCCAATTTTTATCTAGGTTGTTGCCCTGATACCTCATACCTCCATACCTCATCCCTCCATACCTCATCCCTCATTTTCGTCCCACAAGTTCGCAAGCGTGTACGCCCCGCCCGGTGGCGTCCAAAACGTACCGTCCACATATCGGTAATGGCGGTCGAGGCTATTGAGTTGGGCCATATCGTCCGCCGTCAATTGCACGATTTGCGAGTCGAGATTTTCCTTCAAACGTTTGGGGGTGACAGACTTTGGGATGGGTGCAGTGCCCCGCTCCACCGCCCAGGCCAGCACGACCTGCGCTGGGGTGCAGTCGTGTAATTCCGCAATGCCCGTCACCACCGCATAGCTCAAAAGATGGGGGGCGTTGGGCGGGAGGTCGGGCGAGGCTGGGCGGCCCAGCGGGGTGTAGGCCGTGACGTGAATTTTTTCCGCGTTGCAATAAGTGACCAGCTTGTTTTGCGCCAGCAGTGGGTGCATTTCCACTTGGTTCATCTCTGGTCGGTGGCGAGCGGTTTGCAGCAGTTTTCTCAGTTTTTTTACGCTAAAATTCGAGACGCCGACGTGCCGGGTCAAGCCAGCATCGAGGCAGGCTTCCATACCCTCCCAAGTCTCGGCGATGGGCACTTCGTCCAGCGGGATAAAGTTTTCTGCCACATGCGGCAACACCGGTTTTTTTATCAAAACAACCGGCCAATGGATGAGGTAGAGGTCGAGGTAGTTGAGCCGGAGGTCGGCCAGCGTTTTTTCGAGGGCGGGGCGCACGTCGGCCTTTTGGTGCTTCGTGTTCCAGAGCTTGGAGGTTATCCAAAGCTCTTCCCGGCGCACCTCGCCAGCGTCGAAGGCCGCTTGCAGCGCCTCCCCGATTTCTTTTTCGTTGGCATAAATCGCAGCGCAGTCAATATGCCGATAGCCGATGCGGATGGCCTCTCGCACTGCCTGTCCGACTTCGCCACGAGGCGCTTGCCAAGTGCCAAGGCCAAGGGCGGGCATGGCGTCTCCGTTTTGGAAGATTAGTTTTTTCATGGAAAATGAGTGAATGAAGGAATGAAGGAATGATTGAATGTCCGCACTCAACCTTTCGGGTTAGTGAGCGTTCTGGCAAATGTAGCACGATTGGCTACTTTCTACTTTTTCCTTTCACCTTTTTACTTTTCATAAAATGCAGAACATCACTGGAAAAACAGCCCTCATCTCAGGTGGCAGCAAGGGCATCGGCTACGGCATCGCCGAGAGCCTGCTGAAAGAAGGACTGAACGTGGCCATCACGGGCCGCCACAAAGAAGCGGTGGAAGCCGCTGCAACCGAATTGTCCAAGTTTGGCAAGGTACTCGCCATCACCGCCGATGTGCGGGATTTCGCTTCGCAACAAGCGGCTGTCGCCAAAACCTTGGCCACCTTCGGCAGCCTCGACGTGCTGGTGGCCAATGCGGGCGTCGGCCATTTCGCCAACATCGCCGACCTGACGCCGGAGGAATGGCACGAGACCATTGACACCAACCTGACGGGCGTTTTCTACTCCGTAAAAGCCTCGCTGGAGGCGCTAACTGCCACGAAGGGTTACATCATCACCATCGCCAGTCTGGCGGGCACCAATTTTTTCGCCACGGCCTCTGCCTACAACGCCAGCAAATTCGGCCTCGTTGGCTTCACCCAGGCCGTCATGCTCGACGTGCGTGACCGGGGCATCAAAGTGACGACCATCATGCCCGGCTCGGTCGCTACCCACTTCAACAACCACACCCCCAACGACGCCGACGCTTGGAAGATACAGCCGGAAGACCTCGGCCAAATGACCGTTGACCTGCTGCGGATGAACCCAAGGACACTGCCGAGCAAGGTGGAGGTGAGGCCTGCGCAGGTGGGGAAGTAACTTTTGTTAAAAGTGAATAAATTTCGATTTTATCAAAATAAATTACTTAAAAGTGAATAATTTTGTCACTGTTAAGGCATTCAAGCATTTTGAAAAAGTATTCTTTTACGCTTTTCAAGTTGAAGGTGAGGAAGAAACCGAGCCAGGCAAGTTCTTTACTCGTTTTGAAAACGATGTGGATTTAGAGGAGGACTTGAACAATCTTGTTGCTTGGATGGAAGAAATCGGAGAGAAACGAGGGGCAAGAGAATTCCTTTTTCGTTTTGAAGAAAGTGCTCAAGCCCTGCCTCCACGGGCAAAGTTTTTGGTGAAACTTCCAGTTCGTGATTTGAGGTTGTACTGCGTCAGGCTGTCTGATGAAATCGTCATTTTGGCAAATGGCGGCATCAAAACTTCGCAGAAAGTGGCAGATAGCCCCGACCTCTTTGCGAATTTCCGCTTTGCCAACTTGGTGGCAAAGCGTATCACCGAAATGGTACAAGCAAAAGAATTGCGATTCGCTGGAAAAACCATTTTCGACCTTGAAAAATTAGAAATTGAAATTTAAAACTACCTGACAATGAATGCATTCGACCGAATTTCCGCCCGTGTTCCACCAGAAACCCGGAGCCAGGTTTCCAAGACGCTCGACATTGTGGGGCGCATTCAATCCATCCTTGAAAGCAAGGGCATGTCCCAAAAGGACTTGGCCTCGGCACTCGGCAAAAGCCCTTCCGAGATTAGCAGGTGGATGTCGGGGCTGCACAATTTTGAACTGAAAACCTTGGTGAAAATTGAGGAAGCGCTCGGTGAGGAAATTTTCGTCGTTGTAATTCCAACCGAAGCAATCAGATTTTCTTTTCAAGGCAGCATTTCCTTAGCTACTAAAATAGCCAGCCTACCTGAAGAATTGGTTTTTCAAGCAATAGATTTCGTTGATTTTCTTGGGCAAAGGGCTTCGGCGAATCAACTTACTCCCAAACATTCAAAGTCCTACCAAATCAATCCAGCGCCTGCGGCAGTAGCGCAGGAACCCACCACCGGGAAGTATCAGAAAAAGAAATAATGGCTTTTCTATGGTTTTTGTACCAAAAGGTATCTTTGGGTGGGGTTTTTCGTTGAAATTTGCGGCCCGCTGGCAGTGAGATTTCCGAAATCTTAAAGATTTCGGAAATCTTCGCCCGATGCACTGTGACAATTCACAGGACGGCTTCATGCTCCGCCAGTACGAGTACATGCGGGGGGAGTTTTTGAAGGAACTGAAGGGGTTGTTGGAGGGGCTTGGCGTGGGGGCGGGAGAGTTGGTGGAGGTGTGAACTTTAAGAATGGAAACATGAAATATAGAAAAGTATCTGATTCTGAAATTGAATTTCCTTTAATGTTATTTAAGTATAGAACGTGGGAGGGTAATCATAAAAATATAATAATAAATAGGGAGTTATTTTTTTCTCCCCCAATGGACTTCGAGGATAAATTAGATTGTAAAATACCTGTTGATTATGAATCACTTTCAGATGAAGAAATAATTTCAAGATACAGGGAACAATTACGAGAAAAGCATCCAAATTGGACAAGATTGAAGGTGCTTGCTGAAGCAAGATACTGGTTTAACAAAGGTTTGTTAAGAAATAAGGAGCATATTGAAAATATTGAAGAACATTATTGGAAAGAGTACAATCAGCAATTCGGAGTACTTAGTTTGACAATAGATTTGACATCCTTCGAGATGTGGGAAAAATATGCTTCAAATCACGCTGGTTTTTGTGTTGGATTTGACCCCAGAATGATGTTGAAGGATAAGACAAAAGTTGGTGCTTTCGGCCTTGTTGAATATTTTAAAAAACTACCTACTATTCATCCTTTTGAGGATTCTATCCAAAGAGCCTTTAAACAAATTTACTATAAAGAAGATAAATGGAAATTTGAAAAAGAGTACAGAGTCCACAAGCTACATCCGAAAAAAATATCTTCAACTCAAAGACTTTTCAGCGTTCCTGAGGAAGCTGTAATAGAGATTGTCTTTGGGGCATGCATGAAAGAGGAACACAAACTTGAAATTATTGAAATAGCTAAGGTAAGTTGTAAAAATGCCAAATTTAAGCAAGCATCCGTAAACTTCAATGAAAAGGAAGTTAGGATAGAGGACTATCTATCTATTTAATGAAAAATTGAATTCAATGAGTGTTGACACAACAAAAGAAGAAACCCCCCAATCCCTCAACTTCCTCGAAGAAATCATCGAGCAAGACATCGCCGCTGGCAAGCACGGGGGCCGGGTGCATACCCGCTTCCCGCCGGAGCCGAACGGCTACCTGCACGTGGGACACGCCACCAGCATCTGCCTGAACTTCGGGCTGGCGAAGAAGTACAACGGCCAGTGCAACCTGCGCTTCGACGATACCAATCCGGTGACGGAGGAGACGGAGTATGTCGAGAGCATCATCAACGATGTGCGCTGGATGGGCTTCGAGCCGAGCAATATCCTCTACGCATCCGACTATTTCCAGCAACTGTACGACTACGCCGTTGACCTCATCAAAAAGGGCTTCGCCTATGTGGACGACAGCACGGCGGAGGAAATCGCAGCAATGAAGGGCACGCCGACCGAACCGGGCAAGGACAGTCCCTACCGCAGCCGCAGCGTGGCCGAGAACCTCGACCTGTTCGAGCGGATGCGCAAGGGCGAGTTTGCCGAAGGCAGCAAAACCCTGCGGGCCAAGGCCGACATGGCCTCACCGAACATGATTATGCGGGACCCGCTGCTGTACCGCATCAAGTTCGCACACCATCACCGCACCGGCGACGACTGGTGCATCTACCCGATGTACGACATGGCGCACGGGCAGAGCGACAGCATCGAAAAAATCACGCATTCCATCTGTACGCTGGAGTTCGTGCCGCACCGGGAACTGTACGATTGGTGCATCGAGAAGCTGGGCATTTTTCCCTCGAAACAGTACGAGTTCGCCCGGCGCAACCTGAGCTACACCGTGGTTTCCAAGCGCAAACTGCTGAAACTCGTGAACGAAGGCCATGTGCGTGGTTGGGACGACCCCCGTATGCCCACCATCTCCGCCATGCGGCGCAGGGGCTACACGGCGGCGGCCATCCGGGACTGGGCCAAGCGCATCGGCATTGCGAAGCGGGAAAACCTGGTGGACTTGAGCCTGTTGGAGTTCTGCGTTCGGGAGGATTTGAACAAAATCGCCTTGCGGGCAATGGCCGTGCTCGACCCGATTAAGGTTGTCATTACCAACTATCCCGCCGACCAGACCGAGTGGCTGGAAACGGAAAACAACCCCGAAGACCTGACTACTGGCACCCGCAAAATGCCGTTCTCACAGGAGCTTTGGATAGAACAGGAGGATTTCATGGAAAACCCGCCGCCGAAGTTTTTCCGCCTCTCGCCCGGCACATTGGCGAGGTTGAAAAGCGCCTATATCATCCAGTGCGACGAGGTGGTGAAGGACGCCGACGACAAGGTGACGGAGCTGCGCTGCACCTATTTCCCCAACTCGAAAAGCGGCGAGGACGTGAGCGGCCTGAAGCCAAAAACGACCATCCATTGGGTGGACGCCAAGCACGCCATCCCCGCCGAGGTGCGTCTCTACGACCGCCTTTTCACAGTGGAGGACGTGGCCAGCGACGACCGGGATTTCAAGGAACTGCTGAACCCCGATTCGCTGAAAGTGGTGGAAAATGCTTGGCTGGAGCCTTCTTTGGCGGATGCGAAACAGGGGCAAACCTACCAGTTCCTGCGCCTTGGCTATTTCAATGTGGACACTGATTCGACGCCGGAAAAGCTGGTCATCAACCGCACGGTGACGCTGCGGGATGCTTGGGCGAAGGCGAAAGGATGATATTGAGAACGGATAGGTTGCAAAGTTTTGCCCGAACTTGTTGATTAATGCTTGGGTTACTATTTTTGTAAAAAATACGGTTTTATGAAAACGGCTGGCGCAAACGCAAACATTGTCGAGTTTTACCTCAACCTGCTTTCTGGGCTTAGTGCCGAGGTGAAACTAGAACTTATTTCCAGGCTTTCGGCATCTTTAAAGATGGATATTGGAAAAAAGAAGCCTGATAAATCGGAGAAGAAGAGCATTTTAGATTTTGCTGGCTGCTGGGAATCCGACAAAACTGCTGAGGAGTTAATAGAAGAAATCAGAAGTGCCCGAACCTTTAACCGCGTAATAGAACCGCTTTGAAAAAATACCTGCTCGACACCAATATCTGTATTTTTTATTTTAAGGATAAGCATGGCATTGAGGCAAAAATCAAAGCCGCCGGGGAGGAGAATGTATTCATTTCAGAGATAACGATAGCTGAGTTGAAATTTGGGGTGGCAAATACTGAAGACCCAACAAAGCGTGAAAAAAACAGAGAAGCGGTCATTAAATTTCAAAATACTGCCAACATCATTCCCATCATTTCTGTACTTGATGTTTATGCATCGGAGCGGGCAAGATTGAAGAATTTGGGTAAATCACTTGACGACTTTGACCTGCTCATCGGTGCTACCGCTTTGACCCACAACCTCACCATGGTCACCAACAACGTCAGCCATCTTGGAAGAATGGAAGAGATAGTCATTGAAGATTGGACTAAAAGTTAGCACTTAACTCGATCTTGGTAGCCCTTCAAAACTTCACCTCTCCAATCCACCTTTCCGAAAGGTGTAACATCAATTGAACATCACGATACCTGACCCGTTATACCGAGACAATACACCTTCCAATAGTTACTTTTTCAAATAACGGTTTCCATGAACTCCTATCAAAAAGCCCTGTACACGGGGCTACTCTTCTGCGTATCATTGCAACTTTATGCGCAAACTTTAGCGGCAAAATTTGTCAGCAGCGTACCTGAAATCACCATCATCAACTGCTCAGTTGCCAACTCTGACAATTTGGAGTTTTCTCCAACTTATTACCACAACGGGTTGGTGTTCGCCACCTCCCGCTCCGAAAAAGGCGCTTTGGACAAGAAAATTGACGAGCATTTTTTTGAGCTGTATTATGCTGAGATTGCTCCAACGGGCATGCCCATGCAGCCTTACTTTTTCTCGCCAGCGCTCACTTCTCGCCTGCACGAAGGGCCAGTTGCATTCAATCGGAACTTCACCAAAATCTATTTTACCAGGAACAACATCGTGGATGGCGTCGTCAAGAAGGATAAGGATGGCGATGTCAACCTCCAGATTTTCGAAGCGGAAAAAAGCCCAACCGACTGGGTCAACCTGCACAGCCTTCCTTTTAACAAAGCCGATTATTCCTGCGCCCACCCGTCGCTGTCCGCCGACGAGCGGCTCATGTATTTTTCCTCCAACATGCCCGGCGGCTACGGCGGAATGGACTTGTACATGGTGGATAAATCGGGCGAAACATGGGGCAAGCCAGTAAACTTGGGGCCAAAAATCAATACTTCCAACAATGAGATTTTCCCGTTCATCCATCCCGATGGCGTTTTGTTTTTCACTTCTGATAAACAGGGGGGATTCGGAGGGCTTGATATTTACAAAGTAAATAGGGCGCAGTCAGGAGCCATTGAGGCCGTGAACATTGGTGTCCCTTACAACTCAAGCTCGGACGATTTGGGCATCATCATGAACATGGACGGCACCAAGGGCTATCTCACCTCGGCAAGAGAGGGCGGCTTGGGCAAGGACGATATTTACTATTTTGAAACACCGGAGCCGCTGATTCAATCGGGCGAGGTGAACCTGGTGGTCACTGTGGTGGACGAAGAAACCGGAAAGCTGATTCCGATGGCCGACCTGCGGGTGCTGAAAGGTACAGCGGGAGGTTTTCTTGAAAATGACGAGCTGTACGACTTGGAATTAGTTCCTTCTGCCAGTAAGTCGGGCGAACTCAGCCTCCAAATGGTGCGCAAGTCGGAAAGCCAACTTCCTTCGCCCATTGCCTCAAGCGATAGCAAAGGCATTGTCCGTACCAGTTTGATACGCCACCAAAATTACATTTTGGTGGTTTCGAAGGAAGATTATGCTACGGAAGATGTTTTTCATTCAACCATGAATGGTCCTGAAACGCAGTACCTCACCGTAAAGCTCAAACCCCAGACCTGCGTGATGCTGACGGGGACTGTAGTTGCCGGCAACTACGGTAGAGGCGTGCCGGGCGCTGTGGTGAAGATTTACAATCAATGCAGCCGCACGGAAGAATACGTGCGCACCAACCTTGATGGCGTTTTTTACTATTGCTTGCAAGATAATTGCGATTTCGACCTGACCACTACCAAGGAAGATTACCATCCGGGAATCGCAAAGGCGACTACCAAAGGCACGGAGAAGCAACTTAATGTTACCATCTCGCTTTTACCTTTCGAAGAGTCCATAGTACGGGCACCACTGAAAAAAGGCTCCATCATTATTTTGGATAAAATTTATTACGACTTCGATATGTCATACATCCGGGTAGGTGCCGCCAGGGACCTCGATGCCTTGATTCAACTGATGAAACGCTACCCCAGCATGATAGTGGAATTGTCAGCACACACCGATTCTCGCGGAACCGCAGAATACAACTCAGAACTGTCGTTGCTAAGGGCAAAGGCGGCAAAGGATTACGTGACCGTCAGGGGAATTGATGGTAGCCGCATCACCACATTTGGTTACGGCGAAGCTTTTCCTCGAAACGGGTGCAGTGATGGTGTTGATTGTTCGGAGGAAGAACACCAGTTCAATCGGCGGACAGAAATCCGTGTGGTAGAAATTGACGAACCAGTCACGGTGAATTACAAAGATGTTGGCCCAAAGGTGATTGACGAAAAGAAAAATTAGGCCATACCTAAAAGAAAAAAACAAAGGGCGTCTTTTCGGACGCCCTTTGTTTTTTTACATCCACCAACGAATCAAAATCTCCCTCGTTCCACCGTTCGGGCCGATGACGGTGGCCTTGCGGTCACAGTCGCCGTTTCCGTAGTCAATCGTCAAGACTTTGCCATCAATCGTTAGTGTTTTCGTGCCGGAGACCGTCCAGCGGCATGCCCGCCTTTTCACCAGCGGCGTCACGATTTCGGTAGTGAATGCCTTGCCGTTGCGGGTGACACCTGTGGCACCGCCTGTTATTTCCCAAACATTATCGAGCAAGATGGCAGTGTTGCCTCCTTCCACCAGGGTCATCGTGTGATTGGCTTCCCAGGTCGTTACCTCGCCATCGGGGAAGGTGATTTTGCCACCAACGACCGTGCGGGAAAAGGTGAGGTTGCCGTCTGTGTTCGAGCCGAGGTTGGTGAGGGTGCGAGTACCTTCCACATGCGCATCGTCCACGTAGAAATCAACAAAAGTAGCGGTGCGGATTGCTCCAGTGTTAGTCAGTGTATCGGTGAGGTTCACCACGATTTGGCCTTTGCGGACACGGCCATCGAGGCCAGTGCAGCCGTCGGTACCAAAGTCAACGGTCATGGTGCGTGGGTAGCTGCCATCGGCGGGGTCAATGGTGACGGTGGGACAGACGGTGCCGCCCCCGCCACGGGTTTCGATGGCTTGGTCAACTTGTTCGTCCACGTCTTCGTAGAGGTCGTTAGAGGAGGTCTGGTCTTCGGCGGCCATGATTTGCTCGCTCTGGATGGTGGTCTCATCGTCTTTTTTGCAAGCAGTGAAAAGCAGGGCCAATGTCAGGGTTGATGCTAATAGCCATTTCATGATTTTCATGTCAGTAGATTTTTTTTGTTGAAAAATGATGGTTGGAATCGGGACAGACTCGTGGTGCGCACCGGCTTAACTGTCGGGTAATGTTGTTTACATAGAAACCGAATTTTTTTTGGTTACGGAAATCATAGACCCCGTTTGTTTCAGGAGGTTTAATTCTACTTTGTTACTTTAAAAAAAAATCTATCCAAGTGGGGCGATGCGCCGCCAAAACTTTATCAAAACTGCCATTTCCCCTCCTCGCCGCCTTCGGCGGCTCGTCGGGGGAGGGAGCCTTTGGGGGCGTTCCGCCCCCAAACCCCCTACTTTCCAAAGTGATATGTTCAATATTCTAAAGTAACAAAGTAGAATTAAGTAAGTAGTCAAGTTGAATTATTCGATACTTTCTATCTTGCGGCATGAGATAC
>CAZDSU010000076.1:0-29556 GCA_964508135.1 uncultured Saprospiraceae bacterium
GAACTACGTCTCCGGCCAAATCGAGCAGACCGACCAACTGAAAATCGGGCTGTTTATGGGTGACTACTCCATGTGCGGCATCAACTCCATGTTCAACACAGGTACCGTCACTGGGCTTTGCTGCAATTTGTTCGGAAGTGTCTTTTTGCCAAAGTTCATGCCCTCGTTCTCGTGGGGCGGCACGGGCCATTTCACTACCTATATCCCCGAAAAGGCGTTCGAGGCCGTCGAGCGGATGATGGCAATACACGGCCACCATCTCGAAACCGAAGACCGTTTGTTGCTGATGAGCGTTTTTGAGGAGACCGCCAAGTACCGTCCATGGGAACAGCAAGAGGAAACAGGCCGTAAATTCTTTAAGTTGTTTGAATCAAAATCCTAAAATTTCGCCCCATCCAATTTTGCTTTCTTTGAAAAAAATATTAAGCTATCTAGTTGATATTCAATTGGATACGGCTTCGACAGCACTCAACCCCGTGCTATTACTTTCGCTGCGCAATGGCCGATTCTACCTCACCACCACCAATGCTGTTTACTCCCACGGCGACCTGTACGACAATTTCTTGAGGACTTTTCAAAAGCTAGATTTCACAAAAAACAAATTCGACAACATACTCGTGCTTGGATTTGGAATGGGCAGTGTACCATATATGTTGGAGCGAGTTTTTCGTCAAAAATTCCACTGCACTGGAGTGGAGGCTGATGGCAAAATTGCAGCATGGGCAGAGCAATTCGTGCTGTCGGAATTGACAAATCCCGTGAAGTTGCACTGCGGAGATGCTATTGATTTTGTTGAAAAATGTGGCCAACAATTCGACCTCGTCGTGATGGATGTTTTCCTGGACGATGTGGTACCCATGCAGTTTGAAAGCCTCTCCTTTTTGCAGAACCTGAAAAAATGCATCACCCCAGTCGGCCTCCTGCTATTCAATCGGCTTTCCGACACACCTGAAGCGCTGGCCTCCACAAAGTCTTTTTTTGATGAAAAATTCCGGCATGTTTTCCCGGATGCTGCCTACCTCGACGTGGATGGAAACTGGATGCTCGCTAATTGGGCAGCTTGGGATTGATGCTTTCGTTTTCATCAAAATCAAACTCCAACTGCACCCCCTCCCCTGCCCCTTCCCGTTCCAAATTGGACATTGAAATGCCCAGCAGTCGCACCGCCTCAAACTCCTCACGGCTATTGTCCAACAACTCAAACGTCGCCTGTTGCAACACCTCCAAACTGCGGATTTCCCCGCCAAACGACCTACTCCGACTGATGATTTTGAATTCTGGCGTCTTCATTTTCAAGGTCACCGTCCGCCCGAAATTGTCGTGCTTGGCCATGTAGTTGAACACCGTTTCGATGATGGGCACGAGGCGCTCCTTCATCTCGGCGGTGTCGCTCACGTCCTCGAAAAACGTGCGCTCCGCCCCGATAGACTTGCGGATTCTGTTGGGGTTCACAGGCCGGTTGTCTTCTGCACGAACGATGCGATAATAGTAGCGTCCCGATTTTCCGAAGCGTTGGGACATCTCGATTTCGGTCATGTTGCGCAGGTCGCCGCCTGTGCGGATGCCCATTTTTTTCATGCGCTCCGCCGTCACCTTCCCGATGCCGTGGAACTTCTCGACTGGCAGTTTCGCCAAAAAATCAAGCGCCTCCTCCGGCAAGATGGTCTTCATGCCGTTCGGCTTATTGATGTCGGAGGCCACTTTCGCCAAAAACTTGTTGAACGAAACACCTGCCGAGGCCGTCAGCCCGGTCTCCGCTTCGATGCGGCGGCGGATGTCAATGGCGATTTGCATGGCGGAATTGATGCCCCTCTTGTTTTCGGTCACGTCGAGGAAGGCTTCGTCGAGGGAGAGCGGCTCCACGAGATCGGTGTAGTCGAGGAAGATGTCCCGGATTTGGCGGGAAGCCTCTTGGTAGGCTGGGAACCGTCCCCGCACGAAGATGATGTTCGGGCAAAGTCGATGGGCCGTCATGCCGGGCATTGCGGAGCGAACCCCGTAGCGCCGGGCCTCGTAGCTGGCCGAGGCCACCACGCCCCTCGTGCCACCGCCGCCCACGGCAATGGGCTTGCCCCTCAGTTCGGGGTTGTCCCGCTGCTCGATGCTGGCAAAAAAGGCATCCATGTCTATGTGGATGATTTTGCGGTAGAGGAGGTATGTGGGATTAGTGGTCACGGCAAATTAGTCCGCGTAGTATGTCTCAAGCAAGTTCTTTACGTTCAACTTTACGCCATTCAATAATACCACTTCTTCGCTCCAATTCCCCGTTTCCCAACGTTTACCCGGCACAGCTAGCATGAACTTCTCCGTTTTAGTAAAAACCCAAAGCACCTGTTTCACGCCAAACAAAAGTAGCTGGTCAGTTTTAGTATAGAAATAATCCAAAGGGTCGGGCATTTCCTCCAAGTCGGCTTTGGTATCCACTTCGATGACGATTTCAGGTGGAATGGCAGCGTATTTATCCTCATTTTTAGCAGCAATCAAGTCCTTTTTCAAAAACACGGCGATGTCCGTGTTGCGCCATGATTTTTTGGAAAACTGGATGCCGAGTTCGCTGGAAAGCACGGTGTAGTCCTTGCCCAATTGCAGTTTGATGGAATCCTTAATCAGTTCGATGAGCAGGGATTGTAGGATGCTGGTTCCCATGATTTGTTCGAGGGTTTTTGTTTTATTCAGAACGTCCTTGTAGCCACGGTAGTAAATTGGTTGCCCTTCGTCCATTTCATAAATCAAAGATTCAGGCACGAGCTTTACTGGCGACAACGATATTTTTTCACTGACCATATCATCGATTTTTAGCCAAAGATACAAACTTGGAAATGGATTTTCAAACTTGACAACACTCCTCCACTTTCCCCAATTTCTCCCTATCTTCGCCCCCCGAATTTGAACAGATGCGTCTCAAGACTCTCGAAATAAAAGGCTTCAAGTCGTTCGCTGATGAAACGGTCATCCATTTCAACGAGGACGTCATTGGCATTGTCGGTCCGAACGGCTCTGGCAAGAGCAACGTCGTGGACGCCATCCGCTGGGTGCTGGGCGAGCAGAAGAGCAGCGAGCTTCGCCTCGACACCATGACCTCGGTCATCTTCAACGGTACGAAAAGCCGCAAGCAGGGCGGCATGGCGCAGGTGACGTTGAGTTTTGAGAACACCAAAAACCTGCTACCTACCGAATACAATTCCGTTGCCATCACTCGTAGGCTCTACCGCAGCGGCGAGAGCGAGTACCAACTGAACGGCGTCGTCTGCCGCCTCAAGGACATCACCAACCTGTTGATGGACACGGGCATCGGCTCCAACAGCTACGCCATCATCGCCCTCGGCATGGTGGATGAAATCCTGGCGGACAAGGACAACGCCCGCCGCAAGATGTTCGAGCAGGCCGCCGGCATTTCCAAGTACAAAATCAGGAAACGGGAAACGCTCCAAAAACTGCAAGCCACCACCGCCGACTTGGAGCGGGTGGACGACCTCCTGTTTGAAATCAACAACAACCTCAAGTCGCTGGAACAGCAGGCCAAGCGCACGAAAAAGTATTTTGAACTCAAGGAAGAATACAAGGATTTGGCCATCAAACTGGCAGCACTGAAATCGGAATCGCTGAAGGCCAAGTACAAAGAGGTGAAGGATTCGCTGGAAAAAGAGGAGGACCGCTACCGTCAACTCGAAGTGGAGCAGCGGCAAATGGAGGCGGGGCTGGAACAGCAGCGAAAATCAAACCTTGACCAAGAACAGGCCCTGAGCGAGCGCCAACGGGAGATGAACCAACTCGTCGGGCGCATCCGGGACGCTGAGAGCGAGCGCCGGGTATTGGAGCAGCGCATCACGTTTGTGGAGCAGAACAAGTCCAAGTCGCAGGAGGCGATTTTGATTGCAAAATCACGCATTTCGACGCTGGAAGAAGAAATCGCCAACTACCGGGAGACGCTGCAAGAAGACCGCCGCATGGAAGGCAAACTCGAACAGCAGCTCGAAGCTGCCGAAAAAAAACTCCACGACATCCGCCAGAGCCACGGCGAAATGAAGGCAGGGCTGGATGCCATCATGCAGAACCAGCAGAAGGTGGAGCGAGAACTGTACGAACTCGAAAAATCCAAAGCCGTCAACGCCAACCAGATGGAAAACCTCCGCCACGACATTGCCCACGGCGAAGAGGAGGTGAAGAACCGCAAGACGGAAACGGAGTCGCTGGGCGCAAAAATCAAGGACTTGGAAAAAGAGGAAACCGAGCGCCGCACCGCCCTCGAAACCCTCGAAAAAGCGGAGGAACAGCGCCGCCTCGACATTGCCGAAGGCGAAAACAAACTCGACGAACTTAAGAGCCGCATCCAAAAAATACACCGGGAACTGGACGCCAAGCGCAACGAATACAAGCTGACCAAAAGCATGGTCGAGAGCCTCGAAGGCTTCCCGGAGAGCATCCGGTTTTTGAGCAATGCAAAGAACTGGACGAAGCAGGCGCCGCTCCTTTCCGACCTGATTTACGTGGAGGTAGACTACCGGGTGGCCATTGAAAACTACCTCGAACCCTACCTTAATTATTATGTGACGGAAAATATCGAGGATGCCCAACAGGCCGTGCATTTGCTGCAATCTGCACAAAAAGGCAAGGCCAATTTCTTCGTCAACGACAGCTTCAAGGACTTCTCGCCGAGCATCGCCATGCTGTCTGAGGGCATGAGGCCAGCGACCGATTTCGTGCAATGCGACCCGGCCTACCGCAACCTCATCAGCTATCTGCTGGACAATGTGGTGCTGCTTGAAAAAGAAGAAGTTGCGAAGCAAATGGGCACCGAAAGCATGACTTTGCTGGCCAAATCGGGCCGTTTCATACAGCGCCGCCACAGTTTGAGCGGGGGCAGTATGGGCTTGTTTGAGGGCAAAAAAATCGGGCGGAAAAAGAACCTCGAAATCCTCGACAATTCTATCAAACGGGGCGAAGAAGATGAGACGAAACTCTCCACCGAGATGTACCAAATGAAGTCGAGCATCGAGTTGTTGAAGGGGCAGCAATCCCGCCAAGCCATCCAGCAGGAGCAGCAAATGCTGAACAAAGTCTCGCAGGAGCGGGTTTCTTTGGCCGCTCGTTTGGAGAGCTTTGAGTCGTATATCCGGGATGTGGATGCTAAAAAAGCGGCCAACGCCGAGCGCATCAAATCGTTTGAAACGGCCAATGCGGAGATAGAACAGCAGCTCGAAGACAAGTTCCAAGTGGCCGACGAAGCCCGCAAGCAAATCAGCAACACGGATGGCAGCTTCCGCTTGGTGGCCGAGGAAATGAGCAACGCCAGCACCGATTTCAACAACAAGAACATCGAGTTCATAAAGCAGCAGAACAAGGTTTCGGCGCTGCAACGGGAGCTTTCCTTCCGGGAAAAACAGTTGGACGAGACCAAGGCGACCCTCGCCACCAACCAGCGTTCGCTCGACCAATCGGGCAGCGAGGTGGCCCAAATCAACGACGATATCGAGAAACTGGTGAAGGGTCTGCAGGAGAATTATGCGCTCCGCAAAGAACGGGAAGGCACGCTTTCCGCCGCCGAGCAGGCTTTCTTTGGCGCAAGGAACAGCATCCACGAAATCGAGGACAAGCTGCGCCAACTCGCCCGCCAATCGCAGGATTCGCAGATAAAAATCAACAACCTTCGGGAGAAGTTCAGCGATACGAAGTACCAGCTCACGAACATTGCGGAGCGACTCAGAATCGAGTTCAACCTGAGCATCAACGACCACGATGCGCTGACTTTGACGGAGGAACAAAAAGTCGGCTTGGACGAAAACGACCTGCAAATAAAGGTGGAGCGCATCAAGGGACGCTTGGACAACTACGGCGAAATCAACCCGATGGCGATGGAGGCTTACGACGAAATGAAGGAGCGCCACGAAAACATCACCACGCAGCGGGACGATATTTTGAAGGCCAAGGATGACCTGATGGAGACCATCAAGGAAATCGAGGAGACGGCCACGGCACAGTTCCTCGAAGCCTTCGGCAAGGTGCGGCTCTTTTTTATTGACGCCTTCCGCAGCCTATTCACCAGCGACGACACCGCCGACCTCATCCTACTCGACCCGGAAAACCCATTGGAAAGCGGCATCGAAATCGTTGCGAAGCCAAAGGGCAAGCGCCCGCAGACCATCAGCCAGCTATCGGGTGGCGAAAAAACGCTGACCGCCACGGCGCTGCTGTTCGCACTTTACCTCCTCAAGCCCGCCCCCTTCTGCATCTTCGACGAGGTGGACGCCCCGTTGGACGACGCCAACATCGAGAAGTTCAACAATATCATCAAGGATTTTTCAAAGGAAAGTCAGTTCATCATCGTCACCCACAACAAGCAGACGATGGCCGCTGTGGACACGATTTACGGGGTTTATATGGCGGAGCAGGGCGTTTCTGCGGTGACGCCCGTGGATTTCAGGAGCTTGAAGAATGACATGGTGCTGTCGGCGGTGGAAAATTGATATTTCAGAAGACAACTGCTGCGCATGGTAAAAAATAGCCCTGTTAGAGTTTGGAACTCTAACAGGGCTATTTTTTACCATGCGCAGCAGTTAATTGTTGTTCCATGCTACCGCCGCTCGCCTGTCCCTTGCCTTGTGCCTTGCGTAATAAACATCGAACAAAGCCGCCCGTTCCGCCGCTCCCAATCGGTATGGCTCATCGTAAAATCCCTTTGCGTTTCGTTGCCGAAAAGCCTCGTACAACGTGACCGCACAGGCCACAGACACATTCAGGCTCTCGGCCATGCCGACCTGTGGAATTATAAACTTGCCATCAAGCAGCGGCTCCGAGACCGTAGAAATGCCACGGTGCTCGTTCCCAAAAAACAAGGCAACCGATTCCGTTAAATCCAAATGGTGGAAGTCGCTGACACCCTCGCCGAGCATGGCGCCCAACACTTTGCCGTATTTCGACTTGAGCTTTTCAAAACAAGCCTCGGCATCCGTGAAGTAGTGCGCATCCACCCATTTGCCAGCGCCCATAGAGGTGCGCTTGCCGATTTTCACGTATTTGGTTTGTAGGTGAGCGTCCGTGTTGAGGATATAGACCTCGGCGATACCCACCGAGTCGGCGGAGCGAAAGACAGCGCCGATGTTGTGCGCATCCGTCACGTTTTCCAACACCACGGTCAAGTCCGGCTGCCGCCGATTGACTACTGCGTGAAATTTATCAAGTCGCTTTTGTTGCATAGTAAATAAAAAAACGTCGGCAGAGCTTGGAGCCATGCCGACGTTAGTTTCGCACCGGGGACACGGCTAATCCGCTGGCTGCAAGTGAAAATCCTGAAACTTCAGGATATGCACGAAAGTATTCTCCAACTGGTCAAAATAGTTCAGATCTTCCTTGTGTCGGGAGGGATCAAGCACCACTCGATTGAACTCGAAGCGCCCATGAAGCACGTCAGATGGCGAGACGTCCAGTTTTTGCGTGAAATTTTTACCGTGCTTGGCCAACAACTTTCCAAAATAGAGCATCACATCATAACCCAAAAAAGACTCCTCGTCAGGCACGGCACCATAGGACTGGAAGTATTTCTGCTTGAACTGCCTAACCCGCTCATCATTGTCATCTACGTAGAAGGCACTGCTCACGTGCAAGTGCAGTTTTTCAAAGTATTCAAAATCCAATTGTTCAAAATCCAGCCACATGCTCATTCCGTACACGACAATATCCTCGCCTTCACCTTGCTTGGCTATCAGTTGGTGAAGCAGCGAGTAGATGAACGTCTGGTTTGACCAGGAAGGCACGACAAAAACAGTCGTAGTGCCGGGTTTAATAAACTGGGCAATGTTAATTGAATGGAAGTTGGCAGCGCCCTCGGGCACCAGCAATTCTTTGAACTTCTTACCTGTTTTGCCCTTTTCAATCAAGGTATTGGCATCTTGAAAATACTTGAGCCTTCCTTTTTCCTCCGCTTTGTCCAAAGCTACCAACACCACGTTTTCCGGCTGGTGTTGTTTGCGGATGTGCTTGGTCATGGCTTCGCAATGCGTCTTCAGCGATGGGTTCACTTGGATATAAAAGGGGTTATTCTCTGCCATGCCCATTTGGGCGGTGTAGGGCACCACAAGTGGCACCTTGTTTTTCTTAGAAAAAGCCTGCATGATTTCCACATTGTCCCGCTTGTAAGGCCCAATGATCAGGTCGGATTTTGGCAGGTCGCCACTTTTCAGCAAGTTGTTTACCGTGGTAGTGGAGGCTTCCGAGTCCAAAATGCTTACATTGAACCTTGCACCATCCGCTTCCAAATCGTCGTAGGCAAGCCTTGCACCAGCGTAAAAATTCACCGCCCAAAGCGAGTTTTCAGGAACGCCACTTGACGATGATTTGGCTAGAAATGGTAACAAAATCGAAATATCACCCGTGCCATCTCCGGTACCTCCGCCAGTTGTCCCCCCCGTATTGCCCCCGGTCGAAGGCTTGGTGCCACCTGCGCCGTTCATCGGGCTGTCCGTTTTGATGGGCGGGTATTTATCTTCCGCAAGGACTTTCCATTGAACCGTATCCACTTTTTCGTTCACCTCATGCACGGTGCGGTAAGTGCCCGTTTCAGGGTCATAAACTTTCGTGCCTTGGATATCTCCCACCTCCTCGTCTTTGTAAACTTTGTCCTTGGAAGGGTCGCCCGCTGGTTTCAACCAGCCGCAGGCGGGCAGCAATAAAACCAGGCCGAAGGCAACGATTGCCTCTTGGATAAAACCAAAACTGACCGTCCTTTTTCTCATGTTGCTTTTATTTGCGTATTAGATTTTTGGCGTTTTGGCATTTCAGGTAGAACCTACCCAGTACGCCAAAACGCTAATTTGCCAACTCGCCTATTCCCATTCAATTGTTGCAGGTGGCTTGGTGCTGATGTCGTACACTACTCGGTTGATGCCCTTGACGTTATTGACGATTTCATTGGACACCACCGCCAAAAATTCGTGTGGCAAACGGCTCCATTCTGCCGTCATGCCGTCCGTGGAGTTCACTGCACGGAGCACCACCGTCTTCTCGTAGGTGCGTTCGTCACCCATGACACCGACTGATTGGATGGGCAGCAGTATCGCTCCCGCCTGCCAAACTTCTTCATAAAGGCCAAATTTCTTCAAATTTTTGGTAAAAATCGCATCCGCTTCCTGCAAAAGTGCCACTTTCTCCGGCGTGATGTCGCCGAGGATGCGGACGCCAAGACCAGGCCCTGGGAACGGGTGCCTTCCAAGTATTTCGGTTGGAATCCCAAGCTCCTTCCCCACCCTACGCACCTCGTCCTTGAACAACGAGCGCAACGGCTCCACGATTTTCAGTTTCAACAGGTCAGGCAAACCGCCCACGTTGTGGTGCGATTTAATGGTTACGGATGGCCCGTGAACAGAGACGGACTCAATCACATCGGGGTAAATGGTGCCTTGCCCAAGCCATTGGATTGCGGATTGTGGATTGCGGACTGCGGATTGGGTCTCAGAAGATGCAGGTTGGACCCCGGAGAATGCGGATTGGCTGCTCGAATCCGCATTCCGCAATCCTAAATCCGCAATCTTTTTTGCCTCATCCTGAAAGACTTCGATGAAGACACGACCGATAATTTTCCGTTTTTTCTCTGGTTCGGTCGCACCAGAAAGTTCATCATAAAACCGTTGCTTTGCATCAATGCCAACCACGTTCAGGCCCATCTGTTTGTAGTCATCCAACACTTGCTGGTACTCGTTTTTGCGGAGCAAACCATTGTCCACAAAAAAACAAATCAGTTGGTTGCCAATGGCCTTGTGCAACAATTCGGCGGCCACCGTGCTGTCCACGCCACCGCTGAGGCCCATCAGCACGTGTTCCTTCCCGATGGTTTTTCGCAGCTCCGCAATTTTTTCTTCGATGAAATGGGCGGGTGTCCAGTCGCCCCGGCAGCCAGCGATGTTGATGACGAAGTTGCGGATGATGGTCATGCCGTCCAGACTGTGCGTTACCTCCGGGTGGAACTGGATGCAATAAACCGGGGCAGCGAAAGCGCCTTCCTTCGCCCGAAAAGCTGCAATCTCCACGCTTTCTGTACTGGCCATCAACTCGAACTGTTCGGGCAGCTTCACGATGGTATCGGCATGTGACATCCAGACCTGCGAATCGGCTGGCACGTCCTTCAACAATGCACCATTGGCGTGGATTTTTGTTAGCGCCGCCTTGCCATATTCCCGCTTTTCGGAGCGCTGCACTTGTCCGCAGTAGTAATCGGCGATGAGCTGCGCCCCATAACAGACGCCCAGCACTGGCTTTTTACCAACTACCTTATCCAGGTCGAGTCGCAGGGCATCCTCTTGCCGCACCGAGAACGGGCTGCCACTGAGGATGATCCCCTTCACCGTTTCGTCAATGGCTGGAACTTTGTTGTAGGGAACAATTTCGCAGTAGGTGTTCAACTCTCGCACCCGCCGTGCGATGAGCTGCGTGTATTGCGAACCAAAATCGAGGATGAGTATTTTCTCCGTCATGCGGGCAAAGATAGGGCAAAAGGTGGGAAAACAAGCAAGTAGCCAACAAGCGCCGTCAGCTTGAAAAAGGTTCAAAGCCATCGCCTCAAATGTAATCTTTCAAGCTGACAGCGCTTGTCAGGGATAAACAGTTATCAAGCAGATATCGCCTTGATACCCGGCAATTCCTTCCCTTCCAGCATTTCCAGCATCGCCCCGCCACCAGTGCTCACGAAGCTCACCTCATCAGCGAGGCCCATCTGGTTCACGGCGGCCACACTGTCGCCACCACCCACTAGCGAGAAAGCGCCGTTTTTGGTTGCTTCCGCTACAGCAAGAGCAATTGCTTTGGTGCCGTTGGCAAAATTCGGCATTTCGAAGACCCCCATTGGACCATTCCAGATGATGGTCTTTGAGTTTGCAATTACTGCTTTGAAATCGGTGCGGGCCTCCTCTCCAATATCAAGCCCCAACCAGCCATCTGGGATGGTGTTGCTTGACACGTTTTGGAAGTTCGCCTCTGCATCAAATTTATCCGCAGCAATGCTGTCAACAGGTAGGTAAATGCGCACTCCCTTTGCGGCAGCCTTGGCTAACAGGTCAATGGCAAGTGGTACTTTGTCGTCCTCCACCAAAGAATTCCCGATTTGCCCACCCTGCGCCTTGATGAAAGTGTAGGCCATGCCCCCACCGATGATGATGTTGTCCACGAGGTCGAGAAAACGCTCCAGCAAAACGATTTTGTCGCTCACCTTCGCACCGCCCGTGATGGCGGTAAACGGGCGTTCCGGGTTGTTCAGCACTTTGTCTGCGTGCTTGATTTCGCTTTCCATCAAGAACCCAAACGTCCTGTTTTCCTTCGGGAAAAACTGCGCCATGACGGTCGTGCTGGCGTGCGCCCGGTGGGCAGTGCCGAATGCATCGTTGACATAAATATCGCCAAGGGCGGCCAGTTTTTTGGAAAAATCTACATCGCCATTTTCTTCTTCGGGCTGAAAACGGGTGTTTTCAAGGAGCAACACTTCTCCGGGTTTGAGGTCGGTAGCCATCTGCGTGGCAGTTCCTCCCACCGTCTCCGGGCAGAACTTCACAGTCTTGCCGAGCATATCAGACAAGTGCTTGGTAAGGTGGTTGAGGGTAAATTTCTCGACGTTCACCGTGCCGTCTTCTTTCAATTTGGCCAACGGCCTGCCCAGGTGCGACATCAAAATGACGGCTCCTCCCCCGTCCAGCACATGTTTGATGGTTGGCAAAGCTTCCCGCATCCTGGTATCGTCAGTGAAGTTGTACTGCTTGTCGAGCGGCACGTTGAAGTCCACCCGCATGATGGCTTTTTTATGCTGGAAATTGATGTTTTTCATTATTGATTGTTGAATTGCTTGAGTGTTGGAGAGACATTTTGGCGAAATAAAAAAGACACTACCACAGCCATAAAAACTGGATAGTGCCTTTTGTTCATACTAATTCGCTCTTTATTGCTGCTTTCCAGCCATCTCGGACAAATCGGCGAGACGGGCAGAATAGCCAGCTTCGTTGTCGTACCAGCCAACTACCCGGCAGGAGCTGCCGTTCGCTTGGGTCAAGCCAGCATCGAAGATGCTAGAATGGTTGTTCCGAACAATATCACTGGATACAATTGGGTCTGTGCAGTATTCAAGTATGCCTTTCAGGTGGCCTTCGGCAGCTTCCTTGAATTTGGCGTTGATTTCTTCTACGGATGCCGCAGTTTTTAAGGTGCAAACAAGGTCGGTCAACGAACCAGTCGCCACGGGCACCCGCAGGGAATGTGCTGCGATTTTGCCTTTCAAGTGCGGTGCAACCAAAACGACGGCCTTTGCAGCGCCTGTGCTGGTTGGCACAATGTTTTGAGCTGCGGCACGGGCACGGCGGAGGTCCTTGTGCGGGCCGTCCTGGATGTTCTGGTCGCTGGTGTAAGCGTGGATGGTGTTCATGAAGAACTGCTCTACCCCAAAGGCTTTGTCCAAAACGAGGACAAGCGGCACCAGGCAGTTGGTGGTGCAACTGGCATTGGAAACAATGAGGTCGCTTGGCTTCATGTCCAAGTGGTTTGCACCAATTACGAAAGTCGGCACGTCGTCGGCTTTTGGTGGAGCGGACAGCACGACCCGTTTGGCACCTGCCTGGATGTGCAGGCCAGCTTTTTCCTTGTCCAAGAAAATACCAGTGCATTCTATCACGACATCAACGCCCAATTGCTTCCACGGAAGCTCTGCAGGATTTTTGATTGCCAAGCCAACCACTTTCTTGCCGTTGAAGAACAAGTTTTCACCATCGGCGGACACTTCACCATCGAATTTGCCCTGCATCGTATCGTACTTGAAAAGGTGTGCAAGGGTGTGATTATCGGTCAAGTCGTTGATTGCCACAACTTCAACGCCCGGTTTTTTCAACAGGTTGCGCATGGTGAGGCGGCCAATACGACCAAAGCCGTTGATTGCAATTTTGATAGACATAATAGATTTCTGATTTAAAGTTTTTTATGAAAAAGAAGATTGTTCAAAATTTGAACAAGGTGTTTGGCCTATGGTAATTCAATAATTTGGAAAGGTGCGGAACGAAAGTTGGCCGCTAAATGGTTAATGCCTGTGGTTTTTGAAGTGGCGCAAAGGTAAACACCCGCATCAATTTATTGCATCGTTTTGGACAAGCATTTGCCCTTCTGGAAAAAAATATTTGCCTTGGCTTGGCTTTTTTGAAAACAAGTCTATCTTTGCCCCGCTTTTGAAGGAAGCACATTTGAAATTATGTACGCCCCGTTCGTCTAGGGGTCTAGGACGGCGCCCTTTCACGGCGTTAACACGGGTTCAAATCCCGTACGGGGTACAAAGAAAAAGCCCTTGCGACAGTTGTTGCAAGGGCTTTTCTTATTTGTTTGCTGTTCTTCTCAGGCTTCAAGCACTGCTTTCACCTTGTCCGCTGCTTCTTGCAACAAGATGGCCGACTGCACCTTCAAACCTGACTCGTCAATGATTTTTTTAGCGAGGTCAGCGTTAGTGCCCTGCAAGCGCACGATGATTGGCACGTTGATGTTGCCCATGTTCTTGTAAGCATCCACCACGCCCTGCGCTACCCTATCGCACCGAACGATTCCGCCGAAAATATTGATGAGGATGGCCTTTACTGCCGGGTCTTTCAAAATGATTCGAAAGGCTTTTTCCACCCGGTTGGCATCTGCCGTACCACCGACATCGAGGAAGTTGGCAGGCTCACCGCCGGAAAGCTTGATGATGTCCATCGTAGCCATAGCAAGGCCAGCGCCGTTCACCATGCAGCCTACGTTGCCGTCAAGCTTCACGTAGTTGAGGTCGTGGGACTTGGCTTCTACCTCTGTTGGGTCTTCTTCGTCCGTGTCGGCCATGGCTTCAATATCAGGATGCCGATAGAGGGCATTGTCGTCAATGGACACCTTGCTGTCCACGGCAATGATGCGGTCGTCGGCAGTCTTGAGCACTGGGTTTATCTCGAAAAGTGATGCATCAGAGCCGATAAAAGCGGCGTAAAGTTTTTCCACAAAGCCCACCATGTTCTTGAAGGCAGCACCACTGAGGCCAAGGTTGAAGGCGATTTTGCGGCACTGAAAGGCTTGCAGGCCCAGTTCGGCATCAATGTATTCCTTGTGCAGGAGGTGCGGCGTTTCCTCTGCCACCTTTTCGATGTCCATGCCACCTTCGGTGGAATAGATGATGACGTTGCACTTCCGCTCCCGGTCCATGAGGATGGACATGTAATACTCCTTGCAGGCATTGAAGTCGGGGCGGTAGCTATCCTCGGTGACGAGCACCTTCCGCACGAGTTTGCCCTGGCCATCCATGCCACCCGGAGTTTGTGGGGTCTTTAGCATCATGCCGATGATGTTCCCGGCGTGCTCTTTGAGTTGGTCAAGGTTTTTGGCGAGCTTAACACCGCCGCCTTTCCCCCTTCCACCTGCGTGTATTTGTGCTTTAACCACGACGAAATCAGTGCCAGTCATTTCCCGGATTTTTTTCCAGGCGTCAATCGCCTCGTCAAGATTCGTGGCTACTATGCCTTCCTGAATGGCTACGCCAAATCGCTTGAGCAGTTCTTTTCCTTGATATTCGTGAAGATTCATTGATATGCGAAATTGAGGGCTTGAGAAGTTGAGGTTTTGAGACAAACACTGAACCTATAACCCGATTTTTTATCAGAAAATAAATGTTACGCCCAAGCTGGGCATGATAGGCAATTGGTTGATCCGCTTGTTCCGCACCCGGTCAAAATAGAAAATGTTCTCCCGATTGTACATGTTGGTAGCACTTGCGACCACTTCCAGGCTGGTGTATTTTCCAAATTTGAATACTCGTTTCAGCGAGCCATCCAAGCGGTGGTAATAAGGCAGTCGGCCACCATTCCGTTTTTCTTCCAATACGATACCTAGATCGCCATTGGTAGTGAGTGGGTCGGTATTTAGACCGTCGTTGAAATTGATGTTGCCATAAAAACCTTGGGTCTGGGTAAATGGGAACCCGGAGCCCATGTTCCAACGGAGGGCAGCCTCCCATTCCAACTTTTCACCGAATTTATACGTGCCAAGCAGGTTCACGTTGTGTCGGCGGTCGAAGATGGTCGGGTAAATCTGTTCGCCATCGTCACGGTCAACGTATGCCAGTGAGTAGGTGGACCAGAGGTACAGTTTTTTGGTTTCGTAGCGTAAGGTCAAATCTATGCCATAAGCTTTGCCCTTTTCCGTTACGAAGTTCGGGTCGGTGGGGCTGAGTTTGTTCCGGTTGATTTGGATGATCTGGGTAAAATTCTTAAAATATGGCTCGACGTTCAGCTCAACATTTTTGGATAGGTTAATCTCGGTACCCACCACGGCATGGAAAGCTTTTTGCAAACGGTGGGGCGCTGACTCGGTGCTGTTTGGTTTTGTAACCTGCTCCTCAGGCCCAGTGAGGAAACCCACGAACAAGTTAACAACATCCAACTCGCTCACGCTGCTTATCAAGTTTTGGGAGTAAAAACCGCCGGCGGCCTTTAGCCTGAATCCATCGGTCACATTGTATTTCATGCCCAAGCGAGGCTCCAGGTTGGACGTTCCTTGCGAAGCGTACAACTGAAACCGTAGGCTTGGTTCAAAGATGAAGTCGCCATACCTCGCCTTGTATTTTATAAATGCGCCAAGTTCCGTCGTGTTGTCGTTCTGGCTGATGGTGTTGCCCACAAAGTTGCGGAACTTGAATTTGGTGTCAAGCCCGATAATTTCAAAACCGTATTTGATTTCGTTGCGAAGCCCAAAATAGGTAAAATCGAGCTTGACGTTGTAGTTGGAAATGCCGCTCGAACGTGGCTGCTCGCCCGCTTCCTGCAACTCGATGTTGTAGTCGGAATAGGCCACGGTACCGCCAATGACGAGGTTAGAATTTGGGGGAATAAGCGTGAAATTGGCACCACCGCCTACGTTTTGCCAACCTAATTTAGCCACGCCAATGTAGTTCACGTCATCGTTGAAATTGAATCCAAATAGGTTCAGTTTGCTGCCGTTGTTGGTCAGGAAGGACAGCTTGCCATAAAAATCGGTGAAGGAGAAAGGCAGCCGCTTGCGGTCTTTTTCAGAAAGTCCAGCGTCGGAAGTTAGGTAAAATGTAGTGTCCACAGCGTAAGCGTACAACAGGGGCGAAGTTTCGTTGATGTAGGAGTGCTTGGCAGTAAACAGGAAAGAAATGCTTCCGCTTCCTTCTTCAAACTTCTTGAGCGGGCCTTCCAGCACCGCCTTGGCCTGGAACGGGTTGGCACTCACAAGACCAGCAATGCGCTTCTTGTTGCCCTCCCTTGTTTTGAGGTCAACTACGGCAGATACCCTACCTCCGTACTCGGCATTGAAGCCAGCCGTGAGCACGTCCACGGTTTTAATAGTCTCCGTTTCAAAAACCGAGTAAAAACCGATACTGTGGAAAGGGTTGAAGATGGTCATGCCATCCAGCAAAATCCTGTTTTGTATGGGTGAGCCTCCTCGGATGTAAATCTGGCCGCCTTGATCGCCCGTGGAAATGATGCCGGGCAAAACAGGCAGGTACTGCGCAATGTCCGCCTGCCCACCAGTGCCGGGCAGTGACCTGATTTGGTTGGCTGTGACCGTCACCTTGGAGATGGACACATCCGAGCGTGCTTGTTCCCGCCGGGACGAAATCTCGACGGTGCCAAGCTGGATGCTACTTTCGGTCAACATTACCCTTTGGCTGTTGATGCCCCCATCTTTGATGGTAACTTTTATGGCGGTGCTATCGTAACCGATGGAACTTACCACCAACGTGTAACTGCCTGCGGGAATATTGCCGATGCTAAAAAATCCGTCAACGTCGCTTGTGGTGCCAATGGTGGTACCTTGCAGTACCACCGTACTGAAAATCATTGGCTCGCCAGTGTTCTTGTCAAAGATATTGCCACGGAGCACCCCGCCTTTTTGAGCATTTGCAGTTGCACAGACGAGTATAGTGAGCGTGAAAATCGCAAGTAGAATTTTTTTCATAACCTGTTCCGAAGAATTTTTGCAATCTGCGGCGGTGTTGCCGCAATTCGGGCGCAAATATAAAAGGATAGTGCTGGAAGAAAGGACTTGCAGAAGTCATTTTCAATTTACTGCCAAAAGAGCCTTTGTTTACGAGGTGCTGAAATTAGGTTTTGGGCTAAACTTTAAAATACCAACCAACTTCCAACTTTGAACATGTAGAAGTTAACCAATTGACTATCAATTGTTTAAAACAGAAGAAAAAGTTTTGAGAAATAAACTACGGTTGCCACCGGCTTATTTTACCGTAAAAGTGTAATAGTATTCGCCAGGATAATTTTCGTAAAAACCCTCCAAGTAAATCTCAGTGCCACGTCTTTTTTTCAGTTCGTTCAACACCTCTTGCACCGTACCGACTTTCACTTCGCCAACCTTTGTTATTATGTAGCCTGGGTCCATTTCAGTTTTTTCTACAATGCTCCCAACTTTGATATTTTCAACATAAACGCCAGCAACCCGCAGTTTTCGGCGTTCGTCGGTGGTCAGTTCCCGGAGCGTGAAGCCCATGCTGCCCAACAGGCCATCATCCTCGCTTTTCACCACGATTTTTGAGGCCATATCCTTGTCTTTCAAGGTAACATTTGCAACGAAACGCTTGCCTTCCCTGATGTATTCCAACTTTATCACCGACCCGGGATGCATCCTGCCGACCTGCTCCTGCAACTCTGGTATTGCCCTGATTTTCGTTCCGTTGATGCCTACGATGACATCGAAAGCTTGTAATCCGGCATCCTCTGCCCCGCCGTCCGGGGTCACAGCGTTGATGCACACGCCTTCCACTTTCGGCAGGTTGAGTTCATGGGCGATGCGGTCATCCACTGGCCCAATTTTTACCCCAAGCAGACCGCGTTTAACCTCGCCATAATCCCGAAGGTCACGAATGATTTTTTGTACCAACGTGGACGGAATGGCAAATGAGTAGCCCTCGTATTTGCCCGACCGGGTGATGATGGCCGTGTTGATGCCGACCAGTTCGCCATTGGTGTTGACCAATGCGCCACCACTGTTGCCGGGGTTTACCGCCGCATCGGTTTGGATGAACGACTCGATGGTGTACTCCCCTTCCAGGATGTCAATGCTGCGGCCCTTGGCGCTCACGATACCAGCAGTCACAGTGCTTTCAAGGTTGAAGGGGTTCCCAACGGCCAACACCCACTCCCCTACCCGCAGGGAATCCGAGTTGCCGAAAACGATGGTCGGCAAGTTTTTTTCTTCGATTTTAAGCAGTGCAATATCCGTGAACGGGTCGGTGGCGATGAGCTTTGCATCGTATTCCCGGTGGTCATTCATCGTCACTTGATACTTGTTCCCATCTTCGATGACATGGTTGTTGGTCACGATATAACCGTCCGTAGAAATGATAACCCCAGAACCAGAAGAAGCTCCGTGCGAGCTGCCGCCCCACCAGCCATAGGAAGAGCTTTCCATCGCACGTATGTTGACGACTGCTGAAGTAACTTTTTCCGCTGCCGCAATGAAATCGGTGGGCGAGGACGAAAGGAACGTGCGCTGTATGCCGCCGTAAATCGGTTCTGTTTCGCCATAGTTGGCGTAAATGGCGGAGCCGTCCGTTTTGTCAATATAAACTGTTTTCGGCTGCTGGAAAACAATGAACATGAAGACGGCGAGCACTGCGCTACAAACCGAAGATAAAGCGATTGGAAGTATTTTTTTCATGAAAATCGGGATTCCTAAATTCAAAATTTTGATTGCAATTTGCAGGAAATTGGCCGGAAAGTCAACCGAATGCCTTTTGGATGCTTCCAGTATATTTTACCCAAACGCAAGCTAATTCACTCGGGTTTTACATTCAAGCTGCAAGTTTAATATTTTGGATGGCAAAAAAATGAATTTGAAAAGAAAATCATTTTTGACGACAGTTTTCATTGGGTCAAATACTTTTGCATACGCAAGCAGGCTCCAATTGCTTGTTTACAACTCGATGAAAAAAATACCATTCTTCAAATACGAAGGCACCGGCAACGATTTCGTGATGGTTGACCAACGCCAAACCCAATACCTTACTCGGCAGGATACTGCGCTCATTGAACGCATCTGTGACCGCCGTTTTGGCATTGGTGCGGACGGCCTCATCTTGCTCCAAAACGCTGAGGGCTACGATTTTGAAATGGTCTATTTCAACTCCGATGGCCGGGAAAGTACCATGTGCGGCAACGGCGGGCGCTGCATTGCTGCTTTTGCGCACAGCCTCGAGGTGGTTGGCGAACAATGTAGGTTCCTGGCTATTGACGGTCCGCACGAAGCCAACATCAACGACGACTGGGTCGAGCTAAAAATGGGCGATGTGACCGAGGTGGAAATAGGTGACGGCAGCTTCGTGCTGAACACAGGCTCCCCGCATTACGTGGTTTTCGTCGAAGACCTTTCGGACATGAACATCGTGGAAAGTGGACAAGTCATCCGTTACTCCGACCGTTTCCGCAAGGAGGGCATCAACGTTAATTTTGTGGAAAAAACCGCCGACGGCATTGAAGTGGCAACCTACGAACGGGGTGTTGAAGACGAGACGCTTTCCTGTGGAACAGGCGTGACGGCTGCCGCTATTTCATTTGCGCTAGCGAATCCGATTTCGAACAAAGGCGATGTGGCCATTTCCACCAAAGGGGGCAACTTGAAAGTGAAGTTTGAAAAAATGGAAGGAAAGGGGTTCAAAAATATCTGGCTCTGTGGCCCAGCGAGGATGGTCTTTCAAGGTGAGTATTTAAACCGTTGACAATTATTGTTTGCCCCGTCTATGGTCTAAAGTCTAAGGTCTTTGTTTAAGGCCCCCTGTCTCATTTCCCAAAAATCCGCTCCTCCACCAACGCACAAATAATATGCCCCAGCAAAATATGACCCTCCTGCACCCTCGGCGTGTCTGTTGAAGGCACTTTGATGAAAAAATCGCAGTTCCCGTCCATTTTGCCGCCTTCGGCACCCGTCATCCCCACCACTTTCATCCCAATTTCATGGGCTTTCTCGATGGCTTTGAGCACATTCGGCGAGTTGCCGGAGGTGGACATGGCGACGAGCAAATCACCTGGCCGCCCCATCGCCTCCAGCGCCCGCTCGAACACGGCCTCAAAGCCATAGTCGTTACTCACCGCCGTTACAAATGAGGTGTTGACATGCAGCGCTTCCGCAAACAGCGCCTTTCGGTCTTGGTAAAACCTGCCGGACAACTCGGCGGCCAAGTGCTGTGCGTCGGCGGCGCTGCCGCCATTTCCGCAAAAAAGCACCTTTCCATCCTTGTTGAACGTTGCAATCACTTGATTTACAACGCCTTGCACGATGGTGAGCAATCGGTCGTCGTGCAGCATCGCCTGTTTCATGGAAATGCTGTCGAGCAGAATGGTCTTGATGGCTGACTTCATTGAGCGAGTTGTTTTTGAACGTAATCTACCAAATTGTCCAAATGAACCTCCTGCTGCACTTGGTTAATCCAGGTCTGTTTGTCGGTGGTGGTGCTTTCGAGTGCCTTGCCGAGCTTTAGGTTTTTCACCGTAGCCACGCCCTTAGCTGCCTCGTCAGTACCGATGAGAATGGCAAGCGGACAGTTTTTGTCGTCGGCGTAAGCCATCTGTTTTTTCATCTTTTTGAAACCTTTGGCGTTGCCAACGTACACCTCGGCGTTGATCCCAGCATCACGCAGCAAACGGGCGATGCGGTAGTATTCCACCTGCAATTCGTCGTCGAAATAGGCAATGAAAACGGGGCCCTGGGCCGTCACTTGGCCGGGTTTGGCCATGCGCAGCAGTTCTGCCAAGCGATCCACGCCGATGGAAGCGCCAGTGGCGGGCACTTTGAGGCCGAGCAGTTTTTCCACCAAGCCATCGTAACGGCCACCACCACAAATGGAGCCGACCCTGCGTTCCCGGCCTTTTTCATCCCGGTAAGTGAGCAGCGATTCCACCTCAAAAACTGGCCCAGTGTAGTAGGCCATGCCCCGCATCAGCGAGGGGTCAAGTATGATTCGTGACTCGTCGAAGCCGAGTTTTGCCCAGAGGGCGTCCATCTTTTTTAGCTCCGCAATGCCCTCGGCAGCCGTGGGGTTTGCGCCAGCGACTTCCTCGAATTTTTGTAAAACTTCGGCACGGGCGCTCACGCCAGTCGCTAATTTTAGGAACGAAACGATTTTTTCAATCACAGCGTCGGCCAAGCCAAGCCCCTCGATTTTAGAGCCGGAGGCGTCCGCCCTACCCTTCCCAAGTTCCAGTTTCACGTCGTCCCAACCGATTTTGTCCAGCTTGTCAATGACCCGCAGCACGGCACCTTCCTGCTCCTCGCTCAGTATGCCAACCGATTCCAAAAAACCCTTCAAGACCTTGCGGTTGTTGACTTTTACGATGTACGAGTTGCGCTCCAAACCTATCGCTTCGAGGGCATCTGACAGAATCATGCAAGCTTCGGCATCGGCGGCCACGTCTGAGGTGCCAACGGTGTCGAAGTCTATTTGCCAGAACTCCCGAAACCGACCAGGCAATAACTTCAATTCGTACCGATAAACTGGTCCGAACTGGAATCGTCGGAACAACGGGGCATTGGATTCCATGATTTGCCCCCGCTTCACGTCCATAAAAATCCGCTCGGAATAAACCCTGGCCAGTGGCGCAGTCAGGTCGTAGCGCATGGCCAACGGATGAAACTCCATGACGACTTTGCCCTCGGCATCCCGCATTTCGGAACCGTCGGTGAGCAAAACTGGCTCTTCCTCTGGGTTTCGGAAATTGTAAACGCCCTTGTCCACCGTGTCCTCGTCGGGCATGTACTTGCCTAGTGCATCGGCGTACTCCAGCACGGGCGTATCCCAATGCTCAAAGCCGTAGGAGCGATAAACCTTGGCCGCCTCTCGGATGATGGTCTGCCGAAGTTCGTTCATGTCTGCGTCCATGTCCCGAAACCCCTTGATTTTGCGTGGGATATTGCCTCTTTCCATGGGTAGGATTTGAGAGATTGAGGGTTTGAGGGTTTGAGGGGGGCAGTGGTTAAAACCCTAACCCCTCTCAGACTCGTTGGCCCGGATATGAATTTGAAAATTCAAGAACTTGAAGCTTTGAAGCTAACCCACGGCCTTTCTCAAACGCTCCCGCTCTCAAATCCTCAAACCCTCAAAAAAAAAGCATTACCCCGAAGAAGTAATGCTCTTTTGTCCCCTCGAGTGGGTTCGAACCGCTGACCTCCGGAACCACAATCCGGCGCTCTAACCAACTGAGCTACAAGGGGAGCTTAATGATGATGTTTGAAAAAAATCATGTGCGCTTTTTTATAAAGCGGCGCAAATGTAAAGATAGTTCCGGGTGATTTCAAAATCTTTAGGTGGGAGAAATTTGGAGGGGAGAGGATTGCCTGGCATTTGAGCTTGAATTGATGGCTGAAATTGCTGTCTCGCATTTGGACAATTCAGCAATTCCAACCATCCAATCAGCCAGTTTCAATCCTTGGACAACGAGATTTTCTTTGTAAAAACTTTCCCGCTTTGCGAAATCTCGAGGTAGTAGTTACCAGCGCCATTTTGAGAAATGTCCACACTGTCACTGAATTTGCCGCTAAAACTACCCAAGTCATATTCGTAGAGCACCCTGCCGGTGAGGTTGTAGATGCGAACGAGGGTATTGCCGCTCAGGGGCAAATTGAAATACAGGTCAAACAAACCAGTTTCGGCATTTGGCGTGAGCCGCAAGTTTTCAACTGCAAGCGTGCTGTTGTTTGAAAGCTGGACACCTTTGCTTTGCAAGGCATCCGTTTCCTCATTTGTAATGGCAGAAATTGTGGGCTTGATGTTCTTTACGTCCACTCGGGGCGTAGTGGGTTTGATTGTTGGCTCATTCACCCAACCTCTCCCACTTCCTGAAATGGAGGGTGCTGCGATGACCACCGACGCCCTGCCGCCGCAATCACAATCTGCACATTTCTTGGTTTGTGCATAGCTCATGATGGGTTTTGATGCTTTCATGGACTTGCCATCCCTCAAAAACTCAACAGAAATGGTTTCTCCGGGCTTGAGCATTTCAATGGCCGTCGTGACGTCCAACCAATCCACCATCCGGTAGCCATTGATGTGCGTGATGACATCTCCCTCCTGCAATGAAAGCTCGGCGGCAGTTGAACCTTTCACAGGCAAAATTGCTACGCCTTCATTGTTGTTTTCTTCATTGACTTGTATGATGCCAAGAAATGTGTCTTCACAACTGTTTTGCGCTTTTTTCTCTGCGGTAAACGGCTTAGTGAGGGTCAGTGACGCCTTTGAGGCTTTGCCTTTTCTGATAAAATGCACGGTCGCCGCTTGGCCCGGTTTGAATTTTTTTAAGACAATGCCCAAGTGCTGCTCCTCGCCTGCACGATACTCATCGAAGCCGTAGATGTAGTCGAAAGGCATTATCCCTGCTTTTTCTGCGCCCGAGTTTGGAAGGATACCGGTAACATAAGCGCCGTAAGGATTGTCAAGGCCTAGCTTTTTGGCTTTTTCTTTTGAAATCATTTCGGTGTAAATCCCTATAAATGCCCTGTTTTCGTCTTGTTCAGGCTCTTGTTCCTGGTCCCAGTTGTCGGCCCCAGCGATGGTCACGTTGCCTATGTCGTCCCAGTCCACGTCTATATTCCAATCGCCCCGCTCGCCATCGGGGTACACTTCATCATAGGACTTGATGGTACCCTTGCCGGAAATTTCCTTCTCATCCCGCTTGAATTTAACCTCGATTGCCTCGCCAGGCTTTGTGTTTTGGATGGCAGTGGTCACGTCCTCCCAGTCCAGCACGGGAAAGCCGTTGATGGAGGTGATGACGTCACCTACTTTCAGGCCCATTTCTTCTGCGGTGGACTTCTCGACAACTTCCACAGCGACGCCGTTCAGTTCATCTTCGTCCTGCTCGTCTGTGGGGCTTACGCCGAGGAAAGCTTGCTGGGCTTCGTCCTCATCGAAATCATACTCGTAAGTGGCAAGCTTGACTTTTGCGGACATTTTTTCACCCTTTCGGACGAAGTGCAGCGTGATTTCGTCGCCAAGCTCGTAGTCTTCCAAAATATCGGAAAGGCTTTGGTTGTCGCTGGTGCGCTGTTCATCAACACCATAAATATAATCAAAGGCCTTCAAGCCACCTTTTTCCCCAGAGGATTTTGCCATGACCTTGGAGACATAGCTACCGTAGCGGTTTTCGAAGCCAAGTTTTTTGGCCTTTTCAATGGAAACCATGTGGGTCTCAATGCCGAGGTAAGAAACTTCCGGACAAAAAATGACGCCAACGCTTTTGCCCAAACCATCGAGGCGAACTGACCAGTCGTCGTTCCATTTTTCCTCCAGTGTTTCGCCGAGACGCTCTGCACGAGCCTCAATGCGGGTGGAACGGGCTTCCCAGTTCTCGGCAGTGGTTTCGGCTGTGGCCTCCACCCGGGCGGCAAGGCGCTCGACTTTTGCCGAAAGCCGTTTCAATTTTTGGTCAAAACTGGTGCCGCCAGATTGTGCAAGCAAACCATTTATCAATAAAAAAGCGAGTAGTGAAGTGCAAAATATCTTTTTCATCTCAATCATTTAAAAGTTTAGGCTCACAGCATTTCCCCATTTGGATTTGTGAACGTTACAAAATTTAGACTAACGAACATGATGGACAATTTTTGAAACCAAATGTTGCATACCACCATGCCCTGAGGCTGTGTAATTTTGCCAAAAAATTCAATTTCAAAAAAGATGTTTAATAACTGGAAGTCGCCTATGCCAACCGCTAAGTTGGCCTTTTTTCTCATCGCAGTAATGTTTCTTGCTGCTTGCAAAACGACCAAGCCCGCCAAACCGGAGGAATTTTACAACAACGTAAACCTCGAACCGGAACCTTCGGTCATCAACATTCCCCTTAAGTTTTACAAGTCTGAGTTGCTGAAAAGTATCAACGACCAAATCGGGGACATGCTCTACGAAGACAAAAACCTTCAGGACGATGGCCTTGCCATGCGGGCAAAAAAGCGGGAAAACATCACGATTGACATTGACGCCACTCAAATCAAGTACCGGGTACCCGTTGACCTTTGGATAAAAAAGGATATGGTGCTTTCGACCGTCGAGGCGGAAGGTTCGCTGGCCTTGGAGTTCACGACCCGTTACACCATCAAGCCGGACTGGTCATTGGAAACCCAGACGGAACTTTCCGGCCACAAATGGCTGAAAGAACCTGTCGTGAAACTCGGTTTTGCAGACTTGCCCATCACCTCCATTGCCAACCTGGTCATCAACCAAAGCCGCTCGACCTTCGCCAAATCCATTGACAAGGAGGTGAAAAACCTGTTTGACCTCAAAAAAGAAATGGAGCGCACCTGGAAGGAAATGCATGACCCTTTCCAGTTGTCGGAGGAGTATGCCACTTGGCTGTTGCTCAATCCTCAATCGGTGAGCATGACCCCGCTGAAATCGAACGGCACTACGGTGGAAAGCACGGTGGTGGTGGTCACGAAGCCCAGCATTTTTTTGGGTGAAAAACCGGCTGCCTCGACAGTCGGAACTCTCCCGCAGTTTGGATATGCGACGGCAGAGGCCGACAATTTTTCCCTGTTCCTCGACACCGAAGTACCGTTCAAAGAGGCAGAAAAATTGTCCAAGCAGAACATGGTCGGCGAGGTCTATACCTACAAAAACAAGCAAGTAAAAGTAGAGGACGTTGGACTTTACGGTCAAGGCAACAAGCTCGTGATTCGCACCAACCTGTCGGGCAGCTACAATGGCGATGTTTACCTCATCGCCATGCCGGAATACGATGCCAAGTCGAACCAAGTCAAACTTAAAGACGTGGATTTTGACTTCAGCAGCCAGAAGGCGTTGATGAAAAGTGCGAGTTGGCTCTTCAAAGGCCCGATGAAAAAACAGATTCAAGAGAACCTTGATTTTTACCTAAAATACAATTTGGAAGACTCCAAGAAGTCCATCCAGGAAGCGCTTAATGACTACGAGCTTGCCCATGGCATCCACATGCACGGACTGCTTGACGACCTGTCCGTCTCCAACGTTTACATTGCCACCAACGCCATTCGGGTGCGGATTGGACTTAAAGGAAAGCTGAACCTGGATGTCAAGGGGTTTTAGAGCCTGAGCGGGTGAGGGTGAGCGGGTGAGCGGGTGAGCGGGTGAGACGCAGACTCCTCCTCTCTTCGTTGCTCTCACCCGCTCACCTGCTCACTTCTTCTCAGAGGAGGTCGAAATGCCAAAAGGCAAATACAACGGGCAGAAACTGATAAAGCTGGTCGCCAGGAAAACGACGGCTAGAATGAGCAGTACCAAGCCCAATGTTCCTGTAACAGTTCCCGTGAAATAAAGGACCGCCATGACGGCTGCGAGGATGACCCGGATGATGCGGTCGGTGGAGCCCATGTTCTTTTTCATTGTTTTTTTGTTTATGTTTTGATGAAATCAATGAGCAATGCCAGCGCCGTCACCACTGCGATACATAAGATGCAAACGACCAGCAATTTCGCCCATTTTGGAATGTTTTCCATGACGCCAAAATTAGGTGTCAATACAAGTTTTGACAGGTGAGTTTTATCACTTAACCAAAGTGATTTATTCCTGAAAAGCGTTGAAAAACCATGCTGTTTTAGCCCCGCAGTTTGAAAGTCCAAGTGATGAAGACCTTCGCCACCACTTCGCTTTTGTCATTGCGACCGGTACCTGACATTATCAGCGTTTGAGGTTGCTTGGTGTCAACAGCGGATTTGACGGTTTCAAAAACCTTCACACCATCCTCGCAAGTGAAGGTGATGGTGGAACTGGCCTTTTTCAAAAACTCCGCCCGTTGCTCCAACACGAGCATGGAAACGTCGCCGCCAGACATGCGGGCCAAGTTGGCCATCACGCCAGTAGAAAGCTCGCCAGCCCCGGCCAATGCCGCAAAATAGATGGACTTGAATGGGTTGCGGGTGCGCCAATTGTAGGGGATGGTGACTTCGGTGGATTCAACGGAGGCTCGTTTTACCCGAAAGCCCCACCACAGTGCCGATGGCAGGTTTTTGAAAAAGTAGAGCCTAAGCTTCCAAACGGATTGGATGTCACGTAGGTACTTGCTGGCGGTTGGCGTTAGTTGCTGCATGATTTATCGTTGTTCACAATTCGAGCAAATATAATGCACCCTGATTAGATGCCTTTGGTACATTTGCTCAATTTAAAACCAACTTGTTTCCTCGTGAATCTTGCATTTTCCACATTGCCAAAAATAGAATTGCACCTGCACCTTGATTGCTCCCTAAGCTACGAAGTAGTGAAGCAAATCAACCCTTCCATTAGTTACGAGACCTACCGCAATTCCTTCGTGGCGCCACCCAAATGCTCCGATTTGGCAGATTATATCAGCAGGGCCGTGAACGGCATTGAGCTGATGCAAACCAAGGAGGAACTGCGGCTGGTCACGCTCGATTTGTTCCAGCAATTGAAAGCCGACCACGTGATTTACGCCGAAATCCGCTTTGCGCCACTGCTGCATGTACAAAAAGGGCTGACCCCCATCGAAGTCGTCCAAACGGTGAACGATTCGGCGACGGAAGGCATGGTCGAAACCGGCGTGGAAGCAGGCGTCATACTCTGCACCCTACGGCATTTTGAAGAGGCCGAAAGCATGGAGACCATTCGTCTGGTGGAGCAGTTCCAGGGCACAAATGTGGTTGGCTTTGACATCGCTTCCGACGAGGCGGGCTACCCCATTGACCAGCATGTGAGCGCCTTCAATTATGCCAAGGCGAAGGGGCTGAACATCACCGCCCACGCTGGGGAAGCCAAGGGTGCAGACAGCGTTTGGGAGACGCTGCAACACTTTCATCCCACACGAATCGGGCATGGGACGAGAAGCGTGGAAGACCAAAAACTCATGGATTTTTTAAAAAAGGCCAATATCCACCTCGAAGTTTGCCCCACCAGCAACGTGCAAACCAACGTGGTGGACAAGCTGGAAACCCATCCGGCAGACCAAATTTACCGTCACGGCATATCAATGAGCGTGAACACAGATGCTCGAACCATTTCAGATACGACCTTGGCGAAGGAATACGAGGTATTGCAAAACCATTTCAATTGGGGAAAAGCACATTTCTTGCGCTGCAATTTAGAGGCCATCCAACATGCCTTCATTTCGGAGGAGAAAAAGACAGAGTTGAGGGAAAAAATCATTTCGGCTTACAAATAATCAACTACCCCGGATTGCGAAGCACGATACGATGGCATTGAAGCGTCCCCTCGTCAAAAGCCACAGCAGAACCCCACAAATACAAGCGGAACCTTCGGAAATTGTACTCCCCAAAACGACTCACCAATTTTTCCCGGTGAGATTCAAGGTTACTTGCCCAGTTCTCAATGGTTTTCTGGTAATCCCAGCTGTCATCGTGCAAGGAAACCAGTTCCAGTCCTTCCTTTTCGGCGGCCTTGAGAAAACCATCCAAGTGCAGGAACGAGTGGTTGAACGGAAAAATGTGCTTGTAAATGAATTTGGACAGTTCAAATTTTACTTTGCTCGCACTGGCGTCCAAATAGGCGAAGCCATCCGGCACCAGTATTTCCCGCAGCTTGCGGCACACCCGGTCATACTGCGGCAGGTGTTCAATGACGCCCATGATGGTCACGGCGTTGAACTTTCGTGCAGGTTGGTAGGTCAGGAAGTCCTGGTCCAAAACCTGGAGATTTGGGATTGGAAATTTGTTTTCAAGGTATGCCTTCGACTGTGGAGAAATCGTGATCGCCGTGATGCCCACCTTCCTGGGCATCAGGTATTTGATGAAAGCGCCCCACCCCGGCCCCACTTCCAGTATCTGGCTATTTTCGTCCATTTTGCACGCATCCGCAGCAAATGCAAGTTTGCGCTCCGTAGCCGTTGCCAGCGGCTCGTCAGGTGCCGCATAAATTCCCTGCGTGTAGGCGGGATAAGTTGGATCCAGAAACGACAAATAAAATTCAGGGTCCAGTTCATAGTGTTTTTGGATCGCCTTCCGGTTCGTGAAAACCTGTCCCAAAAAGGCTGGGAGCGCAAAACGGGTTAACCATGAAAACCCATGTCCACTTTTCAAAAATCTGCGGCATTTCAAAACATCCATCAACGAGCCTTCGATGTCGAGGTCGCCCCGGAGGTAGGATTCGATAATCCCATTTTCATTCAAAAAGAATAAGTTTCTCGCTGCTCGATTGTTGTGCACGGAAACAACCGCTGTGCGTTTTCCACTGCCCAGGATTAAACTTTTCTTTGAAGGAAGCAGGAACTCAATGGACATGTCCATTTCGCCAAGCGGCTTGCCAAGTGTTTGCTGAAGTGCTTCTATTTTCATAGGTGGGTTATTTTTGATTTGCGAGGGAAAGTTAGGCTATAATTTTAAGTTTGATATCGTCAAACTAAAGATTTTTCGCGAGGAGGATGGGAACACGGATTGAGCGGATTGAGCGGATTTACACGAATTTTATCTGTTTTCATCCGCCTAATCCGCTCAATCCGTGTTCCCATCCTCCTCGCGTGTCATGAAAATTTTTTTAGAAAATCAATAAAAATCTAATTTGCCCTTACTGCTTTGTCAAATCAATAATGACGGGTCAAAAAAACTATCGTATTTGCCCCTTCT
>CAZDSU010000077.1:0-29317 GCA_964508135.1 uncultured Saprospiraceae bacterium
CTCTCAGTTTTGAGCATTTTTTACCTCTTTTTAGGTTTTAAAACAGCCTCTTAGGAGTAAAAACCATACTACCTGTACTGCCACAGCTAAAGTCAAAATCAATATCATAATTGCCTTCTGCATCAAAGTCGTTTGCAAATAGCAACGCATAAGGAATGATCTCCAAGGCTTCATTCAGCACAAATGATCCATCATCCCCTACGATGACAAAGCAAGATGCATTGCAAGTTGGAGTCATATCATAACCCAGCTGGCACATAACTTCCAGTTCGGTTGGTGTTAACCATCGACGGACATTGTCAGTTCCGTCATATGTACTGATAAACCCCGCTGTGATGTGAGAGTGCATAACATAGTCTTCATCACCACAAATAATGTTCAAATGGCTTAAAATATTTGCCGTCGTGGCATCATCTGGGTTCATTACGCCGTAATTTCCATGCACCGGAGGACTTTGCGAAACATCGTACCTGACATTACCACAAGTCAAGATTGGAGTGGGCATATTAGGAAACGCTATTGTGTTAAAATGATAATCTTGACAGCAATCACCTGTTCCATTGGCGGCAATTATCATTTTGTTCCCACTAACATTTTGAAGGTTTAAATCGTGCAAGGTATAGAACCCATTCAAGCTACTGCCCGTAGCGCCTATTTGGGAAGCGAAACCCATAACATGCAATGCTTCATGTAGCACAGCAGTGTATAAATCTACTTGGTTGTTTGGAATCGCATTTGGATCACTTCCAGTGTACCAGTTGGCTTCAGGATTAATCCTAATTGTGCCATGTGGAAAGCTCACCGGATAATTTGGGTTTTGTGTATTTAGTTGTTCTTGGATTAGGGAGTAGCCAATCCCGCAATTACTGGCAAACAAGGGAGAGCCAGTGCCTCCTTTCCCACTTCCGACCAATGCAGGGTCAAAAATGATTGGGATATTTACTGCCCCCCCACTACCAGGTGCCGAAATCAACCCAGAAAGATATTGAAAGACATTGCAAATAACCAATTCTTGGTCAGGCGTAGGGTATGTGGTTCCCATGTAGTTTGTAGATTGTATTACAAGATTGAACTCTCCAGTGTTGTTCATGCATTGCAGGGGCGATGCGTTTTGGTACATATCCGTCAGTTCCTGTTGCGAGTAGGTATTTCCAAATCGGTCGGTATAGAGTGGCCCGGTTGGCGGTGTCCCCGATGGGGGCTTGATGTAAACACCACAGCTCAGGACTTGACCTTGGGCATTGTTGACAGACAGCATCGAGGTAATCAGAAAAGCAAATAGCAAATAGAGTAGATTGATACTACCCCATTGTTGGATAGCGCTTCTTGAAGACAAGTTCATAGCGAAAACATTTAAAAGGTTTATAAATCCCCATGCCCCTCCCACCCATCAGCGTGAGGCGCATGGCATCGGTTACAAAAAAAAGTTGTCCTCTCAAGCAGGAAAACCACGGCCATCAGCCGCAAGGGAAGCAAGGGAAGCCCGCCCAAACCGGGCGGGCTTTTAAATGGATAAGCAAAAATGGCAGCACAAGGCCAAGCCATCGAGAAGGTGTCATGCCTTTTCATGGATACGAGATTAAATGGTGGTATAAAGCATCCCACTTCTCCCGATGGCAGGTGAATGCCTAACGGGCAGCGGATTTGTGTTTTAGTAGCCTAAATCATACAGTTGGGTAAAAGATGTTGAGCGGCGCTGGGTAGCTTGGTCATTTGAATGTGGGTTGGCCGCCGGGAGGCTCGGTCGCCCCCATCAAGTAAGCATAGGAAAAGCAATATAAAATTCCAAAAATCCTACTAATGACGCAAATATAGTTCATGGGGGGGCACTTCCAAATTTTAAGTGTTAAAATTTGTCATTTTTTTATCATGTATGCAACCCGGCCTAACAACCCCCGTAAATCAGCTACAAGTCGCTTGGCTCCCCGCCCGGCGGCGCTTGAAACCAATTTTTTTTTCATCAAAAAACTTTTCCAAATGCCAGTACCAACCAAAATGGGCGTCAGCCTCTCCGCCGAACAGTACAACGACATCAGCAAGGCGCTCGACACCATCATCGGCACCGCCAACGGCCTCGTGACCATCAACCTCACCAAACAGGAGCGGCAGGGCATCCAGTCCGTGGCGGAGACCCGGCTGCCCTACCTCCAGAAGGCGTTCAACCGCCTCATCCCCGACAATCCCGGCCTGGCGCCGCCCTTCAGCGGCCTGACCGATGCCAATGCCGACTATGCCTACCTCGAACAACTGATGAAGCTGAAAACGAAGTTGATGACGACGGTCGAGATACTCAGCGACCACGAGCTGTCCGCAGGCTACCGCTCCTTCGAGTACATGCGGGACTTCAACCACATGGCCCAGCGGGCCATCGAGCGCAACGTGCCCGGCGCCGACACGGTGGTGGACGAACTTTCGCCGCTCTTCGACCAGGCGAATGGTGTGGCGCCCAATGCCCCGGCAACCGCCTGACATTTAGCCCACCAAATGCGGAAAATCCCTGTCAGCACCTTCTGGCAGGGATTTTTTGTTTTTCTTCACAAAACATTGATAATCAATCTATTAAGATTTTTAAACGTGGCATCATTGGTGGGTTATCTACTTTTTGTGTACCTGTTTCATGTTCATTGCTCCGATGATGAAGCTTTCAAGTACCCGTTTCGAGCTTTTTAGTGCGATAATATACTTTTTAAGTATCTTTATCATGCTCATTGCTCCGATGAAGCAGCTTTTAACTATCTTGGTCGTGCTCATTGCTCCGATTGGTTACTCAAAACGTACCCGTTTGAAGTACAATGCTCCGGCGATTTACTTTTTTACTACGGGGTTCAAGCGGTTTTGGCCAAAGCTGTGGAGCAGGGCAACAGTTTATCATTCACCACGAAAATCAAACTGCAAATGGAAATCCTGAACGAAGAAGAAGCCAAGGACATCATCCCGCTGACGAAGGGCCGGGAGACGATGCTCTCCGCCAAGCTGAAACAATTGAAGGTCGGGCAGGCACTGGTGCTGACGCCCAAGGACTGGAAGACGAAAAGCTCGCCCTATCGGGTGGCGAACAACATCGCCAAGCGCCACGGCTGGCAGTTCGAGCAGGGCAGGATGCCGGATGGCAGCGGGTGGGTGTTTAAAAGGGTCAGTTAGTCATAACAGATGGAAGCTGTTTGTTCAAGATGTGGTAATCTCAAACAAAGGCTTTTCACCCTTCTTGATTCTTCAAACTTTCACGAACTATTGAATGAACTTTCGGTAATCTTTACCTCGGCGAAGGTTAGGCAAACTTAAATGCGGACGACACCGTCCCAGCATTTATTCCACGACCCCAGTGGAAACTCATAACCCATAACTCATAACTCCTTGAAATACTCCCCCGCCCATGCAATCCGCCCAGCCAGTGGCCTCGACTCCTCGTTCCGTTCCAACACCTCCTTGGCATAACGGTGCAGCCCATCAAGCGGGTTTTGCAAAGCCAAAATCTCCTGCACACGAGCGTCGGTTTCCTTGAGTTCAACCACCTCCTCCTTCGTCGGCACAGCGGCAAGCCCAGCCAGTTGGCCAAGGTTGTTGGCGCTGAAAACATGGCTCAGGAGGATGCTCGGCGGCAGCAAATCGAAGCCGATGCATGGTGCTTCGATGGCTTGCGCAATGGTGTAAATGGCACTACCGCTCGCCCGCACGTAGTACGCCCGGCCGAGGCGACCCATCAGGTCGAGCTTGTCGGGCATGATGCGTCCTTTTTCGTCCAGCACTTCCTCCCTGATGTGCATTCGCAGCATTTCACAAATAATAAGGTGTCCGGCACCGCCCTGTTCGCCGAGCGTGATGATGTCCGTCACCTTGCATTCCATGTTGATGGGCGATTCCTTCACCCGAAATGGACGCACGAGGTCCGATGGAACAGGCGTCAGGCCGCTCTTCACGAACTCGTTCACGCCTTTGTCGAACTGGGCGCTGGCCACCGCCATCTGTCGCACGATGGGGAAGTTCACGACGTTGATGACCACTTCCGGCACCTCTCGCACGTTGGAGAGCGTGTCCTTCACGGTGTTGTTCGTGGCTCGGCGGTTGGAGCTGAACACGAAAATCGGCGGGTTCGAGCTGAAGGCGTTGAAGAAGCTGTACGGCGCCAGGTTGGGATGGCCGTCCTTGTCCACAGTGCTCACGAAGGCGATGGGCCGAGGGCCGATGGCCCCGACAATGAACTGGTGGAAGTCGTGGCGGGGCACGCTGCCGGGGTCAATGATGCGGTAGGCATGTTCGGATGTGTTTGGGGCGCTAGTGTTTGAATTCATTTTTTGTTCTGTTTAAATGCGGCTTCTGATTTTGCTCCGCAAAAAAAAATTATCGCCGCACAAAATTACCATCTCCTGCCCTCGAAATAGCCAACAGCCCAAAAAATGTCAGCAGCCCGTTCAGCACCAGCAGTTCGAAGCCGAACTTGTAGCCTAAAATCGGATAGCCAAGGTAGTTGTTGACGAGGTAAACCAAGCTGGTGACAAGCACTGCCCCAACACAGACGTAGAGCGAAAGGCGGTCGGCTATCTGTCGTTTGGTGTAAAACCCGAAGGCAAAAAGCCCCAGCAGCGGCCCGTAGGTGATGCTCGCCGAATCAAACACCAGCTTGATGACCTCGCCCGTGGCAGCCATGTGGAACACCATGATGAGCACGAAGAAAATGGCGGAAAAGCCCAAATGAACCCTACGCCGGGTGCGGGCATTGGCGGCGGTGTTCACCTCCGTTTTGCCGAAGCCAAGAAAATCAATGCACCAGGCCGTGGTGAGCGAAGTGAGCGCCGAGTCGGCGCTGGCATAGCTGGAGGCGGTGATGCCAAGGATGAACAGGATGCCGACCGCCGCAGGGGCGTATTGGAAGGCGATGGTCGGGAACAGCAGGTCGGTGTCTGGCACAGAGGCGGTGGTGGCCACGCCTTCGGCAAATTTGGTGACCTCCTTCGTGGGTATTTCGATGCCGTTTTGCGAAGCGTAAATAAACAACAGCACGCCGAGCGCCATGAACAGCAGGTTCATCAATACCAACAAGCTGGAGTAGGAGAAGATGTTGACCTGGGCACCCTTGAGCGTCTTCACCGTCAGGATTTTTTGCATGATGTCCTGGTCCAACCCGCTCATCACAATGGCGATGAAGGCCCCAGCGGTGAACTGTTTAAAGAAGTTTTTCGGGTCGCTCCAGCCGCCCTCAAAGAAGAAAATCTGTGAGCGTTCGTCGCTGGTCACGGTGCTGATCAGCTCGCCGACGCCGAGGTTCATGTGCTGCCCGACTAGCACGATGGTGAGCACCAACGAACTTATCAGGAAAAGCGTCTGCAAAGTGTCAGTCCAGATGATGGTCTTCACGCCGCCCCGGTAGGTGTAGGTGAAAATGAGCAGGATGGTCACCAGCACCGTCACCCAAAACGGGATGTCGAAGATGGGGCCGATGACAAAGGCATGCAGCACTTTTGCCATCAAAAACAGCCGCAGCGATGAACCTACCGTGCGACTCAAGAGGAAAAATGCCGAGCCGGTCTTGTAAGCCACCGTCCCGAAGCGCTGCTCCAAGTAGCCATAAATGGAAATCAAGTGCAGCTTGTAGTACATCGGCAGCAGCACCAGCGCTATCACCGAGTAGCCGACCATGTAGCCCAGCACCACCTGCATGTAGCTCATGGCCGACGAGTTGACGTAGCCCGGCACGCTGATGAACGTGACGCCCGAAATGGAAGTGCCAATCATTCCGATGGCAATGACCCACCAGCGGGATTTCCTTCCGGCATTGAAAAAATCGGAAGTGTCGGCATGGCGACTGGTGTACCAAGAGATGCCTATGAGCATCGCAAAATAGGCGATGATAATGCCGAGGATGAGGGTGGGCGAGAGGTTCACTTTTTTGGAAATTTGGAAATTTGGAAATTTGGAAATTGGGGGATTGGCGAGGTGCTCAATTTCCAATTTCTCAATTTCCAATTTCTATTCATTGCGTTCTTTCCAGAGAAAAAAGCCGGAGGTTGCAAATACGGCAGCAGAGGTCAGGATGACTGCTAGTGGCAAATCATCGCCTGCGCCGTCCTTCAGTTCGCTGATTTTCTCTTGGTTGAGCCAAGCGATGATGACCTGAGCGCCATTGTTGAGGAAGTGCGCCGCAATGGGAATCCACAGGTTTTTTGTCCAATAGAAAAGCAGTCCGAGCACCACGCCGAGCAACAGTATGGCCAGAAATCGCTGTATTTCAAAATGGGTGATGCTGAAAATCAGGGCAGTGAGCGCAATGCCGAGGGCGGGCCTGCCCGTGATTTCGATGAGCTTCTGCTGCCCGATGCCCCTGAACACCAGCTCTTCGCCGAGCGCCGGCACGATGGCCATGACCACGAGGCTGGCTACCATCTCCCACGGCGTCTGCATCACGAGTAGGCCTTCCATCAGTTTTACGGTCATCTTTTCGGTATGCACCCAGGTTTGGAGCGCAGGGAATTGATCAACCAGCCATTTGTCGGCCACGAAGGCCAATTGCGCCAGCGGGAATGCCGACATGACGAACAGTAGGCCGAGCATCAGGGTACTCAAATCGGGCGGAACGCTAAGCGAAGCGGCTTTAAGGCCCTTCCTTTTGTAAAAAAGCCACAAGGTCAGGAGTGCTGGCAGAAGGAAGCTGGCCGTGTGGTTGAGGAACAAGGCCAGCCGCACAAAATAGCGGCTGCTTTCGCTGCTGTTTTCGTCAATATCGAGCGCTTCGTGCAGTCCCATGCCCCGAAAACTCGCCGCCAGCATCAACAGGCCATTGCCTACAATGGCAAGCAGACCAATGAGCAGCATCATGGTCAGCAGTACCATGACGGGCTTTGGTGCAAAATAAGTGCTGTTATTTTCCGACTCCACTTGGACGTCATTCATTTGATGACTGTTTTCTTAATTTCGCGCCAAAGATAAGTTTAGTTTGCAGTTTGCCAGTTTGCAGTTTGCAGTCAGGGCCTGCTTCCACGGCACTGACTAAACAACTGCCGAACTGACTGCCCACTGCCCACTGTCGAACTGCAAACTTTAAGACTGACTGCCCACTGCCCACTGTCGAACTGCCAACTGATAAAGCTGCCCACTGGCGAACTGCAAACTAAAAACAGAACATGACAAAACTCAGCGTAAACATCAACAAAGTCGCCCTGATGCGCAACTCACGGGGCGGCAACCTCCCCAACCTGGTGCAGGTGGCGATGGACTGCGAGGAGTACGGGGCGCAGGGCATCACCGTACACCCCCGGCCCGACCAGCGTCACGTCCGCTTCGACGACGTGCCGCAACTGAAGGCGATGGTGAAAACAGAGTTCAACATCGAAGGCAATCCCACACCCGACTTTCTGAAATTGGTATTGGAAAACAAGCCGCACCAAGCCACGCTCGTGCCCGATTCGCCTGGGGCGCTCACTTCCGACCATGGCTGGGACACACTCGCAAACGCTGCTTTTCTGAAAGAAGTGGTAGCTGAATTGCAGGCGGCTGGCATCCGGGTATCGTTGTTTGTAGATGCCGAGGAGCGCTTCGTGGATGGGGCCAAGGCTGTTGGGGCCGACCGGGTGGAGTTTTACACGGGCGCATTCGCCCACGATTTTTCAAAAAATAAGGAGAAAGCGGTGGAACCTCACCGCCAATGTGCTATACTTGCCTCGAAAATTGGCATCGGCATCAATGCCGGACATGATTTGAACCTCGAAAACCTGCGTTTTTACAAGGAAAACGTACCCGGACTGCTGGAAGTGTCCATCGGCCATGCCCTCATCTCCGATTCCCTTTATTTTGGCTTGGGGAACACCATTCAAATGTACCTTCGGCAATTGCGTTAGGCGGCCAAAAAAAAATCAAGGCAAGCCGCATTTTAGATAGCAGTTTCGTTGTGTTAAGAAATTGCTAAGAAATAGTCCCCATCCGTATAAAGTGTTCTACCCATTCAAATTTTCAAGCAGGATTTGGTTATAATTTTTTACTCTTAAATAAAATTGCTAAGTATGAAAAAACTTTCATTAGCCCTCGTGCTAACGCTGTTCAGCGTAGTTGCTATGCTGGCGCAGCGTTCCATTATGGGAACAGTTACAGGCGACGACGGCTCTGCCCTAATCGGAGCAACTGTGCTCGTAAAAGGTACCTCAGCAGGTACCATCACAGACATTGACGGCAAGTACTCTATCCGAGTTGCCGCCGATGCAAACACCCTTATTTTCAGCTACACTGGTTTTACGACGGAAGAAGTGGTCATTGGCACTTCCAACGTGGTGGACATTGTGATGAAGTCGGGACAAGTACTTGAAGAAGTAGTTGTTACGGCTTTGGGCGTATCCCGCTACAAAAACGAACTGGCCTACTCGGCTCAGAAAGTGGAAGGAGCGGACATGACCAACACCCGTGATGCCAACGTGGTGAACTCGCTAAGCGGCCGCGTGGCAGGTTTGAACGTGAAGCGCAACAACAGCCTTGGTGGTTCCACCAACGTCGTATTGCGTGGTGCCAAGTCACTAACGGGTGACAACCAAGCACTTTTCGTGATTGACGGTGTGCCGGTGGACAACTCCAACACCAACACAGGCAACCAAACGACCGGCCGCGGAGGTTATGACTACGGCAACGCTGCCAATGACATCAATGCCGACGACATCGAATCGGTAACGGTGTTGAAAGGTGCTGCCGCATCGGCCCTCTATGGCTCACGTGCATCCAACGGTGTGGTGATGATCACTACCAAAAAAGGCCGCAAAAGCAAGGGCATTGGCGTCAGTGTGAACACTGGCGTGAACATGGGCAAGATTGACAAAAGCACTTTTGTGGACTACCAACAGAAGTATGGCGGTGGATACGGCCCCTATTACGAAGACCCAACCGGCTTCTTTCTCTATCGTGACATCAACGGCGACGGCACCGACGACCTCGTTGCTACCGTCAGCGAAGACGCATCTTGGGGCGGTGCTTTCGATCCAAACCTCCAGGTGTATCAGTGGGATGCCTTCGACCCATCTTCTCCAAACTTCGGCAAGCCCCGCCCTTGGGTAGCTGCCGAGAATGGCCCGGAAACTTTCTTCGAAACCTCCGTAGGTACCAGCAACAGCGTACTCATTGATGGCACCAACGAAAATGGCTACTTCAAGCTTGGCTATACCCGCACCACGGACAAGGGCATTCTGCCAAACAGCCAGATAGACAAGAACTTAGTGAACTTCGGTGCCGCTTACAACCTGACAAAAAAATTGAACGTGTTCTCCTCTATCAACTTTACTGCTACTGATGGAACTGGACGCTATGGTACTGGTTACGACTCCAAGAACCAGATGACCAGCTTCCGTCAATGGTGGCAGATGAACGTGGACATAAAGGAGCAAGAAGATGCCTACAATAGGACAAAGCAGAACGTCACTTGGAACTGGGCCGACCCGACCGACCTCGTACCCATTTATTGGGACAATACTGCTTGGGTTCGTCATGAAAACTTCTCGACCGACCACCGCAACCGTTACTTTGGTTACATGGGCGCTACTTACAATGTCACTAACTGGTTCGACATCACGGGACGTGTGTCACTTGACCAATACGACGAGATACAAGAAGAGCGTATAGCAGTAGGTAGTGTAGATCCTTCTAGTTACTCTCGCTTCAATCGCAGCTTCCAGGAAGTAAACTATGATTTGATGGGCCAGTTCAAGCAGATGAACTTGACGAACAACCTGAAGTTCAGTGCGTTGTTGGGCACCAACATCCGCAAGCAGAGCGTTTCTTCCATCCGTGCGGTAACGAATGGCGGGCTTTCTTTGCCACGTCTTTACTCCCTGACGAATTCGAAGAACCCCATTCAAGCTCCTGTGGAAAGACAAGAAGATATTGAGGTGGATGGTGTTTTCGGACAAGCAAGCTTAGTGTACGACAATTGGGCAATTCTTGACGTTGCTGCCCGTCGCGACCAAGGTTCTACCTTGCCAGCAGGCAACAATATCTACTACTATCCTTCTGCATCGCTGGGCATTATCTTTTCAAGGTTCCTTGGCGAAAATGACGCATTTACTTTCGGCAAACTGCGTTTGAACTATGCTGAGGTGGGAAATACCGCTCCTTGGGGCAGTGTAAACGATGTTTACACCCTCGGCACAGCCTATGGCGATGCTCCCACCGCTTCCGTTTCTCCTACCAAGAACAATCCTGACCTTAAACCGGAGCGTACGAAGAGCTACGAAGGTGGCTTGGAACTTCGCTTCTTGAAAGACATGCTGGGCTTCGATATCACCTATTACAAGATGAACACCGTTGACCAAATTCTACCTGCTGCCGTATCAAGGGCTACTGGCTACAGTGCCAAGTTCATCAATGCTGGTGATGTAGAGAACAAAGGCTGGGAAGTGCAGATGTGGCTCCGTCCGGTCAACACTCCCACCTTCAAATGGCGCATGGACCTTAACTGGGCACGGAACCGCAATGAAGTGCTCGACCTCGGTGGCATAGACAACCTTCAGCTTGCATCCCTGCAAGGTGGTGTGTCCATCAACGCTGCTTTAGGTGAGGCTTATGGTACCATCAGGGGCACCAACTTTGTTTACTATGATGAAAATGCCAATGGCATCACTGACGCAGGTGAAGACCAAAAAGTTGTGCTTGCCACTGGCTTCTACAAGCGTTCGGCCACCTCGGCAGAGATAATTGGCAACGTCAACCCAGACTGGACGGGTGGTGTGAGCAACACGTTCAATTTTGGCAATTTGTCCATGAGCTTCTTGATTGACGTAAAAAAAGGTGGCGACATTTGGTCACTTGACCGTTACTACGGCCTTGCAACGGGCTTGCCAGCCTCAACCGCAGGCCTGAATGACCTCGGCAACGAAGTTCGCCTTCCGCTTGACCAGGGTGGTGGACTCATCGTGGAGGGCGTGCTGGAAGATGGTACGCCAAACGAAAAGCGTGTGGACGCTTCCCAGTTTGGTATCTATGGCTACCGCCGCAACCCAGCAGCAGGTTTCGTTTACGACGCCAGCTTCGTGAAATTGCGTGAGGTTACGCTGAACTACAGCCTGCCACAGAGCATGTTTTCAGGTTCGAATGTCTTCAAAGGTGCTACGATTGGCGTTTATGGCCGTAACCTTTGGATCATCCACAAGAACTTGCCTGACGCAGACCCTGAAGATGGCTTCAGTTCTGGCAACGTACAAGGCTACCAGGGTGGCAGCTATCCTACAGCCCGTATATTTGGTGTAAACCTTAATGTAAAATTCTAATTGACGGTTTTAAAAACCTGATAAGCGTTGAAAAATCGCTGCATCTATTTTTAAAACTGTTCTAATAAATTGACTTATGAAAAAAATATTGTTTTTGCTCATAACCGCTTCAATTGCCCTGACTTCCTGTGACAAGGATTTCGGCGATCTGAATGTGGACAAGAAAAAGCCCTCTGCGGTAGCTCCAGGAGCACTGTTCTCAACTGCCCAGAAGGAAATGACGGACCTGATGACCAATTCCAACGTCAACAGGAATATCTTCCGCTTGGTTTCACAATACTGGACGGAATGCACCTACTTCGATGAGTCACAATACGACCTGGCCACCCGTAACATTCCGCAGAACTTTTGGAACATCATGTACGTCAACGTATTGAAAAACCTTGACGAGGCTCAAAGCTTGATTCCTGGACAGAATGATGCATTCTTTCCGCCAGCCGTAAAGGCCAACCAGAACTCCTGTGTGGAAATCATGAACGTCTATGCTTATTCTACTTTGGTGAACCTCTTCGGTGATATTCCATACACGGAAGCGCTGGACTTTGAAAATGTTTACCCGAAGTATGACGATGCAGCTACCATTTACAGTGACCTGTTGACCCGCCTAGACAATGCCATCAATGCCATTGACGAAGGTGCAGGAGGGTTTGGCAGCAGTGATATCCTCTACGGTGACGATATGGCCGGTTGGAAGAAATTCGGCCAATCGCTCCAGGCTCGCTTGGCCATGATCATTGCTGACCACGATGCTGCCAAAGCAGGCAGTATCATCAGCAAGGTTGCCAACGATATCATCACCAGCAACGACGACAATACTTACTTCCACTACCTGTCCGCACCACCTAATACCAACCCGATTTGGGTGGACCTCGTACAGAGTGGCCGCAAGGACTTCGTAGCTGCAAATACCATCGTTGATATCATGAACGGATTGGGAGACCCACGGGTGCCCTACTACTTCACGACGGACGATGCTGGTGGCTATACTGGCGGCATCTATGGTATCGGCAACAACTACGCAAGCTTCTCCAAGCCTGCCGATCGTATCCTGGAACCTGATTTCGAAGCCATCCTTTTCGATGCCGCAGAGGGCAACTTCCTCTTGGCGGAGGCTGTAGAACGTGGTTTCATTAGCGGCGATGCTGGTGCATACTACGAGGCAGCTATCCGTGCCTCCATGGAATATTGGCATGTGCCGAGTGCAGAAATTGATGCCTATCTTGCACAGCCGGATGTAGCTTACGGTACTGCCCCTGGCGACTGGAAGCAAAAAATCGGCACCCAGAAATGGATCGCTCTCTACAATCGTGGCTTTGAAGCTTGGACGGAATGGCGTCGCTTCGACTATCCTGTGCTCAATATCATTCCAGATCCGGAGTTCACCTACGAGAGCATTCCGCTTCGTTTTACCTACCCGGCTCAGGAGCAGACAATCAATGCTGCCAGCTACACTGCTGCAGCTGCTGCCATCGGTGGCGATTTGGTGAGGACAAGACTGTTTTGGGATAAAGAGTAATTGATATTAAGCCTCCTTTTAGGAGCAAATAAAAGAGGCTGCGTCATTCATTTGGCGCAGCCTCTTTCTCTTTTAGTGGCTTTGTTTTCTAGCTAAAAATCAGCCGATGGTCACGTTGTAGGAGTACCCACCGGGTTTCTTTTCCACGGCATCTGGGGTAGGTGCTGTGGCAGTTGTCATGTAATTGTACTGCAATTGTAGTTGTGCCGCTGGTTCTGCCGCCTGGGGCAGCCTGAAATGTATCTGAATCGTCTTGTGGTAAACCACCCGCAGCCCACGAGGCTTATCCACCATAAATTTCATAGCCTTCACCAGCCGGATGGCCTCCTCGTCGCAGCCGTGGCCTAGTGCGTGGCCGATGATTTTTGCATCAACCACGTCGCCTTTGTGGTCAATGTCGAAACGGACTGTGACCGTTCCTTCCACCCGTTGCGCAAGCGCCTCCTGCGGGTAGCGTAGGTTGTCCGTTACGAACTGCTTCATGGCCTTCGGACCACCCTCGTACCAAGGCTGTTTGATGAAATGCTTGTCTTTGGCTGGCTTGTGCATGGGCGATGGAAGATTTAACTTGGAAAGGTTAACGCATGCTTGCAATATAGGTTCGCAACGCCTGCAACTGTACCCTCGTACCCAAAAGGATGAAGCTAGAATCCTCGGTCAGCACTGTTTCTGGTCCGGGGTTGACGACATAATTGCCGTCCGTGTGCTTGAATCCGATGATGTTGGCGCCCGTCTCCCGGCGGATGTGCAGGTCACGGATACTTTTTCCCTTGCACGAGGCAGGCATGTTGCGAAAATGGATTTCCTCGAACTCGATGTCCGAGTCCGCCTCACTGGTGATGTACTGGAAGAACTCCGTAGCGCCCGGTTTGCTCACCAGCGTAGCCATGTAGAAGCCGCCAATCTGCTCCGGCATGATGACGTGGTTGGCGCCCGCAAGCTGCAACTTTCGCTGCGACCTGGCCTCGGAAGCACGGCTGATGATGTTCAGGGTAGGGTTCAACTGCCGGGCAGTCAGCACGATGAACAGGTTCTCCGAATCGTCGGGGAGGGCGGTGATGAGAGCGGTGGCCTTCATGATGCCGGCCCGTTGCAGGGCATCGTCGTGCGTGGCATCGTCTTCGATGTACAGTACCCCGTTCCCGCCCTGTTGTATTTCTTCGATGACGGCCTTGCCATTTTCCACGATCACAAATGGCATGTGGTGATGGAGAAAATTCCTGGAAACCTCTTTCCCGTAGCGGCCATAGCCGCAAATAATCACATGGTCTTTCAATGCTTCAATCTTCTTGTTTATCATCTTGAGGTGGATATTTTTAAAAATTTCACCATTGATAACATAATACGAAAACACAGAGAGGGCGTATGCAAATATGCCGATATTGAGCAAAATAAGAACCGACGTAAACCATTCGCCTGCAGCACTAAGCGGCCTAACTTCACCATAACCGACCGTGGCGATGGTGATGGTAGTCATGAAAAAACCCTCCCGAAACGAATAGCCCTCCAGCCACATATAGCCCACCGTGCCTATCAAGAATTCTCCGAAAATCAACATCAAGGCCAACCTGTTGCTCAACACGGTTTGGGGTATTGAGTAAAATCGTCTTGATTTTTCTTGCGATGATGGGAGAAATCGTCTATTCAAAACATTGGAAAACTATGCCGGAAGCGGTTGTCGAAGCAGGCCCAGCCCGCCCCGTCAACCACTTCCCCGGCGTCACTTCAATAGTTTCTTAATCTTGTCGTACTCCGTTTTGTTGGTCTTGCTGCCCCGGCAGCCCAGCGACTTCGCCTTGGCCCTGATGTCCTTGATGCGGTTGCCCGGGTCGGGGTGGGTGGAGAGAAACTCTGGAGGCGAACCGCCCTTGCCCTTCATTTTTTCAAAAAAGCCAGCCGCCCCGGCAGCGCTCAGGCTGCTGCTGCAAAGGTAAATGACCGACTGCTCGTCCGCTTCCGCCTCGTGGCTGCGGCTGAACTTGAGCGACGCCAGCCCCACTGCCAACTGCTCCAACATGCCGGGGTCTTTGTTGCCGGTGGCAATTTGCCGCAAGGCATCCAAGCCGTAGAGTTTAGTCATTTGCTGCGTGGAGTGGCGCTCGGCGGCGTGGGCGATCTCATGGCCCATCACCCCGGCCAGTTGGTCCTCCGAATCGAGGTACTTGATCAGGCCCGTGTACACGTAAAGGTGGCCACCTGGCACGGCAAAGGCGTTCAGCGTTTTATCATCCTTGATGATATTTACCTTCCAATCAAATTCGTTGGCGTGAGCCACCTTTCCGGAGCGAAGCAGCTGGGTCGTGAGGCCCCGGATGTACTTGTACGCCTCCTCGTTGCCCTTTTCTGGCAGGACGGGGAATTGCTTCGGATCGCTCTCGATTTGCTTGCTCACTTGAAGGCCGAGCGCCTTGTCATCTTCGATGGAAAAAAGGTTGATGTCGCCCACTTTTTTCATCAACTTGCAGTTCCAAGAAACGGCAGCCATGAAGGTGAGGGCGAGCAAAAGGACAATTTTTTTTAAGAACATGTTCATTTAGATTTGAATTCAAAGGAAATGTTCGGCGGCTCATTTTTTTTTGAGAATGGCCGCTAAGTAAACGAAAAAACCTTGACCATGCCGTATATGTTCAATGTTGCGAAAGGTTTAAAATATTGTGGTCGCCCAATTTAATGGGCTGACCATGCGAATAGGTCAGCCCAATAAATTGGGCGACCACAATCAAAGAAACCTGGACTTCAGCTCCGGCGTGGGCCGCCAGCAAGCTTCTTTTTTGCCAAACCAGCGATAGCGGTTGCGGGCAATCCAATCGTAAACAGCATTGCGGAGCGGCCTCGGTACTATCCAAAATACCGACAGCAGCGGCCATGCGCCGCCAATTTTTCCAACAATCCGCAGCGGTACATCGGCACGGGTAAACGCCTTGCCATCGTCAACCAGCACCACCGTGTTCAGTTCATTGGCGGGCAGGTGGTACTGTTGGAGCAGCGCCTGCCCCGTCTCGGATTGCAGCGAGGCAAAGCGGAACTTCGCCCCGGGGTCGTGCCGGATGACCCACTGCACGGATTCGTTGCAGAGGTTGCAGACGCCGTCGAAAAGTAAAATGGGATGCTGCATGTTGAGTTATTGGGCGATTGAGTTATTGGGTGATTGAGTTATTGGGTGATTGAATGGCATTGACCATGTTCACGGCATTTTTAAAGCGCACCTCGCTGCTGCCTCCTACTTCGCTGAACGGTACGCCGAGCGAAATTACTTCCCTTCGGTAAATGTCCAACAGTACTTCCCTATCCTCGGGGTTTTCCCGCTGCGGATCGGGCGTCCAGGACAGGTCGGGCAGGCAGAGCAGGTAGTGGTCGGGCAGGCGCAACTGCATCAGTTCCAACGTTTCGGGATGGCAATTACCAAAGCGAAATTCCGACCAAATTTTCAACACCTCCAAACTGGTGTCAAGGAACAGCAGGCCGTTGGTCGCAGACCCCGCCATTTCATCCTCCAAAGCCATTTGCCCTTTGGCGATTTCTAGCAGGTCGTCGGCGGTGTATGGTCGCCCGAGGCCATCGAGGTATTGCCTCGCAAACTCTGGCACCCACACCGTTCCGAAATGTCCGGCCAACTGCGCAGCAAGCGTCGTTTTTCCGGAAGACTCTGGGCCTGTGAGCACAATTTTTTTCATAAAAAACTTGGTGAAAATATTTGGCGAAGCCGCCTATTTTTGACCAAAATTCTGATCAGACTCATCCATAAACAATCGCCATCGAAATTGGTTATTTTCGCCGAGTGAAAAGCCTAGCTCATCCAATAACCCAATAACCCAATAACCCAATAACCCAATAACCCAATATCTCAATATCTCAATCACATTTTCCGTGCAAGACCTTGCGCCATACCACCGCTGGCAGGATTACTACGACGCTGCCCGTGACAAAAAATCTCCGTTCTACGGGCGGGTGTACGACGAGTTTAACTATACCAAAAAGATTTACAACCACTACATCCACCCGCATTGGGATGAGTTTGGCTCTCAGACGCTCTACCTAAAAATCCTGTTTGCAGACTACGAGGAGGGCTTTGCCATCTTTGAACTGATTGGTGAATGGAACGACTGCCTGTACAACGACGTGATGTTCCTGAAGCGGGACGTGGTTGATGAACTCATCAAGCACGGCATCCACAAGTTCATCCTCATTGCCGAAAACGTGCTGAACTTCCATGCATCCGACGACTGCTACTACGAGGAGTGGTACGAGGACGTGAAGGACGACGATGGTTGGATTTGCCTGCTCAACCTCTTCCCGCACGTGGAAGAGGAGATGAACGATGCCCGACTTGGGTACTATATGAGCTTCGGCAAGCACCTAAACGAGGTCAATTGGCGGGTGCTGACCCCAAAGGGATTGGTGCAGAAAGTGGAGGATATAATGATGGTGAAACGACGGTTGCATTAACTGCCACGTCCTGAAAGGTTTTTCAGGACGTGGCAAGTGAGGATGTGTTGAATGCAAAAAAATCGAGCCTACCGTACAGCAAGCCGCTACCTTTTTCCACTGCCCCGTGGCCCCCTCCTATCCCCTTCAAACCGTTTCTTCGGTTTGTTCTCGTCACGGTCGCTCTTGATAACAAAGCCTTTCTTGCCGGTGTTCGGCTCCTTGAAGACGGACGACGACTTCGGCTTGTCTGCCGAGGAATTTTCCTGCTTTTCGGGCTGCGGCCTGGGCTGTTGTGGCCGCTGTTGCTGGCGGGGTTGTTGTTCCCGGTTGTTGCGCTGTTCGCCGCCTTGTGGCTGGCGGTTTTCGCCGGAAGGCGCATTGCCCCGGCCCCGGCCTCCCCTTCCACGTCCCCTGTTACGGGAGGATTGTGAGCGCTCTTCACCGTTGTCGGATGCCTCCGGGCGGGCATCACCTTGGACGAGTTGTGGACGGCGTTCGTCCCGTTGGGATTCGTTCCTTTGGGATGCCGCTGGTTGGCGTTGTTCGCCCCGGCGGGGTTGTTCCCGACGTGGTTGTGCTTCTCGACGAGGCTGGTTGCGGGGTTGGCGTGGCGGTCGGTCGTCGTCGGGTCTTTCGTCCCTTGGGGCACTGCCGAGCGGGAACGGATGCTCGTTCACGACGGGTATTTTTTTGTTTATCAACCTTTCGATGTCTCGCAGGAAGGCTTTTTCCTCTTGGTCGCAAAAAGAAAACGCTATCCCGGTCGCACCAGCCCGACCCGTTCGGCCGATGCGGTGCACGTAGGTTTCGGGGATGTTGGGCAGGTCGAAGTTGATTACGTGCGACAATTCCTCCAAGTCAATGCCACGTGCTGCAATGTCCGTGGCCACGAGCACCTTTATTTCACCTGCCTTGAAGCTGCTGAGAGCATTCTGGCGGGCGGTCTGCGACTTGTTGCCGTGGATGGCCTGGGCATGAACGCCCGCCTTGTTCAGATCTTGCACCACTCGGTTTGCGCCGTGCTTCGTGCGGGTGAAGACCAGTGCAGAGCTGACGTTCTCCGTTTCGAGCAGGTGGAGCAAGAGGTTTTTCTTGCGGTTTTTATCCACAAAGAAAATGGACTGGTCAATCAACTCGACGGTGGAAGAGATGGGTGTCACGGCCACTTTCACAGGGTCTTTGAGGATGTCGTGGGCCAGCTTCGCAATCTCTGGCGGCATGGTGGCTGAGTAAAACAGTGTTTGCCGTTCGGTGGGAATTGCCTTGATGATCCGCCGCACGTCGTGGATGAAGCCCATGTCGAGCATCCGGTCAGCCTCGTCCAGCACGAAGATTTCGAGCTGGTTGAGGCTGACGAAGCCCTGGTTCATCAGGTCGAGCAAGCGGCCCGGCGTGGCGATGAGGATGTCCACCCCGCGGCGCAGGGCGTCTTCCTGCGGCTTCTGTCCCACGCCACCGAAGACCACAAAATTGCGGAGCTTCAAGTGGCGACCGTATGCCGTGAAACTGTCGCCAATCTGGATGGCCAGTTCCCGGGTCGGGGTCAGTATCAGCGTTTTGATGTGGTTGCTGCCCGTTCCGTTGGGGTATTTTTCGGTCAGTCTTTGTAATATAGGGATGGCGAAAGCGGCGGTTTTGCCGGTGCCGGTCTGTGCGCAGGCCAACAAATCGCTCCCCATGATGGAGTGCGGGATGGACTGCTGTTGAATGGGCGTCGGTGTGTCGTAACCCTCCTCCTGCAACGAGCGCAGGATGGGTTCGATGAGGTTCAAATCCTTAAAAGTCATTAGTTGCTAAAATTGCTGGATTGTTGAATTGTTGGGATTGCTGGATTGCTGGATTGTTGTGGTGTTCACAACAATTTCAACAATTTAACAATCGAACAATCAAGAATCATTTGAAAAAAATTGCTGGACAATGTGTCACCGAGCGTTCCCGGCTTTGTCCACGCAGGGCTTGGGTATTGGGGTATTGGGTTATTGAGTTATTAGTTTATTGAGTTATTGGGATAATTGAGTTAGCCCCCATTAATATCACAATAGCTCAAAACCCAATAACCTCCTGCTCAAAGCGCCTGTAAAAGGTCTGCAAGCAGGTCGTCTACGTCCTCCACGCCTACGCTCAGACGGATGAGCGAATCGGTCAGGCCGACTTTCAGCCGCTCTTCCCGAGGGATGGAGGCGTGGGTCATGGTAGATGGGTGGCCGATCAGCGATTCTACACCGCCTAGCGACTCCGCCAACGTAAACAGTTTTGTCTTGGTCAATGTTTTGGTGGCATTTTCTAAGGTATCCTCCTTCAGGTCGAAGGAAACCATCGCCCCGAAGTGCCGCATCTGCCGCTTGGCCAGTTCGTGGCCGGGGTGGTCGGCGAAGCCTGGGTAGTAAACTTTGTTGATTTTCGGGTGGCCGAGCAGCGAGTGGGCGATTTTTTCGGCGTTTTCGCATGCCCGCTGTACCCGTAGGTGCAGGGTCTTGATGCCCCGCAGCACGAGGAAACAGTCCATCGGGCCAGGCACGGCGCCACTGGCATTTTGGATGAAATGCAGGCGCTGCGCAAGCTCGGCGTCCTTTGCCACGATGGCTCCAAGCACCGTGTCGGAGTGGCCGCCGAGGTACTTCGTGGCGGAGTGTACTACCATGTCGGCACCTAGGTCGAGCGGGTTTTGAAGGTACGGCGATGCGAAGGTATTGTCCACCGCCGTTAGGATGCCCCGTGCCTTGGCCACTTTGCAGATGGCCTCAATGTCCACGATGTTGAGCATCGGGTTGGTGGGCGTTTCAATCCAAATCAGCTTGGTGTTCGGCGTCAGGTACTGCTCAAACTGGCTGGCGTCGTACATTGGCACGAAGTGCCCCTTCAAACCAAACCGTTCGTAAATCTTGGTAATGAGGCGGTACGAGCCGCCGTAGAGGTCGTTGGTGGCCACCACTTCGTCGCCAGCGTTGAGCAGCTTCAGGATGGCGTCCATGGCCGCAAGTCCACTGCCGAAACAGATGCCGTCAGCGCCGTTTTCGAGGGCAGCGAGGTTGGCTTCCAGCGCATGGCGGGTAGGGTTTTGGGTGCGAGCGTATTCATAACCCTTGTGGTCGCCGGGGGCGGCCTGGGCGTAGGTGGAGGTTTGGTAAATGGGCGTCATCACTGCCCCCGTACTGGGATCTGGCTCGATGCCAGCGTGGATGGTCTTGGTTGCAAATTTCATTTTAAAGTTTCTTTCTATTTGGAAAACGGTTCACTTCGAAGCAATCAAAACGGTGTCGTTTTCCTTCATTCCAAAAAATTGGTCGCTAGTTGTCTCGTCGCTGAATTGTTTGATTTCCACCTCGAATCCTGCCATTCGTAATCTTTCCGCAAGGCCGCTGACAGCGTACACCCGAACATGGTCTTCTTGCCCGAAATGCAGAAGCCGCTCTTCGGGTGTAACGATGCTGGGGTCTTCGTAAATACCGTCATCCTTGAACGGTGTCTGAATGATGGCCTTTCCACCAATTTTCAAAACCCGATGTAGTTCGAGCATTGCTTGGCGGTCGTTGTCCACATGCTCCAGCACGTGGTAGCAAATCACGAGGTCAAACTGGTCGTCCGGCTCTGCAATAGCCGTGATGTCGTGCGATTTCTCGGCTTCAAACTCCCCGGCATAGTCGCTGCTGACGTAACGGATGCCCTTTTGCGTCCGCATTTTCCTTGACAGGCAACGGCTTGGCGAAAAATCGAGGACGTTGCCGTGTAGCAGGTTCTGCCCTTTCAACACTTGCCAGAGCCGACGGTTGCGTGGCAGGCTTCCACAGGCCGGGCAGAGCATTTCTCCGTTTTCGAGAGGGATGAAGGCGGAGAGTTTGCTTTCGCAAATATTGCAGCCAAACTTGTCGCCCCTGTACCTGATGGCCAGGATTTTCCGAAGAGTCAACTCGTTTTTGAGCAGGAATTTCTTCGGCAACCAGCGCTTCATCAGCTTTTTTACTGCCTCATACATGGTGGAATAGGTGCCAAGTGTCAAAAATCAGCCCGCAAAGGTAGGAAAATCCAAAAAGGAAAAGGGCAACGGGGTATTCCCGGTTGCCCTTTCCTTTCTGAAAGCTAGATCTTTCGGTTCCTGATTAGTTCACAGAATCCGCCAGTTCTTTGCCAGGCTTGAATTTCACGGAAGTCTTAGCGGCAATCGTGATGGATTGGCCTGTCTGTGGGTTGCGGCCCTGGCGAGCCTCACGCTTGGAAACAGAGAAAGTACCGAAACCGATTAGGGTAACTTTGTCACCTTTCGTCAGTGATTCACCGACAGCTTCGAATACAGTGTTAACGGCAGAAGTAGCCTGAGCTTTGGTAAGACCAGCGCTTTCTGCAACCTTGTTGATCAAATCTCCTTTGTTCATCTTAAATGGTTTAAAAATTTACAGTTTTAAAAAAGTGGCGCAAAAATATACAAGCATCCCTATCTACAAACGTTTTAAGAAGAAAAATGCCTGATTTTATTGGCCTTTTCAACGAATACTCGCTTTTGACAGGGATATTGCTCAACTTTGCATCATTCTTTTCAGATTAAAATTTGTTTTTGCACATGAAGAAGTCATCCTTTTTGCTTGTTTTTGGCATCGCTGCCTGTTTCATCCTCCTCTCCACCAGCTCCTGCAACCGTGGCTCGGGCTGCCCGATGAGCGAGTCGGCACACGTACAACCCGACAAGAAGGGCAAGTATCCGCGGTCAAAAACCAAATCGGGACTTTTCCCGAAAAATGTCTATAAACGAGGAAAATAACGCATAGCGGTGGGCGGTTGTTTCAGCATTTGCTCGCTTTTTACCCATATTCATTAGGTTTTTCTTCAATTCCTTTGAAAAAAACCATATCGGGGCGTCAATCGAACAGGATTCGGTTCACGCCCCGTGTTTTTCTACATCGAAAAACTGGTCAGTAAGCCAAAACAGCGGTAAAAAAAAAGGCTGCTGTTCCGTGGTACAAAAACGAGGGAAGAACCAGCGAATTTTCCCAAAAAAAAATCAAAAAAGGTGAATAGGTGCTACTGAAGGAAGTGCCGAGGCTGGTGCTAGGCGGGTTGTGGTGTGATAAGGTTCGGTGACGCTATATATTAGCAGCTCAGGTTAGGGTTCGGAAACCCGTCGCTGTCGTCTTCGGAAGGCCGGTCGGCCAGGCATTTGAAGTCCTTTTCGACCAGAATCCTTAGGTATCCGTCGCTGGACGGAAAGCGGACGAGGTGCTCCATCCCCACTTCTTGTTCTGCAGTGGCCCAAGTGCCCGCAAGCCCCGACGGCACAAAAACACAGATGCAGTTTTCGGCAAAGGTCGCCGCCATTTCTGGCAGGTCGGAGCGCTCCAGCACATAATTCAGCGCAGCATCCGTCTCATTGCCGAAGCGGATACCGTCTGCTACCCTCCCAGTCTCGTGGAACTTGGCCACTTCCGACTGCGAGAGCCGAAGTCGGATGGAATTGCCTTGGATGCGAATTTTCATTTAACCCAGTGCTTTTGCCAAAAATGTCAGTTGGTTGTTGCTTGTCCAAGTTTGCGGGGTAAACAACAACAAGTGGCCACTAGGCACTCTTCTTCACTACTTTTTTAGGCGGCGCCGCACTGTTCGTCTTCTTGCTGCGAGTCTTGCCGTGCGAACCCCTCCAGATTTTGCCTTTGGTGGTTCTTTTGTCTCCTCTGCCCATGTTAGGTACTTTTTAATGGTGATGAATAATAGCGCTTTGGCAAATTGGCGTTTTAGCGCTTTGGCAAATGTGGGATATTCTTTTGCCAATTTGCTGACACGCCAAAACGCAGCTCAAGTGCTTTAAAAGGACGGCAAAAGTAGGTTTTTTTGTGATGAAAAACAGAATTTGTAACTTCTGAGCGCTTCTCGTCATTTCCCCCTATCAGAAAAATAGCTCCGTCGCCCACCAAAATCTAAGGTTACCCGTCCAAAATCTCAAAAACAACCCTTGCTGGACAAGTGTAAATGTTGAACTGTTCATTGCGGAGAAAGCCCACCAGCGTCATGCCCGCCTCCTCGGCCAGTTCCACGGCCAGGCTTGAGGGAGCGCCAACGGCTGCCAGCACGGCCACCCCCGCCAGCACCGATTTTTGCACCAACTCGAAACCTGCCCGCCCGCTCACCAGCACCAAGTGTTCGAAGAGGGGCAGAATGCCTTGCCGCATCGCCGCCCCGATGAGCTTGTCGAGGGCATTGTGCCGGCCTACGTCCTCCCGTGCCAGCAGCAGCTTTCCAGCCCGGTCGAACAGTGCAGCCCCATGCAGCCCACCTGTGCAGTCGAAGATGGACTGACGGGTAGCCAGCAGCTCTGGCAACGAATGCAACACCCCGGCAGGGAACATAGGCACAGGCTCCGATAGCTCAAACTGCCCCTGCACCCGCACCGCCTCGATGCTCGCCTTGCCGCATACCCCACACGATGAGCTGATGTAAAAATTCCGCTCCAAGCGCCCAAGGTCCACCACCACGTCGTCGGCCATTTCCACCACCAGTACGTTTTCCTTCGCCTGCTTCCAGCGCACGGGTGGTCGGCTGAACCCTGTGACCTGTTCTGCCCCACCGATGATGCCTTCTGTGAACAAGAACCCAAGTGCAAGCTCCTCGTCGTGGCCGGGCGTGCGCATCGTCACGGAAATACTTTTTTGTTGTCGGACACCGTTTTTAAGGAACCCCAACCTGATTTCGAGCGGTTCTTCGGCTACCACGAAATCCACCATTTGGCTTTGTTGCTGGCCCTGCACCTTCACGATGTCCGTACTGGCAATGCCCTTCATGTTTTTTTCTATTTGTTAAAAACTGTTAGAAAATATGCTGCCACTTGTTATTTCCACTCTTTCCGTAAACTTCCGAAAGTTATTCGAGGTTGTTCAATCAAAGCCATTTTTACCAACCCCAAGCCACAAAGATTTTTTCGTTTATTTCATGAGATTATAATTTGTTTATGGCAGTCGCACCTTCTGGGTGCGACTTTTTTTTGCCCTTTCGTCACAAGGTCTAAGCCGACAAGCTTCGAATACAAATACTTTGAAAAAGAACTTTTTACAACGCACCGCCATCATCTGGCAACTATCAGCACCAAAGACCCGTAGTTTTGTAACCCAAATTGTTTTCACAAAAATAAATACACACCCATGTCTCAAGTTTTGCTGTTTGGTCTTTTCGCCAGTTGGTTCGCCTTCCACAATGGTTCAGTACCAACATTCATTGGCAGCCACCCCCCGTTTCCCTACCACCTCGACCATCCCGATGCCGCTTTCGATATGCCCAACGAGTTGAAGGAAATATCTGGTATCAGCCTTGCGGGAGGTGGGCAGATGCTCGCCGCTGTCAACGACGAGAAGGGCATCATTTTTTTGTTGGACAAATCTAACGGAACGATAAAATCGAGGATTGTATTTAGGGAGGAAGGTGACTACGAGGGCATCGAAATCGTGGGCAACGACGCTTGGGTGAGCAAGAGCAACGGCACGCTTTATCAGGTAAAAAACTTTGCATCGCCAAACCCCGAAGTCCAGAGCTTCAAGTCATTTTTGAACAAAGAAAACGACGTGGAGGGCCTTGCCTTCGACGCCAAAAACAACCACCTGCTGCTCGGCTGCAAGGGCAAAGGCGCAAGCGGCGATGGAGCTGCATTCAAAAAGGCCATTTACGCCTTCGACCTCGCAACCAAGACCGTTTCAGAAACGCCCGCCTACCTGCTCACCCTGCCCGACTTGGAAGATTTTCTGAAAACCAGCGGCGAATCTGACGCCGAAAAGAAAATGGAGCACATTGCCTCACCTGAAGAAACAGAGATGAAGTTCAGTCCGTCAGGCATCGCCGTGCACCCAAAAACAGGCGAGATTTACGTCACCTCCGCCCGTGGCAACACCCTGCTCGTACTCAATTCCAAAGGCAAAATCCTGCACCTCGAACGCCTCAAAAAAAGCGTCCATGGCCAGCCAGAGGGTATCTGCTTTGACTCGGACGGTACGCTGTTCATTGCCAATGAGGGTGCGGATGGTAGTCCGGGGAAGATTTTTGTTTTCTATGCCAAGTGAGGAGGTATGAGATATGAAGGTATGCACACGAAACATACCTCCATACCTCATACCTCCATACCTCAAAACTGTACCCGCCACAGCAAATCCGGGAAGAATCCAATTTGGTTCACCTGCTGCACCTCGCCCTTCTCCCGGTTGAAACGGTAGGTGAACACGTTTTCGTGGTTTGTCACGTTCTGGAAATCGAGGAAAAACTGCTGTGACAGCTTCCGTTTTTTGCTGTTCAGGCGGTAGCCAAACTTCACGTCCCAGCGGAAGTACGAGTCAATCCGTTCGCTGTATGCCTTGTCCTCTTGAAACACTTGTTTGCCTTCGGCAATGCTCGCCTCCAGGTCAATCGGGGTGTAAAAACGCCCACCGGCCGTCGTGAACTTGGTGTCAAACGTAAGTGCATTGCGCTTGTCCTTGCCAATTTTAACCTCCTTGCCCGCCAAGAAATTGAAGGTATATTTGTTGTTGAACGCCGTGTTGCGTTCCACGCCGTCACTGCCCTCGTACTTGCTGTCGAACACCGACCCTGTCATCAGCACGTAGTAGCCCTTGCTGAAAAACTTCTCCACCGTCAGCTCTGCGCCGTAGTTTTTTCCCGTGCCCTCATTTACCAAAAAATGCTCCTCCGGGAAGGCAAAATCGGCACCTGCGTTCAGCATCGAAAAGCTGCCGGGAACACTCTCAACTGGCACGTTGCCGAGTGCCTGGTAGTAGGTCTCTGCCTTGATGCGCCAGTCGCCGCCCACTTTCACATCGTAACCCAACACCAACTGGTGGCTGCGGGTGAATTCCAGGTCTTCGTTTGTGCGCAGGTAGCTACCATCGGGCTGCGGCACCTGTAGGAAGTACATCGGCAGCGGTTGCATCTGGCTGTGCAGGCCGTAGCCAAGGTTCAGGGTTTGGTTTTCGGTGAGGTGAAAATTGAGGGCAAGGCGTGGCTCCACCGCCCAAGTTTCGTTGAAAATCAGGTACTGGCCATGCAGGCCGGAGTTAAGCGTGAACTTTTCGCTGAGGCGATACTGCGACTGTACGTAGGCTTGTAGCAGGCCGAGGTTGCCGTCAAAGTCGCGCAGCGTGACCCAATCGGGGCGAGCCTCCCGGTCACGCACACTGTTTTTTACGTTGAAAACTTCGCCAATTACACCCGTTCTCAGCGTGTGCCGTGCATTGAATTTTTTGTTCAACAAGCTGGAAACCGTGTAGCGGTTCACGGCGTCGTCCACCTCCAGGTGGCGTCGGATGCTCTGGTCTTCCAGTACCCGCTCCTCGTTGTAGGTGTTACCGGAATTGGAGGCAGCGATGGTCGTGCGCAGGTAGGTTGTCTCGTTGAGCAGCAGGCGGTGGGTGAGGCCGAGGATGCCCACCTGCGAGGTCACGTAGCTGTTCTGGTCGGTTTCTCCATAAAAATCCTCCTCTGACAGGTTCTTTCCGATGAAATCAATATTGCTCAGGCCACCTATACCGAACAGGCTGAAATTGCCAAATCTGGTTTTCGGTAAATCCACCTTAAACGACAGGTCTTTGTACTTCGGCGTGGCCGTCGTGCCGATGTTCAGACCGGCCTCGTTGGCCAGCTCCGCAAACGAGTGGCGGTAGCTGACGAGGTAAGCCCCTCCACCCTCATTTTGGCCTTTTTCCTTTTTCCTTTTTCCTTGCAAAGGCCCTTCGGCCATCGCCTCCAAGCCGCTAAACGCCGCCAACTGAAAGGTGTACTCATGGTTTTCTTTGTTGCCACTCCGCAATTGGATGTCGAACACACCGGAGAGGGCATTGCCGTACTCGGCGGGGAATGCCGAGGTGAGGAAGTCGCTGTTTTTCAGCAAGTTGGTGTTCAGGGCGCTCACCGGACCGCCCGTGCTTCCGAGGGTGGAGTAGTGGTTTGGGTTCGGGATGGCCACCCCCTCCATGCGCCAGAGCAGGCCGGTGGGCGAGTTGCCCCGCACCACGATGTCGTTGCGGCTGTCGTCGCTGATGTTCACCCCGGCGAAGTTGGCGGCCATGCGAGAGGCGTCGTTGCGGGCACCGGAATAGCGGGTGACCTCCTCCAGCGAAAATTGTCGGGCACTGATGGTGGCCAGTTCATTGCCGGCCCTGTCCTTGTCCACCTGGGCCGTCACGACGACCTCGTTCAGTTGGGTGTACGACTCGGTCATTTTGACTTCCAAAAAAACCTCCTTGCCCGCCGTGACCACCACGTTCGGGATGGTCACGCCCTCGTAGCCGATGTAGCTGAAACGCAGGGTCTGCCTACCCACTGGCACACCGGGCAGTGCAAAAGAGCCGTCTGGTTCGGTGACAGTGCCAGTGGCCTCTGGCGCATCGAGCAGTTCGATGGTGACGCCGATTAGCGGAACGTCAGATTGCTGGTCGAGGACACTGCCCCGGATGGTTTGGGTTGGGTTTTGGGCGAAGCCCAGCGCTGCAAAAAGCAGCATTGCAAGTGTGATTGTTAACTGTTGGGTGATTTTCATGACGCTTAAAATTTTACGGAAGATTGTTTTGAAATTATTGGCTGCAAAGTTCTGCACTTTCGGCTCCTGCCGCAATCATCACAACATGTGATATCCTTCGAAAACGACGGCTACGGCTCGTCCGTTTATGCGATATGGGGGCAAAAATCTGAAGAAGCGACTTCGGAAGCGAAAGATTTCTGATGAATTGTGGAATGGGCGGGATGAATTGTAGGGAGGTTATTTTTTGGCACGCTCGATTTTAATAGAATCGCCAAAAGGATGTCTCTGGGCATCCGTTACAACTACATTGGGTGTCAGCCAACTGAGGCGTTGCTGGAGTTTGCTTTCCAAAATATTTTGTGCTGACAATACTTCCCTCGCTGAGAGGTTGGGGTAGCCCTTATCCAATTCGAGCCACAAAACCACATGGATTTGATTGGTTTGACCCTCTATTTTTCCTCTCATCGACAACCAGATTTCAGTTTCCTTCAAAATCTTTTTTCTTGAATGTAACGAAAGGAAAAGCAGGCTGTCCTTCACATTCCCGACGATTTCTTTCAACAGGGGCGAAACCTTGTTATCGTGGGTGGATTGACTATCAGGTAGCAATTTGCTGACCATCGAATCATGCTGTTCAGGTGGTCGGTTTTTAAAATCCTTAATTTCAAAGAGAAAAACATCCTTATCGCTACGCACTCCCACAAAATCAACACATGAGAGATGTGATTTTTTGACATCTTCGAAGGTGTCGTAATGAAGCACCTCCGACCAGCTATCATCGAAAATGAATTTAAGTTTTCCCTCCTCAAGTGTAGTCATTTTAGGTTGTTTGGAGTCGCTTGGCATACAGCCCCAGCTTGGTTTCTTGCAGTCTGGCGTATTCGTCAAGGATAGGGTTGTTTTGTATTTCTGAGATGAGGCCACCTTCTTCGATTTCCGTCCCGTTCTCACCCTTAATGAGTGAAAAGAACTTCATATCGGGCACGTCACCTTGGACATCTTGGAACTGCTTGGCCATGGAAAGCTCGCTCAATAGCAGGTAATCGTGCGTAGCGACGAAGATTTGACAGCCCGCCTTGGCCAGTGTTTGCAGGAACTTGGACACGACGAGGATGTACTTCGGGTTCAGGTTGGTCTCTGGCTCGTCCCAGAAAAGGATGGTGTCTTTGGTGAGGGAGCCGTTCATAATGAGGTAGATGAGTTGGCCGATTTTATTGATGCCTTGAGCAACTACCGAGGCTTCTTGTTCTGTTTGGCCGTTGTTGTGGAAACGGAAATAAAATTTTTTTTCATCTTCTTTTTTGAAGATTTTTGCGGAAATGGCTTCTTCTAATTGGGAGAAAAGTGCTTTTGCTTCCTCGAATGCACTTCCTTTTGAAAGCCCCCTATCGAGGGCAAAAGCTAAATCAAACCAAGTTTTATCAAATCCGCTGTCACGGTTGTAATTGTTTCCAATGAAATGTTCTTGCCAGGAAATCATCTCTTGAGGGGGGAGAAATATTGACTCGGCAATTTTAGCATGTGAAGTTTCACCTTTCGTCTCTCCAAAGTGTTTGAACTCATCTCCACGAATTTTTGACTCAATCACAAAATACCTTTCAAAGACATTCCAATAAGTAGTCAATCAGAATTATTCGATACATTTTGTTCTTTGAAATCTATGGT
>CAZDSU010000078.1:0-29309 GCA_964508135.1 uncultured Saprospiraceae bacterium
GTGCCCAACCATGCCTACAAGGCGGACCTGATTACCAAACCCTTCTATTACCTAAAAACGGATGGTTTTTGGACACCATTTCACAAACATGGCTTGTTGCACGAGGCAGAACTGCGGTCACCCAAACGCCTCTACGATGCCAATGCTGCCGGACGACTCTCCGACGATGCCTTCCGCTTCTTTCAGCAAATGGATACCCGGGAGCTTATCCGCATGAAACTGCTGGATGCCTTCTTCCCGGACACCAAACACCATTATATAGCCGCCAAAGGCATGGACGGCCTGATACTCGACATTGAAGCGGACATACTCATGGAACCCTCAGAAGCCCCACGGTACGAGCGGCGCATCACGGGCATGAAGGAATGGGAAGGCTTCATCCGGCACCAAAAGTTCAGCGACAACCTGCTGTACCAATACGACTATACCTGCTGCATCAGTAACCTGCGGATAGAAGGCGCCCCGATGCTGGTAGAAGCCTGCCATATCAAACCGCATTATATCTGTGGCGTGAATTCCTTGGACAATGGCCTTGCCCTCTGCCCGAACCTGCACACTGCCTTTGATGCTGGCCTGATTTCCCTCTCTGATGATTATACTGTCCTCGTAAAGGAAAAACTGGTGGAAAACGACTCGGCCTACGGCTTGAAGGCGCTGGAAGGGAGGACGATTCGGCTGCCGAAGGAGCAGAGGTTTTGGCCGGGGAGGGAGTGGGTGAGGTGGCACCGGGAGAAACTCACACATATTTTCAATTGAAAAATTATTAAAAAAATATTTACATGATAAGAATCATTCACATTTCGGATTTTCACCTTGAAAAAGAGGAGTTGACCTTTCCAAAAAAAACATTGGTTAATGCTCTCTCGCAAGATATAAAAAATTTCATAACAGATAATACTTTGTTGTTTTTCACGGGCGACCTAATTGATAAAGGTGGTGTAAAATTCAGCAGTAAAGCAAATGTTTTTCATCATTTTGAAAAAAACTTTATTGATGAAATATTGACACAAAACTCTACACTTTCAGGTAATTTTTTCTGTGTGCCAGGAAATCATGATGTTTTTAGAGAAGATATTGATGAATATTCAGAAGCTGGCATAAAAGAAAAACTTAAGGACTCTAGCGAGTTACAAATTTTTATACAAAAAAATAGAAAGTCATCAAAACATTTAGATAGACTTCAAGAATATAAAAAATGGGAAGGAGAGTTCTACAAAAAATACAATACAGCAGAAATCTCAAATTTTGAATGCACTTTCAATCTTAACATAGAAGGGCTAAAAGTTGGAATTACTTGTTTTAATTCTGCATGGCTTTGTAAAGATGACAATGACAAAGGCAATATTCTCTTAGGGAAAGAACAAATTGAAAACTCTTTATCTCGTATCAACGATTGCCAAGTAAAACTAGCTCTAATTCATCATCCAATTGAGTTCTTTTCCGATTATGACAGAGAATCAATCAAGCCATTATTATTTAAACATTACGACATCCTTTTTACTGGACATGTACACGAACTGGAATCCTCATACAACCAAGATTTAATAGGCGATATTTTTATATCAATTTCTAATTCAACAATTGGCGACAATCCCAAAGAAAGGAAATTCGTAAATGGCTATTCAATAATTGACTTCTATCCCAATGATAAAATAGTTGCACAATACAGAAAGTATGTAGAGCAACACGCCTGCTTTGTACCCAACACCGACATCGGAACGATAGATGGAATCAAAACATTTAAACTGCCAAGCAATAAAAATCAAAATTCTATTGAAAGAGGATTTCAAATAGTAGGCGAAATTGAGTCAAAATATGTTGAAAAATTAAATGAAGACATCATTATGTCTTCAATTTACACCAACACGAATTGCTCAATAAATAATCTTTTTGTAGAGCCCAATTTACTTAATAACCCACAAGATACTCTTGATGAAAAAGATACTAAAAGATATACTATTGAAAAAATCTTATCATCTAATGAGAATTACTTGATATATGGATTAAAAGAATCTGGCAAGACCATACTTTTAGACAAACTATTCATCGATGCCTTGAGCAAATTTTACCAACTAAATAAGATTCCTGTTTTTTTCAAATTCTCTGAACTCAAAAAGAAAGAAATTAAAACAATCATAAAGGAATTTACATCTATTTCTTCAATGGAATTTGATGAATTTCTAAAGCAAACGAAAGTAATTCTATTAATTGATGACTTATCTTTCAACGACAAAAACACGATTATTCTTAAAAAATTGAAGGACTTCGCAGATAAATATAATAATACTCAAATAATTGCAACTTCAACTTTAATTTCTGAGACAACCATACCTACAACATATCTTGACCATAACGAAAAATTTCAATTTAATTTAGTATTTATTCAAAACCTAAACAGCTCCCAAATTAGATCACTAGTAACTAAGTGGTTCAACGGCAAAGACATTGATTTGCAAGAAAGTATGCAAAAATTATTAAAAAGTTTTGGGGATTTTGGGCTTCCCAAAACTCCTCTTTCCGTTACATTGTTTTTATGGATTTTCGAAAAACAGGAAAAAAGACCAATCAATAACTCAGTCTTAGTAGAAATTTTTATTGAAAATCTACTCGAAAAAACCAATATAGACAATATATACTCAGACACTTTTGATTTTGCAAATAAAAAGAGGCTTCTTTCTTTTGCAGCTAAATTTATGAAGAACAATGGTGATGGTGACTTAAGCTATTCTATAGACTATATTGACATGCTTCAGTACTTTAAAAATTATCTTTCAAGCAGATTTACTGGTCAGCCAAACAAAATTTTAGATGACTTTATTTCAAGGGGTATCTTCATTTATGAGGATGAAAATTTAATCCGTTTTAAATCTGCCTTTTTTTTCCATTATTTCTTAGCCCTACAATTTGATTACGACCTGGATTTTAGAACCGAAGTTCTTACAGGAGAAAATTACCTGAACTATGTCGACGAAATAATTTATTATACAGGGCTAAAAAGAGACGATCAAAAATTTTTGATTTTCACACAGGAAAAACTCCACATGGCTTTTAGTTCATATAACGAATCCATTGTGGAAAATTATCAAAAATTAGATTTAATATTAGAATCTAATAAGCAAAAAACAATAGCGTTTCGATTAGATGATAAAAAAATAGAAATCAAACCTAATGATGAACAACTAGACCAAATATACGATGACTCGTTGTCAGTCATACCATCCCAAACAACAATTGCAAAAAAAGATGAATCAAATTTAGAAACAAATAAGAATTTAGACAAAATTTTAAAATTAGCGGCTTGCGTCCTTAAAAACAGTGAAGATGTTGATGACTTTGAAATAAAAAAGGCAGCATATTCAAATATTCTGACAAGTTCTTTTTCATTTCTTATGCAATATCGAGACGCACTACTTTGGTACTACAGTGAGCATAAAAAACAACCTGATTTTTTTCCAAAAAATATTAATTTTGAAATATTTGTCAAAATACTCCCACTAATCCACCAAGTAGTTTTGTTTAATTGGTTAGGAAGTCAAAAATTGCGCCCTGTAATACTTGATAAAATTAAAAAGGACAAACAGACTTTAAACATCTCAGATTTAGAAAAATACGTCTCAGTATTTGTTTATGCTGATATTAGAGGTAGCGATTACCCTGAAATTATAAAATCGTTCGTTGAAAATTCAAAATTAAATTACATAAAAGATTTGTCGTTTTTAAAGATATTATCTTACTACCATTTAAGGAAAAACGGCGATGACTTAGATTTATTTTACTTAAAATTGATGGCAAATATAAGACAGGGACTTGGCTACTTAGACAAAAGAAATAAATCAAAATTCATGCATAAACTTAAATTAGACAAAAGAAAGAAATGAAAATCATCGATAACTGGTCAAACCAGAAGTACAACAACTCCCAGTTGTTGCAAGTTTGTTTTCAGCAGCATTTAAGTCTCTTATATGGGCTGGGTAAACAATCCCAGCATGGGCCAAATACAAGGTAATGGGGAATGCCGTCCCTGCTGGCCACAAGTCTTCCGGCCCAGAATGGCGCAGCACGAAGGTGGCGTTTCCCATTTTCTGTTAAATCCCTACCTTTGAAGAAATAAACAAGCATGGCAGCAGCCACCGCAAGCAAACAGCCAGGAAAATGAAAAAGGAACTGAAAGTTGAGGATTTTAGTGCTTCCCTGTTTTGGGACGTGGACAAAACGCAATTGGATTTTGAGAAAAACAAGCGGTTTGTCATAGAACGCACGTTGACGCATGGGACTTTGTCTGATTGGTTTTTACTGAAAGCCTATTATGGCAAGCCAACCATAAAAGCAGAGAGTATGCAAATACGGTATTTGGACAAACAAACCTTGTCGTTTTGTGCGGCGTACTTCAATGAATCAATCCAAAATTTCAGATGTTACATACTCAAACAGTCGAACCCATCACATTGGGATTATTGAAAAGGCTGATGGCAGACGAAGCCTTGGGCCAGTTTAACTTAGTAGGTGGTACCGCCCTGTCCTTGCAAATAGGGCATAGGAAATCCATTGATTTGGACATGTTCACGCAAAGCGACTTTGAGGCGAGTGCTATTTTGAAGCATTTGACGGAGACTGGCTACGAACCGCAAGTGACGCATCTCCAAAAACAAACACTAATAGGAGAAATACAAGGGATTAAGGTAGATTTTATTCGGTTCCGCTATCCTTTCGCAAGCGATGTCTTGGTGGTTGACGGCATTCGTATGGCAAACACAAAGGATATTGCCTGCATGAAAATAGATGCCATCATGGGCCGGGGCAGAAAGAAGGATTTTTTTGATTTGTATTTTTTGTTGCAGCATTTTACGCTCACCGACATCATGGGTTGGTATGCCCAAATGTTCAAGCATTCCACGCTTTTTCATGTCTATAAAAGTTTGACTTGGTTTGATGATGCCGATTTGGACGGAGAAATAGACGTCATGGATAAAAAAATCAAATGGGAAAAAGTAAAAAGAACAATCGTGAAAGCAGTTGAAAAAGCAATATAACCCGTTAGCCACAAGTATTCCCCCAGTTGTTGCAAGTTTATTTTCAGCAGAATCAAGGTGCTGCGGACTGGTATCCCCCGATGGGGCGATTATCCAGCAGTCCACCAAAACACAAGCCCCGACCACCCAAAAGTGGCCGGGGCTTTTATCATCTAAGCACTAGCATCAAACCGTCACCCCATTCTCCACCGGAACAGGTACGGGTTCCATTTGCATGGATTCAATGATGGAAGCAAGGTTCTCGGTCAGCTCAGTGTTCGGTGTCGGTGGCGTTTCGTGGCGGATGCCTGTGCGCTGGATGCGCCGGGCGGCGAAGTATTGGTCCACAAACTCGGTTTCATCTGCCTCCAGTGTGCCCAACAATAGCGGTGGAGATTTCTTAGGGTGGCGGGCAAAGGGCAATGGAAAAGCTTATTTTTGCCACTTAGAATTTACAACAACATGCCTGTACTATATTTTAGCCTTCTATTAATAGCCTACTACGCCCTGCACAGCCTCCTCGCTGCCGATGGCGTGAAGGCAAAACTGTACAGGCTCGTACCGCCTCGCTACTACCGCCTCGGCTACAACCTGCTGGCCACGGTGCTGCTGGCCGCCATTTTTTATCGCTATTTCACGATAGAAAAAACGCCGATATGGTCGCCTAATCCGATACTCCCCTACCCTGGCATACTCTTGGCCTTGGCTGGAATCTCATGGGTAGTGCGGGCGATGAAGCGGTACAACCTCGACGAGTTCATGGGGCTGGAACAACTGCGAACTGGGCAAAAGCCGGTGCACAACAAATTGATAATCAGGGGCTTGAACGGGCGGGTGCGGCATCCACTTTATTTTGGCACTTTGCTAATGGTCGTCGGCGTTCTGTTCATCTTCCCAAACGACGCCATGTTCGCCTTTGCCTTGATCAGCACGATTTATCTCATCATCGGTAGCAGGTTGGAGGAGGAAAAGCTGGTCGCCCAATTTGGCGAAGCCTACCGGAAATACCAGCGGGAGGTGCCGATGTTGTTGCCTTTTCGATGGAAGCGGTTACGAGGAGTTTGATGAACTTGATTTGCTGCAAAGTCATTTTAAAATTGCACACCATTTTCGATTGACGAAAGCCCCCCGTGAAATCCCGAAAAATCGGGACAGGCTCTGAAACTTTAAACCTTCACGAACCATTGATTTCCGGTTAGTTTATCAATGCCCCTTCTTTTGTTCCTTCCTCATGTTGCGATACATTTTAAGGTCGGCTCTATATTGTTCAGATATTCCCCGTTGTTTATAAAACTGCTTTTTGCGGAAGCGGAACTTTAATGTGTTTTCGCCATTTTTATCGGCTGTGAATTCGACGTATATTTTACGCTTGGTAGCTGCATAGCCCCTTTTGGGAGGTATGACCGAGCCATCGGGAGTATTCAAATTATCCAATGGTATAGATATCCATATATTGGTGTTATCGCCGTAGCTATAAGTACCTTCAATGAACATATTGATGGCATTGGATTGAATCTCCATCAGGGGTATGTCAATGTCTTTTCCTTTTATGCTCAAGTGGTTTTCCAGCGGCGCAAAGCGGAGTTGTTCAAAGCGTTTTTTCATTCGGATTTTGGCAGCCAATTTATCCAGTGGTGCAAAACCTTTGATTACGATATTGCTCAACTCGAAATCAAGTTGGCCACGGTTTTCTTCCGGGACAAGCCCTTTGCCACCGTTTACAATTGCGCCAGATAAGTCAAGGTTCAGGGTGGCTTCGCCGGACAGTTTTTTGATGTCTTTGAAAGCAGGAATGTCGAGGTAGTCAAGGCTTTCCAGCAACAATGCCACATTCAGTTTGTCCGTGTGAAACTGGCCAGTAAAAGGCGTGGATTGTATTTGCCCCAAATCCATGCTGCCCTGAAAGCTGACGCTGCCATCATGGAACCGAAAGCCAGTTTTATCCAAGACCATTGTAGCAGAATCCTTCAAAGTAATGCCTGTTTGAACTTCGTATAACGTCAATTTGTCAGAATAGATAAACGTATCCAGGTACATACAAATATCTGGGTTAAAGGCAGTCAATATTCCTTTTGTGGTTTCCTTTATAGCGCCTGATATTCTATCTGGTTTGTCAACATTTGCTGGATAAAAAATCTTGAGAAATTGGGACCATCTAATCTTGGTGGACGTAATGTCAACAACTGCTTTTACATCTTTACCGGTATTTCCCACGACTAATTCGCTGAGGTTTTGAATATTACCCGCCAACTGAATCTTTTGGTGTATGGAATCCTTGTTCATGAAAGCATAAAAATCCGCATTATCCTCATGTAGCGCAAGGTTGATTTCTGTAATGGGAAAACTTACATCCGCCTGTTTATAGTAAACCTCGCTATTTTCTAAGTTGAAAGTAGCATCGCCACTGTTCAGCAGTTCCTCAAAATTACGAACGTTGCCCTCATATCGCAATTGTGCGGAAAAATTACCGTTGCTGAAAAAGAACCTATCCGTTTTAAAAAACTGATTAAATAAGGCGGGGTCGCCATCCAGCAGTATTTTGGTTTTCACGGAATTACCAAGCTGCAAATCCTGCGAATTCATTAAATGGCTGTGTTCAGCAGGTTCATAATATACTTTTCCTAAGAGGGTTTTGCCTTTGTCCACTTGAAAAATAATCTCACCAGAGGAAGTGCTGGGAATCAATCCATTTTGGTCGTCCAGGATTCCTTTGTGTTTTATATCCAGGCGCACATTGTCGGGCAATTCGTCCATATTGGCGAGCAACCTAACCTTGAAATAATCTAATGGGGGCAGCAGTTTGGCAAGGTTTATATTCTTGGCATGCAATTCAAAATTAAATGGCGTAATATCCTCCTTGCTGACATCAAACCTTGCCTTAAGGTTTACCTGCCCTTCCTCATAGCTAAAGCTGGTGTTTTCCAGCACCAAGGCTTGTTCGTTTTCAAAATGAACCCCAGTTTTAAACTTGCGAAGCTCCATTAAATCAAAATATTCCAGTGTATCAACCGACACCGAAATCCGAGGCTGGAAATTGAATTGGATGCCCCGAATCGTTTCTTTCATGGAGCGTTTTTTTTGAAGGTCATTTTTGGGATTGCCATCATCCAAATAGCCGTTCTCGCCAAAAAGGTTGACAAAGTCAGTCCAGCTTAATTTCTCAGCGACAAAATTGACCTCACTGGTGGAGCGCCCCGCTATGGCAAAAAGTAGCGCTTTCATGTTTGTCACCCCCCCATCAATCAAGAAATCGTGTCCATTTTCGAGGGTGCTGCTGACAATGGAAAAATTAGCGTCGCCTTGTTTTTTAGCGAGGATTAATTGCGCAAAAGGAAAGGACGTATTAGAGGGTTTATATACAACCGAAAAACGTTTAAGTGCTAAATTGGCTTCGCTGTTTATTATCAGAGATTGTAAATCTTTCATGTGGCCGTCCACGCTGGCCACCAAGTCAAACTTTCCCCGTTTAAAAATGAACTTGTCGTTTTTTAGGAACCTACTTATACTGGATGGTTTGCCATTTATATTGAAGGTTGTTTTTAATCTTGCGCCACCTTTTGGTGTTGTTGTTATCAAGGCAGATGGTGCTTGGACAAAGAAATCGTCATACACGGTATTTACTTTATTGAGTGCGATTCTCAAGTTCTTGCCGTCCTCCTTTTCCGCTCGCTTGTCATCATATAGGCGATTTGTAAACCGCCCGTTTAACACGACTTGTTCAAACTTAAAACCCTTGGCCGTCACCTCATTTTCTTCCTCCATGCGGAAATCAATATTGACCAAAACAGGTTCCTCTGGCTTGAAATAACTGGAAATAGTAGTCTTTGAATAGAAGGGTTTTGCAACAGAATATGGCTCCAGCTTTCCTTGCAAATCCACTGGCAACAATGGCACGACTTGGCTCCATACCGTCCTTTCATTTTCTAAAGTCAGCTTTGTCAATTGCTTTTTTCGGGTATCATAATTCCCCCCAAACATAAATACTTGCTCATCAATGGACAATGGAAAAGGCTCAAAACTAATATTGCCATCTTCCACGCCCATATTCAGTTTCCCCACCAATTTACTATTGGTAATAAATGAACCTTTCGCTTTTTTAAAAGCCAATTCCTCCACAAATACTGTCATATCTACTTCCGCAGTTAGGCCACTTTCTTTTCTGTGCAGTTTAGCAGTAATGTCTTCCAAGTTTGCATGAATGCTGGTCGTTTTTATGGCATCTGTGTACTCAAATTTTACGTTCGAAAAACGGATGCTAATGTTGTCCGTCAGCACCTCTAAAAAGCTGGATTTACGGGTTTCCCCGTCGTCGGTTTTTTCCGAAAGAAAGCTTTTCAAATTGCTGTACCCGTTCTCGTCCCTGAAAAAAGAGATGCTCCCGTCTTTCAAATCAAGCGATTGGATTTCGATTTGTTGCGACCGCCATTCACTGAGAGAAGCTGCCATTTTCAGCCCTTGGAGTTGCAAAATGGGCGTGTCATGCCGCTCAAACTGGGCATCCCGAACCGATACATTTTTGAGGGAAATAGTGGCCGCAGGAAAGTCCTTGAAAACGCTGATGTCTGCGGATTGGAACGAAACCGAGCCGTCGTTCAGAAAGGAAAGGTGGCTGAACACCTTGGTTTTATTGGATTTTAGGTAAATATTGATGCCAAGCAGAAATACGACAAACAGCAGAACAACCACCAACAAGGTTTTCAACAATACCCGAAGCAGCCTGCGTGCTACACTGGCCTTTTTGCGTTGCCCAACCTTCTCCTTTTCCGTTTCACTCATTGCGCAGCACTTGGGTTGTTTGCTGGATATTGACCACAGGATATTGCCATTTCCGTTCCATCAATTGATAGTTGAGTCCTATCCAAGGCCAATTGTTTTTTCAACATTTGAAACCAAAAGTACGGCTAATGTTCATTTCGAAGACTGCCTTTGTCGGAGTTGATTTTGGTGGCGGCTTAAATTAACTGGTGGGTAAACTCCGCATTAATAGTCAACCACAGGTTCTTTCGAGAGGCCGGGGTTATCAAACCCGGCGGCTTGAAATTAGGTGTAGTGTCGGCGTGACTCAAATTCACGCCGACACTTTCAACCCACACTTTCAACCCCAAAAAAAGTGGCAGCGAGAAACAACTCACTGCCACTTTTTCGGAAATTATGACCTTACGGCTTCGACGGCTTGCCGCCCTTCCACAAAACCGGGTAGCGGGAGCAGGCCGTGTTGATGGCCCCCATCCACCGTCGAGGGGTAGCAATCTGGAGTACCGTAAATGCCGTAGGGGTCGAAGAAATACCACAAATTATTGCTGGGGTCACGGTGCGCAAAAAAGATGTGCAAGTGGGTATTCGACCCATCGCCGCCGCTCATGCAGCCACAACCGCCCGGACCGGTATCGCCCGCCCAGCCGAGCACGTCGCCCGCCTTCACGGTTTTGCCAATCAAGCTCGTGACAATTTTCTGGAATTGGTGCCCCACTGCGGCTCATCCGGCGAACGGTCGGACTTCTTCTCCGGGCAACCCGTGTCGGCAAGGTAGTCCTTGTAAACGGGCTTTTGCTCGGCGTTCAGGCCGGGTACTGTCTTCGTCCAGGCCGATTCGCAGTCGTTGTCCGCCCCGTTGCGAAGGTGCATGTAGATGGTGCGGTACACGTCTTTTTGCCTGCCCACATCGTGGCTGACGACCATCGTGCCGCCTGACCAGTTGTCCCAACCAAAATACACAACCTTGCCCGGCGCAGCGGCGCAGACCTGGAAGGTTTTGCCGTCCTTGCGGGAATAGTCGAGCGCATGGTGCCAATCCCCCGAGCTGTATCTCCAGCCGTTCTTGCTCATGTCGCACACCTTGTCCTTGAAGGGTAGGGTAAAGATTTTGTCCTTGGCGTCGTAGATGGCCGACAAGCGCAGGTAGTAGGTATCGCCATATTTCACGTTGGGCCAGCGATACACCACGTCGTCGGTATTGCTGGCGCAGGTGCTCGACGCCCCCTCGCAGTGGAGGTTGGAACCGAGGATATGGTAATTGTAGCCGTCTCTTTTCTCCGTGTCGGGGTTGTCGGGCATGAGTGCCGTGTTCAGGCACTTGTCGTCACAGGAGCTTTCGTAGGTTTCGAGGTCAACGAGTCGCAGGTTGTTTTTGGCGTTTTCGGCCCATTTGGAAGTGAAGTTTTCCCAGTCCACCCCGGCCCAGAGGTAGTGCCCGCCCGTGCCTGCCCGCCAAACGCCCGTGTATTTGCGCTTGCCGCCTTACTCGTAGGTTTCGAGGTCAATGAGGCGCAGGTTTTGCGAAGCCAGCTCCTTCCATTTTGCTTCAAAATTGGCCCATTCTACGCCCGACCAAAGGTAGTGCCCATCGGAGCCTTGCCGCCATACGCCAGCGTATTTGCGCTTGTTGCCGTCCATGTACGTTTCGATGTCAATAAGGCGCAGGTTTTGCTTTGCCAATTCCTTCCATTTGGCTTCAAAACTCGCCCATTCCTGCCCGACCCAGAGGTAGTGGCCATCGTTGCCTTCCCGCCAGACGCCCGTGTACTTGCGCTTGCCGCCGTCCACGTAGGTTTCGAGGTCAATGAGGCGCAGGTTTTGCTTCGCCAGTTCCTTCCATTTTGCTTCAAAATTGTCCCATTCCACGCCTGCCCATAGGTAGTGGCCGTCGTTGCCGGAGCGCCAGACGCCCGTGTACTTTCGCTTGTTGCCGTCCATATAGGTTTCGATGTCTTCGAGGCGGAGGTTTTGCTTCGCCAGTTCCTTCCATTTTGCCTCGAAATTGTCCCATTCCACGCCCGACCAGAGGTAGTGGCCGTCGGTGGCTTCTTGCCAGACGCCGATGTAGTGGTCTTGTGCGGAGAGTTGTAGAGAAAAAAAGAGGATGCTCGTGGCCACGAGCCAGTTGGTGAATTTTGTTTTCATTGCAGATGAATTTTGGTCAAAAACGCTGGGGTTTCCATGTCCATCAATCGCAAGCGGTTGGCCAGGGCAATGGCAGCGCTTAATGGTGAATAGTTGATGGAGTGGGATTTTGTTCAGTTGGAACAAGAATTGGCCATTTTTATGGGATGCAGCTTTGGGTTTTGCCGGAATAATCAATCAGAGGAAAGGAAGGTTGGAATTGGGACTGGTGAGCCCAGCGATGGCGTTCTTTGATTGGATTATGTTGAGCCAACAGGGACTTGTAATGTTCAAATCTAAAAATGAGTTAACGGCGGCACTCACGCTTTGCCCGCCGGAGCGTTGGCTTTGCGGGTTGGTGGCTGGTGGGCATAGGCGCCGAGTGCTTTGTTAGCGGAATTTCATTCGTTTTCAATTTTCCGGGCGACTTTCCCGCCCAGCTTTTATGCTCAACTGTCATTTGGTCGGCGTCTCGTTTTATTTATTTTATATCGTCTCGGTCGGCATCTCGGTTTTTATACTTCACTACAATAGGTTTTGTGCAAATGCAAAAATAAAAACCCTTGCCAACATTGGAGTTCAGGAGGTTTGCCTCGTAGCCAAATGCACAAAACATATTGTGGTCAAGTATAATTACTCACCCTGCGTCTTTTTGAGCAAGTATTTTTTTGCGGATTTTGCATCCCGCTTGCTGCCGTCTGCATTCAGGCTGATGAGGCCCTCCCCGGTGACCTGGTATTTGCTGTTGCCGGATTTCCCGGTCAAGGTCACGATATCCCCGTCAACCGTCCAAGTGCCATTTGACTCAACCGCCTTGCCCTTTTTGCCTTTGTATTCTTCCTCCAGGCTAAAGGTTCTTTTTTCATCGGCATTCAAGGTGAGGATGGTCACTATTCCGTCGCAATCCTTGCAGGGCAGCGTGCCCGAGTAAAATGCTGCCATTTGCTCCACCAAGGATTGCCCTGACTCCGCAGCAGCTTAGTCCCCGCCCGTTTCACAATCAATTTTGGCGATAAGCCATTTGCCGTTCTCCTTTTTCAGTTCAAACTTCTGCTCCCGCGGGCTGCCGCCCTCCGTGCCGGACAGGGTGGCTTTCACCCGGTCAGTGCCAAGCCCTTCCGCCCCGACGGGGGCGGTCGTCCAGAAGTTGATGTCCCAATCCTGGGCGCAGAAGAAGCGGTCGTAGTCGAGACCCGTGAGTGGACCTTCTTCCACGTTCTCACTTTTCCAGGCGGTCGCTTCCAAATTCTTTAGGTAGGACTTGTCAGCGTTCACATATTCTTGGCTGATGAAGCCGCTTTTCAGCAGCATGGCGTGGTAGGCGTCCAATTGTGCAGGGACAAGGGTGGTAGCCTTGCCGCTCCCCTTGACGATTTGGATATTGGAAAGTGCCTCCATATTGGCATCGTACCACTTGTAGAAGTTGTGGACGACATCATTGATTGCCACGAGGTCGGGGTCGTCCTGCGAGCCGCCAGTGTCGGTGGGGGTTTGGTTCGTGTCCGGTGTGCTGTTTTTACAGGAAAAACAAAGGGATGACGTTAGGATGAAAAGAAGGAAGCATTTCATTTTGGAAGAAGTTTACGAATCATGGTGATTATAGAAATCACCATGATTTATGAAGTTAAAGTTGAATTTTCGAAAGCGCCCCCAATTCCTCGAAAGTTAGGGTGACTTCCGTTGCGCCCATGGCGTAGGGCATGATTTCGTAAGGGATGTAGTAGAGGAAAATCCCTTCCACCGTCAAACCGTAGTTGACCGGCAGAACGAACTGGAAGTTCTTATCGAAGTTGAAGCCCTCCTTGAACACGTCGGCTTTCTCTTCCCGCACTTTTTTCTCCGCCAAAGCCTGCACGGCTGCCTTGTCGGTCACGAGGTCGTCCCAAACAAGCATTTTGCCTGTCTGGGCGTCGAAGGTGTTCAGCGCTTCAGTCGGGCTGCCGTGCGCCCCGCCCATGTAGGTATTGCCGTTGATGGCAAGGGTGAGGTATTTGCCGTTGTTGAGCACGACCTCGCTGCCCGTCATTGCCTCGAAGGCTCCAGCCATGACTGAAACTCCGCCAGCCTCTTTTTTAAAGTCATCATGGATTTTGAAAAAAGCCTGGGCAGCCTCGTCGAGGGAGCTTGACTTGATGTCAGCCTCCGCATTTTCCAATATTCCGAACAGGTAACTGTTCGTCCAATTGGCAACTGCGTCTTGCAGGGCTTTTTCACCCTTCGTAACGACGTAATACTCTATGTCAATCCGGGCGCAGTCGGTGCGGGATTCTTCGTCCTTGTCGCAATCAGTGCCCTGTTCTTTGCGAAACCTCAGTTCCTCGACCGTGGGTGCCAGCTTGGCTAATTTGGCTGCCTCGATGGCTTCGGCGGCGATGGTTTCCACTTCCTGCCTCGTGCCCATGCCTACTTCGCCCTCGAAGTTGATGTCAATCTTTTCGGGCATGGTTGCCATGTTTGCCAATGAGTCCACCAACATGACGTTCAGCATTTCGAAGTCGGGAGCAGGCTGTCCGAAGACGGTCATTTCGCCACGCTGATTGACGGTGATGATGGCGTCTTGCTTGCTGTTTTGGCAGGCAGTCCAGTAGAGGAGGCTTGCCAGGCAAAGTGTTTTGAGGAAAGATTGGAATGTCATTTTGAAATGTTGTTTTAAAGTTTTATACTTGACCACAATAGGTTTTGTGCAAATGCAAAAAACAAGTAAAAACTAAAAAATCTTGCCAATATTGGGTTCAGGAGGTTTGTCTCGTAGCTAAATGCACAAAACCTATTGTAGTCAAGTATATATCGTCTCAGCGGCGTCTCGGTTTTTATTTTTTGTTTCCGGTTGCCGCTAACTACTCCACTCCCGAAAACGACTAACCAAAACCTGCTTTGCGTATTTTACTTAGTCGTTTTCGGGTAAGTAGCCATTACCTCTCTAATTTCAATCGGACAATTGCGGATAGGTAAAATACGAAACCGCACTATCCGAATCTACCAAAGTTCTGCAAACACAGAATCGTGTATGCGAACTGGCAGTTGTTTTGGATTTTTCCCACCGGGTGAAGTATGCTGGAGCAAAATTAAAAACGTTTTCAGGAAATCCAAAAGAAAAGATGGCTCCCTACCTTCGCCTCAACAAGAAAACCCCCATGCACAGCTCCCTTTCTTTTTAGGAAGAATTGCTCAAAATAGCCTTGTTGTCCAATTCTCAACCTCCAACCCATACCCATCCATCAATACTTGGTAGTGCCGGATGTTATTGGTCGCCAGTTTCCAGCCATTTTGAAGTGCAGTTAAGCCTATGATTAAATCAAATTCTCCGGTAAGCTTTCCTTGTCGGTACAGGTCGGCATAAACCTCGGCGGTTTGTGCCAGTAAAGGTTCGTTCAGGTAGTGGATTTGCGCCAAGTTCATTAGGGTTTGAAATGCTTTCAGGCGTTTGGTAGCGCCCAAAACCTTGTAGCCCCGATAACACTCGTACCATGTCAAGCAACTGATATGTAGCTTTTCGTGGAGGGAGAGATAGCTTTTTGCGTTTTCTGTCGGATATTCCTCCTTTCTCAGTATTCCGACGAGTACGTCCGAATCAATTAAAGTCAATCTTCCGTCCATTGGTCTTTGTTCTGTCGGTAAATATTTGGGTGATGTTCAAATCAGGCTCGGTGGAGGCGGCATAGGCGGCAGTAATCTCGTTGAGCAAGGCAAGCGCTTTATTTGTGGCTGCTTGTTTCTGGGCGGCCTTTTTAGGTTCAAATGCTTTTTTTACCGTGGACAATTTATCCAATAAATTATTGTCGTCAATGGCGGCAATCCAAGCGATAAGTTCCAATTTTTGTGCTTCAGCATGCATGGCGGTTGATTTTTTACAAAGCTAAAGTTTTTTCGGATTTGCTGATCGGATTTGAAACCGGAAATTATCATTTCTTTGCCAATTGCCAACAATGCTATCGTCCTACTCACATCGAACAAAACAACATGCACCACATCCGTATCCTCCTTTTCCTTCTCTGCGCCACTGCTCAGGTCAACGCCCAACACCCCTACACTCTCGACCCCGACCCCCTCGTCCGCCAAAACCTCGCCGACTGGCAAGACCTCAAGTTCGGGTTCATGATGCACTGGGGCACGTACAGCCAGTGGGGTATCGTGGAGAGCTGGAGCCTCTGCAACGAGGACTGGATAGACCGGGGCGGTGCCGACTACGTGGACTACGTGCAGCGCTACGAGCAGTTGCCGAAAACGTTTAATCCGACAAAATTTGACCCGGAAAAATGGGCAGCGGCGGCATGGGCGGCGGGCATGAAGTACGTGGTGTTCACCACCAAGCACCACGACGGGTTTTGCATGTTCGACAGCAAGTACACCGACTACAAAATCACGGGGCCGAACTGTCCTTTTCGCACCAATCCGAAGGCGGATATTGCGAAGCATATTTTTGATTCATTCCGGCAGCAGGGCTTCAAGGCGGGGGCCTATTTCTCCAAACCCGACTGGCACTGCGACGACTACTGGGCGCACGAATGGACCACGCCCAACCGGTGCAACAACTACGACAGCCGCCGCTACCCGGAGCGCTGGAAAAAGTACGAGGATTTCACTTACAATCAAATCGAGGAGTTGATGTCCAACTACGGCCCGATGGACATCCTCTGGCTCGACGGCGGCTGGGTTCGACCGGACAGCACCATCAACGACGAGGTGCGCTCCTGGGGCTACGACCTGCCCAAATGGGGCCAGGCCATTGACATGGGGCGCATCGCCCGCATGGCCCGGCAGTACCAGCCAGGCCTCCTCGTCGTTGACCGCTCGGTGCACGGCCCCTACGAAAACTACCGCACCCCGGAGCAGCAGGTGCCCGCCACCGTTCCGCCCTACCCGTGGGAAACCTGCATGACCATGGCCGACGGCTGGTCGTACAGCGCCAACCCGAACTACAAAAGCAGCCGCCAACTCATCCACACGCTGGTGGACATCGTGGCGAAGGGCGGCAATTTCCTGCTCAACGTCGGGCCCGGCCCCGATGGCACGATTGACGCTACGGCCTACGAGCGCCTCGCCGATATTGGAAAATGGATGGACGTAAACGGCGAAGCCATCTACGGCACATGCCCGTTGGCACCGTTCAAGGAGGGCAAGGTCTGCCTCACGCAAAAAAAGGACGGCAGCCGCCAGTACCTGCTCTACCTCCCCGACGAGGATGAACGGGAGCTTCCATCAAAAATCTGGGTCTCAACTTTTTCCACGAAAAACATAAAAACAGTGAAGCTGCTCGGCAGTTCGGAGCCGTTGAAATGGGAGGCCATGGGCAAGGGCATCGAGGTGGCGATTCCTGAAAAACTGCGGGAAAGCACAGTTGGGAAAGCGGCGTGGGTGGTGGAGGTGATACACCAATGACCTAATTCTGAACTGGTCCAACGTTTACTAAACCTTTGAGGTTTAGTAAACGTAAGCGTCTGAATTTTCAAACACACATAAAATCAAACAATGAAAAATCTGACTTTTTGCTTCGCAATGATTGCGAGCGCATTTCTTCTAGGTTGTGGAACTTCAAAAAAAGCGAACGATGCAGGCTTCACTACGCTTTTCAACGGAAAAAACCTGGATGGCTGGGTGGGCAACAAACAATCGTACAGCGCTGAAAATGGGATGATAGTGGTCAACCCCGCAGGAGGGGGCAGCGGTGGCAACCTATTTACCGAAGGGGAATACCGCAATTTTATTTTTCGATTTGAATTTCAACTAACGCCGGGTGCAAACAACGGCCTCGGAATCCATGCACCACAGGAAGGTGATGCAGCTTATCTGGGCAAGGAAATTCAAATCCTGGACAATACCGCCGCCAAATATGCCGACCTGCATGCTTACCAATACCACGGCTCGGTCTACGGTATTATTCCCGCAAAACGGGATTTCTTAAAACCAGTTGGAGAATGGAACACAGAAGAGGTGATTGTTCAAGGCTCAAAAATTAAAGTCATCCTGAACGGCACGACCATCGTTGACGGTGATTTTCTGGAAGCCAGCAAAAATGGGACATTGGACGGCAAGGAACACCCCGGACTGCTGCATACCCGTGGGCATATCGGCTTTTTGGGGCATGGCGATGTGGTGAGGTTCCGGAATATTCGGATTAAGGAATTGGGGAATTAATGGCTTAACACGGCTTGTGATGCATTGCCATGATTTGAAGATGCAACCCCAACCCTCGTTGTCTTGGGTTGACTGTTCGACCAATTGACCAACTCAAATTTTCCTTCCTCCACTTTCCTGACAAAGTCATTTGCCGAGATTTCTTGGGTTTTGCCTTCGGGCATCAAAGAGATAAGCACTTGGGAAGATATGCATTTGACGAATTTGACTGGAATTGGGACGTTTTTCATGGTGGTTCTAATTTTTGAGAAGATTGAATTTAGCACCATTAACGAGTCTCATTTTTGGAATGTTCTGTTTGGGAAATTAAAAAAATATTAGAAACGAAGGACAGTGCTGGTTTTTGCGAAGCCACAATTGGATTTGGAGCGTTTTCCCGCAGCCAATACGATTCCAAGGCTGTATCAACCAACCTTTTCCGCCACTCGAATCCTGATTTTCTTGATTTCTTCGAGCAGCCAACTATCGAGGTTGCGATACCACTCCAAGTGCGGAGACCACAGGCCGCAGCCGCCTACTTCGGGCTGGTGACAGCAGGTTTCCTCCCACTGCTTACCGCAAGCGGGGCAGCGGCCCGCCGTATCGAAAGTGTGCCAGGAATGTCCGCAGGTACATGACCATTGGTCGGCGGGAGTAGGCTCCCAGTTGCATTTCGGGCAAGCGATTTTTACCTCAGCCATTGTTCTTGATTTTATTCAAACTTGGACGTATCAAATAGAAAAACCGGGCTTCAATGGAGTACGCTCACGCAATGGGGCGCTGGCCAACGAAGTCCGGTCGTTTGTTTTTCTTGCGGGCAATTGTAGTTTCTTTGGCCAAAAAGTCGAACATCAACTACTTGGCGTGGAAGCCCAAATGCCTATGGTTGAAAGCCGGAAGCTTAAATTTCTTCCCGACGCTTCTTCTGCTCTAAGTAAACAGCCTTGAGGCGCTCCGCCCGCTTGATGATGGAAGGCTTCGTGAAATCCCGGCGGGTACGCAGTTCTTTCAAAGTTTGCGTCTGCTGGAACTTGCGCTTGAAGCGCTTGAGTGCCTGGTCAATAGATTCGCCGTTTTTAATTTCTGTAATCAACATAAGTTAAAAAATTGTGCTTTTGGTCCGAAAGGTCTGAGTTTGCTGGTATTTTCAGTTTCAGTGCCTTCGGCGGATTTTTGAAATTCCCTAATGGGGCGCAAATTTATGGAAGTTTGTCAATAAAATGGTGGACAAAGCCTTTTTAAGAAAACATTTTTTGCAAAAACTAAAAAAACTTGCCTGCTCGGTGCAACTTCCCGCCATCTCCGTACCTTGCCACCGCTCCAACGAGTCGCTTTCGTCCATTTTTCCAAACAAAACAAACTTCCATCCGTCATGAAAAATTACCTATTGCTGCTGAGTTGCTGCATCGTCACACTGTTTGCCACAGCACAAACCAAGTCCATCAAAAACTCTCCGCCGTTCACCGAGGCCACGCCTGAAAGCCAGGGCTTCAGCAGCGAACGGCTGGCCAGGGTGGACGCTCTGCTACAAAGCGCCGTTGCCGACAGCGACATCCCCGGCGCCGTGATGCTCATTGCCCGCAATGGCAAAATCGTGTACTGGAAGGCGTTCGGCCAAGCCGACAACCAATCCAAGCGGGCGCTCAAGCGGGACGACATTTTCCGCATCGCTTCGCAATCCAAGGCCATCACCTCCACTGCTGTGATGATGCTCTGGGAGCAGGGCAAGTTCCAGTTGGACGACCCCATTTCGAAGTTCATCCCAGAGTTCAAGAACCCGCAGGTGCTCAAGGATTTCACCTACGCCGACACTTCCTGGACGACCGAACCGGCCAAGTCCGAAATCACCATCCGACAACTGCTGACGCATACCAGCGGACTTGGCTACGGCATCATTGACGGCGACGAGCGCGTCAAGATGATGTACCAAAAGGCGGGCGTCACCGACCTTTTTACCACCGAAAACATCCCCATCGGCGAGAGTGTGAAGAAGCTGGCGAAGCTGCCACTGCACCACCAGCCCGGCGAAAAGTACACGTACAGCGAGGGCCTCGACGTGCTGGGCTACCTCATCGAGGTGGTGTCCGGTGAGCCGTTCGACGTGTTTTTGAGGAAACATATCTTCGACCCGCTGGGCATGTCCGACACTTGGTTTTACCTTCCTTCGGAAAAAGCCAGCCGCCTTGTGACCGTACAAAAACCGGAGAACGGCCAGTGGGTGCGCTACCCGGTCACCTTTTACGACACGGACTACCCCATCAAGGGCGCCAAGCGCTTTTTCTCCGGCGGCGCTGGCCTCAGCAGCACGGCCAAGGACTACGCCACCTTCCTCCAAATGTACCTCAATGGCGGCGAGTTGAATGGCAGGCGCATCCTCAGCCGCACCACGGTGGACGCCGTCCTTAGCAACCAAGTGGGCGACCTGTTCGCTTGGGGCGGCGGCGATAGTGGTTATGGACTTGCATTCGGGGTGCTGAACGAAAAGGGCGAGGCCAAGGGCGGCAACGGCAGCGCTGGCACTTTCGACTGGGGCGGCTACTTCAACACACAGTACTTCGCAGACCCGCAGGAGAAAATTATCGGGATACTAATGAAACAGACACAGGGCACGATGTCTGACGAGACCGGAAGCTACATGCGGCAGTTGATTTATCAGGCGTTGGATGATTGAGGGGAACAGTTTTTAAGGAACTCCCTTCTATTTCCCAATAAGTATTATTTTTTTTAAAGAACATCTGCTTTTTATGCATGGCAGTTGGAAGGGTTGAACACTCATAACTCATTGAAAATCAACCCTTCCAGAGTTGCTGCCCCTTCAAAATTTCGCCCCTCATCGCCGCCTTCGGTGGCTCTTTGGGGGAGAGATAGACTTTGGGGGCGGTTGCGCCGCCCCCATCCCCCTTGGCATTCAGGTAAAGCCGACATCAGCCTTTTTTAAGTTACAAAGTGAAATTGAGAACATAACCCTCGGAGTTCCTCGTCAAAAAAATCCTGCCGACCGCAACCTTCCAGCCGCTTATTTGTCCTTTGTTTTTCATTTTTTCACCTGACTAAAAAAGACATGAAATTCTTCAACCTCTGTTTGGTACTTCTCGTGCCGTTTTTTTCCTATTCCCAATCCAGTATCAAAGGCCAGCTTAAAGACGCAGCCGGGTCGCCCGTCATTTTCGCCAATGTTGCGCTTTTCCAAGCCACCGATAGCCTCCTGCAAAAGGTGGAACCCAGCGACGAAAGCGGGCAGTTCAGCTTCAAGGGCATTGCCGCAGGCGATTATTTCCTCGTGGCCAGCAATGTGGGCATGGCCGATTTGCGCCAGCAAGACATCAGCTTGGACAAAGGCCAACTGCTCGACCTCGGCGTGTTGGCGTTCAAGCCAGCATCCGTGGATTTGGCCGAAGTCACCGTGTCGGCCGCCCGTGCGATGGTGGAAATCAAGCCCGACCGCACGGTGTTCAACGTGGAGGGCACCATCAACAGCGTGGGGGCAGATGCGCTGACCCTGCTCCGAAAAGCACCCGGCGTCACCGTGGACAACCAAGACAACGTTAACGTGCTGGGACGTGCCGGGGTCATCGTGTACGTGGACGGCAAGCGCCTCCCGCTCTCCGGCCAGGAACTCAGCAACTACCTCCAGAACCTGCCCGCCGAGCAGATTGACCGCTTCGACATCATCACCAACCCCGGTGCCAAGTACGAGGCCGAGGGCAATGCGGGCATCATTGACATCCGCCTGAAACGGGACAAAAACCTGGGCGCAAACGGCTCGCTCACCGCCACGTACAGCAAGGGCCGCTACGCCCGTTCCAACACCTCCGGCAGTGGCAACTACCGCAACAAAATGCTGAACTCCTTCGGAACGCTCGGCGTGGCCGACGGCGGCGGCTACATGGACATGAATTTCCTGAGCTACCAAAACGGGCTTGTTTTGGACGAAATCAACAACCACCAAAACAACTGGCAGGGCATCAACTACCGCTTCGGTACCGATTTTTTCCTATCGGACAAGCACACCATCGGCTTCTTGTTCGACGGGGGCAATTGGGAGAGCACGAACAAGTCGCTGAACCGCATCGGCATTGCGCAAGCAGCCAACCCCGAACAGGTGGACAGCCTGCTGGTAGCCAACAACACGGCGAACAACGACCGCAGCCAACGAACTTACAACCTCAATTACCGCTTCGACAACCGCAAGGGTCGTACTGTGAACATTGACCTCGACTATGGCAAATACGCCAACCGCAGCGAGCGCTACCAACCCAACCGATACTACGACGCCAGCGAACAGACGCTGCTGACGGAAATTATCAATACGTTCAAAACGCCCTCGGACATTGATATTTACACGGCAAAATTGGATTACGAGGAGGAAGTGCTTGGTGGAAAACTGGGCCTCGGCACCAAAATTAGCAAGGTGGGTTCCGACAATACTTTCCTGTTTTTTGACGTGGAAAACGGTACGCCAGTGCAGAACGACCGCTCTTCGAACCGCTTCCAATACGACGAAAACGTGTACGCCGGGTATTTCAACTATGCCCGCCCGTTGGGCAAAAAATGGAACATGTCGGCGGGCCTACGTGCCGAGCAGACGGATGCCACTGGCGACCTACAAACGTTCCTGCCGGAACTCCAGGAGCCGCCCGTGGAACTGAATTACCTCAGTTGGTTCCCCAGTGCCGGCCTGACTTGGCAGGTGGCCGAGCAGCACAGCCTCGCCTTGAACTACGGTCGCCGCATCAACCGCCCGGACTACAACGTGCTCAACCCGTTCAACAACCAAATCAGTGAGCTTTCTTACGAAAAGGGCAACCCTAGGCTGCAGCCGGAGATAGTGAACAACCTCGAACTGGGATATACGCTGAAGTTCCGGTACAACGCCAAAATAGCATACAGCCGCACCACCGACCAGATTACCCGCCTCATCGGCCCCGACGATGAGGACCCACGGGCGGGCTTCATCACCTGGGCCAACCTTGCAGAGCAAACCATCTGGAGCGCCAACATCAGCGCTCCCGTGGACATCACCAAAAAATGGAACGCCTACGTGAACCTGAGCGGCTCGCACCAAGACAACCAAGCCGACTACGGCGACGGTGCAGTGGTAAACGTGCAGGCTTTCAGCTACAATATCTACCTCCAGAACACCATAGAGTTACCGCTCGGCTTCAAAGGCGAGGTGTCGGGCTGGTTCTCCGGCCCCGGCATCTGGGGCGGGGTGTTCAAGTACGAAACCAGTTGGAGCCTCGACTTGGGCTTGCAGCGCAAGTTCCTGCAAGAGCGCCTGAACATGCGCCTTAGCGTCAGCGATGTTTTCTTCCAGTCGGGCTGGGAGGGTGTTTCGGAGTTCGACGGTTTGGTTGCCTACGGCGACGGCCATTGGGATGCCCGCCGTGTGAGCCTGAGCCTGAGCTACAACTTTGGCAACAACAACGTGAAATCACGCAACCGCACCACGGGGCTGGAGGATGAAGGGAAGCGGGTTGGGAGTGGGCAGTAGGTTGAGGACAACTCAATTAATCTCAATCCCTGTTTTCAAAATCTCGTCCAAAAAAGGGTCACCCGATTTCAATTGCTCGGTCGGAAAGGTATGTGTTTCAATAGATACGAATTGCGGCTGGATGTGCAGTTTACGGAAACTATCTTTGTCCAGCGCTGCCACGCCGATGAAGTCGTCGCCGATAAGCGCTATGTCAATATCAGACCATTCATGTTGGCGATTTTTGGCAAACGAACCAAAAAGGAACGCCCGCTGGACTTTGACTCCTTCGGCCCGAACAGCTTTCAGGTAGTCTTTGGCTGTTTTTATAGCAATTGATTGGTCAACCATGCTTTTAATCTTTTGACTTCTTTCAATATTTGCTCCGTGAATTCTTGGGTGCAAACCTTGTAGATGGTGAAATGATAATCTGGATATCTACCTTCCATTTGATAATCGTTCATTTTATCTAAAAAAGAAGGTCGTCTGCTGCCATTTCCAACTTCGTAACACCAGCCAGTCGAACTAGGTTGTGCGTTCGGGGAGGGTAATCTTCGGGGTTGTCTTTGACCCAGTGCGCTTTCATCAATTTCTCGAGCGCTAGTGTCCAAAGAAGAGTGCTTGCGGATATCTTGCTTTTTCAAAAAGACTTTCCGGTACTTCCCAATCTTTGTCTGCCGATGTTTTCCAAAACTGAATGAAATCGGGTTTGGTCATGTGTGTGATTTGATGACAAAAATAGGGTTAGGATTTGATAAAATTTAAAAAATTTGCGAGTTCAACTCCGTACTTTGTTAACCAATCAACATTTAAACCACTCAATGTCAACCATTTACGACAACGCCCCTTCCCCCGCCTTCATCCTCGAAGAAGCCCTCCTCCGCAAAAACCTCGAACTCATCGCTGGCGTACAGCGTGACGCTGGCGTGGAAATCATCCTGGCGCTCAAGGGTTTTTCCATGTGGAGCGTTTTCCCGTTGGTAAAAAAATACCTGAGCGGCGCCACGGCCAGTTCGCTGAACGAAGCGAGGCTGATTTTCGAGGAAATGGGTTGCAAGGCGCATACCTACTGCGTCGCCTACCTCCCCGACGAGTTCCCCGAAATCATGCGATACAGCTCGCACCTCGTCTTCAATTCCGTGGCGCAGTACGAGCGGTTTCGGAGCGCTGTTAGCGTTCACAACGCTAACAGCGCTGACACCCCCATCTCCTGCGGAATCCGCTGCAACCCGGAGTACTCAGAGGTGGAAACTGAACTCTACAACCCCGCTGCTCCCGGCTCCCGCCTCGGCGAGGTGGACGCCGCATTTGCCAACAGCCTGCCGGAAGGCATCGAAGGACTGCACTTCCATACCCTCTGTGAATCAACGAGTTATGATTTGGAGAAAACGCTGGCGGCCTTCGAACAACACTTCGGACACCTCATCCCGAAGGTGAAATGGGTGAACATGGGTGGCGGCCACCTGATAACCAAAAAGGGCTACGACACCGCGCACCTCGTCCGCCTACTGCAAAACTTCAAAGAGAAATGGGGCGTGGACATCATCCTCGAACCCGGCAGCGCCATTGCTTGGGAGACGGGTGTGCTCGTCAGCACCGTACTCGACATACACGAGAGCCGGGGCATCAAGACGGCCATCACCGACATCTCGTTCACGGGCCACATGCCCGACACGCTGGAAATGCCCTACCGGCCTCGCATCACGCACGTTGCACAAAACGGCGAAGCGACACCGGCAGTCACCCCTCCTATTGGGGGGGGCGGGAGGGGGCTTTATCGCATTGGCGGCGTCAGTTGCCTTTCCGGTGACTACATGAAGGAGTATTCTTTTGAGCATGTTTTGAAAGTCGGCGACCGCATCATCTTCGAGGACATGATTCACTACACGATGGTAAAAACGACCACTTTTAACGGCGTCCGCCATCCGGACATCTGTATCTTACATGAAAATGGTGAACTGGAAGTGGTGAAAAAATTCGGGTATGAGGACTACCGGAATCGGCTTTCATGAGGTGTTCGCAAGGGATTTTTTCACGCAAAGTCGCTAAGTTCGCTTTGCGACTTTGCTAAACCTTTGCGCCTTTGCGTGAAAATCGCCTATTGCGGCGCATAAACATAAATTTTCGCTACATCCTCATCCGCTTCGTTGGAAATATACATCGTTCCATTATCACCAAAAGCAAGACCCTCCGGCTGGGGGTGTCGCTTTTTCTCCAACGCCGCTACGTGCAAAATCTCGCCCTCTGGGCTGGTCACCAGTAGCATTTTCCCGACAGAAGCCAGCAGATAATAGTTCCCCGTCGTCGGATGGATGGCTATGGCCGAAGGGCCAGGCGTCACGGCATCGTCCTTCAACCAACGGTCAAAAGGTTCTCCAACCAGCCCGCTGTTCCGAAGGAAAGCTTGAATATCATTGAGTGAAATTGTGAAAATCGGTGCTGGGTCGAGCTGTTTTGTCACCAAATCGAAGGCAAAAAACGGCCTTGCATCCCCTTGCGAAGCGGGCAATTTGACGCCAATGATTAATTTTTTAAGGTTTGGGTCGTGCATGAACGCCTCGCAATCATCCGAAGCAAGCGAGGGATTTTCAAACTTGGTGACGACCGGATTGGGTGTGGCCGCCTGCTCGATTTGGGTAATGCGCCCATTGCTTTCCATAGTGTAGAAAACATTGCCCACCATTTCCAGGCCCTCGAAGTCCCCATCCTCACCGAATGGAAAAATGTCTATCGGGCTGCCCGCAGGGAGTTGAATCCGGTAGAGCTTGCCCTTCTCGTCGGCAATGCACCAAAGGGAATTGGTGGCCGCATCAAAGCTCAGGTCGGAGATTTCCTTCAGCTTCTTGGGCAGCTCGATTTGCTGCGTCGGTGCATTGACCCGGTAAGGGAAAATAGCTGTCGGCGCAGGGTCAACAATATGTGACTTCTTATTTTTCTTTGAAAAACAAGCGCTGACAACAAAAAGGGCAATGCCCAATAAGATGAAGAGTAGGACGGTGATTTTCACGGACTTGAATTGTTGTATTGTTGTATTGCTGTATTGTTATATTGTTGCGACGGCTTTGCGCCACAACAATTCAACAATCACATGCCAAACATCACTTTCATCCCCTCCCACAGCGGCCTTTTCAGCGCTGGGTTGGCTTGGATGTCGGCGAGGCTGGCGGAGAACAAATAAGTTACGGGGCCGAGGGTCAAAGGTTCGTTGGGTTTCACGTTCAGCATCAGCCCGGCCTGTTTGGGTGCTATGCCAAAGAACAAGGCGTTTGAAAATCCGGCCTCGTTGCGGAGCGCCGTAAAACTGAAAGGCTGCGAGGGGGCCAACCAAAAAACGAGGGCATCCTCGGCCATGTCGAAGCCGGCGGCTTGCAGCATCTTGGATAAAAGCTCCATGGCAGCAGGCTCTGCTGTCCCGGCACAGGCGACGAAAAGCGCTTTGCGGTTGTTTCCCAGTCCCTCCGAAACGGTGATTTCTTTCAGCGGGAACACTTCGAAATCGAAAATCCCTTCAGGATGAATATTCATTTTTTGTTGTTTTTCAAAATTTTATTCCAAAAGCGCATTTTTTTATCCCCACCCGATAGAATTTATTTTTTTAAAACCGTTTTTCGACCTAATTTTGTGCAAAATTAATTTAAAAGGACATGGATATCAAAATAACAAAATCACCCACTACCCGAATCAACGAAGTTGACTTCGACAACCTTCCATTTGGCCGCACTTTTACCGACCACATCTTCGTCTGCGAATACTACGACGGCGAGTGGCACAACCCCCGCATCGAACCGTTCCACAATTTCAACCTCCACCCCGCCACCATGGCGCTGCACTATGGCCAAGCCATTTTCGAAGGGATGAAGGCCTCCATTGACGACAACGGCACACCGCTGCTCTTCCGCCCGGAGCGCCACGCACACCGCATGAACGTATCCGCCACACGTATGTGCATGCCGGAGTTCCCGGAAGACCTGTTCGTTGACGCCCTTTCCAAGCTTGTTTACATCGACCAAAACTGGATTCCAAAAGAAAAAGGCAGCGCCCTGTACATCCGCCCGACGATGATTGCCACCGACGAGTTCATTGGTGTAAAACCGTCGCAATCTTACAAATTTTTCATCTTCACTGGCCCAGTTGGCCCATATTACACAAAACCCGTGCGCCTTTGGGCCGAAACGACCTACATCCGGGCAGCGCAAGGTGGCACCGGCTTCGCAAAGGCTGCTGGCAACTACGCCGGGGCGCTTTACCCCGCCAAGCTGGCGCAGGACCGTGGCTTTGACCAGTTGCTCTGGCTCGACGCCAAGGAGTTCAAGTACATCCAGGAAAGCGGCACGATGAACGTCTTTTTTGTCATCAATGGCGTCACCATTACCCCGCCGCTCTCCGGCACCATCCTCGACGGCGTGACACGTGACTGTATCCTCGAAATATTGCGCAGCGAAGGCAAACAGGTTAAAGAATACGCCATCACCATTGACGAAGTGGTGCAGGCCCACAAGGACGGCACCTTGCAGGAAGCATTCGGCGCAGGCACCGCCGCCGTCGTATCCCATGTGGCCGACATCGGCTACAAGGACATGGTGATGACCCTCCCACCGGTCAGCGAGCGCAAAATCGGCAACTACGTTAAGTCGGTCATTGACGGACTTCGTGCTGGAACTGTCACAGACAAATGGGGATGGATTGTGCCCGTTCAGGTCGAGGAGTTGGTTGGGTAAAACTTCCTTATTGAAATTTAGCAGCTGAGGCTGTCGTAATCATGCACTAAATGAGGAAAGCGAAGTGCTGACTTTTCGCAAGGACAGACAACAGCTTTTCCTCTACCTCCCCGGCTATACTTCAGCGGAACCAAGCCCGCCGTAAAGGATGAGTTTGTGGCAGCAAAGCCAATCTCTTGGCGTTGTGCCTTCAACTGGTCGGTGAATGGATATCTGGTGTTGAGTTTATTTATCAGGACTTTTGAAATGGATAAAACGCCATCCCAAATGGCGGAGAGGATATAATCATACAAGTACGTCGGCAGGGAGCTCGTGTCCTACCGACGTACTTGCATTTTACGACACTGTTTGCATCACTATCGCTGTTTTTCCACCCTCATGGCGACCCTCCTGCAAGGTTTTTCAAGAAAAAACCACTTCCCACCATTTCCATTTGTCAGGTTATCACAATCAATAAACACCAAAGCCGATATCCATGCGGGAATGGTTTTCATCCGTCGCCCTGCATCCTACACCTCGGCATTGGCGGTGATTGCTGAAAAAAAACCGTACCCCTCAGAGGCTGTTTATTCCACTGTGATTTTCACTACATAATCCTTCTGTGCAATCGGGCTGCCCGCTGGGTAAGGAGTTACCTCCTCCAGCATGACCAAATGCCCAAAAGCGGTGAACGATGTGGAAAGTGTCGCATCGTTTGCGGGATTGTCCGTGAGGGTTCTAATCACCGTTTCGGCGTCTTTTACCACCTCGAACTCGGCCACTACCCTACCTGCCCAAAAACAATTGGCGTTGGTGGGACAGCGACTATCCTCGGTGATGCCCAGCAATTTGATTCTCATGCCGTCCGAATCAAGCACGGCGGTTTGGTCAACGACCAAGGTGAAGGGTTGGTTGAGTTGCACGGTTTTGGTGTTGGAATGGTCGTCTTTTTTGCAAGCAAAAAGAAGAAATGCGGCAACAACTACTAAGGAAAAAATGATTTTTTTCATGGCTTCTGAATTTAGTTGTGATTCATCGAGGTAGACAAACATATAACAGCCCAACGTTGGGTGATGTTCTGATACACTACTACACAACAAAAGAATTGAACGCATAAAATCTTGAAAATCAATTCAA
>CAZDSU010000079.1:0-29260 GCA_964508135.1 uncultured Saprospiraceae bacterium
ATTTGACAGCCATTCCAATTTTTTGATTACTTTAATCCTTCGTACACTCCTAACTGTGAATTGTGAACGGTGAACGGTGAACGGTAAACTATGAATTGGCATCGTTCACAGTTAACAGTTAACCGTTCATAGTTAACCGTTAAGTCCGCTTGTAGCCCGATGGCACCTCGAATTTCATTTCCTGCGGAACGTTGACTTCCACTTTTGAAAATTCGATTTGCACTTGCATCTGGCCCAGGTCAGGGCTTTTCAAGTTAAAGCTACGAACATACGAAAATTGCTGTTTACCATCCAATTGGCGGTAATCAGATGAAAAAACATCCATGCTCCGCTTGTTCCGAAAATCGTCCACCATGAAGCGGCGGAGCAGCATTTCGGGGTTGCCGAGCCAGTAGGTTGCCATCAGGTTTTCGGTCTTTTGCGCCAGCGTGTACTGCGTGGAATCCACGCCTGCCGTGGTTTCTTTGGAGAAAAAAACTGGGTTGCCGAGCAGCATCGCCTGTAAGCCCTGAAAGCCCACAGGCAGGCTGTACTCCTTCTGGGCGTACTCGAATGGCTTGGCGGTGTACTCGTTGTTGATGCGGTCAATGACGAAGATGCTGTCCGGCGTGAGCAGCACCCGTGCGCCCTCGATGCTGAACTTTTTGAAGTTCATCCAGATGGCGCTGTCCTTCCTCATGCGGATATTGGCAGTGAAGCTCTCGCCGCCGTACTCGTCATTGTATGAGATTTTGGCCTTGGCGCCCAGCCAATCGGCATCCACGGAGTTTTCGAGCAGGCCCTTCATCAGTGCCTTTTCGCTTTTCGGCTTTACGGCGTCGCCATGCGCACGGCGGAGGGCTTTGCAAGAGGAGAGTGCCAGCAGTGCTAGCAACAGGACGGATAAAAAAAGATGGTTTGCAGATTTCAATTGTCAGGTAATTTTCTTCTTAGAACACAAAGTTACGTCGTTTGGATGTGCTGCGAATAGCTAGATGTTTTTTATAGACAAACTGGCCAATATGCTTTCCCGAAAAACAGATGGTTCGCCCGGCAGCCACTTCCCTTCATTGAGCACTCAACCCTTTTCGTAGAAAAATGTTAGTGAAGTCTTTATGGGCAAATACCTTTGCCGCTCATCATCCGCCTGCCTGAAAATATAACCAGGCATCTAATTTCTATCAACACCCGACATGAATCTTAAAAAACTTCTCACGCTGGGCCTATCCATCTGCACAGCAAGCCTGCTTTTTGCGCAGCAAACAACAAAAATTACCGTGAGTGGCGTCGTGAAGGACGACGACAACGGCGAGACCCTCATCGGTGCCAGCATTTACGAGGCGGCCAGCGGCAATGGCGCCACCACCAACGAGTACGGTTTTTACTCGCTCACCCTGCCGATGGGCAATGATTCCGTCACCCTTGAGTACAGCTACGTGGGCTTCCAGCCGAAGACGCTGCGCATTTTGCCCAAAAAAGACGTGACGCTGAACGTGCGCCTCGGCACGGGCATCGAGCTGCAGGAGGTGGTAGTGAAGGCGGATGCTTTCAGGGAATCCATCCGCTCCACGGAAATGAGCGTCGAGGAAATTTCGACGCGGGAAACCAAGGTGATACCCGCCCTGCTCGGCGAGACGGACATCCTGCGGGTCATCCAACTGAAGCCGGGCATGCCGTCCGCCTCGGAGGGCAACACGGGCCTGTACGTGCGGGGCGGCGCTGGCGACCAGAACCTCATCGTGCTGGACGAGGCGGTGGTGTACAACGCCAGCCACCTGTTCGGTTTTTTCAGCACCTTCAACACCGATGCGGTGAAGGACCTCAAACTGTACAAGGGCGGCTTCCCGGCACAGTACGGCGGGCGGCTCTCGTCAGTCATTGACGTGCGGATGAAGGACGGCAACAGCCAACGCTTCGCCGGAACGGGCGGCATTGGCCTCATCAGCAGCCGCCTGACGCTGGAAGGGCCGATTGAGAAGGACAAGTCGTCGTTCATCGTGAGCGGGCGGCGCACCTACGCCGACCTCATCACCCGGCAGGTGAACAAGTCGAAGGAGGACGATCCCGACTTCAACCCCATCCCTGACTATTACTTCTACGATCTGAACACGAAGGTCAATTTTGAATTGAGCGAAAAAGACCGACTCTACCTCAGTGGCTATTTCGGACGGGACGTGTTCAATTTCGAGGGCGATTTTTTCAACTTCAATTTCAGTTGGGGAAACAAGACGGGGACTGCCCGCTGGAACCATGTTTTCTCCCCAAAACTGTTTCACAACCTGACGTTTACCTACTCGGATTACGATTACAACATCGAAACAAAAATTACCGGCTTCTCCTTCAAGGTTGGCTCCAACGTGCAGGACGCCAACCTGAAATCCGACTTCTACTATGGCCTGAACGACAACCATATCCTGCGTTTTGGTGGCAACGTGACCCACCACAGCTTCGGCGTGGGCCGCCTCAAGGCGAGCAGCGATGACGGCGAGGTGAGTTTTTCTGGCGGAAATGACTTCACGGGTTACTCGCTCGGTGCCTACATCGCCGACGAAATGAGCTTTGGCGAACATTGGAAAATAAACGCAGGGCTGCGGCTTTCGGGCTTCGCAAACAATGCGTTTTACGTGGGCGTGGAGCCGCGGGTAGCAGCACTTTACGTCGTGAACCCCGACCTCTCGCTCAAGGCAAGTTACGCCCGCATGTACCAGTACCAGCACCTCGTGAGCACCTCCGGCATTTCGCTTCCGACGGACATTTGGTACCCAACGACCAAGCAGATTAAGCCCCAGAACTCCGACCAAGTGGCCATTGGCGTGGAGAAGATTTTGAGCGATAAATACCTGATTACCAATGAATACTACGTCAAAAAGCTTCGCAACCAAGTGGACTTCGTGGATGGCGCACAGCTCTTCGCCAACGACAATTTGGAGAACGAATTTGCCATCGGCAAAGGCTACGGCTACGGAATGGAGCTGGGCATTGAGAAGCAAGAAGGCGACTTAAAGGGCTGGATAGCCTACACGCTGTCGCTGACCAAGCGGGGCGATTTCAACCCAATTGATGACACCAAAGTGTACGCTGGTGAGGGCAAGTATTTTTATCCCCGTTATGACCGCCGCCACAACCTTGCCGTCGTGTTGATGTACGAACTGTCGAGGCGGGTGACCATCTCTGGCACGGCAGTGTACGGCAGTGGCGACCGCACTTGGTTGCCCGTCGGGCGTTTTGCGTTTCAGGATGTGCCGGGTGCCAATTTCCAGCCAATCGTTCCGGTGTATGGTGAGCGGAACGCCTTTCGGCTACCGTATTTCTTCCGCTCGGACTTGGGCATCGTCTATAAGTTTTTCCCGAAATGGGGCGAGAGCGACCTGACACTGAGCGTCTTCAACCTAACGAACCGCCGCAACGCTTTTTTCCTCTACCTCGAACCGCAGTACGCCGAGGACGTTGACCCGCTGGAAGACCCGCTGGCCATCCCGACGGGCGTGGCCGCCAAGCAGGTGTCGTTGTTCCCGATTATCGGGTCGTTGACGTGGAATTTCAAGTTTTGAAATCGGTTGATAAAGGTTGATGATAGTTTATAAAAGGTTGATAAACAACTGCTTAAAATCAAAAATACAATGAAATCATTCATAAATTCAAACAGAATCAAAAGCGGCCAGTCGCTACTATTCTCCACTTTTTACTTTCTCCTTTTTACTTTTTCCTTCCAAAGCTGCGGCAACCTGGAAAATGAAATTGACCTCGACCTGCCGGAATACCAGCCGCGGTACGTGGTGGAGTGTTACTTGGAACCGGGCCAGCCGTTCAGCCTGTTGCTGACGAGGAGTGCGCCCTACTTCGAGCCGTTCCCGACCGACTTGCTGAACTTCGTGGAAAACATCCTCGTGGACAGCGCTGAGGTGACCATTACCCACAACGGCGTGGACTACGTGCTGGCCAACGAGCCTACCATCAACCCGTTCACGTTCAAGTTGAACAACTACACCAACCCGGCGCTGGTGCCTACGGAGTACGACAACGATTTTTCGTTGAAAATAACCACGCCCGACGGCAAGACCATCACCGCCACCACCCGCCTGCTGCCCGTAGTGCCGATTGACAGCATCGTGGTCGAGTTCGACGAAGAGCAGGACACCCTCGCCCGCTGCTTGACCTACATCTCCGACGACCCAGCTACAGTGGACTTCTACCGCCGGATGCTCCACCAAAATTCGTTGCTCGACTCCATTCCCAACCAAGACTTCACCACCAATGACGATTTCGTGGATGACCGCACCATCGTCTTCGGTACCAGCTACGAGTTCAAGGAAGGGGACACGATTTACAACACCATGTTCCATATTGACCGGGCCTACTTCGACTTCTGGGAAAGCACCTTCAACGCCATCACCTCCAACGGAAACCCTTTCGGGCAGCCGAGCAGCATCATCTCCAACTTGGAGGGCGATGCGGGGGCTATCGGCATTTTTACGGGGCTGAGCTATGATCGGGTGATGACCATCGTTACGAAATAAAAAACCAAACTAAATGGACATGAGCGGGAGCGGATCCATCGATTTTCCATACTGATCGATAACTTCAAAATGCAAGTGAGAAGGACCATTGGAGGCGTTGCCCGTATTGCCAACCGTACCAATTATTTCTCCTTCTGTGACTTGCTGCCCTTTTGTCACCAATTGTTTATCCAGATGGGCGTAGTAGTAGGTCACTGTAGAGTTCAGGTTGCGCACCCAGACCTGTTTTCCGCCGTTGCCTTTTTCCACAACTCTGGTCACCACACCTGCAGAAACTGACAACACGGTCGTACCCCTTAGCGCAGCAATGTCAATGCCCTCGTGCTTCCGAGCGCCTTGCGCACGTTCGTCACCGAAAAAGCTGATGATGTTTTTGCTGGATTTTCCAGAAACAGGGAAGGTCGCTAATTTGGCAGATGCTTTAACCGAACCTTTCGGAGCCTTGTTCCCTGAATCAGGCCGGGAGGAATGGCGTTCTTCCATGCGCTTCAGTTCGCTGCAAGTCATGAAAAGGCAAGCCAATAAAAGCAGTCCTAAATGATGTTTTTTCATTTGCTAATTCTTTTCGACCCTTGGGTTGGGCAAGAACTAAACGCCACGAAAGCCTGCACAGATGCGTAAGGATTGGTTAGGGAGTGATAATTTTTGTTAAAATTATGGTTGAAAAACATCAGTGGCACATCGGCGCATCCCCCATCTTCGCCCAAAAGAAAAAGTCCCCCGGCACATGGAAGTTAAGCCCCCGGAAGATGAACAGCACGGCGAAGAAAACGAGGAATGCCGGGTAAGCCTTGCGCAAGGCCGTCCGAAAACGGATGCCCGCAAAATTGCCAGCCAAGCCAGTGGCCAGCATCATCGGGAAGGTGCCCAACCCAAACAGCGCCATGTAAGCCATGCCGGAGCCGATGCCGCCCGTGCTGAGTGCACCCACCACGGCCATGTAAACCAATCCACAGGGGAGTAAGCCGTTGAGCAATCCGATGAAAAACGAGGCGTTCACGCCGCTGTCTTTCAACAGTCGGGCGAGGTGAGATTTCAGCCTAAAAACAAGTTGGTTCAGTCCCGGCAACCGCAGCAGGTTGGCCTCCACATTGATGGAAAACAGGGCAATGGCCAGCAGCATGACGCCGAGTGCGATGGACATAAATTGCTGAAATCCAGCCAATTCCAAACCTCTCCCTGCCAAGCCGATGACTGCACCCAACAAGCTGTACGTCAACGTCCTCCCCAAATTGTAACGCAGGGCATTGCCCACCAAAGCATATCGGCTAGCACCTGCACTACCTGGCAGCGCACAGGCTATCGGGCCGCACATGCCAACGCAGTGCAAGCTGCCAAAAAGTCCGATGGTGAAGGCGGTCCAGAGGTACATTGAAATATGAAATTGGGAAATTGAGAAATTGAGAAATTTAGGGCAGCCCTAAATTTCCTAATTTCTCAATTTCAAATTTCCCATTAAAGTCGTGCTTGCCATGCCAAATCCCACAATCGTCAGCGAGCTGAGGGGCATCAGGATGGCGGCCACTACGGGCGACAATTCGCCCTGCACGGCGTAGCTGAGACCGACCACGTTGTACAGTGCGGCAAGTATCCACGCAGCGCAAACGAGGTAAATGCTTTTCTTCGCAAATTCCAGAAAATCAGGCAGTTGCGCAAATTTTTTGGCGTCCAATACGGCGTCGCAAGCAGGGGTGAAGTTGTTCACGTCCTCGGCCACCACGATGCCGACGTCGGCTTGGCGGAGCGCCCCGGCGTCGTTCAGGCCGTCGCCGAGCATGAGCACCGTTTCATTTTCGGCTTGGCGATTTTTGATGAAGTTGAGCTTGTCGTGCGGGTTTTGGTTGAAGAAAATTGATATTGGGATATTGGGATATTGGGATATTGGAGTCGTAGTTTCGGGAGCAAATTTGGGCATCAGGTACTCCCGCTCCCGTTCGTTGTCGCCGGAGAGCAGAAAGGTTTTGCCCCATTTTTTGAAATAATCAACGACCGACCAAACGGCAGGGCGGTACTGGTTGCGAAGCTGGAAACCGCCTTTGACTTGCCCGTTAATTTCAACGAAAACATTGGCGTCCGGCATTTCGGCAGCGCCGCCGATGAAGGATTTTGAGCCGATGCGCAGGTGCTGTTCTGCCACTTTCCCTTCGATACCTTTGCCTGTAAATTCTTGAAAATCAGCGATTTCTGGTGTTAGGTTTACTAAACCTTCAAGGTTTAGTAAACCTGTCCAAGTTGCCAACTGGCGACTAATCGGGTGGCTGGAGCGACTGGACAACGCTTTTACCCAAGCCGTTTCCTCCATCGAAAGCGGTTCGCCGACGAATTCCAAACTGCTCCCCCCTGCCTCGGTCAACGTCCCCGTTTTATCAAAAACCACCGCCGTGACGTTGCGGAGCGCCTCCACTACGTTCGTGTTTTTGAGGTAAAAACCGTGGCGGGCCAGTATGCGGACGGTGTTGCCGAGCGTGAACGGCACGTTCAGCGCCGCAGCACAGGGGCAGGCGATGATGAGCACGGCCGTGAAGGCGTTGAAGGCGATTTGCGGGTCACGGGGCAGCCAGAAAGCCAAAGTTGCGAAAGCGATAAAGAGGATGATGATGGTGAAATAGCGGCTGACCTTGTTGGCCAAACGGCTGGTGCCCATCAGTTTTTCTTGGTGGAAAGCGTCGTCGTTCCAAAGCTGGGTGAGGTAGCTCTGGCTCACTTTTTTGGTCAGCAGTAGCTCGATGGCATCGCCGAGGTGACGGCCACCGGCGTAGATTTTTTCGCCTGAATGCCGTTCCACGGGTTCTGCTTCACCTGTCACAAAGCTGTAATCGAGCCTTGCCAGCCCTTTTTTCAAAATGCCGTCGGCTGGCACGAGTTCCCCATTGCGGATGAGGATGCAGTCGCCGGGTTCGAGTTTGTTAACAGAAACACTTTCAGTGGTAGCAGTCGCTGACTGCCCACTGCCCACTGGCGAACTGCCAACTACAAAGCGAGTCGCTGCAATCGGGAAATACGACTTGTAATCCCGGTCGAATGAGATGCGGTGGTAGGTCATCTGCTGGAACCATTTGCCCACCAAAAGGAAAAACACCAGCCCGGCAAGGCTGTCCATGTAGCCAGCCCCGGTATCAGTGGCGATTTCGAAGGCGCTGCGGAAGTACAACACCAGGATGCCGAGCGCCAGCGGCACGTCAATACTGAGTTGGCGGGTGCGCAACGTGGCCCATGCGGAGGTGATGTAATCACGTCCGCTGTAAAACGCCACGGGGGTGGCCAGTGCGATGTTCAGCCAGCCGAACACCTTGCGGAACCACATCTCCGACTCCTGCAAGCCGAGGTATTCCGGGAAACTGAGCAACATGATATTGCCGAAAGCAAACCCAGCAACTCCAAGCTGATATATCAGCCGACGGCTGATGGGCTTGCGGGCAGTGCCTTCCAGTGTGTTGAGGTTGAGGTCGGGCGGATAGCCGATGCTGGCCAGCAGTTCGGCCACTTTGCGCAAGCTGGTGGCGCTGTGGTCGAAGGTGATGGTGGCCTCCCGCTTGAGGAAGTTGACCTTGGTGGCGAAGACGGCTGGCGAAAGCTTGTGCAGGTTTTCGAGCAGCCAGATGCAGGAGGCACAGTGGATTTGCGGCAGATGAAGGGTCAGCTTCGATTGTTTTTCGTTCTTGAAGGTGAGGACTTTTTCTGCGGCCTCCGGGTCATCGAGCCAAGCGTATTGCTCGGTTTTACGTCCTTTCAGGCTGAGGCCCGCATTTTTTTCGATGTTGTAGAAATGCGTGAGGTCGCTGGCGTTCAGGATTTCGTAAACCGTCTTGCAACCCTCACAGCAGAAGTTTTTTTCGGAGAAAAGGATGCGCTCGTCACGGCACTCGTCGCCGCAGTGGAAGCAGGTGGCTTTCGCTGCGGCGAGCGGTTTGAGTTCTTCAATGTTGGCGGTGATGGTCATCGCGTTTAGTTTGGGGTTGAGGGGGGTTGAAGAGGGTTTAGAAAGTTTAGTCGATACAAACTAAACCTTCTAAACCCTTCTAAACCCCCTCGACCGCTACAAAATCACTACTTGCTCCTTGTAAAACGGCTTGCCGCCAGCTTGCCAGTCCACCTTGACCGTCCAGCGGCCAGGGGTGAGCTTTTCGGTTGGCACAAGCTGCTGACCCTGTGCGTCCGGGGCGATTTTCAATGAAAAATCCTTGGACTTGTCGTCGGCACGGTAGAACAGGATTTCGCCGCTGGACTGTTGGATGTCCGTTGGAAAAAGCAGTTGGACACCATCAGTCATTTTGCTGATTTTCAAGTCGTTGGCCAGCGCTTGGCTGTTCGTCAACTTGTCGTACTGCTGTTGATAGGCCAAGTCTTTGGCGTAGTAGTCGTCCACTACAAGCGTGTGGTCAATGCTCTTCGACTTGATGACGAAGCCGACCATGGTGATGGCAAAAAGGCCGTAAATAATGGCGATTGATGTGCCCCAGTTGAGTTTCATGATTTGAGAGTTTGAGAGTTTTGGAGTTTGAGGATTTGAGGGGGAAGCAGGTAGCTAATCTCAAACCTTCAAACTCTCAAACCCTATTTTACCGGTCCCAAGAAATTCGTCTTGGCCTCGTCTATTATTTTACCATCGGACCAGACCTCGATTTCGAGTTTTGTCTTTCGGCTATCCAATTGATTTTCAGGCATTTCGATGAAGAAAACGCCTTTCAGCATGCCCCCTTTCGGTACAATAGTAGCGGCGTCACCGACAAACTTGATTCGGCCATTGGGAGCTCCCTTTAGTTTGAACTCGATGTTCGGGAAGTCCTTGGCCGTTTTGTTGATAACCTCGTAGTTGTAAAGGTTGCCCAGGTAGCCGCCTTCCACTTTTTGGTAGAGCTGGCCGGGGGTGCGCAGCAGCACCGTCTCCACCTCGGTGCGGGTAGCGAAGAGGAACACTTGAACCGCTATCAGCGCGGTCAATACGCCAGTATATGCCCAAACCCTGGTGGTAAAAATCTTGCGCCTACCTTCCTTGATGCCAGTTTCACTGTCATAGCGGATGAGGCCCTTTGGGCGGTGTACTTTTTCCATCACGTCGTCGCAGGCGTCCATGCAGGCGGTGCAGTTGACGCATTCGAGTTGTGTGCCGTTGCGGATATCGATGCCCGTTGGGCAAACATGGACGCAGAGCTTGCAGTCAATGCAGTCGCCTTTTTTTAAAGTTGGCAGTTCGTCAGTTGGCAGTTGGCAGTCCGGGGCTGCTACCTCGGTCTTGACTGCCAACTGCCAACTGCCAACTGTGGACTGCTTGTTGATTTTCCCCCTTGGCTCACCCCGCACGTAGTCATAATGAACCACGATGCTGTCCGGTACGAGCAGTACGCCCTGCAAACGGCCATAAGGGCAAACGGCGATACACACCTGCTCCCGCATGTACGAAAACACAAAAAAGAAAATGCCCGAAAACACCAACAGCGCCGTGAAGCCGCCGAGGTGCAGGCCGATAGGGTCGGCAGCGATTTTCAGCACCTCGTCCGAGCCGATGATATACATTAAGAACGTGTTGGCAATGAGCAAAGAGATGGCGTAAAAAATGGCGTATTTGCTGACCCGTTTGAACATTTTCTGTCCTGTCCATGGTGCGGCAGCGAGCTTGCGCTGTTGTCCGGCGTCTCCGTCAATCCAGTATTCGATTTTACGGAAGACCATTTCCATGAAAATCGTCTGGGGGCAAATCCAACCACAGAACAACCGCCCGAACACCACGGTAAACAGCACCACGAACAGCATAAACGTCACCATCGCCAAAGCGAACAGGTGCATATCTTGCGGAGTGAAAACGATGCTAAAGATGATGAACTTGCGCTCCAACACATTGAACAGCAAAAGCGGCTCGCCATTCACCCGGATAAACGGCATTCCAAACAGCAGGGCCAACAAGGCGAAGCTCACCCAAGTGCGGGCCTTGTAAAACCAGCCCGACGGTTTCTTGGGGTACATCCAGACCCGCTTGCCCTTCTTGTCCACCGTAGCCAAATGGTCACGGTACTCCTCCGTGTCTTGATATAGCTCGTCGATGATATTCATTGCCAAAGGTTTCTGCGCCCGAAATCCGGGGCTTTTATCAATATTGCCTTTCATGCAGCGACGCTACAAAGCCGCTCCGTCATTGAAACTTCATGGCAATTGTAGCGTCGTTGTGTGAAGTTTCTTTTGATACAAATATCAAAAGAACTCCTGTTCCGAAGTGTAGTTTAAGTCACAAATGGCCGTGCATGAACAGGGCTACTTGTTGGTGGCCGGAGCCGCTGCTGCTGTGCTGTCGGCAGCAGGGGCAGCACTGTCGGCTGCCGCACCTGCTTTCGTTGGATCGTACAAGGTTCCTTGCGGCGCCTTTGGGTTTGGCGGGTTCGTGCCTTTCAACGTCAGGATATAGCTCGACACCCTTTGCATGTCGCTCGCCCGCAACTGCTCGCTCCACGAAATCATGCCTTTTTCCACCACCCCGTTTTTGATAACCTTGAATACGTCCTGTATGCCACCGCCATGAACCCAGTAGTCGTCGGTCATGTTCGGCCCAATGCCGCCCTCGCCGAGCTTGCCGTGGCAAGAGATACAGTTGGCGGAGAAGATGGATGCCCCGAGTGCAAGTTCCTGCGGGTCGGTCAGCGCAGTGACGTTGGTCTCGTCCACGTTGTCGGATTGTGTGGCGAGGTAGGCGTTCACCTCGGCCTTGGCTATCTCCATTTCGGTTTCGTACTCCTGCTTCGAAGAAGGTCCGATGTCGGACAGGTGGTAGGCGAACATATAAACCACAGAGAAAGCGATGCTGAGATAAAACATGCCCAACCACCAGGGCGGCAGCTTGTTGTCCAGCTCCCGGATGCCGTCGTAGTCGTGTCCGAGGTCAATGTCGGCCTCGTGTTCTACTGGCACGGCCTGCGTCATGGACTTGTACATCCGGCTCCACCAGCTTTCGGCTGGTGCTCGGTAAGCCTCCACGATTTCCTCGATGCCTTTTTCACGGAGCATCTGGATTTCCTGCATTTTCACCACAGATGAAAACAACTGGGTGATGGCTAGCAGCGCCCCGATGATGACCACCGCAGCCACTGCCAACGTGAGGGTGCCAATTGTGTTTGCCCAAAAATCTGGGTTCGCTGGCTTGGAAACAATGTCTTGGGCCCAAGTCGCTAGCGGTAGCAATAATGATGCGGCCATCAAGATTGGCCGTTGGTATTTATTTTTCATAAAACGTTGGTTTAAGATTGTAGCCGCCAAACTTGTTTGGCTGGCTGTTATTTGAGCCAGCCAAATAAATTTGGCGGTTACTTTATTAATCGTCCAGTGGAAGTCGGGATACTTTGTCCACGTAGTCCTTTTTACGGGTCATTATCCAAGCCGAGCCGAACAGGAATATCGCAAAGAACAAGACCAGTGAAATGATGGCCAGCCAGTTGGAATCGCCTGCACTTTGAATGATGTATTTGAACATTGTTGAATTGTTGAGATTATTAGGATTGTTTGATTGCTGGCTGTTGTCGTTATGCGGGCAACAATTCAGCAACCAAACAATTCAGCAATTTTATTTACCTGCCGGAGCCTGCACCGTGATGTCCACCCCAAGCCGCTGGAGGTAGGCAATGATGGCTACGATTTCTTTTTTCTCCACCCCTGCCTGCTCAACGCCCTCACCTTTAAGGCTCTTGCCGATGCGCTGTGCCTGAGCTGCCAAGTCCTCGTTCGCAATGGTTTCGTACCCCGAATCGTAGGGGGTTCCGAGTTGCTGTAGCACCTTGATCTTAGATGCGGTGGTAGAGATGTCGAGGTCGTTCTCCGCCAACCAAGGGTAGGCGGGCATGATGGAACCGGGCGAGGTGCTGGTCGGGTCAATCATGTGGTTGTAGTGCCAACTGTCCGATTTTTTCAGCTTGCCCACGCCTTCACGGGCGAGGTCAGGCCCAGTGCGCTTGCTGCCCCAGAGGAACGGGCGGTCATAGATGAACTCCCCGCTCTTCGAGTACTCGCCGTAGCGCTCCGTCTCGAAGCGGAACGGGCGCACCATCTGCGAGTGGCAACCCACGCAGCCTTCTCGTACGAAAAGGTCACGGCCTTGGAGTTCGAGTGGGGTATAAGGCTTCACACTGGCAATCTTCGGTACGTTATCGTCCACCCACCACATCGGGAACATCTCGACCATGCCACCAATCAGTACGAGTACGAGGCTGCCGACCAGCATCTGCATCGGGCGGCGCTCAATCCAGCGGTGCCAGTGTTCCTTGTGTTCGGCTATGTGTTTTATGGGCAGTGCAGGTGCTTCCGCTGCTTCGTTGGCAATCAGGTTGCCACTGCCAGCCGTCTTCAGCAGGTTGTAAATACCTACGATAACACCCGTGATAAACAGCGTTCCGCCAATGATACGGATGCCGTACATCGGCACGATTTGCGTCACCGTCTCCAGGAAGTTTGGGTAAACGAGGAATCCGTCCGGCGTGAATGCCCGCCACATGAGGTTCTGCACCACAGCCGCCCAGTAAAGAGGGATGGCGTAGAAAATGATGCCCAAAGTACCGAGCCAGAAGTGCGTGTTGGCCAGTTTTACGGAGTAAAGTTTGGTGTCAAATATGCGTGGCATCAGCCAGTAGAGGATGCCGAAAGTGAGCATGCCGTTCCAGCCAAGTGCGCCCACGTGTACGTGCGCTATCGTCCAGTCGGAGTAGTGCGTGATGGCGTTGAACGACTTGATGGACATCATCGGGCCTTCAAACGTGGACATACCGTAGGCGGTCACGGCCACCACCATGAATTTCAGGATGGGGTCTTCCCGCACCCGGTCCCAAGCGCCACGTAGGGTGAGCAGGCCGTTGAGCATACCGCCCCACGATGGGGCGATGAGCATCAGCGAGAACACCATTCCCAGCGACTGCGCCCAGTCGGGCAGTGAAGTGTAGAGCAAGTGGTGAGGCCCCGCCCAGATATAAATGAAGATGAGCGCCCAGAAGTGTACGATGGACAGCCGGTAGCTGAACACCGGGCGGTTGGCGGCCTTCGGCAAAAAGTAGTACATCAAGCCGAGGTAGGGCGTGGTGAGGAAGAACGCCACCGCATTGTGGCCATACCACCACTGCACCAGTGCCTCTTGCACCCCAGAAAACACGCCGTAGCTGTGAAGGAGCGAGGTCGGGATTTCGAGGTTGCGCACGATGTGCAGCACGGCCACGGTAATCCAGGTGGCGATGTAAAACCAGACTGCCACGTACAGGTGCTCTTCCCGCCGCTTGATGATGGTACCGAACATGTTGATGCCGAAAACCACCCAAATGAGCGTGATGGCGATGTCAATCGGCCAAGTCAGCTCGGCGTACTCGCCGCTGGTGGTGTAGCCCAACGGCAGCGTCAGGGCCGCGCTCACGATGATGAGTTGCCAGCCCCAGAAGTGGATGTTGCTCAACAGGTCGCTGAACATGCGGGCCTTCATCAGCCGCTGGAGGGAATAGTAAACGCCCATGAAAATGCCGTTGCCCACAAATGCGAAGATGACGGCATTGGTGTGCAGTGGCCTGAGCCTCCCAAAAGAGAGCCACGGTGTGTCAAGGTTTAGCACCGGGAAAACCAGTTCCAAGGCTATCCACAATCCGACCAACATGCCAACGATGCCCCAAAGCATCGTTGCATATGCGAATTTTTTGACGATGGCGTTGTCGTAATGAAAATGTTCTACTTGTGTCATAATTGATTCGTCGTTGTCAGTGGTTGGTTGTCATTTATAGTTGATTGATTGTCTGCGATTGCCTTGGTGGGGTCGTCGAGCAGTATCCTGACCGACGGCGTGTACTCATCTTCGTACTGGCCATTTCGCACAGCCCAGAAGAAAGCTGCCAAGAAGCCCAACGCAAGCAAGAGGCTGGTGGCGATGAGAAAGAAAATAATTTTCATGTAAGAAGCATATTTCGGAATGATGATGAGGCGAATTTCTAAAAATCAACCAATTGCGGTGTTTTTCTTACTAGATTATTATCATTCCAATCCATTCCAGCTGCTTGTTGGCTTCGTTGTAAAAATGGCCACTCAATACAGCAATTTTGAAATTGGGTGCAAGGTAGAATCACCCCAAAAGTTGCCTAGTGACGTTTATCAGGGGGGTGAAGTGACTTTTGTCATGGCGAGTGGCTGTTGGCCGCCCTACTTTTGCTCCAGTATTAAACAGGGTTTTTTGGTCACATAGGTTAGTTTTCGAAAACCCGTCCCTTCGATTCGTCGGAGCGACGGGTTTCGTCTTTTTTAGGTTTCCGTTATGTGATTCGTTTTTTTAGGTGCTTGTTTGAGAAGAAAGTCAACTGTAATGGGTGACATTCGTCAGTGGACAAAGGCGAGCGCCAAGCCTAACTTTGGGCATCGGGTTTTAACCATAAAAATATCCTCCATGAGAATTGCCAATGACCGACCATTGAATGAACTGCAATCTGAGTTCAGTTCTGCGTTCCCTTTCCTTGAAATCACATTTCACAGGGAAAGCACAACGACCGAAAGGTTGGCATCCGGTCTTCGTGTTGGAGAGGTACGCAATGCGGGGGGCAGTGGACTGCTTTACCTCAACGGTGATCTGTCTGCCACTGGCGTAGAACAGACCTTTGAAGACGTGTTTGGGCTGAGGGCCAACATCGGCTATCGCAGAGGGGTGCAAGGGCGTTGCCACAAAGCCGCAAAAACGCTTCGGGAACTGAACAACCGCGCCATGCAACTATGCCAGGAAATTGTTTTTGTTTGAACTTAGCATCCTTGCCCAACAAAATGGTCGATAGAAAACAAAACGATAACTAATTAACTACTAGCCATTATGAAAAAGATACTCTTTCCCACCGACTTTTCGGAAGTTGCGGCAAATGCCTTCCGTTACGCCATCGAACTGGCCAAGGCCATGGAGGCCAAAATTGATGTGGTGAACGTTTACAACTTGCCCGTCATTGATGCCACCAACCTGCCAGCGGGCTATGTGGAACAGATGCTCGACGAAAAAAAGGCGCTCGTGCAGGGCAAGCTCGAAGCATTTGTCGCCCCCGAACAGGATGCCCCGCTAGACCAGTTGATACCACTCTACGGCGTTTTCATTCCGGAGGAAATCAGGGACCTCGTGAGGGAAGGAGCGTACGACTTGGTGGTAATGGGCACCCGTGGCGAGCACAACCGCATGGAAAAAACGTTGGGCAGTATCACTACCTTCACCATGATGAACGCAGGATGCCCAGTGCTGGCCGTGCCGGATGATGCCACTTGGCAGGACATTGACTACATCGCCTTCGCCACCGATTTTTTGCCGAATGAGCAACAGGCTGTCGAACAGCTCATGAAGTTCTCAGAAAAAGTATCGGCTGAGGTATATTTTGTGCATGTGGAGACGGAGCCGAACATCGGCACGATGCAAGACTATGTCACGCTGTCAAACTATCCTTACAAGTTCACCGATTTTGCCATCGTCAACAGCCCCACAGTGATGGATGGCATTGACAAGTTTATTAAGGAAAAACACATTGACCTGCTGGCACTCTACATCCCCAAGCGGCGGCTTTGGGAGCGCCTCTTTCACAGCAGCTTCACCAAGCGCATGGCGTTCCACTCGAAGACGCCGCTGTTGGTGTTCCATGCATAGAAGGTCTAATCGGACTGCTCTGAGTCCGATAGCACAAGTGCCAGTTGAAAAGCCCTGCGCTTACTTTTCCCACAGTTTTTTGCGGAGAAGGTGGGCGCAGGGCTTTCCGTTTCTTGTAAAATTAAAGGCAAATGAGTTCTACTTGCCGTCCGGCATTTGCTGCCTGTAGCTGGAATCAAATGGGTAAATGGCGGGAGTGGCGCATTCGTAGGGTTACCCTTTCAACAAATTCTTGAACCTCGGCCGGTGCGGCGTCACGTCGCCCAGCTTCGCCTTCTTTGCAGCCTCGTAGTCTTGGTAGTTTCCTTCAAAGAACACCACCTCGCCTTCGTCCTCGAAGCTGAGGATATGCGTGGCCAAGCGGTCAATGAACCACCGGTCGTGGCTGATGACCAGGACGCAACCAGCGAAGTCGTCGAGTGCGTCTTCGAGTGCCCGCAGGGTGTTGATGTCAATATCGTTGGTAGGCTCGTCGAGGAGGAGGACGTTGCCGCCGTCCTTGAGGGTCATGGCCAAGTGGAGGCGGTTTTTCTCGCCGCCGGAGAGCACACCGGCTTTTTTCTGTTGGTCGTTGCCCGTGAAATTGAAGCGGCCGATGTACGCTCGGGCGTTCATTTCGTAGCTTCCCACTTTTAATATATCGAGGCCACCGGAAATGATTTCATAGACCGTTTTTTCAGGGTCAATAGCGGCATGGGACTGGTCCACGTAGCTCACCTTCACCGTGTCGCCGAGGCGGATTGTGCCGCTGTCGGGCTTTTCCTGCCCCATGATCATGCGGAAAAGGGTCGTCTTGCCCACTCCGTTCGGCCCGATTATGCCGACGATACAGTTTTTCGGAACGGAGAAGCTGAAGTTCTCGAACAGTACCCGGTTGTTGAACGCCTTGTTCAGGTTTTCCACTTCGATGACCACTTCGCCAAGGCGTGGGCCGGGCGGAATAGTCAATTCCAACTTGCTTTCCTTCTCTTTTAGCTCCTCGCCAGCCATCTTATCGTAGGCATTCAGACGGGCTTTCCCTTTTGCTTGGCGGGCTTTCGGACTCATGCGAATCCATTCCAACTCCCGCTCCAAAGTCTTTTTGCGGCGGTCGTCCTGCTTGGCTTCCAGTTCGAGGCGCTTGGCTTTTTGCTCCAGCCAACTGGAGTAGTTGCCCTCCCACGGGATGCCCTCGCCACGGTCGAGTTCGAGAATCCAGCCCGCCACGTTGTCGAGGAAGTAGCGGTCGTGCGTCACAGCGATGACCGTGCCGGGGAACTGCTGGAGGAACTGTTCCAACCAGTCAATGCTCTCGGCGTCGAGGTGGTTGGTCGGCTCATCGAGCAGCAGGATGTCCGGTTCGGAGAGAAGGAGGCGAGCGAGTGCGACGCGGCGGCGCTCGCCACCAGAGAGGACTTTCACTTCGGCATCGTCGGGCGGGCAGCGCAGGGCGTCCATCGCCCGGTCGAGCTTGTGGTCGAGTTCCCAGGCGTTGTTGCTTTCCAGGATGTCCATCAGCTCGCCCTGCCGCTCGATGAGTTTATTCATCTCGTCGTCGCTCATTGGCTCCGCAAACCTGGCGTTCACCTCGTTGTACTCGTGCATATACTTCATCAGGTCGCCCACGCCTTCTTCCACGATTTGGCGAACGGTCTTCGTCTCGTCAAGCACTGGCTCCTGCGGCAGATAGCCTATTTTGTATTGTTTTTCAAATTCGATTTTCCCCTGGTAGTTCTGGTCCAGGCCAGCGATGATTTTCAGCAAGGTGGACTTGCCGCTGCCGTTGAGGCCGAGCACGCCGATTTTTGCACCATAGAAAAAGGAAAGCCAGATGTTTTTCAGCACCTGTTTCTGCGGCGGGAACGTCTTGGAGACGCCCGACATGGAGAAGATTATTTTGTTGTCAGCCATAGTTGTTTGATTGCGGATTTTGGATTGCGGATTTCGGATTGGAGACCAAGCAGAAATGGCAATGCCGGAATTGTGCGGCAAAAATGGGACAAGTTTTTGACAAAATTTTGGTGAAAAATAGGCAGGTCAGGAGCGCTCCTTGTCAATTTTGCGAAGCTGCTCGATGTCTTCCAAATCTTTCGGCCTGCCAGTGGCTTGTTTTTCTTTTAGCAGGTCGTGGAGGTGCAGGACGCTAACTTCAGTACCGTCCATTTGTATTTTTTCCGCATTTGCGTAGCAGGCAGGAAAGTCATTTTTGGTAAAAAATGAGAGATGCCCCATGATTTCGACCTTGAAGCTGTTGGCCAGGTGGAAGCCCGTCCAGCCGGGTGCCCAGTCCATGTCGGCGAGGAGTTCGCCCCCGGCAATGCCCGCTGCTGCGCAAGCCTGTCCCAATGCTTGGCGGTTTTCGGGTGTGTCGTTTACCCAAAGGTCGAGGTCGCCCGTGTTCCGGGCAAAGCCGTAGGCATTGACGGCGAAGCCGCCAACCAGCAGGTACTGCACACCATGCGCATTTAGTTTTTTGAAAAAATCGTGGACAGCTTGGTAGAGGTTGGTCATTTTAGTTGGCAGTTGGCAGTTGGCAGTTGGCAGTTGGTAGTTGAATACTTTCCGAAGCGAAGCCGAAAGTTCAATCAATTCGGTCAGGAAACGGAGTTGCTGAGTAGGTGTTCGCCGCAAGGCTCGGCGACTTTCGGCCTGCTCAATTTCGGCCATCGAGAGGCCCTTATTGTTGAATATCTCGGCTGTTTGCACCATTCTATTTTTGCTTCGCAAATTACGCAAAACTCACTTTACCGACAAATCCAGCGTCCGAAGCCGCCACCGTGTTACTTCGCCTTCTTTGTTCCGCTTGATGCGGAAGGTGCAGTGCTTTAACAGTTTTTTTATCAAAATACCCGTTGCGACGCTGGAGGCGGGAATGACAATGGCTGATTTTGGAATGTCCTGAAACGGGTCATCGCTCACGGCTTGGTCAATCACGGAGAAAAGCACCCAAGCTACCGCAAAGTTGAAGAGCTGGTTGCCCACCGCCCTCGACCAACGGCCACTTTTGTAGCTGCGGAACGCTACGATGCTGTCCACCGCTACATGTCCATTGGAGAAAAGGACAAACTGCTGCTCGTAAGAAATGTCTTCAATGACACGGGTGTACCACTGGCCGTTGTTAAGCTGAAAAGTGATTTCGTCGCCGGGCTGGTACTTGCGGGTCTTGGTGCTGTGCAGCCTTTCGAGTTGGAGGTATTTTTGGGCAAAAACGGCTCCAGCGAAAAGGGAGAATAATAGTATCAGCAGGGTGTTTCGCATGTTGAAAAATGATTTTCAGGAAAGTGGCTTCTCTCCGCTGGGTTGGTTGGTGGCCGTTGCAATGTTCTTCTTATAAAAAAGGTGGAGCATCGTCTGCATCGCCTTTTCGATTTGCGGCATGGGCAGGTCTTCCTTCGCCACGTAAAGCACCATGCAGGCGTACTGCTGCGGATTGCCTTCGAGGCGGCGGTAGAGGCGGTGTTTGTTCAGCCGGTAGGCTTCCCGCACTTTGCGCTTGATGCGGTTACGAGCCACCGCCGACTTGAAGTTTTTTTTCGCAACGCTCACCGTGAACTGCACGGGCGCATCGCCCGGCCCCAGCGGGTGTGCCGACCAGAACAGCCGCAACGGGTAAACCCCGAACGACTGGCCGTCCTTGAAAAGGCCGCCGATTACCTGGAGGCTCTTGAGCCGCTCTGCTTTTTTGAAAGTGAAATCTGTCATCAGTGGCGAAGTTGGGGAAATTTCGGCACTGTGCAATGACATTCGCCAAACGCATTTTACCTACATTTGCCCCTTGTTTTTCAGACTTTGGACATTAGACCAGAGACATTGGACAGAATCTGGGAATCTTGAAATGCCGATTTTCAATTTCAAGCCTCTTAGCTCGAAGTGAAAAACTGCGCATTCACTGTCTATCGTCTAAAGTCTAACCGCTAAAGTCTTTCAAAGTCGCAACATGAGTGTGAGAAATGAAGACGCCGTCATTGACGAAGTAAAAAAACTGTTCGCTGGCCACCTCGAACAACACGCCTTCCGCAAGACGCCGGAGCGCTTTGCCATCTTGGAGGAAATCTACCGCCGCAGCGACCACTTCGACGCCGAGGCGCTCTACATCCACATGAAAAACCAGAGCTACCGGGTGAGCCGGGCCACCGTGTACAACACCCTCGACCTGCTGGTGAACTGCGACCTCGTGAAGCGGCACCAGTTTGGCAAAAACTTGGCACTCTACGAAAAATCGCACGGCTACAAGCAGCACGACCACCTCATCTGCGAGAACTGTGGCAGGGTCTTCGAGTTTTGCGACCCCCGCATCCAGCAAATCAAGGACATGATGGGCGAGCTGCTCAAGTTCAAAGTCAACTACCACTCGCTAAACCTGTTCGGGGAGTGCAACGGGGCTTGTGAGCGGACAGTAAAAAGGGATTGAGAGGTTGAGGGTTTGAGGATTTGAGATTGCCAATGCGCAGCCCCGAATCCTCAAACGCTAAATCTCTCAAACCCTCAAACCCTCAATAATGACGATAGACGTAATCCTCGGCCTCCAATGGGGCGACGAAGGCAAGGGAAAGATTGTTGATTTTTTGGCGACGCAGTACGACATCGTCGCCCGCTTCCAGGGAGGCCCCAACGCCGGGCACACGCTCAAGTTTGACGGCAAAAAGTATGTGCTGCATACCGTGCCGAGCGGCATCTTCCGGCAAGAGCTGCTCAACCTCATCGGCAACGGCGTGGTGATTGACCCCACCACCCTCGTCAAGGAACTCGACAACCTCGACAACGCTGGGGTGGAGTACCGCAGCCGCCTGCTCGTGGCCAAGAAAGCCCACCTCATCCTGCCCACGCACCGCCTGCTTGACGCCGCCAACGAGGTGGCGAAGGGCAAGGAAAAAATCGGATCCACACTGAAAGGCATCGGCCCAACGTACATGGACAAGACCGGCCGCAACGGTCTCCGGGTCGGTGACACACTGCTGCCTGATTTTCTGGAGCGCTACAACTCGCTGAAAAACAAGCACTTGGGTTTGCTCCAAGCGCTGCCCGATGTAGCGTTCGACCTCGCTGGCGAGGAGCAGCGCTGGTTCGCTGCGCTCGACATCCTGCGCTCGCTCAAGCTGGTGGACGGCGAGTATTTCATCAATAAAATGTTGGCCGAAGGCAAAAGGATACTTGCCGAGGGCGCGCAGGGTTCGATGCTGGACATTGACTTTGGCACCTACCCCTACGTCACCTCTTCCAACACCATCACGTCAGGCGTGTGCAGCGGCCTCGGCGTCGCTCCGCAAACGATTGGACAGGTCATCGGCATCACGAAGGCGTACTGCACGAGGGTCGGAGGCGGGCCGTTTCCCACCGAACTGCTCGACGAAACGGGCGACTTCCTGCGCACCGAGGGGGTAGAGTTCGGCAGCACCACCGGGCGGCCAAGGCGCTGCGGTTGGATTGATTTACCGCAGTTGAAATACACCATCATGCTCAACGGCGTCACGCAGTTGGCCATCACAAAGATTGACGTGCTGAACAAGTTCGCCGAGATAAAGGCCGCCACGCACTACCGTTACGACGGCCAAGTGACCGACCAATTGCCCTTCGACCTTTGCGGTATTCCATTGGAGCCGGTTTACGAGGACTTCGAGGGTTGGCAGGAGCAACTGGACAATGCCAAGGATTTCGACGACCTGCCCAAGGCGGCACAAACCTACCTCGAAGCCCTCGAAACCTACCTCGAAGTGCCCATCACAATGGTGTCCACGGGGCCAGAGCGGGAGAGTTTGATTTTGAAAGAGATGTTGATGGAGTTGCCGTGGTGATGGAGGGTTTGGGGATTTGAGAGGTTGAGAATTTGAGGTTGCCACGAGTTACATTTGTATTAAAATTTCGTATTTTTGGAGAAAATAATGAAGCAAATGCAGACCATCGAAATACAAAAAGGCGTCCGGGTAGGGATGGAGGACTTGATAAACGGCGTATCGAGGATGGAGACGCCCGTGCTGGAAAAATTCATGGACACCATGAACCAAATCCTCAGCGGCCGTAAATCTGCTACTACTTCCGAAAGGGAAAAAGTGCTTCTGGACAAGCTAGAAACCCTTGTGCCTACATTCGTGAAGCGCCGATACAACCTGCTCCATGCAAAGCTGGAGCGGGAAACCATTTCTGAAACAGAGCACCGAGAATTGCTGCAAATCATTGATTTCATGGAGGAAAGGGCAGTGGAACGAATCCACCTCATGGCGGCGTTGGCGGCGCTGCGCAATGTTTCATTAAATGCGCTGACCGAACAGCTGCGCATCAAGAAATACGGCCATGCCCCGGCCTAAGTTTTCGGCTGCCAAGCGGCTGATTATCGCACAACGGGCAGGGTTCTTATGCGAATATTGCCACACTCCCGAAGACTTTTCGCCCGACACCTTCGATATCGAACACATCGTCTCCATCCTGAAAGGCGGCACCAGCGACGACATAAATCTTGCGCTCGCTTGTGGTGGTTGCAATGGCTTCAAACATACACATTCCACTGGTTTATATCCCTTGACGGGTGCCTTATCCCCACTTTTCAATCCAAGGCAAGATGTTTGGGCCTCGCATTTTACTTGGAGCGAACACTTTACGACACTAATCGGCTTGACTCCAAAAGGTCGGGCAACCATTGATAGGCTAAAAATGAACCGACTTGGGTTGTTCAACTTGCGAAAAGCGCTTCTTTCTTATGATGCCCATCCAAAAATATAGTTTGCCGAGATGAACCAATCCCATTATCCTATTAGCTTCGCTGTTCAATCAAAACATTCATGTATGCGCATTTTTTTCCTTTTCGCAATAGTTTGGTTGACTGCTTGCTCCTCCGGCGGCCCCGTAGAAGTGGACGGTATCATGGTCGAGTCGGGCCTTCGGGCCTTCGCCGATGGGCAGCACTTTGACTACACTGGACACCTCGACAAGGCGCTGAAAGGGGATGATACTGCCCTGGAAGAATTGCTAAAGTTCAGCGCAGGGCAAGACAGTGCGGCTTCAGTAGGTCATGGCTTGGTAATGAAATCCTTGCTAGGGAAACTGGGCGACGAGCTATTTTCACAAAAAATAGCAGCCCAACCGGAAGAGGTGAAGCGCAAACTTTGGGCAGGACTGGAACAAGCTGGATCCAATTCCTTAAAAAACGACTCGCCGCTGACCTTGAAGGCGCTCATGCCCACCGTAACTCCTGCGGAACATCGTGGATTATATGTTTTCGATGCCCAAAACAGCAGCTTCCGCGACTGCGCCGAACCCGACGCCCGCTACCTTGTGGTGGACGAAACGGGCGGCAATCTGGAAAAAAACTACCGCCGACTGCTCAAGTTTCCCTACCCCGGCCAGCCGATTTTTGCTGAGGTGAAGGGCTATAAAACCCCGTACTTCGGCAATCAGGTGCTCACTGGCGACCATGCGGGGTTCTTCGTCGTCACGGAAATCATTGAACTCGAAGCGAAAAACTACCGCAACACCTGCATCCCCTACGAGTTTTGGGCGCTTGGCACGGAGCCGTTCTGGTATGCGCAGGTGTCGGCGGCAGAGGGCGTCATCGAGTACCGGGGCATGGACGACGAACGCACGAAGGTGTTCGCCTACCAGCCACCCGTGGAGGAGGAGGGAGGTGTGAAAATCTATACTGGGGTCAACCAGGACAGCGGAGACAATATCAGAATTGTCGTGGACAGCGTGACATGCAGCGACGGAATGTCAGATGTGGCGTATAAACTGGGCGTAAAATTAACCATGAACGGCAAGGAGCTTAAAGGCTGTGGCATTTCGTTCGAGGCTGGTCGGGCCGATGGCGGCAGCAAAGGGAACAAGTGAGCAAGGTTTTATTTTTCGGTAAAAAACATTAGTTTCAATTATACATTTGCCCAGTATTTGAAATAATATTTTAGAAGCGCATTTCATTATTGCCCTGGGTTTCATGGTAATGAATGGTTTTCAGCTTATCTATCACAGGTGAAATTCAACAATTTTTTTACCAGCAAGAAAAAACTCCTCCAGTTTCAAAAAATCATTGACAACCTGGTGTTTGGCTTCGCTATACTTGGCTTTCTGGCCATTTTTGCGGACATTGGTGAGTTACGGGGCCATTGGGACTCTTTTTTTGATGTTGTTTACCGCTCCACACTGGTCATTTTCTTTTTCCTTTTTTGTTTTCGGGCATACCTCAACTTTTTTCTGTTCAAGAAAAAACGAGAAAAATGGCTGGTCATCGCTGAGTTGATCTTCTTGGCGGTGCTCTTGATGTCGCAAAGTATTGCCGGGCCGTTCGAGTCGCTGGCATCCAGGGAGTTCCTACAGTTGGGCATATTTGTCATCTTCGCCGTAGAAATTTCGACCCGGAGCCTACAGTTGGAACGAATAAAAATGAACCCGGCGCTCTTGTTTGTTTTCAGTTTTCTCATCATAATCATCATCGGTGCTTTTGCACTAATGCTTCCAATTTCAACGGTTTCCGGCAATTTTAGCTTTATTGACGCCATCTTTACCAGCACCAGTGCGGTCTGCGTCACAGGGCTTGGCGTAGTAGACACTGGCACATATTTCACCCGCTTTGGGCAAAACATGATACTTGTGTTGGTTTCCTTGGGTGGCATAGGCGTCATGACGTTCACGAGCTTTTTTGGCCTTTTCTTCAAGGGTGAAACCTCCTTTAAAAACCAGTTGATTTATAAGGATTTCACGGGAGAAGACCAGTTGAAAAATGTTTTTTCCACCATCGTTAAAATTGTCGCGTTTACCATTAGCGTGGAGTTGGTGGGCGCCCTGTTCCTGTTCGTCAGCCTGAGCACCTCAGACTTTGAAGGCGATATTGGAGAGCAACTGTATTTTGCGTTTTTTCACGCTGTTTCTGCCTTCAATAATGCTGGGTTCCAACTCAAAGCCCTTGGACTTTACGACCCCATCCTGCGTGAAAACCACTTTTTCCATACCGTAATAGCCTTCCTCATCATCTTTGGTGGCTTGGGCTTTTTCATCTCCTTCCACATTGTGGAATCTATGCGAGACCGCATAAAAACCCGCTTCCGGCAATGGCTTTGGGGCGACCAATACAAACATGTGCCTTGGGTCATCAACTTCAATAGCCGGATAGTGCTGCGCACAACGGCCATCTTGCTGATAGTGGGCACCGTCCTGTTTTATATCACCGAATACAACACCTCACTCAAAGAACACAGCGGTGTGGGTAAATGGCTGGTGGCATTCTTTATAAGCGTGACGCCTCGGACCGCAGGCTTCAACAACATAGACATGGCCACGCTGACACGGGAGGGCATCATGGTGACCCTTCTATTTATGTGGATTGGGGCCTCGCCTGGATCCACCGGTGGAGGCATCAAGACCTCCACTTTTGCTGTGGCCACGATGGGCATTTTCAACATCGCCCGAGGGCGCAACCATGTTGAGTTTGCGAAGCGTGAAGTCGCCAACGAGTCGTTGTTGCGGGCCTTCATCGTCATAGCGCTCTCGCTGATTGCGCTTGGCCTTTCAACATTGGCGGTGGGCTATTTCAACCCCGAAATAAGTTTGGAAAAAGTCGTTTTTGAGTGCTTCTCGGCCTTTGGCACCGTTGGGCTTTCACTCGGCATCACCGCCCAACTGACCACTGCCAGCAAGGCCGTCATCTCGCTCACGATGTTCGTTGGACGGGTGGGCACCTTTACGCTGCTGCTGGGTTTCTTGAAAAAAGCCGTGGACACAAAGCACTACCGTTATCCGGTCGAAAATGTAATTATCACGTAATTAGGTGATTGTTTGATTGTTGGGATTGTTATATTGCTGAATTGTTGGTTGACGCCATACGGGTAACAATATAACAATCCCAACAATCAAACAATCAAACAATCACCACCATGAAATTCATCATTATCGGGCTTGGCAATTTTGGCGCATCGCTCGCCATCAAGCTCACCGAAATGGGGCACGAGGTCATCGGCGTAGACATTCGAGCAGAAAAAATCGAGGCAGTCAAGGATCGCCTCACCTTCACCATCTGCTTGGATTCCACGAACCCTGCAGCCATCAAGAACCTGCCAGTGGCCGAGTCCGACGTGGTCATTGTGGCCATCGGCGAGGACGAAGGAAGCTCCATCCTCACCACGGCGCTGATGAAGCAGCACAACCCCAAGCGACTCATCGGCCGGGCCATCACCGTGCTACACCACAGCGTGCTGGAGGCAATGGGCGTGGACGAAATTGTTCACCCAGAGGAGGAGGCCGCTTACCGCCTCGCCAAGCGCCTCGAACTGCACCAAATCATTGACTCCTTCGAGATTTCGGAGAAATACTCCATCTACGAAATCAACCTGCCTAGCGAACTCGTCGGCAAGACCGTGGCCGAGACCGAGTTTCGCCAACGCTTCCACATGAACATCATCACCATCATCCGTAAGAAAAAGCGCAAGAACATCCTCGGTGTGACCCGGGAAGTGAAGGACGCCATCGGCGTTGTTGACCCTAACACCGTCTTGCAGGAGGGCGACTTGCTCGTCGTTTTTGCAAAAAAGGAAGACTTGGATACGTTCCTGAATGGGTAAGTTGAATGGAGAATGGAAAATTGAGAAATCGAAGATTCACGCAAGTAATTAGGAGGCGCAGTGCTGAATGAGTTTAAGCTTTTTTTACTCAATTTTTCTTTTCAAAAACTCCGCCAGCACCTCCCCGGCCAGTTGGTGGCCATGCTCGTTCCAGTGCCAGTCCTGTTTGAAATAAAGCGGTACGGTCGGGTCTGACTTGGCTTTTTCGATAAAGACAGGTGCTGCGTCAATCAGCGTGATTTGCAGGCTGTCGCAAATGTCCCGTAGCCGCTGTCGGGGTGTCGCTGGGTCAAACCTTCCAGCTTCTACCATATAAGTTTTCAAAAAATCTTGCCAATCGGAATCGTACACTTCAATTTTTTCTGGGATGTAAAAAACGGCGAGGCTGCTTCCGGCAGCCTCCGTCTTTCGCCGTAGGCGGTCAAACAGCGCTGCCGTCACCTGCCAGGCAGCCTCCATTTCCGGCGTTTTTTCTTTTTGGTAAATGCGCCACTCGTCCGGCACGGCCTGCCCGTCGGCGGCGTAGCGGGCATTGTCCCTGAGGTTTTTTGCACGGCGCACCAGTTCCGAATTTTCCAACAGCCAGTCTTTTGCTTTTGAAAAAAACGACCTCGAAGCCATCTGCGGCACCGGCACGTTGGTCAGCCGCAAGCTGTCGCCCTCCGGCACAAACAACGGCTTGAACCCCCGGCTGTAGTAGCGATGCTGGTTGTTGAACCAAGGGTCGTTCACGCAAAACATCAGCACCGTGGCATCTGGTTGAAACTTCGCCCCCAGCGACTCGAAGCACAGCAACTCCTGGTCGGTGGAGTAGCCGCCCGTGCCTGTGTTGATGACCTCGATGCGTTGTTCCGGCTGCGTTTCCAGCAGCTTTTTCTTCAAAACTTCAGAAAAAAGGCTGTCGAACCCAACCGTGTAGCCCTCCGAATAGGAATCGCCCAGCACCACGATGCGCTGCTCACCGCTGTCCTTTTGCAGCGGGTACTCCGGCCCACGGATGCCCATCGAGTTGATGTTTTCCCAAACCTCATATTCTGGGGTTTTGTGGTGGCCTTGGCTATTGGGGATTTTGCGCCAGCCAAGCAGCGAATCATGCTCGCAATAGAGCTGGTGGTGATTGAAGTTGGCCCCCTTCGGCGAAATGGCACGCAACACCAGCTCGCCAAGCAGGAGGCTGATGGCGGTGGAAAAGGCAAGGAGGGCGAAGTTTTTCTTTGAAAACATTGGTGGAAACGGTCGGTTCTAAGATACGGACTGGGTCAAAGGTCGAAGTTTTGAACTTTCAGTTTGATAAAAATCATCGTTTAAACCCTCCGCCTTCAGAATTATTCCCCCAAATTTGCACCCGCAAAAAACGGCGCTGCGGGTATTGACCCAAGCACCGGAGTTAACAGCAAGACTGCAACTTGCCATATCGTTAACCAAGTATTTTTGACATGAATTTGCACAACAAAGTCAACAGGGACGAACTGAAGCACCGGCTGCTGGAAAGTCATGAGCTGCGCATGACGCTGTCTTTTTACAAGTACGCCCATATCGAAAACCCAGCGCTGTTCCGCAACCAGTTTTACCAACTGCTGGACGAGGTCGGCGTTTTTGGCCGCATCTACGTGTCCAAGGAGGGCGTAAACGCACAGATTTCGGTGCCTTCGGCAAATTTCGAGGCATTCAAGGAGCGGCTATTTTCCGTGCCATTCCTCAACGGCGTCCGCCTCAACATCGCCATCGAAGACGACGGCAAGTCGTTTTTTAAGCTCACCATCAAGGTTCGGGACAAAATCGTGGCCGACGGGCTGGACGACGCCATCTTCGACGTGACCAAGCGGGGCCACCACCTCAGCGCCGCTGAATTCAATACCCTCACCGACGACCCAGACACGCTTGTGGTGGACATGCGCAACCACTACGAGAGCGAGGTCGGGCACTTCCAAGGGGCCATCTGCCCCGACGCTGCCACCTTCCGGGAGGAACTGCCGCTGGTGGAAAAAATTCTGGAGGGCAAAAAAGACCGCAACATCGTGATGTACTGCACGGGCGGAATCCGCTGCGAGAAGGCCAGCGCCTACTACCTGCACCGGGGCTTCCGGAACGTGTTCATGGTGGACGGCGGCATCATCGAGTATGCCCGTCAGTGCGAGCAGTTTGGCTTGCCCAACAAGTTTATCGGCAAAAACTTCGTCTTCGACGAGCGTCTTGGCGAGCGCATCAGCGACGACGTGGTGGCCGTGTGCCACCAGTGCGGCAGCCCCTGCGATACCCATGTGAACTGTGCCAACGATGCCTGTCACCTGTTGTTCATCCAGTGCGCAGCTTGCGCCGAGAAGTATCAAAACTGTTGCTCCACAAAGTGCGCCGACTTCACCCGACTCCCTGAAGATGAGCAGATAGCACTTCGTAAAACTGCTATTTTCAACGGCTCAAAGTTCAGCAAGGGACGCTACAAGGCGTTCCGGGTGAGCAAGGAATTGGATATGAAATAATGAGTGAAGGAAGGAATGAAGGAATGAAAGAATACACTGGATGTCCGAACTGACCTTGTATTCACTCATTCCTTCATTCACTCATTAAATTGGCGTAGTTAAAGTTCATCTAAGTCAAAGAATATCAGTTAGTTATACTAATGTTTGTATGCAAAAGGT
>CAZDSU010000080.1:0-7649 GCA_964508135.1 uncultured Saprospiraceae bacterium
GGACACGCAAACCATTTTGGTCTTGGATGAAATGGCGCCCGTCTTTGTAATACCAGACACACTTTTTTTCAGCAATTCGAGCGGTTGCGTGGATTCAGTGTTTTTGCCTCCAGCAATTGTGCTGTCGGAATGCTCAAACTTCAATTTCCTGTTGCAGTCTGATTGGGGCAATTTCTCCTCCAACGGGGCATGGATTCACCCAGACACATTGCCTGGCAATTACATGGTTGACTACAAGCTGACCGATGCTTGCGGGAACGATACAATGCAAACGCTGGTGCTTAAAATAACCGATGAAACGCTTGTTGCCTGTCCGCCAAGCGATACGGTCTCCTGTGATTATTACTTTTCAGTGATTTCTCCCGCCATTCAAATCGAGGATTACGATGTGCTTGATGTGCATGGGATGCCTGAGTTTTACACCAATTGTAGTTTTAATATTACTCAGGATGCCACCGCAGATGTAGATGGCTGTGGAAATGGCGTGGTGACAAGAAATATTTACGCTACCAATACCACCGACACTTTGAGTTGTACGCAATCAATAATCGTACAGCACGTCTCCAACTTTGTCGCCCAGTTTTCGCCAGACACATCCATTTGCATAGCTCCTGCTCAGGCCAATTTGCCAGAACCTATCATTACGATGGTCAATTGCGAAGCGATTTCCTCGTCGTTTACTGAAATGTTTGTGCCCTCTGGCATTACCGGTTGTTACACGCTGCTGCGCACCTGGGTCATTATCAATGACTGCGCTTATTCAGGTGCGCCCACCGGGGCGGACACGGAACTTGGCTCACTCACATTTCAGGATAATGGCGATGGCTACATGGAATATACCCAAACCATTCATGTGAACAACAATGCACCCGTCACCTTCCCAAATGGTTGCGAAATCCTGGATTTGTACCTCGGTGCAGATGATTGCACGTTTGACTTGGTAGTGCCCACACCTGTTGTGGAAGGATGTGGTAGCGGCATCAATTTGACAGTTTCCGGGAGCCTGGGCAATAGCCTTGGCGCTCCGGTTGGCATCACACCGGGAGCCTACTCGGTTACGTACAAGGCGACGGATGGGTGTGGGAAGATGCAAACTTGCGTGACTTCATTTGAGGTGTTTGATACAATTTCTCCTGTGGCGCTATGCAAAACAAATTTGACTATTGAAATTTTTCAGTCGGGGATAGTTGATGTTTGGGCAAATGATTTTGATAACGGAAGCCATGACAATTGTGACAACTTCTTGGATTTTTCATTCGGCCCCGACCCTTCAGACTTTCACCGAACATTTACTTGTGATGATTTAGGGCAACAACTACTAACACTCTGGGTAACGGATGGATTTGGCAATCAAAGCACATGTCAAGCGCCTCTGATACTGCAAAGTGGTATCTATTGTGAAAACGAAAATCCGTTACTTTCAGGACGAATAAAGAAGGTAAATGGATTGGGTATTGAAAATGTAAAAGTGAAAATTACAAGCCCATCTGGCCTTGAATTTGAAGTTTTCACGAATTCCAGTGGCGATTATGATGCTCTTGTTGCTGTAGGAGGTGATTACACCCTCACCCCTGAAAATGACACCATGCCGCTCAACGGCGTAACCACTTTTGACCTTGTAACCATCAGAAAAAACATCTTAGGCATAGACACCCTCGACTCACCTTACAAAATGATTGCTGCCGACGTCAACAACTCCGGTGCCATCACTACATTTGACCTTGTGGAAATCAGAAAGCTGATACTGGTCATCAATACAAATTTCCCAAGCAACAAATCCTGGCGGTTCGTTGATGCTTCCTATGTTTTCCCAAATCCTATGAATCCGTTCAGCGCACCGTTTCCAGAATCCATCATTGTTAACGATGTAACCATTGACCAGCTAAACCTCAATTTCATTGGGATAAAAATTGGCGACGTGAACAACAGTGCCATCACCTCGCCTTTCACCACACCTGGCGAAAGCTCGAAGAAAAGTGATTAATTTGACTATGGGTGCAAATTTTTATTTCGTTGAATTATGTTTTTTCAAACCAGGATTTCGGTTTAATTTTTTTCGCAATTTACTTTGTCCGTAATTTTGAATTCTTCGAATTCTGTTTACCTTTGCCCCGCTAGAATTCCCATAGACATATCCATAAAGCGAAGCCGCATTTTTTTAAACCTTCTTTACTCACAATTTTAAATCCGTGCGCTATGGATAATGTTAAAACAACAAAGTTGACAGCCCTGATTTCCAAGCTTACTGTTGCAGCTAATAAGGCAGTCAAGAAACATGAACTCAAGTTTAACCCACGGAAAAACTACTCGATCACTGGTTTGAATGCTAATGCAAATTTCAATGGCCGAGGCACAAGCTTCAGCAGTTCTAGTCTACTTAGGGGCTAAAGTCCTTAACCCAAAAGTCCATTACCAAAAGGTTTTGGAGTTTTTGGAAGATGTGCCATAAAAAAAGAGCGGAAAACGATTCAATTCGTTGCCGCTCTTTTTTCGTTTAGCCAATTTGTAACAGCTAATCGGTCAGTTTGAATGAATTCACTTTGGAAGTGAATCCAGAAAAATTGCCAACTCCATTGTCAATATTGTTGAAAACCACATCACCTTCCCCAACAGAACCACCATTCTGGTTTTGCCGATTCAAGGATTCATGATATAGGTAGTAGGCTTTTGACACCGTGCGAAGTTCAATCAAAAACCTGCCGGGCAAAGTAGCGGCAGGGTCAAAGGAGTACATGCCAGTAAAGTCAAGGGTAATGTATTGCCCCTCAAATTGAATGTCTTTAATCAAATAACTCTGGTCGTTATTGTACTTGATGGGTGGGGCATTTTCGTCAACCTTGTCAACATTTGAGGGATGCTCTAAGTATGGGGTTCCAAACAACGTATCGCTAGGTGAAACCACAGTATATGGCGTCAACTCCTGATAAAACCTCAAGTGATAATAGTTTTCAATACCTACGGGGTCACTCAACGAAACCGAAACATAAAAATTTACCACGACTTCGTTGCCTTTTCCTACCGTAACCTGAGGCTCGAAAAATACATCCTCAAGATTCACAGGCGTTGGAATACTGTTCTTTGCCGTGATAGTTTGATACCCTTCTACGTTAACCTCTATGGTGTATTCTTTGTCAAACTCGGGTGTCAGGTTACTGGTTTTATAGTAAGGTGAAAGGTGAAGCGAAGCATCTGGCTCAAATACCTGCAACACTTCCAACAACTGTCCGCCTGCATAAACCTTTACCACTGCATTTGTTACATATTCCGTAGGCTCGTTGGAAAGTATTGACCTTGTTTTGTAAACATAAACCTCAAGGCTGTTTTGGTCCGAAAAATTGCTAAAAACCACCAGTTCGGGCTCTGAATCCACGGGCAGGTTAACCACATCTTCACAGGAGGCAAGGAAGAAAGTGGTCAAAACAAGGAGGAAGTAATTAATGTTGAACTGATGCATAGTGGTGTTGGAATTGCAGTTTACACGTCAAAGTTCGTGATAATATCCTGAAAATGGAAAACATGAAGATTTTATTTTTGGAAAATCCATTATGGAGCAGTAATTCAGAATCAAAAAAACTTTCCACCAACTTTCCGAAATATTCTACGGCTTAGCATTCAATTTTTTTGGTGAAAAGTTGTAGAGGTTACGATACTTTTGCAGCTCTTTTCAAATTAGAAAGTGTTTCCAAGAAAAATAGATACCAAGATGGCAAGAGAACTTCAATTAAGAGAAGCCCTTCGAGAGGCAATGTCAGAAGAAATGCGCAGGGATGATTCGGTCTTTTTAATGGGGGAGGAAGTGGCGGAATACAACGGTGCCTACAAAGTAAGCAAGGGCATGTTGGAAGAATTTGGCGCTAGGCGGGTGATTGACACCCCAATTGCCGAGCTGGGTTTTGCAGGCATTGGAGTTGGAGCAGCCATGAACGGACTTAGGCCGATAGTGGAGTTTATGACATGGAATTTTGCTGTGCTGGCATTTGACCAAATCATCAACAACGCAGCCAAAACTCTTTCCCAGTCCGCAGGTGATTTTATGTGCCCGATCGTTTTCAGGGGCCCTTCTGGAGCAGCTGGTCAGCTTGCCCAGCAACACTCACAAACCTTTGAAAGCTGGCTTGGCAATTGTCCTGGTCTGAAGGTTATTTCCTGTATTGATCCAGCCGATGCGAAAGGCTTGATGAAGTCCGCTATCCGTGATAACGATCCTGTTTGTGTGATGGAATCGGAAGTGTTGTACGGCTACAAGGGCATGGTGCCAGATGGCGAATACCTTGTGCCAATTGGTGTGGCCGTAGTTCGTAAGCCAGGCACTGATGTCACGATTGTTTCTTTCAATAAAATGGTGTTGGAAGCCATGAAAGCTGCCGAAGAATTGGAAGGCTTGGGCATCTCGGCTGAGGTGATAGACCTGCGCACTATCCGCCCCTTGGACATAAACACGGTGGTGGAGTCAGTGAAAAAGACAAACAGGCTAATCGTGGTTGATGAATCTTGGCCGATGTTTGGAATCTCGGCAGAGATTGCCTACGAAGTACAGAAATATGCATTTGACCACCTCGACGCCCCTGTCATCAGGGTGAACTCAGCAGATACTTCGCTTGGTTACGCACCAACGCTCGTTGAGGAGTACCTTCCAAATCCTTCCAAAATTATCAAAGCCGTCAAAGAGGTGATGTACGTAAATACCTGATAATCAAGCAAAAAATTGACACTGAATGCCAGCTTTTTATCAAAAAGGCTGGCATTTTCAATCCCCGCTCCTTCTAAACCCTATCCCTTTTTTATTGAAAATAAAGGAGCTGCTGTCCGTTTTGAAATCTATCACATCCTCCAAAATCAGAACGTTGGACGAGATATTTTCCCGCTCATCGGGCGAAAGGCTTGCAAGTCGGAGGTTCTGATTTTTAATGGCTTCCGTCACTACTTGCCGCACTGTGCGGGCATTTCCAAAATACTTGTCTCTGTAGTTGTAAAGGAATACCATGTAGGAAGCCAGGTGCTCTTCTGCTTCAGGAGCAGGCAGGATACCTTTATCCTCCAGCATTTGCAACGCAATTCGAAGCAACTCTTTTGAAGAATAATCCTCGAATTTTAGCACCTTGTCAAATCGGCTACTCAGCCCTGGATTGGCCTTCAGGAAGGCTTCCATATTGTCAGGGTAACCTGCAACGAACACAAAAAACTGACCTCGGCGGTCTTCCATCCGTTTTAGGATTGTCTGGATGGCTTCGTCGCCAAAATCATTGCCGGAATTGCTTTTTTGCGTGAGCGAATATGCCTCGTCAATGAAAAGCACGCCACCCATCGCTTCATCAATTTTTTCAGCGGTCTTCGTGGCGGTCTGGCCAACGAACCCGGCCACCAATCCTTGCCTGTCCGTTTCGACCATGTGACCCCGCTCCAAGATGCCGAGCGCCTTGTAGATTTTGGTCAAGATGCGGGCAACAGTCGTTTTGCCAGTGCCGGGGTTTCCAATCAAAACGGTGTGCAGGAAAAAGCTGTTCAACACGTCCCGGCTTGTCTCTCGGTAGTACCTGACCAATCGCACGTGCTCGATGATTTGTGGCCTCACTTTTTCGAGTCCTACTAGCCGGTTGAGTTCCTGGATAGACTCCATCAACAGGTCTTCATCAATCGGAATCAGCGGCAGTTCGCGGTTCTGCTTGATTTCGATGTTTGCCACATCCGCAAATTGGATGATTTGTAGGGCGTCCCTGTCGAGGCTGGTAGGGTCAACAGAATCCATCACCCGCAGGCCAAGGTTGATTTTAGCTTTTTCTATCAAATCGTAAACAAATCGGGCATTGCCAAAGCTCCGGTCACGGTCACGGAACCCGTTCGTAATGATTTCATCGAGCCGAACCTTGGCCTCTGTGGTTAGTTTCACTTCCTTCTCCTGGCATGCGTACCACGCTATTTGCGACAGATCTTGTGGCAAATAATCGGAGAACTCAAAAGAGTGCTGGAACCTTGATTTTAGACCAGGGTTGCTGTCCAAAAACTTGCCCATTTCCTTGGGGTATCCGGCGGCGATGATTGCGAGGTCACCTTTGCCATCGCTCATTTCCTTCATCAAAATCTCGATGACCTCCCTTCCAAAATCCTTGGTGTCCTCCGTGCTTCTGGCAAGTGCGTAGGCTTCATCAATGAAAAGCACGCCGCCTCGTGCTTTTTCGATGGCGTCCTTTACTTTTGGAGCAGTTTGGCCAATGTACTCGCCCACCAAGTCCACCCGGTCAACGATATGCACGTGGCCAATGGACAATAGGCCCATTTTGCGGTAAAGCCGCCCCATCATTTTTGCGACGGTTGTCTTGCCGGTACCAGGGTTTCCGATGAAAACAGAATGGACATTGATGGTTTCTTTTTCTTCAAAACCTGCATTTTTTCGGAGTTGCAAGAATTGGATGTAGCGGGCATGCTCCCTTACTTTTTGCTTGATTTCGTTTAGGCCGACTAGTGCATCGAATCGGGACATCAGCTCTTCAAAACTTTCCGAAATCTCCTCCAGCGGGGTGAACATCACCGGGGCGTGATGGTTAGGAACGTACACCAAAGGCAGGCCTTCCTCAAATGTTTCGCCTACTTCAAAAGAAATGGCGGCCAGCATCTGGTCCATAAAAACCAGCTCGCAGGTGTACTTGTCCTTCCGCCACGAACCCTTCACGTTGCTGCCCCAGCCAGCGCTGATTTTCAGGTACTCGTCCTTCCGTTCAATTTTTTGCAAACGAACCACTTGCCCTTTCAGCTCTCTGGCTTCGTTGTAATATTTCACGAACAGCTCGCATTGCCAGAGCTTGTCGAAGTGGATGTTTTTCAATAGGATTTCAGCATAAATATATCGGGTGTCATTGGCATCCAGCTTGCGGTAGTACTTGCGGTCGTCCTCCATAACATCGTCGTAGGGGCCTTCGTAGAGCTTGAAGGAATGGACTTGGATATAGGCGTTGTTGCCATTTTTGAGGGCATTCTCACCTGCATCCTCCACGTAGAAATATTTCGATGCTACTTTTTCCCCCTCAATGTAAGCCTCCCAAGCGTAAGTGCCTTTTTTCCAAAAAGTACCATCGGCCTTGTTTCCCCAACCTTCACGGATGTAAACGATGTTGTCGTACTTGCTTACTTTACGCTTGAAGGGCAGCGCACAGAGTTCCTTCCTGGTCTTTTTGATGTGAAAGCAATGAAGCTCAACTTCTACGTCCCAATCGTCAATGTCGAAGAATTTGTTGTAAAAAGAGAGCTCTGCGTACACGTAGGCAGTATCCCAGCGGTCGAACACCTGCCGATATTTCTTTTTGTTGTCGGCAAGCCACTCCGTTGAAGCATAAAACTTGAGTTCTCGGAACTTGAACTTCTTGAAATCTGGGTATCGAACTGCGGTCATAATTATGCGATTTGGCCTTTTCAGGTATGGATTTAGATGGAAAACTAACCAGCACAAAAATAGTCAAAAAACAACGTTTTTCTGTTGAAATATCAAGGACATGCCGTGCAACCAGCTAAATATTTTGCCTGATTATCCCCGCCATAATTGGCCGTCGCAGTTGAAATGAACAATCCGGTTAGATTACTCAAAGAGTTTTTGCATCTTTCGGCCAACAATTCATTCAAAACGAAATAAAAAAACCGTTTTTGATATTCAATAGAAT
>CAZDSU010000080.1:7659-29166 GCA_964508135.1 uncultured Saprospiraceae bacterium
CAAATCTGCCGGTTCAAGTGAGTTGGTCAAGTACTTTGGGCTTGGCACTGGCATTATCCTCATTATCAGCTCCATCATTGGCTCTGGCGTGTACAAAAAAGTTGCTTCGATGTCGGTCATCGCCGAGTCGCCGCAACTGATTATCCTCGCTTGGGTGCTTGCTGGGATTGTTACCCTGCTTGGCGTTCTTTCCTTGGCAGAAATCGCCATGCTAATGCCACAGTCGGGCGGCTCATTTGTTTACCTCAATAAGATATACGGAGAAAAATATGGCTATTTCTACGGTTGGGCCAGCTTTGCTTGCATCCAATCGGCTTCCACGGCGGCCATCGCCTACGTCTTCGCCCAATCGCTGAATGCCGTGTTGCCGCTGCCCATCCTCGGGGGCGAATGGGAGTCAATGACGGTGATGTGGATTTTTACACCCTTCGCCAACCTTGGGGTCAAGCTGGCTGCCGTTGGACTTATTATCCTCCTAAGTGCCGTCAATTATATGGGTGTCCGAAGGGGTGGGGGACTCAGCAACATCATCACCATTATTGTGGTCATCAGCCTCATTGCTATCATTTTCATGGGCTTGACCATGAGCGGTGGAAGTTGGAGCAACCTCACCACCAATTCCAGCACCTATCCGCCGCAAATAATGGGCGAGAACTTCGGTTTCATGAAGCTGCTTTTTGGCACCATGCTGGCCTCATTTTGGGCCTACGAAGGCTGGATAAACCTCGGCTTCGTCGGCGACGAAATCAAAAACCCACAGCGAAACATCCCCCGCATCCTCATTTTCGGCATCCTCATCATCATGGGTATTTATGTGCTGGTGAACATGACCTACCTATACGTGATGCCGATTGACGAGATGATTGCCGTTGCCAAAACCGAGAACGGGGTGGCCGCCGTGGAGGTCATCCGCAAGTTCTTTGGCAACACGGGCGCCTTTGCCATCTCGTTGCTCATCGTGCTTACCACGGCGGGCTGCACCAACTCGACCATCCTCACTTCCGCACGTATTTATTATGCAATGGCAAGGCAGGGCTTGTTTTTTAAAAGCGCAGCTTACGTTCACCCGAAGTACAAAGTGCCCACAAAATCGCTGGTCATTTTTGCAGTTTGGTCTTGCATCCTGGTCTTCTCCGGCACGTTCGACCAATTGACTGACATGCTGGTTTTTGTACAGTTCATTTTTTATGCCCTTGTGATTGCGGGTGTTTTCATACTACGCAAAAGAATGCCCGACGCAGAGCGCTCCTACAAGGTAATTGGCTATCCAGTGGTGCCTGCGCTGTTCGTGCTTTTCTGTGCTGGACTGCTAATAAATACGGTGATAAATCAGCCCCGAGAGGCAGGTATTGGCTTGTTTTTGACTGCACTTGGGACTCCGTTCTATTATTATTTTAAGAAAAACAACTTCGTTGCGAAGGAGTAAAATTTGTTGACGAAAGGATTGCTTTGAGCAATCCTTTCGCCAGGCAAGCCGGGAAGCCCTGGTGTTGATGAAAATCAACACCAGGGCTTTGTTCTTTTTGATTTGGTAAAAAAACGTGAATTCCATTACCTTCGCACCCGAACCAATGTTCGCCAAAGCCCACAGCCTTTCAACTAAATATGCCAAAGTTTCACAGCCTAAAAGTTCGGGATGTGCGCCGGGAGACTCCGGATTGCGTGTCTGTCAGTTTTGAAGTCCCACCTAACTTGAAGCCGGAATACGAGTTCCTGCCCGGCCAGCACCTGACGCTCAAAAAAACAATTGATGGGTCGGAAATCCGTCGTTCCTACTCCATCTGTTCCAGCCCCGAACAGGGCGAACTTCGGGTGGCCATCAAGCAGGTTGCAGGTGGCCAGTTTTCTGTTTTTGCCAACGAAAAACTCGGTGTGGGCAACGAACTAGAAGTGATGACCCCGATGGGAAATTTCAACCTCGAAACCGCTCCTCAAAACAAAAAACACTACGTCGCATTTGCCGCAGGAAGTGGCATTACCCCTGTCATTTCAATGCTGAAATCTGTGCTTCGGGAGGAGCCGGGAAGCCATTTCACCCTGTTTTATGGGAACCGCAACACGGAGTCCATCATTTTCAGGGATGAAATTGAAGACTTAAAAAACGAGTACCTAACCCGCCTGAGCGTACACCATATCCTTAGTCAGGAAGACCTTGGGGCCGACTTGTTTTTTGGGCGCATTGACAAAGATAAAAGTCAACGGTTCTGCACCCGTCTCCTCGATGTCTTGGATGTTGATGCATTCTACCTCTGCGGGCCTGAACCCATGATTTTTGCGGTAAAATCAACCTTGCTCGAACTTGGAGTTGATGAAAAAAACATCCATTTTGAATTGTTCACTACACCTGGCGCAAGTGCTGGCATTTTGAACAAGGCTTGGGCATCGAAGCAGAGCATTGGTACTTCCAAAATCACACTGACACTCGACGGAAACACCTTCACCTACAACCACGACCAACCATCGGAGACCATTCTCGATGCCGCCTCAAAGACCGTGGCCGACATGCCATTTGCTTGCAAGGGCGGGGTATGCTGTACCTGCAAAGCCAAGGTACTGCAAGGCGAGGTGGAGATGGAAGTTTGCTACGGCTTGGAGCGGGACGAGGTGGAAGCTGGCTATATCCTCACTTGCCAGTCCCACCCCAAAACTGAAACCGTGGTACTGAGTTTCGATGAATGATGTTTGCAAATCTCTGATTGCCAGTATTCTAGAAGAAAGTACAAATCAAGTTTAGCACGTTCCGTAGGAACGACATCTTTGTAGAAACGGCCAAAACCGCTTGGTTCCCATTCCGTAGGAACGGCATCTTGCGCATGTGAGATGCCGTTCCTACGGAACGGAAACGGGAACGGTAGCAAAATGCTACAAAGATGCCGTTCCTACGGAACGGGTCACACTTGGGTTAACTGCGCAGACCTAACCTGTTGCCAAATGTCAGTTTCACCAACCAAACAAAAAATCTTTGAAGAGGCCGCCCGGCTTTTCCAAGAGAAGGGCTACCTCGCTGCTTCGATGCGGGAGCTTGCACAACGGGTCGGCTTGCAGGTTTCCAGTCTGTACTCGCATTTTGGAAGCAAGGAAGAACTGCTGCACAAAATATGTTTCGACAGTGCCAGGGCCTATCAAGAGGGGATGAAAACAGTGGAGGAATCGGATGCCACCCCCTCCGAAAAAATCCGACAGCTTATTTCCTTGCACATCCGAATCGCCACAACGGACGTGACTTCCGTTACCATTTTCAGCGACGAGTGGCGGCACTTGAGCGAGCCGTATTTGCAAGAATTTCTGACCATCCGAAAGGACTACGAACGGCGCTTCAGCCGTATTTTGCAGCAGGGAATTGATGCTGGCGAGCTGGTCGAGATGAATGTCACGGTTTGCCTTTTCACCATCCTGACCTCGCTGCGCTGGCTGCACCGTTGGTTTCCAGAAAAGCGGGGTATCTCGGTAAAATCGCTGGAAACGGAAATCTTACGATTCTTGTTCGAGGGCATCAAAAAGCCACAATCAAATTGAAATCAGTATCCACCGAAAAATAAACACATCATTTCTTGGCTACAACGTCGGGGAGGTTCGGAACCTCCCCGACGTTAAATCGGGGAATCGTAACTTCAACTAAAAAGCTTGCGATGAAAAACCTACTGAACTTACTTGTCGGTGTTGCCTGTCTTGCCATTTTTGGTTGCGGGTCTGATGAGCAATCCGACCACAAATTCACCTGTGGCTCCCAGCTCTCGAAGACCGAACTAGCCGAATTTGAGGTCGTGACCAAACCAGGGTACAAACCAATAGAACTGAAGTTGTTGGGCAAGTTGTCGCTGGCAATTTTCGACGCAACGGGTCGGCACAAAAGCTACAACGTTCAGTTTTTTGAGAACACGAGGGAACGATTGGTGGTGCAGGTTTACGGAATATGGGAACTCACAGAAATGGACAAAGCAGCTTGTGCCGTTTTCAACTTCTCGGACTACATGCTGCCGCCAAATACGATGGTCATTTTTTACCAAAACGAAAAAAATGCACCCAAACAGCATATCGTGACGGGCCTTCGAATGGGAAAATAAGAAAGGTCAATTGCGCAGCGAAAAACAAACCAACTTGTTTGTTTTTCGCTGCGCAAAACTGCTGATAATTAAGGAGTTACGTCGCCTCCGGCAATTTCAATCATGATGGAAAGCTCGTCCACCAGTTCTTGGTCGTTGCCATTGAAACCGACTGCTTTGAAGCGGATTTTGCCGTTGCGGTCCACGACAAATTTGGTGGGGATGCCGGACACGCCGAACTTGGTGACCACTTGGTTGTCCAAGTCCATCAGCACGTTGAAAGTGTAGGATTTGGAAGCGATGAAATCGCCAGCGGCCTTCGCTTTGTCTTCGGCATTTTCCCAAGTATCAATGAACAGGAACTCCACGTCCTTGCGGTCGGCAAACTTGTTCACAGCCGTCTGCATGCCTGGGAACGAAGCCTTGCACGGGCCGCACCAAGTAGCCCAAAAGTCGAGGACGAGCACCTTGCCACGAAGTCCCTCCAATGAAACCTCTTCCCCTTTGAGGTTGCGAAGCGTGAAAGCCGGGGCGTTTTCGTCCAGTATCTTTTTCTCGATTTCTTCCCGTTTTTTGGCCTTGGCTTCCTTTTCGAGGCTGACCATGTACTTGTCGTAAGCGGATTCCACGGTGTTGTTGGCGAGGAAAAGTCGCTTGTGCTGTTCCAACATTTTGGAGCTGGCCTTGCCATCAGATATCAGACCTGTCAGCATTTGTTCGGTCTCCTTCGGCGAGTTCATTTTTTCGTAAAAAACGGCATAGCGCTCCGACATTTCGCCATCGCTGAACTTGTTTTTCTCGCAAGCGAGGGTCTGGTACTTGAGCGCCTCAGCGAATTTCCCATTTTTGTAGAGCAGTAGGGCATAGGTGTCGGCGTACATGGCTGTGGTGAATTCGAGGTTGTTTTTCCATTTTTTACCAGAAAAACTGACAGGCTTGAAGGTCGGGTCTTCGATTTCCTTTTTGACCAAATCAAGCGATCGGGCGGATAGCTCCATGCCCTTGCCTGGATTCTTGGCCGCACCATCCAAACTTTCTCCAGACATTTTCCATGCGAGGCCGTTCAGTACCCCTGCAGCCCTTGTGCGATCTTTGATTTGAGCAAAATACTTTTCAAAATTAGTCCAATCCTCGGTAGTTCCGTATTCGTTGGCGATGGTTGCAGCCCATGAGGTCAAGGTGCGTTCCATGTCTTTCTCCTTTGAAAATTTGACTTTGGCATCGGCGTAAATCTTTAGCTTTTCATCGAGTGTTTTGGCAGCCTTAAAACTGTCCATCGCCTTTTTCTTTGCGGCTAGGCCGTTGTGAAATTTTTCATCCACCTTTTTGCCAATTGATTCCGCAAGTGCTTTTTCTTCCAGAGCGGTTGCCATCGAGACGGCGTTGCGCAGCTTATCTTCGCTTGATTTTTTGTTGTTATCTATTTTCTCGATTTCAGCTTTGCAAGTGGCAATCACAGTCGCATCCTTTTGCTTCAACCCAAGTGCTGCATAGCTACTGGCAAACCGCATGTCGTTGAAGGCATCGGGATTGGCCGCAAGTTCTTGTTTGGCCAGGTTCAATGCTTTTTCAGCATCGTTTTTAATGCCACCATTCCGCCCGTAACCATTGTAAAACAGGGATTTTAGGCCAAGCGCACCAGCCACTGGCTTAGATCGGTCGGCCTTATAAATCAAGGTTTTGTAGCCCTTGCCACCGTTGTCGTCCGACTTTTCAAGTTCGTCGTTTCCAAAGGAAAAAAGCACGGCTTGGGCGTCGGCTGGGATCTTCAAAAGTGCAGTCAAAGCCGCATCTTCTCTCATAAATTCGAGGTCAATTGCCGTAGGTTCCTGCTTGCCAGCTTCGTACAGGTAGGCAACGCCGTCAAACTCAATGCCAGCCAAAGGGCCGCCAGTCGGGTTGTAACTTACGATTACATTGTCGCCAGCAGTCGGCTTTTCTGGGTTGGTTGAAAATTGTTGTGCAGCAAGGCTTGAAGCGAACAGCAGCATTGCAAGTACCGGGAGGGAATAGATTGTCTTTTTCATCAAAAGTAATTTTAGAGGTGAAAACTTTGCCGAAGATAATTGATTGCTTTGGAATTGTGAAGGACCGGTTTTGGAAAATGGGAAACTGTCAATCGCCGACTTTATTTTTCCACAATTGCTACCTGACCGACAAGGTTTTAAGCAGCATTTCTATTTTTGGCGAACAAAAGACTTTACCTTCGCTCGTCTTGGTTCATTCACGGCTGCAATTCGTCGAAGTGGCAATGGACAGCGCTCAAAATGAAATCGGTTTTTGAATTGTAAGTTTCTGACAATCAATTTTTTAGAAAAAAATTGGCCGATTTCCCAAAAGGATTCAAAGAAAAAATTATGAAGCATTTCTTCACGTTTTCATTCCTCCTGCTTGCCTTCAGTTTGTTTGCACAGCCCGCAAACGACGATTGTCCCGGCATTGTCAACCTTGGGCCAGCCCCAGTTTGCCCCGACAGCGTGTTTTACAACAACCTGAATGCCACGGAAAGCAATATCGGATTTGACAATTTTCCATCCTGTTGGGTAGGCAACCCAGAGCGGGACGTTTGGTTTTCGTTCGTGGCAGTTGACTCGATTTTGGACTACCGCGTCACAGTGACAGCCTGCCCAGACCCCAACCTTGGCATTGACCCAATCCTGAACCCACAGATTGCCATTTACCGTGGCGATTGTGAATTCGATGGCCTCCAACTGCTGGAATGTAGCTCGGCAGCAAATGGTGAAGGCATCGTGGAAGTTGACCTTTTTGGCCTGACACCCGGTATCACATATTTTATCAGGATAAATGATTGGTCGCCTTCTGGCACACCCAACGCTGGCGCTTTCAAGCTTTGCGTCGTCAAAAAACCACCGATTAGTACCGTGGACCAAGGTGGTTCTACCGCTTGCAGCGGTACGCTGACAGACTCTGGTGGGCCAGATGACGACTATGGGAACAATGAAAATTTCGCTTATACCATTTGCCCATCTTCGCCGCACAATTGCATCAATTTTTCTTTGGAGTATTACAACATTGAGAGTTTTGGAGGCGACCAAATCAATTTTTTTGATGGCCCGACTACCAGCTCGCCCCAAATCGGCTCCATCTCTGGTGGCGACAATGGAAGCAGCCTCGGAGGGGTTTGCTATTCAGTTTCCGCCCAAAGTGGCTGCCTGACTGTTCAGTTCACTTCAAATGGGGCCACGGTTTTTGAGGGGTTCCAAGGTTCATGGGAATGTACGGCGGAGGAATGTCAGCCGTCGGAAGAAATCACCGTGGAGACAGGATCTTCCCCTGCTGACATCGTGCAGAGTGTGGTAACAGGGCAAACCTCCATCACCATCACCAATATTGATTGTGCGAACTCGGCTTTGGCCACCTTCCAAGCTGGGCCAAACTCGGACCTTGGGCTTGAGAAGGGCATCTTGTTGACCAGTGGCTCCGCAAACGGAGCCTCCAATCCTGGCACTTTCTTCACCTCCGCCCCAACTGGAACTCCGGGCGACGCCGACCTGGATTATTTATCCACCATAAGCGGCAACAACTCCTTGTCAAACGATGCTTGTATCGTCGAGATGGATGTTTTCGCTTCAACCGACGAGATTACGTTTGAGTATATTTTTGGCTCAGAAGAATATCCAGAATGGGTAGGGACTAGCTTCAATGATATTTTTGCCTTCCTCGTTTCCGGCCCTGGTATCACAGGTGACCCCAATATTGCAAACCAGGAGAATATTGCCACGCTGCCAGACGGAACGTTTATTCAGATAAACAGTGTCAACGATGCGCTCAATTGGCAGTACTATCGGGACAATCAAGATGGACTCAGCGTGGCTTACGATGGGTTAACCTCCGACTCAATTGGTGTAAAAAAGAGCCTCACCGCTCGGATTGCAACGATTCCTTGCAACACCTACCATTTGAAATTTGCCATCGCCGACCGGGGTGACACCGCCTTCGACTCTGGCGTTTTCATCTCTGACATCAAAGGCGGCTCGCCAAACCTTGGCGTCAACTACAACTCTGGCATCCAGTACCTCGTAGAGGAATGTGTGAATATTCCTGATGAAATTGTTATTGGACTGAATGCACCTGTTGACCAACCAACCACTTTTGACATTGTTATATCTGGCACAGCGACTTTGGGCACAGATTACCTTTTGACGCTCCCAGGCTCTGTTACCTTCAACACAGGAAATGAGGTATTTACCTTTCCAATTCAAGCCCTGACCGATGGGTTGCCGGAAGGAACGGAAACCATCATCATCCAATTGGTTCGGGATTTTGGTTGTGGGGTAACTGTGTTGGCAACGCTTCAAATTGACCTTCAGGACAATTTGAATGTGCAAATTTTTGAAGACCAACTTGACACCGTATTGGTTTGCCAAGGCAATGGCGCTCAGATGAACGTAAACGGAGCAGCCGATTATTTCTGGCAACCGCCAGGCATTTTCTCCGACCCCAATATTTCAAACCCAATCGTAACCCCAACCATGAGCCAATGGGTGATGGTAACGGGTACGCTCGGTATTTGCACGGACGTGGATTCAGTGTACTTGCTTTTGATTGACCCAGAAGTGAATATTTTCCCGGAGGGCATTATCAATATTTGTGAAACGGACAGCGTCACGCTAACGGCAACCAACAACGTAAACAACAGCAACCTGCTTTGGACTACGTTTTTCTTCAATATCCCAGACCCGACTAACCCCGTTCAGGTCATTGTTCCACCACCATTTTTCAACTCCATTTTCCTGACTGTTGAAGTGGAACTGGGCGGCTGTGTTGCTACTGACCAAGTTACCATCAACGTGGATGCCTTCGACTTTCCCGTGGTGGCCAATGACACCACGATTTGCCAAAATTACAGCGTTGACCTTGGAACCGATGTATTCGGCTCGTCCACCAATTTTGTCTGGACGCCAAACGTGAACCTTAGCCCTGGCGGCAATGTCTCTGGCCCACTTGCCACGCCCGACGTTACTACTACCTACACGCTGATTGCCTCCAGTGCAACAGGTGTTTGCAAAGACACGGCTCAAGTGACCATCACAGTAATTCCAGCCGAAATCGAAATTCAAAATCCCGATACGGTCTTCATCTGTTTGGGCGAAAGTGCGACATTGACCAACACCAACTCAACGGCTGGGGTAGGGGTGACCTGGACGCCCAACTTTTTTATGACGCAGGTGGACCCACAGCAAGTCGTCGTTACGCCGCCAGTCAGCACTTGGTACTATGCCAGCTTGAACACCGTAGCATGTGGCGTCATAGACTCCGTGTTGGTTTATGTGGATTCGTTGCCCGACCTGAGCATTATGGCACAGCCAGCGAAGGAATCCTACTGCCTTGGTGAGGAAGTGACGTTAATTTCGCCCACCTACGAGCCAAGCAACTTTCCTGGGATTGAGTTGATGTGGGACAGCGAAATTCCAGGTGCGCTGACGCCTGATTCGTTCCTAAACCTGGTTTTCATTGCCACGGAAACGCATACCTACGTTCGTACCACGACAGTAAATGCTTGCACTAGCGTGGATTCGATAGAAATCATCGTAGTTCCTTCCACATTAATTGAAATAGTACCGCCACTGGATACCATTTGTCCCGGGGAATCGGTGAACCTGACCGTGGTTGGGCCAGCTGGACTGGAGGAATTCACGTGGACGCCACCAGATAATCTTAGCTGCTCGGATTGTCCGAACCCGACAGCATCGCCCGGAGGGACCACCACCTACAATGTGCAGGCGGAGTTTATGGGATGCCCGGTGGGCGCCTCGGCCACCATATTTGTGCCGACAGGTGAGGTATTCAATTTACAGGATGCGCTGATTTGCCCAGGTGAACAGGTGCTGTTGAACAGTGTGAACAACCCACAAGCTGTTTATTCTTGGACATCCTCCGATGGTAGCTTGACAACGACTGACCCAAATCCAACGGTAAGTCCTACTCAAACCACGACCTACACAGTCACTGCCACCGTCAGCGATTGTGTGAGCACTGACCAAGTGACGGTTACTATTGCAGCGGATTTCACGGTTGATATTGAAGGCCCGACATTTGTTTGTATTGGTGATAACTTAACCTTGACGGCAGTCGTGACCCCCAATATTAGTGGCTTAATTTACAAATGGACGAAGAGCGACGGTGCTGAAATTGGGACAACCGACCAAATAACCAGAACCCCAACTGGGCCTAATACCTACACGGTTCTGGTCAGTGATGCAATGGGCTGTTTCGCCCATATTGACTCTGTTCAGGTGGACGTTTCTTCGCTAATCCTGCTCGATTCCATCAAAGCGCAAGAAGTCCAAATCAACAACGACACCATTTACGAAGGTGAGGAATTTGTGCTGTACGTTGAGCCGCTGACGCTCATCCCGGCCGGTTCGACCTTCAACTGGTACATTGATGATGTGCTTGTCTCAACCACCATGGACACCGTTTCTGAAGTATTAAACGCAGAAGAAATTTTCGGTGAAGATGTATTGCAAGTAGTGACTCGACCTATCCGGGTGGAAATCTTGACGCCTGAAGGTTGTACCATTTCCGAAGCGTTGTTCATGGATGTCCACAACATTCCCATCGGAATCCCCAACGCCTTTTCGCCAAACGGCGACAGCAAAAACGACCGTTTCAAAGTGGTTTCATTGATACCGATAACCATCAATGAGTTCAAGGTCTGGAACCGCTGGGGCCAACTCGTTTACGATAACGAAAGCGGGGTTGAAGGTTGGGACGGCAAACAGAAAAATGAGGAAGCAGCCTCCGATGTTTATATCTACCGGGTAGTTTATGAGATAATCGGTGGCAGCGGCAAGGATTACTCAAAAAAAGGTGACGTGACGCTGCTTCGTTGATTGAATGGTTTCTTTGGTAAAAATGGAGGGTCGCTTTTGGTGCGTCCCTCCATTTTTTTTAGGATGAATTTTTCCGAAGGAAAAAATGCGAGCGATGCAGGTAGCGATAGATTTATTGAAATACCAATCCATTTTGAACCTGCGCAAGCAGGATGGCCAAGCGTTTATCTACGACCCTATCCGTAAAAAATTCCTCGTGCAGACGCCAGAGGAGGTGGTGCGACAGCTTTTTCTGGAATATTTAAAAGTGGAAAAAAATTATCCCAAAAACCGAATCCGAACAGAGAAAGTGCTGAAAGTCAACGAGTTGACTAAACGCTGCGACATCTTGGCCTACGATTGGGACATGCAGCCGCACCTGCTTGTTGAATGCAAATCGCCAAATGTGACCATTACCGAAGCCACCTTGCGGCAAGTGGCAGCCTACAACATGCCGCTTCGGGTGAGGTACCTCGTGCTGACCAACGGCCTGACGAACTGGTGCTGCGAAATGGATTACGGCAACACCTCCTGGCAATTTCTGGACACCATTCCGATTTTTCCTGACCTATCTTCTAAGTAGAATTCCTACCTTTCGCCCTCAAAACCTAACCATGCTGGGGCAGTGACGGGGGCGAAAAATGCAGCCGTTGACCCAATTTAATCGCTATGAGCAAAGACAAAATTCTCGTCATCGGCGCAAACGGCCAAATCGGGTCGGTGCTGACCGAGGCGCTTCGGGGGACATTCGGCACAAAAAGCGTGATAGGCACCGACATTCGGGAAGCAGCGGGCCACGAAGGGCCATTCGAACTGCTGAACGTCCTTGATGCAAAAGCTGTTGCAGACGCAGTTGATCGGCACGGCATCACGCAGATTTACCACCTCGCCGCCATCCTTTCCGCCAAAGGCGAACAAAACCCGTTGCAAACCTGGGACATCAACATGGGCGGGCTTTTCAACGTGTTTGAAGTGGCACGCACAAAGGGGATAGCCAAAATCTTTTTCCCCAGTTCCATTGCTGTTTTCGGTGCCGACATCCCAAGGCAAATGACGCCGCAGAACGCTGTGCTGAAACCAACCACGGTTTATGGGATGAGCAAGTCGGCTGGCGAGCTTTGGAGCCAGTATTACTTTTTGAAGTACGGAATGGACATCCGATCCCTGCGGTATCCCGGTGTCATTGGTTGGCAGAGTGACCCCGGCGGCGGCACCACGGACTATGCCGTTGAGATTTACCACAACGCCGTGAAGGAGCAGGACTTCACCTGTTTTTTGAGCGAAGAAACGGTTCTGCCCATGATTTACATGGACGATGCCATCCGTGCCACGCTCGAACTGATGGACGCCGAAGCCAGCAAAATCAACGTTCGTACCAGCTATAATTTGGCGGGCATGAGCTTTTCTCCTTCGGAAATTGCGGCTACCATTCAACTGGAAAAGCCCAATTTCAAGGTGAGTTACGCACCCGATTTTCGCCAAAAAATTGCCGAAAGCTGGCCCGAAAGCATTGACGACAGTGCTGCCTTCAACGACTGGCATTGGCAACCAAAGTACGACCTCAGCAGCATGACCAAGGACATGATTTTCCAATTGCAGAAAAAATATAAGCTGGTTGGGGCTTTGTAAATCACTCCAATTCTTCATCCATCAATCCTTAAAAAGATGTTCACAAACGTTAGACCTGCCTTGCAGCAGGAAATCCAAGAGATAAAAGACGCCGGACTTTACAAAAAAGAACGGGTCATCGTTACGCCACAAGGGCCTGTCATCAAGACTGACCAAGGTCTAGAGGTACTGAATTTTTGTGCCAACAACTACCTCGGCCTATCGTCTCACCCGAAGGTAATCGAGGCCGCACACGAGACCATTCGGACGCACGGCTACGGCATGTCGTCTGTGCGATTCATTTGCGGGACGCAGGATATTCACAAAACCTTGGAGCGTAAAATCTCCGATTTCCTCGGCCAGGAAGATGCCATCCTGTATGCCGCCGCCTTCGATGCAAACGGTGGTCTTTTCGAGCCGTTGCTTGGTGCAGAAGATGCGGTGATTTCCGACGAACTCAATCACGCCAGCATCATTGACGGCATCCGTTTGTGCAAGGCCGAGCGCCTCCGATACAAGCACAATGACATGGCCGACTTGGAGGAACAGCTCAAGGCCAGCCAGAATGCCCGCCGCCGAATGGTTTTTACGGATGGGGCTTTCAGCATGGACGGCACCATTGCACAGCTTGACAAAATCTGTGACCTGGCAGATAAATACGACGCCATGGTGGCCATTGACGAATGCCATGCCACTGGCTTTTTGGGTAAAACTGGCCGAGGAACCCACGAGTATCGGGGCGTGATGGACCGGGTTGACATCATCACGGGTACGTTCGGGAAGGCACTCGGCGGTGCGAGCGGCGGCTTCACGGCTGCCCGTCGGGAAATCGTGGAAATGTTGCGCCAACGGAGCCGTCCGTATTTGTTCTCGAACACCCTAGCGCCATCCATCACAGGCGCTTCCATCGCTGTGGTGGACATGCTGACGGAGACGACCGAACTCAGGGACAAGCTTGAGCGCAACACCGATTGGTTCCGCAAGGAGATTACAGCGGCTGGATTTGACATCGTACCAGGTGTTCACCCGATTGTTCCCATCATGCTGTACGATGCGGTGCTGGCGCAAAACTTTGCGGCCAAGTTACTAGATGAGGGAATTTATGTGATTGGATTCTTCTTTCCGGTGGTGCCAAAAGGCAAGGCCCGTATCCGGGTGCAAATCTCGGCAGCGCACGAGCAAGCGCATTTGGAAAAAGCGGTGGCTGCATTCACGAAGGTGGGGAAGGAGTTGGGGGTGATTTGATCACTCCTCCACATAATTCAAGTCCTTCCCATAGGTTTCCGGCAGGTAGAACAACACTGCCAATGCGATTACTACGCAAGTCCCGCCGACAATATAAGCCCCGCCGATTTGCCCAAAATTTTCTTTCATGGCCTTGAAAAATGGCGTGATGAGCACCAGTGCGCCTCGTGCAAAATTGGGAACAGTTGTGGTGACGGTGGCTCGCAGGTTTGTGCCGAAATTTTCGGCTGCGATTGTCACAAACACCGCCCAGTAGCCCACGCCAAATCCAATCAAGAAAATCTTGAAGTAAAAATAGCCTTGGCTGATGTCGCCCGAGGAGAGGTACCAAACGATAGTGGCCGCTGAAAACAGGTGAAAAAACAGCAGCGCTTTCTTTCGGCTTTTGAGCAATTGGCTCATGATGCCGCTCGCAAAATCGCCCAGGGTAAGGCCAGTATAGCAGTACATGATGGCAGCGCCGCCAGTTGCTACAGCTTCTGTCATCCCGAAGGCTTTGCTAAATTCAGGTGCGAGCGTGACCAAAATGCCCACCACAAACCAAGTTGGCAAGCCCACCAGGATACATTTCAGGTACCGATAGAACCTTTCTTTTTTGTGAAAAATCTGCAAAAAATTGCCTCGCTGCACCATCAATTCCTTCATGCTGTTGAACATGCCTGACTCGAAAACGGAGATGCGCAGCAGCAACAGCGCCAATCCCAGCCCGCCCCCAACAAAGTAGGCCGTTCGCCAATCCCAAACTTGGCTCACGAAATAGGCTACCACGGCGCCGAGTATCCCGATGCTCGCCACGACGGTGGTGCCGTAGCCCCGCTTTTCTTTCGACATGATTTCGCTGACGAGGGTGATACCAGCTCCCAATTCGCCCGCCAGGCCCAGACCTGCGATGAACCGCAGGATTTTGTACTGTTCAACCGTTTGCACAAAACCGTTGGCAATATTGGCGAGCGAGTAGAGGATGATGGAGCCGAATAGCACAGAGAGTCGGCCTTTTTTATCGCCCAAAATGCCCCAGCCGAGGCCACCAATCAACATGCCGAGCATCTGCCAGTTTAACAGGGAAAGACCGATATTCTGGAGGTCATCTGGATTAACGCCAATGGACTTCAGGCTCTCTACCCGAATAATGCTGAAAAGTAGGAGGTCGTAGATGTCCACAAAATAGCCAAGGGCGGCTACCGCCACGGTGGAATAGATGATCAGGTTGGATTTCGGTTTGTGCATTGGATAGTTTTTACCGTGCGAAGAAGCGAAAAAAAATGCAAACCAAGTATCTGGTTTTATCAATTGCTTTCAAATCCTATCTTTGCGCCCGTTTTCGAGGAATTGTGAACTGTGAATTGTGAACTGTGAATCGCACGTTCCCCATTCACGGGTCACAATTCACAGTTCATAATTCACAATTAAAAAAAATGGCTTTAAAAGCAGGCATCGTCGGACTCCCAAACGTTGGAAAATCAACGCTTTTCAATGCGCTCACCTCCGCCAAGGCATTGGCAGCAAACTACCCTTTTGCCACCAAAGACCCCAACGTGGGCGTCATCACCGTGCCAGATGCACGGCTCGATAAGTTGTTTGAGCTGGTTCACCCGAAAGCATTGCTGCCCACCAGCATTGAAATCGTGGACATTGCCGGGCTTATCAAAGGTGCCAGCAAGGGAGAGGGCTTGGGCAACCAGTTCCTTGCAAATATCCGTGAGTGCGATGCCATCATCCAGGTGGTGCGCTGCTTCCACGATGACAACATTGTGCATGTGGATGGCGGTGTGGACCCCGTGCGGGACAAAGACGTGATTGACACGGAACTGATTTTAAAAGATATTGACACCGTGGAAAAACGCCTCGACCGCTTGCGCAAATCTGCAAAAACGGGCATCAAACAAGAGGTGCATTTTGTGTCTGTTGGGGAGGCTATCATGGAACACCTGAACGCTGGCAAGCCCGCACGCTCTATGCAGCTTGAAGGCGACGACCTCGAACTGCTCGAGGACATGATGTTGATGACGGCCAAACCCATCCTCTATGTCTGCAACGTGGACGAGGCAAGTGTGAAAACTGGAAACGAGTTCACAACCCGCTTCATGGAGGCCGTGAAAGATGAGCCTGCCGAAGTCATTTTTATCAGCGCTGCCATCGAAGCGGAAATTGCGCAGATGGACACCAAGGAGGAGCGAACCGAGTACCTCGAAATGATGGGATTGGACGAACCCGGCGTGAACCGCCTGATTCGTGCCACCTACAAGCTGCTCGATTTGATAACTTATTTCACCGTAGGGGAAAAAGAAGTCCGTGCCTGGACCATCCACCGTGGTTGGAAAGCACCGAAAGCGGCCAGCGTCATCCACACTGATTTTGAGAAGGGATTTATCCGGGCGGAGGTCATCAAGTATGACGATTATGTGAAATACGGCTCAGAAGCGGCCATCAAGGAAGCAGGGAAAATGGGTGTGGAAGGCAAGGAATACGTCGTTGCTGATGGCGACTGCATGCACTTCCGGTTCAATGTGTAAGACTTTAGAAAATAGACTTTAGACTTTAGATGGGGCCGTGCTTTGTAACAAATGCTGTCTAATGTCTAAAGTCTATCGTCTATCATCTCATCAGCGTGACGTTTCCCTTTTTGAAAAAAGTAAGCCCACCAAAACACGTTACTTCGGCGTAAAATCCAAAGGCATCTGGCGGCAAGAGTTTGCCTTTGTAGGTGCCGTCCCAACCTTGGGTGGGGTCATTTGTTTCAAAAACCTTCTCCCCCCAACGGTCGTAAACCACGAGGTGGACCTCGGCCAAGTTGTTGCCAATCACCCGGAACTGGTCGTTCTTGCCGTCGCCGTTGGGCGTGAAGCCTGTTGGGATGAAAACAAAAGGCTCTTCGCAAAGCGTCAGCACCACGATGACTACGGTGCGTTCCACGACGCAGCCATTTGAATCCGTAACTATTAATGTGTAGGTCACATCCTGTTCTGGTGTGGAGACTGGATTGTTGATGTTCGTATTGTCGAGCCAGTCGGCTGGCGACCAGGTGTAGGTGTAGTTTGGGTCATAACTTGCCAAAATTGGCACAGACTGCCCTTGCAGAATCGTATCCAAAATGGGCGTGACTGTTACCTCCGGAGAAACGATGATGGTCACCGTTTTTTCGACATGGCAAAAACCATTCGCATCATCAATGGACACCGTGTAGGTGGTTGTCGCTGTTGGGTTGGCGATGGGGTTTGGGCTATTCGGGTTGTCGAGATTGTCTGGCGGCGACCAATTGTAGGTGGCGCCGGGGAAGGCCCCATCGGGGTTGAGTTGTACGTCGCCGTCACCAATACAGATGTCGGTGGAGTCTTCAAGGAGCGGGTCTTCGATGAAAAAAACCGGGAAATTCTGTTGCAGTGTGTCCATGCAACCATTTTCCGCGGTGACGATCAGCGTGAGCAACGCATTGCCGGGTTCATGTAACACGAACGACGGGCTTTGTTCCATCGTGCTCCAAGTGTTCGCACCTTGCGTAAGTGTCCATTGCCAACTGGCGATATTTGAAATCGTGTCAATCGAAGAGTCCACTACGTCAATGGTCAAGCTGTCTGCGCAGTCGGCGTTGACTACGTTGAAATTTGCGAACAGCGAATTGTACAAAATATGCACTTGTGCCGAGAAGGTATCCGAGCAGACCGTACCTGGTTCTGCTATCAGCACGATATTGTAAAGGCCAGAATCGCTGTAAGTGTAGGTTGGGTTTGGTAGCGTAGAGGTGGCACCAGGGTTGTTTGGGTCGTTGAAGTACCAGATAAAGTCATCGGCGCTCAAACTTTGGTTTTGGGCGCTCACTGTGAAACTTTCGCAGAGTATTTCTGGCGCAAAAAAAGCAGCCGTTGCAATATCGCACACGCCGATATTCACTTGGTAATCCCTCCTTTTGGAGCCGATAAGCACGCCGTTTCGGTACTCCTCCACACAAATTCCGATTACAAACTGACCGATTGTATTAGGCATTCCGGTAAGCAATCCTGTCACCGGGTCAATGGTCATTGGTGGAGTGCCGCCAATCTGGTTGTTCACGTTGTAGGGTGGCAACCACGGAACAGGCGAATAGGGTGGGGGGTTTGGAGGTTGCGGAATGGGAAAGCTCGGAGTGGCTCCATTGAATGGGTCGCACAGTTTGTAAGCCAAGGAATCCCCATCTGGGTCAACGGCGGATTGGTCAATCGAAAATGGCTGGTTCACACATAAAAACAGGGGAGGCCAATTGTTAAAAACAGGGCTGCTGTTACATTCCTGCAGAGCCTGCGGCCCAATGATGATGCTGTAAGTAGCGCCTACGTCTTCGGGTGCTATGAGGTTGGAAATGGTGTTGTTTCGGCAGCAACGTTGGTAAACAATATGGTATCCCAAAGGCTCAAACGGGAGAAAAGCAGTAGTTGTGTAGGTAGTCGTGTGAACGCAAACATTTGGCGGTGCTACAAAGCACTCACTTCCCAAATCTGGGTTCAATGTGTCGTTAAGCATGGGGTCTAGGTCAACCAATATCTGATCACCAGGAGGCGGATTATCGGTATTCAAGAAAATGCCTATCGAAGCGGGGGCATCAAACCAGGGGACACCGTTGTAGCAGTCCCGGAAAATCGTCAGCTTGATTTCGTAAAGGTTGTTGCCAAGGCAGGTATAGGTCATTTCACCACCAACGATATGCGTGGCCTTGGACAAAAAAGGCAACATCAGAAAAACTAGAAAGTATAGGTTTCGTAAACGATTGGGCATGTTTGAAAGGATTTTTACAAAAAAGCTTAAAGTCGCCGAACAAGTTACGGACAACCCCCGGGTTTCACCCGCTAAAGTCCACTAAATGTTTGGTTTTGGCAAAAAAACGGACAAACTTGATTTACGTGGTTCTATTGCTTCATACCTTACGTGCGTAAAACGGTTTTAACTCGGTTAAACAATGCCGCCCAAATGAAGATTTTCAACACTTCACAAATCCGGAGATTGGATGAATACACCATTCAAAATGAACCCGTTTCGTCCATCAACCTCATGGAACGGGCAGCTCAGGTATTCAGTCATTGGTTCACCCACCAGTTTCCCGATCGCAACCAAAAAATCTATGTGCTCTGTGGTGCTGGCAACAATGGTGGCGACGGATTGGCCATTGCCCGGATACTCAGCCAAGATTTTTACGAAGTAGAAGTTTACCTGCTGAGTTTTGGCGAGACATTGAGCGTTGACTACGCTGCCAACCTCGCACGGTTGCGGAAAGGCGGCAACTGTGCCGTCCACGAACTTACCAAGAACGACAAGCTCCCAGCCTTCTCCAAAGGTACCATCGCCATTGATGCCATTTTCGGCAGTGGCCTGAACCGGCCGGTGGAAGGACATTTTGCGCAAGCAATCGAACACTTGAACCAACAGCAGCTTACCCGAGTCTCCGTTGATATCCCCTCTGGGATGTTCGCTGACCAACCGACTACAGGATTGTGCGTGATTGCTGATTGGACCTTTAGTTTTGAGTTCCCAAAGCGCAGTTTTTTGTTCGCAGAAAACCAGCACCGCCTCGGCAACTGGACTTTTGGCAGCATTGGCCTGCACTCCGATTTTATCGAAAACGAACCTACACCTTATTATTTGTTGGATGAAAAAATGGTGAAGCCGTTGCTTCGCCCTCGCCATCGGCACGACCACAAGGGAAGCTTTGGCCATGCGCTGCTCGTGGCAGGCAGCTATGGAAAAATCGGTGCAGCAATCCTTGCAGCCCGAGCCTGCCTGCGCAGTGGAGCAGGGTTGATGACGGTTCATGCTCCAAAATGCGGCTACGAAATCCTCCAAATTGCCATTCCGGAGGCCATGGTCAGCGTGGATGAGCACCAATTTGCTGTCACCAATATTCACGAGGATTTGGCCAAGTACAAGGCCATTGGCATCGGATGCGGCATCGGCACCAATGACCTTACAGCACATGCACTGGCCGATTTGTTGCAGCGCACCACCGCCCCCGTCGTGCTTGACGCAGATGCATTGAACCTTCTGGCCGGGCATCCCGATTTCTTCCAGCTTTTGCCCAAGCACAGCATCTTGACGCCGCATGTACGGGAGTTTGAGCGGATGTTTGGGCCTTCGGCCAATGATTTTGAACGCAACGAATTGCAGTTGCGCAAAGCAAAAGAACTGGATATTTTTCTGATTTTGAAAGGGGCAAACACAGCCATCGCCTGTCCAAACGGCAACTGCTTTTTTAACAACAACGGCAACCCCGGCATGGCCACGGGTGGCAGTGGCGACGTGCTCACCGGCATTCTCGCGGGGCTACTTGCGCAGGGATACCCACCCCTCGAAGCTTGCCAGTTGGGCGTTTTCCTTCACGGCCTTGCCGGAGACCTAGCCATGAACGACCTCGAACAAGAAGCATTGCTCGCAGGGGACATCACTTCCCACCTCGGCAAGGCGTTCAAGCAACTAAAGCCCATCGCATGAAGGTAGAATTTTGGTTGATTGGCAAAACAGCGTTTGCCTACCTCGAAGAAGGAATGGCCCTTTATGAAAAGCGGCTTGGCCACTACCTGCCTTTTTCCACAGTAATTTTACCTGATGCCAAAAACGCAGGGAACCTGCCACCTGACCAGCTCAAACAAAAGGAAGGCGAGTTGGTAATTTCACGGCTCAAGAAAGAGGATTTATTAGTTTTGCTGGACGAACGGGGCAGGCAAATGACTTCGGTTGAGTTCTCAAGTTTCATCGAGCAAAAACTACAATTCAGTTCAAAGCGCATGGTCTTTCTGGTTGGCGGCGCTTGGGGCTTCTCCGAGGAGGTTTACCAGCGAGCCGATTTCAAAATTTCTTTATCAAAAATGACATTTTCGCACCAAATGGTCAGGCTATTTTTTCTGGAACAATTGTACCGTGCCATGACCATTTTGCGGGGAGAATCTTATCACAACGAATAAAGGGTTTGAGGGTTTGAGGGATTGGGGGTTTGAGTCGGCCCCTCCTCAAGCACTCAATCCCTCAAACTCTCAAACACTCTAACCTATGTCCATCACCGTAACCCTTGTCATCATCGTCGTCACGGCAATTGTATCGTGGCTAGCACTTAGCAATCGTGATTTGTTCCTCAAGTTCATGCATTACCCGTATGAAGAGCATCGAGACAAGGAATTTTACAGATGGATTACCTCCGTTTTCCTGCATGGCAGTTGGATGCACTTGGCCATCAATATGTTTGTGCTGTGGAGCTTTGGCACATTCATCGAAAGCGTTTTCATTGAGCTTTTTGGGGCGACTATGGGTCGAGTTAACTTCGCAGCACTTTACCTCCTGTCGGGTGTATTTGCTGACATACCCACCTACCTCAAGCATAAAAACAACCAATCATTTAGCAGCGTAGGTGCATCGGGCGCTACATCGGGCATCATGTTCGCCTTTGCATTGCTGCTACCTTGGGAGAAAATCTATCTTTTCGGCGTACTCCCCATACCAGCCATCATTGCGGCGGTGCTTTACCTTGTTTATTCATCATATTCTTCCAGGCAAGAAGCTGGCAGCCGCATTGACCACGAAGCCCACTTTTGGGGAGCAGTATTTGGTTTCGCGTTTACCGTCGCTTTGAAACCGTCACTTTTTACAAGCTTTTTGAGTCAGGTAGTGGAGGGGCTGCCATTCTGATTGCTGTACAAGTTCCCAAAAAAAAAACTGTTAGCGCTTCACAGCACTAACAGTTTTTTTTTTCAGCCATGGCCCGGACTTAGTGGTTTGTCCAGTTAATCCTGACGGTTTTAGCAAGGGGCTTGGGGCGGCGC
>CAZDSU010000081.1:0-28860 GCA_964508135.1 uncultured Saprospiraceae bacterium
ATTTGACAGCCATTCCAATTTTTTGATTACTTTAATCCTTCGTACACTCCTAATTTTCCATTTTCAATTCAGAAAAATGTACTACCAAAATATTCTCGAAACCATCGGCAACACGCCGCTCGTCAAGCTGAACAAGATTGTGGCCGAAATACCTGCGCTCGTGCTGGGCAAAATCGAAACCTTCAACCCTGGACACAGCACCAAAGACCGAATGGCTGTAAAGATGCTGGAAGTGGCGGAGGCTGAGGGCAAAATCAAGCCCGGCGGCACCATCATCGAATGTACGAGCGGCAATACGGGCATGGGCCTCGCCATCGCCGCCTGCGTGAAGGGCTACCGTTGCATCTTCACCACCAGCGACAAGCAGTCGAAGGAAAAATTCGACCTACTGCGGGCCATGGGCGCCGAGGTCATCGTCTGCCCAACCAACGTGGAGGCCACCGACCCCCGCAGCTACTACTCCGTGGCCGAGCGCCTGAGCAAGGAGATTCCCAACAGTTACTGGTTCAACCAATACGACAACCTTGCCAACCGGCAGGCACATTACGAGACTACCGGGCCTGAGATTTGGGAACAAACCGAGGGGAAAGTGACGCATATCGTCGTGGGTGCAGGCACAGGGGGCACCATCACGGGCGTTGGAAAGTTTTTAAAGGAGAAAAATCCGAACATCCAGATTTGGGGCATTGACACCTACGGCTCGGCCCTGAAAAAATACCACGAAACGGGCGTCATTGACCAAAAAGAAATCTACTCCTACATCACCGAGGGCATCGGCGAGGACATCATCCCGCTGAATTACGACTTCTCCGTCATTGACTATTTTGAAAAAGTGACGGACAAGGATGCCGCCGTGATGGCCCGCCGCATCGCACGGGAAGAAGGCATTCTGCTGGGTTACTCCGCCGGGAGCGCCATGGCCGGATTGCTCCAGCTCCAAGACCGACTCAAACCGACGGACGTGGTGGTGGTCATTTTCCACGACCACGGCAGCCGCTACGTTGGCAAGCTGTACAACGACGACTGGATGCGGGAGCGGGGCTTCCTGGATACCGAACTGAAAATCAGGGATTTAGTCGCTCAAAAAAACAGCAAGACTTTTTTCAGCGTCAGCCCAACGGACACGGTTCGCCACGCCTTCAACCTGATGAAAGAAAACGACATCTCGCAACTCCCCGTTATGCAAGATGGCAAGATGGTGGGTGGCGTCACCGAGACCGAGGTGCTGAAATACCTGCTCGACAACCCGCTGCTCCACGCCGAAAAGCACGTGACGAGCGTCATGGGCAGGCCGTTCCCCATCGTCGAGGACGACATGCCGTTCCGGCAGTTGGGCAAGTATTTGACGAAGGAAATACAGGCGGTCGTGGTCAGGGACAGGGCGGGCAGCTTGCACATGCTGACGCAATATGACGTGATACAGGCGGTTTGATTGGGTTATTGAGGTATTGGGTTATTGGGTTATTGTGTCACGTCCTGAAATATCTCAATTTCCCAATAACCCAATGACTCCTTAATATACGTGAAGAAAATATGATTTGAACGGCTAGCATCTCAGGCGGCGCTTTGGTACTTTTGAATGTTATTATGCTGTAAAACACTATTTTTTGCCATTTGGAGGGAAAACCATTTTGGCAAAAAATCCTCTCAAAAGATAAACAGCGCTATGAAGAAACTTCACCTCCCATTGCTTGCAGGGGCATTATTCCTTGCGTTTTTTGCCCGGGCGCAGGATTCTCTGCGTACCGTCAACCTCGAAGAAATAGTCATCTCTGGAAACAAAATAGTCGAGAAAAAAAGCGACATCCCCCACCAGATTGACCTCGTGCTCCAGCCACAAATCAGCAAACTAAGTCCACAGACCACCGCCGATGCACTGGCCAACAGCGGGGCAGTCTTCGTGCAAAAATCGCAACAAGGCGGCGGCAGCCCCGTGCTCCGTGGCTTCGAGGCCAATCGAATCCTGCTCGTGGTGGACGGGGTGCGCATGAACAACGCCATCTACCGGGCGGGGCACCTCCAGAACAGCATCAGCACCGACCCAAACATGATGGAGCGCATCGAGGTGCTGCAAGGAGCAGGCTCGGTGGTGTATGGCACGGATGCCATCGGTGGCGTCATCAGCTTTTTTACCAAAAGGCCCAGTCTTGGCGACAGCCTGAAATTTCAGGGGAAAACAAATGGATTTGTCCGCTACTCGTCTGTCAATCAAGGCGTTACGGGTCATGCCGCCGTTAACCTCGGTAGCAAAAAGTGGGCATCGTTGACGGCGGTAACTGCCAGTGATTTCGGCGATTTGCGTAGCGGAAAAAAGGACATGATGGACTACCCCGGCTTTGGCGACGCCAATTTTTATGTGAAAAGGATAAACGGACGGGACAGCATGGTGGCAAACGACGACCCCGACGTGCAGAAGTTTAGCGGCTACCAGCAGTGGGATGTTTTGCAAAAAATCCGCTACGTGCCAGGCAACGGCACGGAACACCTGCTCAATTTCCAACTTTCCACGTCCACCGATGTGCCTCGCTACGACCGACTGCAAACTTTTGCCAACGGCAAACCGAGATTTGCCGAGTGGTACTACGGGCCGCAGAACCGCCAATTTTTGAGCTACGAACTCAAGAAAAAAACAGAAAAATGGTGGGCCAACGACCTGCGCTTCACGCCCGCCGTTCAGATGATTGGCGAGAGCCGACATGACCGAGGCTTTGACAAAATCGAGCGAAACAACTACCACGAAAGCCTGACTATTTACTCCGCAAATATTGACCTGTACAAGCAGGTGAACGGCCACGAAATCCGCTACGGCGCCGAGTTGGTGCAGAACACCCTGAACAGCGAGGCACACTCCGACAACCTCGAATCGGGCCAACAAAAAAGCATCGCCAGCCGCTACCCCGATGGCACGTACACCACGGCGGGGCTGTACATTTCGCACCGCTGGGAACTGCTGGACAGTAAGCTGATTCTCTCCGATGGGCTTCGGTTCAGTTCGGTGACGATTGACGCCAAATTTGACCCAAAATTTTACGAAAGCGACATGGCGCACGTGCGCCAGCACACCCAGTCGCAGAACCTTCACCTCGGGGCGGTGGGCAACCTTACCGGCGGCCTCCGGCTGAACGTCTTGCTGTCCACCGGCTTCCGCAACCCGAACATTGACGACCTGGGCAAGACCTTCGAGACGAACGGCGGTGACCTGATGGTGGCCAATGCCGACCTGCGCCCAGAGCAGGTTTTTTACCGTGAAATCGGCATGACGCAGACCATCGGCACTTACGGGTTCCTGCACATCAATGCCTATTTCAGCTCGCTCACCGATGCCATCGTGCCACGCCCATTCCCCCTCAATGGGCAGGACAGCGTGGACTTCATGGGCAGCCGCTACCGCACCCTCGCCAACGTGAACGTGGGCAAGGCGAAGGTTTGGGGCATTGCCGCCAACGGCAAGTTCCAGGTGTCGCACGGCCTGATTTTAAAGGGAACTATCACCTACACCCAAGGCCGTGACCTCACGAACAAAGCGCCGCTCGACCATATTCCACCCCTGTTCGGCAACGCAAGTTTGCTGTATGAAAAGGACAAGTTCTTTGCGCAAGCCGATTTCCTGTTCAACGGCATGAAAAAGTTGGTGGACTACTCCCCCTCCGGCGAGGACAACCAGCAGTACGCCACTCCCGACGGCACGCCTGCTTGGCAGACCTACAACCTGCACTTGGGTCGCCAATTGACCAAGCTGCTGCGGCTGCAACTTGGCGTGGAAAACATTGCCGACCTGAACTATCGCACCTTCGCCAGCGGCATCAATGCGCCGGGGCGGAACGTGGTGTTGAGCCTGCATTGGGGCATTTGAAATAACTTCTCGATTTTTTTACGGCCCAAAATGAACATGATTGGCAAACGGCAACACAATTGTCACCCGTTTGCCAATCCCGCATTTGCCGAAGGCGAAATCCGCTTGGCTTTTTAAAAAACCTATCTTTGCCCTCCTTAATTTTTCAATTTGTCTCATCTAGACCATCTTTCACATACCTTAATTTAAGCATCCTGTTATGAAAAAAATTGTATTCGCCTGTTTGTTTGCAGTTTCTTTGGGCAATGCCTTCGCCCAGTTGAACATGACCCTGACCGACACGGTGTTCTACTCGCAGGGCACCAGCAGCCTCTGGGGCTACATTGACCCGGAGGACAGCACCGAATATGCCGCCGTAGGCACCCGCACGGGCATTTCCGTGGTGGACATTTCCGACCCCTACAACATCCATCAAATCGCCTTCAAGCCCGACCAAAACAACACCAACTCCACTTGGCGGGAGGTGAAGTCGTGGGGCCACTACATCTACTCCGTGACGGAGGCAGGCGGTGGCGTACAAGTTGTCAACATGACCGACCCGACCAACGTAACCTCCACAAATTGGGCACCTAACATTCCCGGCCTCGGCACGCTGGGCTCCATCCACTCCATCACCGTGGACGAGTTCGGCTTCCTCTATCTCAACGGCTCGAATTTGAATAGCGGCGGCCCGCTGATCGTGGACGTGAGTGCCGACAACGGCATGCCCGTGTACGTCGGCAAGCTACCCGCCATTTACTGCCATGACAGCTATGCCCGGAACAATATCCTCTATACTTCCGACATCTACGTTGGGCAGTTCAAGGTGTACGACGTGACCGACAAGAGCAACCCCGTGCTGCTGGCCGTACAGGGCACCCCCTACGCCTTCACGCACAATACCTGGCTGAGCGACGACAGCCAGACCATTTTTACGACGGATGAAAAGCAGTTCGCCCCGGTCACGTCTTACGATATTTCCGACCTGGGCAATATCGTGGAACTGGATCAGTTCCGTCCGGCGGCCACCAGTGACTTCGGCAATATTCCGCACAACGTCCACGTCTGGAACGACTGGGTCATCACAGCTTACTACACCGAGGGCACCCTCATCATTGACGGCTCCCGCCCGGAAAACATGATTGAGGTCGGCTATTTCGACTCTTTCGTTTCACAAACGGCGGGCTTCTTCGGCGTGTGGGGCGTCTATCCGTACTTCCCCAGCGGCCTCGTCATTGCCTCCGACATGACGAACGGTCTGCTCGTTTACGATGTGAATTACGTTCGTGCCTGTTGGCTGGAAGGCACCGTGACGGATGCCGTCACTGGCTTGCCCATCCAAGGTGCAAACGCACATATTGAGAGCGCCCAAGCCAATGCGGCCACCACTGGCCTCGACGGCGTTTACAAAACCGGACAGGCAATCCCTGGCATCTTCGGTGTGGTTTTTTCCGCCAATGGCTACCAGTCGAAAACGGTGAGTGCTACGCTCGACAACGGCGTACTGACCATCCTCGACGTGCAGCTCGACCCACTTTCGTCCTATACTTTTTCGGGGCAAACGGTGAAGGCGACGGACGGCACACCAGTTTCTGGTGCACAAGTCGTTTTGCAAAACAGCCAGTCACAGTTCACGGCGGTGTCGGACGGCAATGGCAACTTCAACTTCCCCGGCGTGTTCGGTGGCGACTACTCGCTGTATGCTGGGGCTTGGGGCTACGTGACCGAAGAAATCACCAACGTGACCATCGGCTCCGGCACAGTGCCACCGGTTATAGAGCTGACCAAAGGTTATTACGACGATTTTATCCTTGATTTCAACTGGTCAAAAACTGCCACTGCTTCCACGGGCGATTGGGAACGGAGCGAGCCAGTCGGCACTGACTTCAATGGCAATGCCGCCAACCCAGAACTCGACCTGTCCGGCGACCTCGGCGACCAATGCTACGTGACTGGCAATGGCGGCGGCGGTGCTGGTGACGATGACGTGGACAATGGCTCCGTTACGCTGACCTCGCCCGTCATGGACCTCAGCACCTACAACCAACCCGTGCTGAAATACAGCACTTGGTTCTTCAACGCAGGCGGTTCCGGTAACCCGAACGACAACCTCGTAGTCCGCATCAGCAACGGCACGGACGTGGTGACGCTCGAAACCATCGCCCAGTCCGGTAGCGTGTGGCGGCCCGAGTCCGAATTCGACCTCACTGGCCTCATCCCCATCACCAACACGATGACGGTGAGCTTTGTGGCCAGCGACAACACCCCCGGCCACCTTGTGGAGGCCGCCGTGGATGCTTTCAAAGTGGAGGACACCTCGCCGTACCCACTATTTAGCGCCAGCGGAACCCAAGGCTGCCTGCCGTTCACCGTGCAGTTCACGGACTCGTCCGATTCTACTTTCCTCTGGAACTGGACGTTCGAGGGCGGCACTCCGTCCACTTCCACCGAGCAAAACCCATCCGTGGTTTACGCTACGCCCGGCACTTTCAACGTATCGCTGACAGTGACCACACAGACGGCAAGCGTGTACACCATCGAGCGCCCGAACTTCATCACCGTTGGTCAAGCGCCGACGGCAGGTTTCAGCAGCAACGTGGCGGGCAACGTGGCCAACTTCACGAACAGTGCCAGCGGTGCGATCAGCTACGCCTGGGACTTTGGCGACGGGAACACCAGCCCACAGCCGAACCCAACCAATGTTTACACCGAGATCGGCACATATTCAGTCCTGCTGACCGTCACCAATGAATGTGGCACTGCCTCTTTCTCTCAAAACGTGGTGATAACAGCCGTACCGCCCACGGCCACTTTTACCGTTAGCGGCACGAATGGTTGTGCACCGTTCACCGTGAACTACACCAGCGTCCCACTCGGCAACCCGACCAGCTACAGCTGGACATTCCCCGGCGGCACCCCAGCCAACTCCACTGCGCAAAACCCAACGGTCGTGTACAACGCCGCTGGTACTTACAGCACACAGCTGACCGTGTCGAACGCAGCAGGTAGCAACACGGCCACGCTGAACCAACTCATCCACGTCGGCGCAGCGCCCTCGGCACTTTTTAGCTTTGGGGTAAACCAATACGATGCGACCTTCACTAACAACTCCGCAGGTGCTACCAGCTACGCATGGAGTTTTGGAGACGGCAGTTTCAGCCAAGACGTCAATCCATCGCACACCTACGCAGCCAACGGCGCATACGTCGTTACCATGGAGGCGATGAATGACTGCGGCATCTCCGTTTTCACGCAAACGGTCAACGTAAACGTGTCGGGCACGGAGTTCCTGGAAGAATCGAGCTATTCGCTCAACGCTTCGCCAAACCCGTTCAGCCAGTACCTGATGGTGAATTACCAGTTGCCGAGTGAAATTAGCAAGGCCAATTTGTTGATTTTCAACGTATTGGGCGAACAGGTTGGCCAAGCTGCCATCTCCGGCAACACAGGCAACCTCCAACTCGGCGACCAGATTTCCACCAGCGGCGTGTACTTCCTTCGCTTGCAGGTGGAAGGCAAAATGGGCAAGGCGTTGCGGGTGGTGAGGATTTTTTAAGTGATTGGGTGATTGAGTTATTGGGTGATTATCCTGATACAGGGTTTTCCTATAAAAACCATTTTCCGGGATTTTATCAAAAAGCGGCGCGGACGAGACGACGTAAATAATCACAAAAAAGGCAAACTCTACTATTTTATGGGATTTCGAAGGCCAAATTTTTTATAGGAAAGCCTTTTATCAGGATATTACCTGTTGATAAAGAAAGCCGCTTCGAGCAATTGCTTCGAAGCGGCTTTTTCATTTCCAATTGCACGGTTTTCTCCTACTTTTGCCCGCTCACCCAATAACCCAATAACCCAATAACCCAATAACCCAATAACTCAATAACCCAATAACTCAATAACCCAATAACCCAATAACCCAATAACCCAATAACCCAATAACTCAATCACCCAATATCTCACAAATGTCCCTCGTCCAAGAATTCAACAGCTACCGGGCCAAGATGAACGAAAAAATCTTTGCCCAAAACAACAAGGCGCTCAACCGCTTTTTTGCCCTCGACAAAACCACCTACGAAGCCGGGGCGCTCGATGTCAAGACCAAGGAACTCCTCGGCCTCGTGGCCTCGATGGTGCTCCGCTGCGATGACTGCATACGCTACCACCTCGGCACTTGCCACGCAATTGGCGTTACGAGGGAGGAGGTATTCGAGGTGTTTGCTGTCGCCAATTTGGTGGGCGGTTCCATCTGCATCCCACATACCCGCCGGGCGGTGGAGTATTGGGAGGCGTTGGAAAAGGGCAATTGAGTTATTGGGTTATTGGGTTATTGTGACATTTCACGGAATAACCCAATAACCCAATAACAATAAAACAATGACATACCAAACCCGAGCCGACAACTTCCAAGCCGAAGCCACCGAACTGCGCAGCAAATACGACCGCTACTCGCTGGTGCGGCTCGTGTCATTCTTTATGGGACTGGGGCTGTCCGTGCTGCTGTTCAGCTTGCACTGGGCAGTGGCGGTGGTGTTTTTCGTGCTGTTCCTTGGCGGATTCTATCGGCTGATGAAATGGCACCGGGGCATCCAAGAAGCTGCTGAACATGCGGAACGGCTCGCAGCCATCAACCTGGCGGAGGTGGAGGCGCTGGAACACCGTTTTGGCAGCTTCCCGGATGGCGCACGGTTCCTGCAAATCGACCACCCGAATGCGCTCGACCTCGACCTGTTCGGGCCGCACTCGATGTTCCAGTCGTGCTGCCGGGCGACGACGGCCATCGGGCAGGAGCGGCTGGCGCAATACCTGCTCGAACCTGCGCCCGTCCCAGTCATTGCGGAGCGACAAAAGGCCATCGCCGAACTGCACCCGATGCTGGACTGGCGGCAGAACCTACAGGCACACGGCCTCGAAACCGCCGACGATCCCCGCCACCTCGACCTGCTGCGGGCCTGGCTCAACGACCCCGACCTTGTGCGGGGCAACCGTTGGCTGACGTTGGCTTCGCAACTGGCGCCGTGGTGGTTTTTGGCCTGCTTCATCGTATGGGTGACGCTCGTTCCCTGGCCAATTTTTCTGCTGCTACTGGTGCCGATTTTTTTGATTTTGAGAAAAACGAACGAGCAGGTAGGTCGCATCCACCTGCGCACGGCATACGCCGAGGCATCGTTGGCAGCTTATGCCCGTTTGATGCAAGTGATTGAAAAACAGCCGTTTGAAGCTAGACTAACGTCAAAATTGCGGAGCAAACTCCTCGATGGCAAGCAAGCCGCATCGGCGGAGGTTGGGCGGCTTTCGTTCATCATCCGGCAGTTGAACATGCGGTTCAACTTCTTCGCCATCTTCCTCAACATCATGTCGCTCTGGGATTTGCGCTACGTGCTGCGGCTGGAAAAATGGCGGGCTGCGCACCGGGACAAACTGCCCGGCTGGTTCGATTCTCTTCGAGAAATGGAGGCGCTGAACAGCCTTGCCAGCCTTTGGCATAACAACCCGGATTGGGTGCTGCCTGTCTTCAACCAGAACGTCGGGAAGGTTTCAAACCTCCCCGACGTTGACCGCTTGGTTTCTGAAAATATCGGCCACCCGCTCATCCACCCTGCCAAGCGGCGGGGCAACGACTTCAAGATGGACACCCGTGGCCATATCAAGCTCATCACCGGCTCGAACATGGCAGGCAAAAGCACCTTCCTGCGCACCGTGGGGCTGAACATCGTACTGGCTCAGGCCGGAGCCCCCGTTTGCGCCAGCGCATTTTCGCTCACGCCGATGCGGGTCTTCACCTCCATGCGCACACAGGACGACCTCTCGGAAAGCACCTCCTCGTTTTACGCCGAACTGAAGCGCCTGAAGCTCATCATCGAAGCGGTGAAACAGGCGGGCAGCGACCAATCAGGCATCCTCCCGGTCTTCTTCCTCCTCGACGAAATCCTGAAGGGCACGAACTCCGTGGACCGGCACACGGGGTCGGCGGCGCTCATCCGGCAACTGATCCGGTTGCAAGGCGGTGGCCTCATCGCCACGCACGACCTGGAACTTGGCCGCATGGAAGCCGAGTCGGGCGGCACGGTGGAGAACCTGTGCATGGAAGTGGAAATCAGGGACGGGAAACTGTTTTTCGACTATACCATCAAACCGGGGGTGAGCAAGAGCTTCAATGCCACGCTGCTGATGCGGCAGATGGGGATTGAGGTGTGACGATTGCGGATTTACGATTGCGGAATGCGGATTGGGGATGAGGGATTTTTTGATAGTTTTGAACTTGTTTTTATAGTGCTTTGAATAACTGATTGGTGACCTTGTCAAGGGGGCAAGCCCCCTTGGAGATGCCGATATTTCCAAGGGGGCTTGCCCCCTTGTGAAATCCAAAACCGCAAGCAGTTGCTCAATCAACTATAGACTTTCAACGGTGAAAATCATGGGTTTAAAAGTTGCAAAAAAGAAAATTGGGGATAAACACTACGCCACGGAACCACCCCGGCTAAACCCTGCCAACACTAAGTTCTTGCTGGCAGGCGTCAGTTCCTTCTCCATGGATTCGGCCTTGCCTGGCGTGCTGAACGATATTGCCCACCTGAAACGCACGCTGCTTTCCCCGGTGGTGGGCATGGCCGAAGAAAATGTGGAGGTGCTCATCAATCCACCGAGCAAGGTTTTCCTCCAGCATATTCGGAAATTGACCAAGGAAAAAGGGCTGGAAAATATTTTTATCTACTTTTCTGGTACCAGCACGGTTGATGAAAACGGCGTTTTCCAGCTTGCCTGCCACCCCGGCAAGCAGAAAAAGAACAGTTACGACCTTTTGCCCATCACAGATGTGGACGAGGCATTGGGCGATACCAAAGTCAATGTGGTGGTCTTCCTGGACAGTTGCCATTCGCAAGCTGCATTTGTTCATTTGTACCTCGAAAATTTCTTTATCATGACCGCTGCAAGCATAGACCAAGTCACTTACGAGCAGCAGATTGAGGGGGAACAGCGGGGCGTTTTTACGCACTACTTGGTCAAAACGCTGAATGATGGCATGGACAATGGAAAATCTTGGCTCAACCTCTCCGATTTGTACACGGGGGTGCGTGAGCAATTGGCACTGGCCCCCGAGGAATATGTAGCCGAACCAAAAATGATGACGACCAATATGGTGTCCTTTCTGGAAGTCGCACGGAACAATATCAGCGTTAAGAAGCCGGAGCTGCCGAAGCTGCCAACGCTATCCGCCTTCCAACTTAAAAGCCTGGTGGCCGATGATGAACTTGGGAAAGTCTTGCAGCAAATGATGGAAGCAGCAAAGGACAACAACGAGCTGCTCAACAGCATCGTCAACCTGAAAAACCAGCTCACCGATTACGAGAACAAAAAGATACTGCAACTCTATTTTGAACAGGAGGCTATCGTCATAAAAAACCGGCTCACCGCTGCCGTTCTCAGCAGCATTGATTTGTGCAAGCAGCAGGGGTTGCTGGGTGATTGAATTTCAAATTTCATTTCCCATTGTCCCACATACCTTGGTACAGTACCTTTTTGTTGGCGTCTTCGAGCATGTACATGCCCTTCCAATAATTGATGGTCAATTCGCCACTTTCCCAAGTACCAGCGTCCCCTTCCGGTGATTGTGGCTGTTTGTCAAACATGCGGGAGCTTTTCTCGCCGGGCATGAACACCTCCGCTTTTGCATCGTCGTCCTCAGATTTAAAAACGAGGAAGGCGGACAATGTCTTGTCCAAGCTGGCGTCCTGTGGGTCGAGCCGGATACCCGCTTCAAAAATGCGGATGCACTCGTTCTTTAAGACCGACCACTGGTAGCCTGCGGAGGCTTTGCAGCCGTGCTCGTCTTCGTCGGCACCCACGATTGGCGGAGTCACTTCTTCTGTTGCTGGTTCGGTGGCCTTTGGTTCGCTGTTGTTGCAAGCGGCAAGTAAAAGGGCAAAGGGAAGCAGGAAGATTAGGTTGGTTAGTTTCATGATTTTGTTTTGTAAATTGATGAATCATGGTATTTTGGGACGGGCAAAGAAACTGAAAATCGGGCATTGTGCGGTACTTGCAGAGGCAAATCGTGCGACAGCGAAGAATACAGTGGACAATCAACAGGAAATTTTTCAGCACGTCTTTGCTCCAACCTGAAAAATACTGCTTAATTTCGTCAACTTGAAGGAGTTGGGTGGTCATCGTTCCTTGTTTTTTAGTCAATCCAAAGATACCTGCCTTTCCTAATTCCCTCTCTTTCAGGCACATATACCAAAGTGCCCAGTAGCGTAATGATAATGATCAATAAGTTTCCGTTTAACATACCTGAACTGCAATGGAATTATACGGTAGTATCCTATTATATGCCATGCCGGCATTTCTGACACTCGTACTCTTGGAAAAAGGATACGGCTGGATTGTCGGTCGGGACACCGTCCGGATCATGGATATGCTTTCAAGCTTCAGCTCAGGCATCGCCTTTCTGGTAAAAGAGGTACTCGGACTCAGTGTCACAATTCTTTCTTACGGATGGATGGTTCAGCATTTCGCTCTTTTTCATGTGGAATCTACCGTGCTGACCTGCATCATCGCTTATTTTGTCCTCGACTTCCAGGGATACTGGACGCACCGCTGGGCCCACGAAAATAATTACTTATGGAACGGACACGCCATTCACCACAGCAGCGAGGATTATAACCTTGCATGTGCACTTCGGACGGGCATCTCTTTTGTCAACCTGTTTACGTTTTTCCTGTTGCCGGCCGCCATACTGGGTGTTCCCCAGTCCGTCATTGCCATTGTAGCGCCCATTCGCCTGTTCGCACAATTCTGGTACCATACGGAATGGATAAAAAAAATGGGGGTACTGGAGTCATTTATCATAACACCTTCCCATCACCGCGTCCACCATGCCATCAATCCGGAATATATCAACCGAAATTATGGGCAAATATTGATTATCTGGGATAAAATGTTCGGTACTTTTCAGGAAGAACTGCCCGGCGTACAGCCCGTTTACGGCAGCACCCGCCCTGCGCAAACGTGGAACCCCATCAAAATCAATTTTCAACACCTCGGACTGCTTTTCGCCGATGCGTGGCGGACGAGCAGTTGGTGGGATAAACTGAGGATATGGTTCATGCCCACCGGATGGCGGCCAGCAGATGTCGCCGAAAAGTATCCTGTCCGGAAAATCGAGGACGTTTACCATTTTACAAAATATAACCCACTTGGTTCAGTGGCGCTCAAAACTTGGACGTGGATTCAGGTTGGCTGGACCATCGCACTCGTTTTCTATTTTTTCGGCAATATTGCCCGGATAGGCTCCCCGAATGTGTTTTACTACGGTGGTTTTGTTTTCCTTTCGATATATGCTTTTACGGAACTCATGGACCGCAACCCCTATGCACTGGCCTGGGAAATTGCAAAAAATGCAATCGGCATCGGGATCGTCAGCTACCTTGGCGACTGGTTCGGGTCGGATGCATTTCTTCAGGGGGCAGGGGATGGAATTGTGGCTTATTTTGTAATTTCAACATTGGTGACCGCCCTGCTTGTCATGCGTGAAATCAAACCCGGTCGTGAAAAAACAAATGATATAGCGCAGAGCGTGCCTGTCTGATAGGCTCAAAAAGGCAATATGCTTTATGCAGAATAATGCCACCACGAAAGGTTAAGTTGGCCTCCCTCAACCGCAATTGCCGCAGCATAACCATGACCGGGAAATAAATCCTGTACATACCAACGCCCACTTCCTCTTTTATCACCCATCAAAGTAACAGGCAACCAACCCCTTCCATTTATTAATGAGACATCAAACTGTTCCATTGGAAACGACATCCCATCACCCGTAGCCTTAAGAAAGGCCTCTTTTCTGGTCCAGTATTGAAAGAACACCTCGTTCCGCATGTTTTCATGAATCCTCTCCAGTGAACTGATTTCGCCCTGTGAGAAGAACCTCTGGACAATCTGTTTTATGGCGATATCATCGCTTTTCCGCTCAATATCAATGCCAATGCTACGGTCACGTGTAATGGCGTAAACTGCGAATGCGTCAGCGTGCGACATGTTAAAGCAGAGGGTATCTGAACCAGAATTAGCTGCAAGCATTGGTTTACCGAGAGGGGTATACTCGAACCGGAGTTTATGGGGGCTCGTACCCAAATAACAGCCAAGTATCTGACGCAGCATCCCACGTGCCGTTATGAACCGTTTTTGATCCCTTTCGAAGCGAAACCTGCCGGCTCTTTTCACTTCGTCAGCGGAAAGTGTTCCCAGCAGACTTTCCGTTTGAAGTGTGTCTAAATCGAGGAATACACGCCACACATGAACCTCATTTGAAAGGGTACATTCCTCTGGAAGTGCTCGATGCCATTGTGTTTCATTTACAATCATGTCCTTTGAAATCGCCTTTCTTTATTTTCTGCGATGAAGCTTCATCTTCATGCCGTACTTGGGGCGCAGGTTTATGAGCTGCAGCAGCGCAACGGGATGATACGGAACCAGTTTTATACTCCATGATTGTGCAATCGTAGCCAGCACCAGTATCCCTTCCATCCAGGCATAGGATTCACCAATACAGGAGCGAGGACCTCTGCTAAACGGGAAATACTCGTATTTTGAGATCAAGCTATTCGAATGTTTATCCCATGCAGTAGGGTTGAATTTCTCCGGATCCGGATGGAACCGGGGATCATGATGTATCAAATATGGACTCATCAGGATTATAGTACCGGCTGGGACGATATATTGATCGATTTGAAAATCTTCCAACGCCTGGCGGCTTATAATATAAATCGGAGGATAGATCCGCAGGGATTCCCCCAATACCATTCGCGTGTACTTTAGTTGGGGGACATCTTCCAGCGTCGGTGTCCGGCCTTGCAGTACTTGGTCAAGCTCCTCATGCAATTTATCCTCAGCTCCAGGATTTTGTGAAAGGAGATACCATGCCCAGTTGAGCGCAATGGAGGTGGTATCCAATGCCGTCAGAAAAAGTGTGAGCGCCTCATCCCGGATTTGTTGATCGCTCATCCCTGCCTCCTCCCCTTTGTCATCTTGCGCCCGGAGCAATAAGGAAAGCAGGTCTCCATTGTCCCATTTTTTGCGCCGGCGTTCGTCAATGATTCTATAAATCGTCTCATCCAATCGCCTTTTGGCCCTGTAAAACCGTTTGGTACTTGGGAGGGGGAGTTTGAGCAGCCATTCCGAAAAGGGCAAAGAAACCCTTCCGAACAAGCTCTTGGCAGTATTCAGCGCATGATTGATTTCTGGCGCTTCTTGTTCTATATCCACATTGAACAACGTCTTCCCTGCGATTGCCGTGCTCAACTTCTCCATTTCTTCCATAATATCAACCGTCATACCATCTTCCCAACCATTCATCAGTCGGATAGCATATTCCGTCATGTCAGGTGCATACGATTCTATCATCTTGCGGTGAAATGCCGGCTGGATGATATGTGATTGACGCTTATGAAATTCCCCCTCACTTGTCAGAAGTCCCTCCCCTAATAGTTTTTTTGCCATTTCCAAAGGCCGGCCTTTTACAAAATTGCGATGTTGCGTTGTCAGTACTTCTTTGACAAAATCTGGGTGGTTTAGATAGACAATTCGATATGGGCCAACCTTGAAGTGTACAATATCGCCGTATTCATTAGAGATGTCTCGTAAGAAGCCAATGCTGTCCCGTCGGAAGCTGAATAAATGACCAAGAAGGTTTTTCGTCTTCGGTCCGGGTGGAAGTTTACTTTTATTTACAGTACTCATACTTCATTGGAACTAAAAATGATAAATAGCGCAGCCAACCTGGATGCCCGAACCAACAGCGATCATCAATCCGGTATCACCGGGTTGGACAAGCCCCTTTTCATGTGCATATTCTAGGGCATAAGTTAGAGAAGAAGTGAATAAGTCAGGCCCTACCCCAACCGCGTCAACAAACCTTTCCAGCGGAAGATTCAACGATTCACTCAGCCGCACAATGAAGCCAGATGAAATTTGTGGCGGGAAAATCCTGTCGATTCGGCTGATATCAAGTTCTTCCATCTGCAGCAATTCTTGAACGGCAGGGAGGATGCAGTCTATATATAATTCCTCAAGATTGGCGTCTTTCGCAACATGAAGATGCTGTTTTATATCCTTGGTACTACAATGCGTCGTATAAGAATTTAGTAATTCGGTTTGATAACTGAAATGAAAACGAGAGAATCCCCTGTCGTTGGATGGATGTGCATCCAGGATAATAGCAGAGGCAGTTTCTCGAATACCCACCAGTTCATCAGGAAACCAACCTGCGTTGTTTTCACATTCCGCTGCCACAATCATGGCAGTTTGGCAATTTTCAGCTGCAATCCGTTACTAAACAATGGAGAATGAGCACAAAGGCCACATTCTCCATTCTCCATTACCTTAGCTGCCAAAAAAGCAACGAATTGAAAAGCCTGGATGCTTACGCAGTATTTTTGATAGTGGTGTTCTTCCTCCTCCGCCTCTACGGCATCACCAACCCGCCGCTGGAGGTCAACCACAACTGGCGGCAGGCCACCACCAACATGTACGCCCGCAACTTTCTGGAGGTGGACAACAACCCACTCTACTGCCGGGTGGACATGGCCGGCGACCTTTCGGGCATCACCGCCAAGGAGTTCCCACTGTTCAACTACCTGATTTACCTCGCCGCCGAGGTCTTCGGTTGGCAGCACTGGTACGGGCGGCTCATCAGTCTCGTGGTGTCCAGTTTCGGCATTTGGTTTTTCTATTTACTGGTAAAAATATACCTCGACGCCCCCCAATCGTCAATCGTCAATCGTCAATCAAAAATCGCCTTCCCTGCCACCGTCATTTTACTCTGCTCCATCTGGTTCGGGCATTCCCGCATCATCATGCCGGACACGTTCAGCGTGTCGCTGGTGCTGGCGGGACTATGGTTTGGGCTGGAGTGGTTGCACCGGGGCGGGGCTTGGAGGCTTGTTTTGTTCGGGCTGCTCGGTACATTGGGGGCGTTGAGCAAGCTGCCGTCGGGGTTCCTGTTGGCGGCACTGGCTTTCCCGTTTTTTGACAAAACCATTTTGCCAAAAAGAAAAATCGGCCTGGCGGCAATGGGCACCGTGCTGCTGGCCTGCTGCGGTTGGTGGTACTTTCAGTGGCTACCGCAGGTGATTCAAACCTACGGTTTCGAGCACTACCCGATGCGGTCGCTCGGCACTGGGATGCGAGAAATCCTTCATGGACTGCCCACGGTTTTCGAGCGGTTTTACCGCAGTGCTTTGAAGAGTTACGTGGGGTTCGGCTTGTACGTGGCGGGCCTTGGACTGGCCATTTACAGGAAGGAGTGGAAATTATTGGGGCTGTTCGGGCTGCTGTCGGTGGTGTTCGTGGGGTATATGTTCAAGTCGGGGTCGAGCTTTTACCACCACAATTATTACATCATCCCTTTCGTACCGGTGATGGCCGTGATGGCGGGCTTTGCGTTGGCGCAAATACCGAGACAGTGGGTGCGCAACCTCCTGCTGCTGGCCGTGGCCGTGGAGGGCATCGCCAACCAACAGGATGCTTTCCGCATCAAAAAAAGCGAGTTGCCAAAGCTGCAACTTGAAACCATCGCCGACTCGCTCAGCCAGCGCAGCGACATCGTGGCGTTCTACTCCGAAGAGGGGAACCCGCAGGAAATGTACTTCGCCCACAGGAAGGGGTGGCTGGTGAGTGCTGCGCAAATCAAAGACACAAGCTATTTGGCCGACCTTCGGGAAAGGGGTTGTCGCCTACTTTTTATCAACAAGAAATGGCTGGAAAAAGGGAAGTGGCCACCTTGGGAAGTGATTTACGAAGATGACAACTACTTGGTTTTCAAGCTGATTGATTGAAGTCAAAAATGGAGTCATCGGCTTTCGGTAGCTTTTTTACCTTTGCCAAAGGCCAAAACACTGATAACATCTTCACAATACAAAATACGATGAAACGCAACAAGGCTATTATGATAGCGGCTTTCGCCACCTTATTTTCCCTTCAAACAATGGCGCAAAACGTGCCCGTGCCTGCCCCGGCACAAACGCAGCCCATCTTGATTACCAATGCCACGGCGCACCTCGGCAACGGGCAGGTCATCGAGAACAGCTACATCGCCTTCGACCAGGGTAAAATCACCTTCGTGGGCAACATGGCGGTGGGCAGGGGATTCCCCGGCCACCTGATCATTGATGCAGCGGGCAAGCACCTCTACCCAGGGTTCATCGCACCGGATTCGGAGCTGGGTTTGCAGGAAATCGAGGCCGTGCGGGCCACTGCCGATGCCAACGAAATCGGTTCGCTGAACCCCAATATCCGCTCCATCATCGCCTACAACACCGACTCGGAGGTGACGCCCACCGTGCGCTCGATGGGCGTGCTGATGGCCGAAATCACGCCGTCCGGCGGGCGCATCCCCGGCCAGTCGAGCATCGTGCAACTCGACGCCTGGAACTGGGAAGACGCTGCCTACGCCACCGATTTTGCCATGCACCTGGTCTGGCCAAACGCTGGCCGCTTCAACTGGCAGGAGGGCCGCACGGAGCGCAATGAGGAGTATGCCAACCAACTGCGAGAACTGGACGACTTTTTCAAACAGGCCAAAGCTTACGGCGAAAACCCCGCGCTTACCCAGAAAAACCTGCGCTTCGAGGCGATGCAGGGGCTTTTTGATGGCTCAAAAAAGCTGTTCGTCCACACCAATTCGGCGACGGGCATGCAGGAAGCCGTAATGTTTGCGGAGCGGTTCCAACTGCAGCCGACCATCGTGGGCGGCAAGGACGCTTGGATGGTGACGGGGTTCCTCAAGGAACACGACGTGCCTGTCATTTTTGCCACCACGCAACAACTGCCCAGCCGCGAGGACGACGACATTGACCAACCGTTCAAGACTCCGGCCATGCTGCAAGCTGCCGGACTGCGGTGGTGCTTCGCCCACGATGGTTTTTGGAAGCAGCGCAACTTGGCCTTCCAAGCTGGCCAGGCCGTTGGATTCGGGCTGGCCTACGAGGATGCGGTGCGGGCGCTCACTGGCAGCACCGCCGAGATTTTAGGCATTGGAAAGACCGTCGGGACAATTGAAGTGGGCAAGGACGCCACGCTGTTCATCAGCGAGGGGGATGCGCTGGACATGCGCACGAGCAAAGTGACCAGGGCTTTTATTCATGGCAGGGACATCAACTTGGACAACAAACAGGAGGCGCTCTACCGGCGTTTTCAGATGAAGTACAAATCGAGGTAGCAGTTTGCATTTTTCGGCAAAGCTGATTATTTTAGTCAAAAATTTTGAAGATGGAAATCTTGAAGAAAAAAATCACTTGGCAGGAGTTTCGTCAAATGGAATTTGACGACAACGACGACGCTTGGTACGAACTCATAAACGGAGAACTCGTGAGAAAACAATCCCCCACCGTCAGGCATCAACGCATCTCCAGGAAAATTGAAACCTTGTTAAACGTGTATGCCACGCAGAGCGGGTCAGGTGAAATGTTCCATGCCCCACTCGATGTCGTGCTGGACGACAACAATACCTACCATCCAGATATTTTGTTCATTAAAAAAGAACGATCGTTCATCATTGACAACAAGGAGGAGGTCATCATCGGCGCCCCAGATTTGGTCATTGAAATACTTTCAAAATCCACCGCTGGGGATGACCGTGGCGCCAAGAAGGATAATTATGAAAAATATGGTGTCAGGGAATACTGGCTCGTTGACCCGAAAAACAATTCTGTAGAAGTTTACACGCTGGAGCACCAACGCTACAAAATGGTAAGCTACGTGGTGGAAACAGGCATTGCCAAATCCACCATTTTGGAAGGTTTTGAGTTGGAGATTGAGCCAGTTTTTGAAGAATGAACCTCACGAAAAATCTTCCTTCACCTTTGGCAAGTACAGTGAAAAAGTAGCGCCTACACCAAGTGCCGATTTCACAATAATCCTTCCACCGAGGCGCTTCGCAATTTTTTGGCAAATGGCCAGGCCGATGCCCGTGCCTTCATACTCGCTCTGGTGGTGCAGCCGCTTGAATATCTCAAAAATCTTGACCTGGTTTTCCTCCGAAATACCGATTCCATTGTCGGTAACGTGGATGATGTGCGCTTCGGGGGTTTCCTCTGCCGCCACCCGAATATATGGTTGCCTACCGGGCTTCACGAACTTTATCGCATTGGCCAGCAGGTTCTGGAACAGTTGAACAAAAAGGTGTTGGGTGCCTTTCAGCACGGGGAGTTCGCCCCGTTCAATCACGACGCCAGTCTCGATGACCCGGATTTTCAAATTGGCAAGGCTTAGGTTGAACACATCGTTCAGCGCCACGTCCGTCAGTTCCTCTCTCGATTGGTTGACGGTGGAGTACCGCAACAGGCCGTCCAAAAGATTGTTCATACGGTTGACGCCCTCATTGACGTAACGAAAATAGTCCTTTTCCGTAACATAAGGTTTTGCAAGTTTTTCGATCACCTGCGTGAACGACCCAATCATGCGCAGCGGCTCCTTCAAGTCATGGCTGGCGATGTAGGCAAACTGACGCAGGTCGTCGTTTACCCGCAGTAATTCCTCGTTCTGGCGCGTTATCTGCTCACTCTTTTGAATGAGCTGCGACTGGTATTCGTTCTCCTTGGTCAGCAGTTCGATTTCCTTTTGTTTTTCTCGGATGGCATGGCGTATTTCCATGTCGAGGTTGTGGCGGTTGCGCTGCACCTTGGCAAACTCCTCCTGTATTTTCGTGTAGCGTTCTTGGTATTCAAGGGCTTGTTCGAACTGGCCTTTTTCCTTGAAAATCATGACCAACAGCTTGTACGCCTTTATTTCGGCGGCATCATCCTTTATTCGTTGGGCCAATTCGATAGCCTGCATGGCCATGTTGTAGGCATCTTGGCCCCTGTTTTCCTTAAAGGCTATCCGACAAAGGTTCAACAAGTTTATCTGCTTGCCATTTATCAATCCCGTTTCATCGAACATACGCTGCGCATCGGTGGCGTCAACGGTGGCCTCTTCGAACCGGTTCAGGGCAATTTTGGTGCGGCTCAATTGCGCCAGCGAATAGGCCAGCAGGTCGTGGAAATTGTTTTCCTTGGCCATTTGGTGGGCCTTTTCAAAATAACCAATCGCCGTTTCGGGTTGCTCTGCAGTGAGGTAAATATTGCCGAGGTTGTTGAATACCACCGTTTTTGTCTTAAAATCAATGACATCGCTGTGCTGGTTCAGCACGTTCTCGTAGCGCCTGGTGGCTTCCTCGTAGTTGTAGAGATGGGCGTAGAGCGTTCCAATATTTATTTGAACCTGGACAATCATTTCCCGGTAGCCCATCGCCTCGCACTTGTCGAGGGCCTCCAGGAAATACTGCATCCCAATCTTGTAATTGGACTTCACGCCGCAAACGACGGCAATGTTCCGAAGGGCAACCACCTCTTTCTCCACGTCGCCCAGTTGACGGCTGAGTTGGAGCAGCTCCTGGCTCATTTCCAAGGACTTTGAATAGTCCTGCATCAGGATATATGCTTGCGAAAACAACTGGCATGCCTCCGCCCTGAGTTGGGTGAATGGGGCTTTGCTTGTTTCCTCGAGCAGGTTTTCTATTTCGAAGGCCATTTCCAACGTGTGGGCCGGGTCGTTCAGGGCAAGGTGAAGCTGGCCGAGGCCAGCATAGGCTTTCACCAAATGACCTAAAAGGCCATGCTTTTTGGCCAGTTCCACCGCCTCTTCAAAGTATTGATTTGAAAGCTTAAACTGTTTGTTGTTGAGGTGAATTTTGCCTTCAATTATTAGAATATCTGCGGTGGTTTCAAGTGAAGGGAATGAGTCGTTTCGAGACTTGGCACCTTTGAGGTAAAAACTTGCTTTTGTATAAAATGAAGATTCGTTTTGGTACTTCCCGTTAGTGTTGTAAATACTTGCGAGCAGCAGGTAGGCAAAGGCAAGGTCAGCGTCTTCGGAAGAATCGCTCTCCCCAAATTCAAGGGCAATCTGTGCGGTATTCAATGCTTTCTTCAGTTGCCTTCCTTGATAAAATTTCAGGGAATCATCCAAAAGCAAATGGAGTTGCTTACTCATTCGATCGTTCTTTAGAGAAAACAAAATGAATCAAAAGGGGTCGTAAAAACAAGGTGGGCTAGGACTCATAGCCAGCCAGGGTGGTTGGGAAGTTATCATGGTGCGAGATTAGGAAAGCCTAAAACCAAATAACTTGCCAATTATTGTCTAAACAAACCTTCTCCAAACTACGGAAATCACCTAATTATCTGACAATCAACCGTTTAAGATTTAATGGCATCGTTTTTTTGGTTTGTTCCAACCTTCCACTAACTTGCAGCCCATGGACTGGGAAATTTACCTGCTTTTCTTTTTCATTGCCGCACTTTACGCCTCCGTTGGCTTTGGCGGTGGTTCCAGCTACATCGCTGTACTGGCCTTTTTTGGAGTGAATTTCTTGTTGGTTCGTTCGAGTGCGCTGCTTTGCAACATTGTGGTCGTCATCTTTGGCACACTCATTTTTTACCGACAAGGACATCTGAACTGGAAGAAGGCGCTACCGCTGGTGATTGCCAGTGTCCCGATGGCATTTCTGGGCGGTTTCCTGCCTATCAAGGAGCGGACTTTTTTCATCCTGCTGGCCATTACTTTGGTGCTGGCGGGCCTGCTCACTTGGTGGCAGCCCAAGGCCAACCTCCCCAATGCCAGAACTGAAAGCCCTTTGATCAATCCCGTGCTCGGAGGCAGCATCGGCTTTCTTTCAGGGATGGTCGGCATCGGCGGGGGCATCTTCCTCGCACCGCTGTTGTACCTCACCCGTTGGGCGGAAGCCAAAACCATCGCCGCCACGGCCAGCCTGTTCATCCTCGTCAATTCCATTGCGGGCATATTGGGGCAAATCGCAAAGGGCAGTTTCCAATTCGACTGGAAATTCTCGCTGCCACTGTTGATTGCCGTATTTTTGGGCGGCCAAGTTGGCTCTCGGCTCGGCGCCGTCAAATTGCCAGCAATTTGGGTTAAGCGGGCCACAGCGCTGCTGATTTTCTACATCGGCATCGAGCTTTTGGTGAAAAATATTTGACGCAAAATGAAGGTTACACTACTTGCTTTCGGCATCGCAAAAGACATCACAGGGCAGCGTTTCATGGATTGGGAACTGCCAGAAGCTGCCTCGGTTGGTGACTTGAGGGCTGTTCTTGTGGAGCGGTTCCCACGAATGTCCGAGTTGAAGTCGGTGCGGCTGGCCGTCAACAGCGAGTACGCCACAGAGGATTTATTGCTCCAGGAAAACGATGAGGTAGCACTGATTCCGCCCGTGAGCGGTGGATAGCAATTTGTAAAAATGATTGAAATAATACTCACCGATTCCCCGCTTGACACCTCCCGATGCATCGGGTTCGTCAGCAACGACGCTTCCGGTGGCATTGACGTGTTCATCGGCACGGTGCGCAACGCAACCAAGGGAAAGCCAGTGCTGCGCCTTGAATTTGAAGCCTACGAACCCATGGCCATTGCCGAGATGCAGAAAATTGCACAGCAGGCCATCGAGCTTTTTTCCGTCCAGAGAATCGTCCTCCACCATCGCACAGGCACACTGCAAATTGGCGATGCCGCCGTCGTCATCGCCGTGAGCGCCCCGCACCGGGCAGCCGCCTTCGACGCCTGCCGCTACTGCATTGACACGCTGAAAGAAACCGTCCCGATTTGGAAAAAGGAGATTTTTGAAGATGGCGAGGTTTGGGTGGCAGCGCATCCTTGAGTTGGCAGTTTGACAGTTTGCAGTTGGCAGTCAGTGCCTGCTAACTTCAACCTGACTGGCATACTATCAAACTGTCGAACTGACTGCCAACTGCAAACTGTCAAACTGCCGAACTGACTTCCAACTGTCAAACTGCCGAACTCCCGTCCAGTTCCCGCTGGAATAGCTGAAAATACCGCCCCACGTGCAGCCCATCCATCAGGGCGTGGTTGGCTTCCACGGACACGGGCATTTTCCACTGTCCGTTTTCCTCGAATGTTTTGCCAAAAACAAGCTTCGGCACGCTTTCCTCCCGACCAAACCGGCGGGCGTGCTTCACGGCCGTGAACGACACCCACGGCATGATGGAATAGTGCAGTTTGTCGTGTTCATCGTCGCCAGGGTTAAGGTCACGGGTGCGGAGCTGCTCGTCTATTTTTTCACGGCCCAAGGACACGAAGCTGCGGAGTTCGGGCCGCATTTCGAGGTAGCAGAAGCTGAAGGTCTCGTCGTCGTGGAGGACGGTGAGACTTGGGTGTACCACATCGTAGCAGCGCACTTCGCCACCAACGAGCCTCATTCGAAACTCCTCAATGGCATTGGCAGCGTTGGTGGAACAGTACAGGCTGGCCAGCGAAAAGGAAAGTTTGCTTTTTTTACAAAAATCAAAAAGCCGAGTCACGTCCACATTGGCGCAGACGTTGAAAAACGGGTCGTCGAACTTGCGGAAAAAGTGGAAAACGTCGCGGCGTTTCCAAGTGGTTGTGTCGAGTGTTTTGAACATAATATTTTGGGTTATTGGGTTATTGAGTTATTGGGTTATTGAGTTATTGAGTTATTGAGTTATTGAGTTATTGGGATATTGGGTTATTGGGATTGTTGAGTTGGTCCTTTAGTTTTTTGATGTAGATGTTTAGTTTGTGGTGTAGCGTACTGAGTTTTCGATTAGGGTATCATATTCAACTAGGCTCATTAATTCTCGATTTTTTGATTTGATAGCCCAATTTTTTGTTTCCAATAATGAGCCACGACCATAGTAGCAAAATTGCTTTCTGTCTTTGTAAAAGTAACGTCCGTTGCCTTCGGCGATATTGGCTGAAATAGAATCGGCAGCTTCGACAAATTGTGCGCCTACGGTCTTTTTTGGGAAATATTCCCATTTTAGCACTATTGCCCAGACATATTCGCCAATATCCAAAGCTAGCTGGTAAATCTCAAGGTCTTCTAATTTTACAGGTTTTTCCATAGTATGTGTTTTTAGAATTAAAAAAATACATTTCCATCCTCAAAATAACTCAATATCACAATAACCCAATAACCCAATAACTCAATAACTCAAACTCTCGAATGGGCAATCTTTACCTTCAACAATATCAGCAGCCCAATCAGAAAGAACACGGCCAGCGCCATCACGCTCACCCTCATGCCGCCCGAAAGCTGCCCGGTGAAGGCGAAGCTGAACGAGCCAAGCGCAGTGGCCGCTTTTTCCAAAACATCGTAAAAACTGAAGAACGACGTAGTGTCCTTCACGCCCACAGGCAGCAGCTTGGAATAGGTGGCCCGGGACTGCGACTGCACCCCGCCCATGACCAACCCGACAGCGGAGGCCATGATGTAAAACTGCGTTTTGCCCTCCACAAAATAGCCTCCCACACACACCACCGTCCAGAGGATGAGCATGACCACCAGGCCCGCTTTGTTGCCGATCCGGTCGGAGAGCTTGGCGAAGGACCAAGCACCCACCAGCGCCAGGATTTGCAAGAGCAGGATGACGATGATTAGCTCGTTGGTGTCCATCTTCATTTCCACGTCAGCGAAGAGGGCTGCCAGCGCCAGCACCGTCTGCACCCCAGCGCTGTAAAAAAAGAAGGAAATCAGGAAGCGCTTGAGGTTGGGCAACTGCTTCACCTGCTGCCATACCTTGTTGAATTCGGCGTAGCCTTTTGATAAAATTTTTAGGTCAAATGGCGCATCGCTGTCTTTTGGCAGTCGCCGAAACGAGTATTGCGCAAAGCCAATCCACCACAAGCCAACCGTCAAAAACGAGATGCGGATGGCCAGTGTGCCCTCCGCTGGCAAGCCGAACTTGGCCGGGAAAGTTATCACCAACAAATTGACAATCAACAAAATAACACTTCCGACATAGCCCATCATGAAGCCACGGGCACTCACCGTATTGTAGCGGTCTTCGGTCACAATGTCGGGGAGGTAGGAGTTGTAAAACACCAACGAGCCGCCGAACCCAGCCGTGCCAATGAGAAAGCCAAATACACCCAGCGCCAGCATCGGGCCGTTCGTCAGTTCCTCCCCTGTGAAAAAAAACAGCGACATGCAGGCCAACGAACCAACGGTGGAGAAAAATCGCAGGAAAGCCTTCCTTCGTCCGCTTGAGTCGGCGATGCCGGAGAGGATGGGAGACAGGAACGCAATGAGCAGGTACGCCGTCGCCACCGTCAGCGAAAACAGCGTCGTGTTGTACATTGAAATGCCGAGCGGATTGATTTGGTGGGCGGTAATCCCCTCAAAATACGATGGGAAGATGGCCACGGCAATGGTCAGGGAGAAGGCAGAATTGGCCCAATCGAACATGGTCCAGCCCTTGATGACCTTCGGGTCGTTGATTTGAAAGTTGGGTTTCATTTCGGTCATTCGAATTTGTTTGGCGAAAGATAAGTGGATTTACAATTTAGCGATTTACGATTTACGATTGGGGGGCTTACTGAAATGTTCAGTTTTCGTTTTTTTCAAATATTTTGTGGCCGCAAAATCAGTTCTGCGTCACAAAACCGCCATTCGATAATTTGACGATTGAACGGTGCTCCCCAATCGTCAATCGCTAAATCGTAAATCGCTAAATCGTAAATGTTAAACATCGCCATACTTTCCAGAGGACCCGGCCTCTACTCCACGCAAAGTTTGTTCCGGGCAGCACGCTCACGGGGGCATTACGTGCGGGTGATTGACCACGGACAGTGCAGCCTCCTCATTGAGCAGGGCGTGCCGCAAGTGATATACGAGGGCACGAGGCTCGTCGGCATGGATGCGCTCATCCCTCGCATCGGGGCATCGGTGACGGATTACGGGGCAGCGGTTATCCGGCAATTTGAGTTGATGGACATTTACACCGCCACCCGCTCAGAGGCACTCATCATGGCTAGGGACAAGCTCAAATGCCTGCAAATACTCAGCGCCAATGGCATCGCCGTGCCCCGAACCATCATCGCTGGAATGCTGGAGGCATTGCCACGGCTGATAGACACGCTCGGTAGCTTACCCATCGTGGTGAAAATGTTGGAAAGCACCCACGGCGTCGGGGTGATGCTCGCCGAGAGCCGCAATACCGCCATTTCGCTGGTGGAAGCGTTCACGAAATTGGGGCAACCCGTCATTTTGCAGGAGTACATTGAAGAAGCTTCGGGCACCGACATCCGTGCTTTCGTGGTCGGCAAACGGGTGGTAGCTTCCATGCTCCGCCAAGCTCAGGCGGGCGAGTTCCGGTCCAATATGCACCTCGGTGCTACCGCAATTCCCATCCCATTGACACCTGCCGAAGAAAAAATCGTGTTGGAATCCGCCCGCCTGATGAACCTTGACATCGCCGGGGTGGACATCCTACGCTCCAAGCGTGGCCCACTGGTGATGGAAGTGAACGCCTCGCCCGGCCTCGAAGGCATAGAAAACACAACGAAAGTGGATATTGCGGCAGCAATTATTGAGAACATCGAGCGGGGGGTGGAGAAGTATGCGAGTAGGCGGAAATGGCAGTGAATTGGGCTATTGGGCTATTGGGCTATTGGGTTATTGGGTTATTGGGTTATTGGGTTATTGGGCTATTGGGTTATTTTGAGGATGGAAATGTATTTTTTCAATTCTAAAAACACATGCTATGGAAAAACCTGTAAAATTAGAAGACCTTGAGATTTACCAGCTAGCTTTGGATATTGGCGAATATGTCTGGGCAATAGTGCTAAAATGGGAATATTTCCCAAAAAAGACCGTAGGCGCACAATTTGTCGAAGCTGCCGATTCTATTTCAGCCAATATCGCCGAAGGCAACGGACGTTACTTTTACAAAGACAGAAAGCAATTTTGCTACTATGGTCGTGGCTCATTATTGGAAACAAAAAATTGGGCTATCAAATCAAAAAATCGAGAATTAATGAGCCTAGTTGAATATGATACCCTAATCGAAAACTCAGTACGCTACACCACAAACTAAACATCTACATCAAAAAACTAAAGGACCAACTCAACAATCCCAATAACCCAATATCCCAATAACTCAATATCACAATCGCCCAATCGCCCAATCGCCCAATAACAAATATGGTAATCCAAAACAACATCATAGAACCTGGCCAAAACGCCGTCCTCAAACTCGGCGTTGGCCGTTTGCCCTCCGATACGAGAATCTCCCTCAACGTCAACGTGTTCCGCAGTGCCGAGCCTGGGCCGACCGTGCTCATCATGGCTGGGGTACATGGCGACGAAATAAATGGGGTGGAAATCGTGCGGCGCACCCTCGCCCAGCGGTGGTTTGAGGGGCTTCAACGTGGCAGCGTGGTGGCCATTCCGCTCACGAACGTACACGGCTTCAACAATTTTAGCCGGGACGTGCCGGACGGCAAGGATGTGAACCGCAGCTTCCCCGGCTCTGCCAATGGCTCAATGGCCGCACGGGTGGCGCATATTTTCACCAAGCACATCCTGCCCGTGATTGACTTCGGGGTGGACTTCCACACGGGCGGCAACAAAAACTACAACTACCCGCAAATCCGGTACGCCCCCACCGATGCCCGCAGCCGCGAACTGGCCGATGTTTTCGGCTCCCCCTACGTCGTGGCCAGCAAGCACATCACAAAGTCACTGAGGAAGACCGCTTTCGACCACGGAAAGTCCATGCTTGTTTTCGAGGGCGGCGAAAACCTCCGCTTCGACCAGTTTTCCATTGATGAGGGACTGGCGGGCATCCGCCGGATGCTGCACGCCCAGGGCATGTTGGCCGAAGCGACACCCTCCCCTACCCCCAGCATCCAAATCGAAAAAGCAGACTGGTTGCGAGCCGAGCGCCCCGGCATTTTCCGCTGGCTGAAACAATCCGGCGAGATGGCACAGCCCGGCGAAATTCTGGCGGTACTGAACGACCCCTACGGCATGGACGAAATTCCGGTGGTGGCAAAAAAGGCGGGGCATATCATCGGGCACAATAACAACCCCGTGGTGGGCATAGGGGATGCTTTGTTTCATATTGGGGTATGAGAGGTATGAGGTATGAGCTGCCACCCCCAACTCCTTAAAAACCCTTTAAAATTCCTCTCCCCCATTTTTGGCGCAATCATTGACCACA
>CAZDSU010000082.1:0-28327 GCA_964508135.1 uncultured Saprospiraceae bacterium
AACCATGGCATTTGTCATTTTGTATTTTTAAAAAGGCTAATTTAACAAAGTCAAGATAACCAAATAATAAAAAACATGATGAATAAAAACAGCCACTAACAAAGCATACAACGGCCATGCCCAGGAAAAGCTAGTCAAGACGTGTATGCGAGTCCGTTATCTCAACCCAGGAAAATGAAATTAGATAAAATTGTGGGCTTCCCCGCTGATTCAAGTCTCCCTATCACCCTTCCTAAAGTACTGAACTCGGCCCCCCAACCTGAAGCCTCCCCACCAGCCTACCCAAAACCGCCCGCCTGATAAAAATCAGCCATCCAAACGCATTTTCATCATTTGATTTCTCATGCAGCTCCAACCAACTTTGAAGGGATAGGTTTTTTCTATCTCGTTGGTCTTTTCTCCAAGTTCGGCGGGAAAGAAAGCCTACGGAAAAAATCATTTCGCATGAAAAAGCTATTTAGTTTACTCACGATGGCTGCCTTGGCGTTCCTTTCCAACCCAATTTCATTGGTCTGCCAAGACAATACAAACTGGATTTTCAACCTCTCCGAAGGGGTGGGCGAAGCATCCATAGGATTGAATGATTACCAACCTGAGATTGCTGCTGACGGCAATAACGTACATTCCATTTGGTTCACCCATGCGCCAGGTGCCGACTACAACACCTACCAACTGAACTACCGCCATTCCGCCAACAACGGCGAAAGCTGGGGCAGCAAAATCAAGCTAAAGGAGGGTTTGTTGGACCCGAACAGGGTCTACAACCGCATCATCGTTTCGGGCAACTATGTCCATATCGTGGTGAGCTGGAAGACTGGCACGGCCGAAGAAGTGGTCTATTTCAGGTCCACCAACGGCGGGGCAAGCTTCGAAGCGCCGCAGGTCTTGTACTCGACACCCTACGACCTGTTCAACCTGCACATCGCCGCCGATGGCAGCAAGGTCAGGATTAGTTTCACCGATGATTGTTGGTATTGCGGCACCAAGAAATGGTTCAAGCTGCTGAAATCTGACGACAACGGCGGCTCCTTCGAGACGACCACCGTACTGGAAGACTTCGTGGGCGACTTGTCCAACTTTGCCAGCATCGCCGTGGAGGGCGACAACATGTACCTGCTTTATATGCAGTCCATCGGCTACTGGGCCAACTACGACTTCGAGCTTCACCTGCTCAGTTCCAACGACGGCGGCAGCACTTTTGCCAACCACGTAATTTCCAGTCCAGCGGCGAATGGCATACACCACGTCTTCCCGCTTTTGGATGGCAACAACGGCTACTGCCCAAAAATCGCCGCCGACGGCGACAAGGTCTGGGTTATCTGGTCTGGCTGGGATGCCGCCAACCTTGCCTCCGTTTTTGTCAACCACTCTACGGACGGCGGGGCCACGGTCTCCGCACCCGTGAAAGTCTCCGGGGAGGAACACTACCTGCACACTGGCCTCGAAACGATAGCGGCCAAGGGCAACCACGCCTACGTCGTTTTCAATACTGGCAACAACAGGCTGTACTTAAACCACTCCGGCGACGGTGGTGCGACGTTTGGCACACCCGTAGAATTCACCCGACCCGATGGAGAGTTCTTGACCGGTTCGATTGAACCGCAAATCGTGATTGACCCGCTCGACAACGGGGCCTACGTGGTGGGCACGGGCCCGCTCTGGGGCAAGATTTCTCCGCAGGGCCAGCTTGCCGAAGGGCCAACGTTTTTGGGCAACTTCAGCTTCACCAGCAGCCGCAGACCCAGGGTGGCACTTGCTGCCAATGGCTACGCACACCTCGTCATGGAGGGCGGCGGAGATTGGCTCTCGACGGGTGCTTTTGCGGATAGTGAAACCTGGTACAGGAGACTCAACCTGAACCCCACCGAGGTTGGGCAAACGGAACAGGCACTGCGCATGGACATCATCATGAATCCTGGTGATGGCAGCGGTTTGTCACGCTACGACAATATGGCCATCGGGCCGGAACTGGGCGACCAATTCACCGATGCGATGACCGTCGAGCTGTGGGTGAACCTCGACACAGTGGCCTTTGACAAGCGAATCCTCACCCAACTGCACAACAACACCTGGAACATCAACACCCCGGCGTCCTTCCAGCTTTGGGCGACCGCCAACAACCAGCCCGTGGCGGGCATCTTGACCAGCACGGGCGCTTATGCCATTTGGGGAACGAAAAACCTCGTTTCGGGCTACTGGAACCACCTGGCCGTGACCTACCAAAACGACGGCAGCCCGCAGAACTTCAAGCTGCTGCTGAACGGCCAAGTGATTGCCTCGACGACTGCTACCGGCGACCTCATCCAATCCGATGCTGTATGGTTTCTCGGCAGCACTTTTGGCGGCTTTAGTGGCCACCCGTCGGCAGGGTTTGCGGGGGGCGTGGACGAACTGCGGTTTTGGGACCAAGCAAGGACGGAAGCGCAAATCAGGCTAAACCGTTTTGCAAATATCCCGGCTGACGAGGACGGGCTGACGGCCTACTACAAGTTCAACGCCATCTCCCCGTTTGGCGAAGTGACGGATGCCAGCGGCAACGGCCACACGGGCCACCTGATGTACAAGGAAGAACTGGTGCCCGCTACCATCAAGGACTTGAACACCCGCTTTACTTATGTCCAAACGGTCGCTTCGTTTGCCTTTTTCCAGCAAAGCGATGGCGGCGAAACCTTCCATTGGGACTTCGGCAACAGCACAACCTCCGACGGGGCGAACCCAGCCGTCACCTACCAGACGCCTGGCGTTTACAATGTCTGCCTGAGCGCCTACGGTGACAACATGTACGACACCTACTGCGAAGAGGTGGTGGTGCAGGGCATCGAAAAAATACAACCCACCGAGGGCGGCAACACCGACTACGTCACCCTCTACATCTACGGCGGCGGCTTCAATGCCAACAACGTCGTGAAGCTGCGGCGCAGCGGCTTCCCTGACATCGTTGCGGAGCAAACCATCCTCGACGCCCGGAAAACACTGACCGCCTTGATGAACCTCGACGGCCAGCAGACGGGCGCTTGGGACTTGGTCATCGCCAACGGCGCACAGGAAATGGTGCTGCCCGCAGCCTTCCACATCGTGCAGGGCGAAGCGGCAAAACCCTACGTGCTCTACAATGGCGGCGGCACCATCCTTTTCAACCGATGGAAGCCGCAAAGCATCACGCTCGGCAACTCGGCCAACGTGGATGCTCACGGCGTGCTGCTCTGGGTAACCATACCAAATGACCCCGGCAACGACATCGCCTTCCTCAACCTCGACGTGCAGGCCCCGCAGCTCGCCATTGACAACGGTTGGGAAGACGAACTCGATGCTCCCGACTACTATGTCGTGGCAGACTCGCTTTTTGGCAAACCCAGCAACAGTCGGGTCTATGTTTTTTACTTCCCCATTTTGCCCGCAAAATCGAGCATGAACATCGCCATGCGGGTGAAAATCGGCGCAGCGGGCGGCACCGTTCCGCTGCAAGTTTGGTTGAGCGAACCGTTTTACCAGTCGCCCATTTCACCGGAGGTGCAAGGCTGTGTTGCATTGACAACGATAAAAGCGCTGATTAAAGGCGGCGTGGGCTTCATCCCCGGCGTGCCTTGCTTAACTGGCTCGATGGCCGTGGTATCCGATTACTTGAACGACCAGCCCCCCACTCCTTCTGCCGTCGAACACATTGACACCAGAAGCTGGTTCTGGATTTTGGGCACCAACATCTTTGAATGCGGCTCGTCGCTGATACCGGGCGGCAATGTTTACGCTGGCATCCTCGGCCTCATCACTTCGGGCGTGGAGAACGCACAGGAGAACGCCGACTGTTACAGCGGCTTCCGCCAAATCGGTTGGCTGGACATCCTGTACTACCCCGTTTGGTCGCTCGACCCCAACGAGAAAAAAGGCATGCCGGGCCTCACCGAAGACGGCTTTATCGGGCGGTTCGACCGCTTGGGCTACCAGGTGAGCTTCGAGAACAAAAGCACGGCCACGGCGCCTGCGCACGAGGTGACCATCGTGGACACGCTCACGTTCAGCAAGGCCGACCTCTCCAACTTCGCCTTCGGCGCTTTTGGTTGGGGCGATACGCTGTTGTTCCCGCTGCCGGGTTCCAAAGCATTCAGCATGGACGTGGACCTGCGGCCAGCACGTGACCTCATCGTGCGGGTGACGGGCGAACTGAACGAAACCGACAAAATCGCCACTTGGCGCTTCGTGTCGCTCGACCCCACGACGATGGACTACGAGGAAGACCCGTTCGGTGGGTTCTTGCCACCCAATATCACCCCGCCGGAGGGCGAGGGCTTCGTGAGCTTCACGATGGGCATACAGGACAACATCCAGAACGGCGACGTCATCGAGAACCGGGCATCCATCATCTTTGACGCCAATGCGCCCATCCTCACGAACCTGCACCGCAACACTTTCGACTTGGCGGCCCCCAACAGTGTGCTGAGCACTTCGGCCACAACGACTACCGATACGCTGATTGCGCTCAACCTCTCGGCATCCGACGGTGGCAGCCAAGTGCGCCACGTCGAAATCTGGGTATCGGAAAATGACAGCGCCTACGTCTTCAGCCAGCGCACTCCTGCCGACGTGGCCGACTTCGTAGGGAAAACCGGCTCCACTTACAAGTTTTACAGCATCGCCGTGGACAGCGTGGGCAACCGAGAGGCCATACCCACTTCACCCGATGCCGTGGTGACTTTCCTCGTGAATGCCACGAGCGACCGCTTCAGTGCCAGCGATATCCGACTGTTCCCGAACCCGGCACCGCACCAAGTGACGCTGGAACTGAACATGACCCAAGCGGCCACCATGACGGCCACGCTGGAAGACTTGACGGGAAGGCAAATCCAAACCCTGTTCCGTGGCAACTTGACGACGGGCAAACACGCCCTCCGATTGCAACTGCAAGCCGTGCCCGGCATCTACTTCCTCCGCATCAGCGATGGCGTGGGGAGCAGGACGGAGAAGGTGGTGGAGTTGAGTTGGTGAATTAGAAAATTGGTGAATTGGGCATTGGCTGTCAGTCGCAGGCCAATGCCCAATTCTCTGTTTTGGCATCGTTTCAAAGATTAAGTGATAGACTACGCTGTATTCTGGGTTATTGTTCTTGCAAGGGTTCACGCTCTACGAACCACTGCAAACCGAAAAATCCTCTACTTTTGCCCTCGTTTTCCATCACCAGCAAACCAAATCTCGCCCAATCACGTAAAACCTTTTTTGAGACTTTAGACACCAGACTTTAGACTTTAGACAGTCGCAGGTCACCATCTAAAGTCTAATGTCTATCGTCTAAAGTCTACCATCTCAAGTCTATCATCTCAAAAGCATGAAAGTACTCAAGTTTGGAGGCAGCTCCGTCGGTACCCCAGCGCGCATCAAGGGCCTCATCGAAATCCTCAAATCGTACTACATCCGTGGCGACCATTTCACCGTCGTCTTCTCGGCCTTCAGCGGCGTGACGGACAGCCTGCTCGACATGAGCCGCCGTGCCGCCGCTGGCGACGCTGGTTGGCGAGCGTCGTTCGAGGCGTTTGCGAAGCGCCACCAAGACGCCATCGCCGAACTGGTGGGCGGCTCGGAACAGGTGCAAATCGCCACCGAAATGGAGCGCAGCCACCAGTCGCTGGCCAACATGCTCAGTGGCGTCTTCCTCGTGCGGGAGGCATCGCCCCGCACGATGGATTATGTGGTGAGTTTCGGGGAGCGCAGTTCGTCGTTCATCATCGCAGCGGCCATGCGGCAGGCGGGCATCCCTGCCTCCTTTCTCGATGCCCGCAAGGTCATCAAGACCAACGACGCCTTCCAAAATGCCAAGGTGGACTTCACCGCCACCTACCCGCTCATTGCGGAGCATTATTCAAAAAATGCTGAAGTTCAAGTAGTTACGGGCTTCATCGGCTCCACGCCGGACGGCCTCACGACCACCCTCGGTCGTGGCGGCTCTGATTACACCGCCGCCATCATCGCCGCCGGGCTGGACGCTGCCAGCATCGAAATCTGGACGGACGTGGACGGGGTGCTCACCGCCGACCCCCGCAAAGTGAAAAAGGCATTCACCATCCCAAAAATGACCTACGCCGAGGCGATGGAAATGTCGCATTTCGGGGCGAAGGTCATCTACCCGCCAACGCTGCAACCGGCGCTGCAAAAACGCATCCCGCTCTACATCAAAAACACGTTCAACCCCGGCTTCGAGGGCACTTACATCACCGAGCAGCGTGACCCCAGCGGCCATGCCGTCACAGGCATTTCGTCCATCAACAAAGTGGCGATGCTCACCTTGCAGGGCGGCGGCATGTTCGGCGTACCGGGCATCGCCGGACGGCTGTTCAGCAGCTTGGCCAGGGCGGGCATCAGCGTGATTTTGATTACGCAGGGGTCGTCGGAACACAGCATCACCTTCGCCATCCCGCCAGAAGTGGCGGCCAAGGCCAAGCAGCAGGTGGAGACAGAATTTGAATACGAAATCGAAAAAGGACTGGTCGAGCCGCTGAAAATCGAGGAGAACCTAAGCGTCATCGCCATCATCGGCGAGAACATGCGCTACCGGCCCGGCATCGCTGGCCGGATGTTCCAGGCGCTGGGCAAGAACGGCGTGAACGTGGTGGCCATCGCCCAAGGCTCGTCGGAGCTGAACATCTCGGTCGTGGTGGCCGCTGCCGACGAGGGCAAGGCGATGAACGCCCTGCACGAGGCGTTTTTCCTCTCCGACACCAAGGAACTGCACCTGTTCATGGTCGGCGTCGGGCTGATTGGCTCCACGCTCATCGAGCAAATCAGGGAGCAAGCCGCATTTTTGAAAGAAAAAAGAAGCCTGGAACTGAAAATCGTCGGACTTTGCAACAGCAAAACGATGGTTTTTGATGAAAACGGCATTGACCTCGCCAACTGGAAGGAGGCTTTGGCCGCTTCCGGCGAAAGCTTGAACTTGGCCACTTTCGTAGAACGGATGAGGGGCCTGAACCTGAGCAATTCCATCTTCGTGGACAACACAGCCAGCGAGGAGGTGCCCCGTTTTTACGAAACCATCCTCGAAAGCAGCATCAGCATTTCCACGCCGAACAAGATTGCGACCTCCAGTTCCTACCTCCAGTACCAGCGCTTGAAGGGCATTGCCGCCCGTCGTGGCGTACCGTTTTTGTACGAAACGAACGTGGGGGCTGGCCTCCCGGTCATTGGCACGCTCGAAGACCTAATTACCAGCGGCGACCGCATCATCAAAATCGAAGGGGTGCTGTCCGGCACGATGTCGTTCATTTTCAACAATTTCAAAACCGGGGACAGGTTCAGCGCCATCGTGCGGGAAGCCAAACGCCTCGGCTACACTGAACCCGACCCCCGTGACGACCTCGGTGGGGCGGATGTGCACCGTAAGCTGCTCATACTCGCCCGTGAAACGGGCCTGCCGCTCGAAGCCGCCGACGTGCAAATCGAGAACATTTTGCCGAAGGCCGCCCAAGATGCGCCCAACGTGGATGCGTTTTTTGCGGAGCTGGAAAAAGCGGACGCCCATTTTGAAAAAATGGCCGCCGATGCCGCTGCCGAAGGTAAAGCCCTCCGTATGATAGCCTGCCTTGACAACGGCCAAGCCAGCATCGGACTCCGGGCGGTGGACGCCTCGCACCCGTTCTACTCGCTCAGTGGCTCCGACAACATGATCGTGTTCACCACCGAGCGCTACAAGGAGCGCCCGCTCGTGGTGCGTGGCCCCGGCGCTGGGGCGGCGGTGACGGCGGCGGGGGTGTTTGCGGAGGTGGTGAGGATCGGGAGCTATTTGGGGAATTGACGATTTACGAGTGACGAGTGACGATTGGGGGCTGCTGCCTTGACCTGGTACTCAATATAAAAAGCCAAAAAGCCAGAGCGGGAGCTTGCGCTCAACGCCGACATCGAGATTATCCGCAACAACATAAGCATTGGGCAATTCCTGTATTTGCGAGAAGCCTTTTTTGCGCCCACCTACTTCGAAAATGTATTGATTGTTTACCCAAAAATCGCCTTCTTCGGCGTATTCCACCTTGTATTTCGGGCGCACTTGACTGATGAAGAACGTTTCCCGCATTGTGCCAATATCAGGCGTTTTGGTATCGAGGGCGAAGGCGAGGTTGGTATTTGCCAAAAAGACTTTTTCTGGCTTTTGCAAACGGGTGATGCCCTTTGCTTGGCGATGCAGCAGGTTCAGCAACCCAGCGTCTTCGAGGTTGTGCAGTTGCTCCGTCAACGTGTTGCGGGTTAGGCCGATTTGTTCGCTTAACTTCTGGATATTGGGCTTGAAGGGGGCGCTTTCGGCAAGCACCATGAGAAAGGTTTTTATTTTGTCAACGGTGGCGTAGGTCATTCCATACACCGCTGGAAAATCCGTTTCGAGCATTAGGCTGACCGTTTCGGCCAGTTTTTGGGAGTAAGCCTCCGTGTTTTCCAAAAAAAACGGGTGATAGCCGTACCGGAGATAGTCGGAAAAATATTGCAATGGCTTCATTTCCTTGTCAATTTGCAGCGCTATCTCGGTGTGCTTGGCCAGCAACTCTTCCAATTGGATTTTTGGGTACTGGTAGCCCATTTTCAGTTGCAAAAACTCCCTGAACGATAGCCCAGACATGTGGTAAACCACCGCCCTTCGGCTCAAATCGGCCTTGCTCCTTGAAATATGGATGATGGACGACCCCGTGAATACAACCCTCAATTCAGGAAAATCATCGTAAATATTCTTGAGTTCCTGCGACCATTCGGAGTAACGGTGCACCTCGTCCAAGAGCAGAACCTTGCCGCCTTCCCTGACGAACTGAGCGGCGAGGTCGTACAATCGGTTTCTACTGAAATAGAAATCGTCCAAGCTGGCATAAAGGGACTTGTCGGTGGCAGGTAGGCGAAGTTTGGCGTATTGAAGCAGAAGGGTTGTTTTGCCTACGCCCCGTGTACCTTTGATGCCAATGAACCGGTTGTTCCAGGCAATTTCGTCCATGAAGCCCCTTACAAAATCAACGGGTGTCGCCTCAAGTTTTCTATGGTATTTGATAAGCAGTGATTCCATGATTGCTCTTTTGAAAAAGCAAAATTAATAATAAAATGCTCTTATGAAAAGCAAACTTGAGGATACAGCTTGTTGCTGCGATGGACTATTTAGCCCCACAATCGTCAATCGTCAGTCGTCAATCAACTGCACATTTCCAGCAACATCCCCTCCTTCATCGCATAGGCCGACGTGACGATTTGCCGGATACTCGCTTTTCGGATGATATAGTCCATCAGCACAAAGGCGACGACGATAAGCTCGACCCGCTCTGGCGGGAGGCCGGGGATCAGGAGGCGCTGGTCGAGACTGGCCGTGACTATTTTTTTATGGATTTTGTAAAAATCTTCGGTTGAAACGGTGGAGTACAGCGGGTTGTCTTTTTGCCGAACGAGCATGTCCTCCACCACCTCGAAGGAACCGGAAGCGCCCGTGAGCAGTGGGGCTTCGTGGCGCTGGAGGATGCCGAGCAGGGGTGCCAGCACCTCGTCGAGGTGCTGGTGAACGGCGGCCATTTCGGCGCAGCTCATGGGGTCGCTTTTGTGGAAACGGGAGTACAACACCTGTACCCCCACTGGAAAACTTTGCGCCCAATGCACTTCCTCCTTACTGGCAATGATGAACTCCACGCTGCCGCCACCGATGTCCATTATCAAAGTTTTCCCCTCTAAAAACGGTACGGCCTGCTTCACGCCGAGGTGGATCAGCCGGGCTTCTTCGTCACCGGAAATGAGTTGGATTTCGACCCCGGTCGCCGAGCGCACCGCTTCCACAAAATCGGGGCCGTTGGAGGCCCTGCGCAGCGCCTCCGTACCAAAGGCACGGTGTGCTTCAACGCCCAAATTGTTCATGATTTTGCTAAAAAAGGCAATGCATTCTACACCTCTCTGGAAAGGTGCAGCGCCAATCGTATCAAGCCCTTCCTGCCCCAACCTTACGTACTGGCGCTGGCGGTACACTTGGGTAAACGTGCCATCAGGCATCCTGTCCACCACAAGCAGGTGGAAAGTATTGGTGCCACAATCAATTACTGCAAGGCGCATGGAATGAGGATTTTGAGAGTTTTAGAGTTTGAGGGCATGAGTGAGGCGAAGCTTGCGAAGCGGTTGTTGATGTCTCAGGCTCTAAAAACCTCTTACCCTCAAACACTTATTGCCCCGTGGCTCCTTGCTGCATCTGCTGCTGCATCTTTATCGCCTGCTGAATTTGGTTGTTGAAATACTGGATGCCCTCATCGGTCATGTAGTTGGCGTTGGTCTTCACCCTGTTTTTTTCAAAAACAAAATAGGTGCAGCCGGTGCTGAAGTAGAAATCGCCTTCCAGTACGATGTCGCCCTTGATTTGGTAGCTGACCCGGCCAGTGGCCTTGCACTCAGGCTTCAAGGGGGCAGGCGTTTCGGCCACATGGCGAATGGCAAGCTGGATGCTTGGTTTGTCCGTGAGGCTCATCGTGAAGGGGTGGTTGTAGAAAATATAGTCCACCTGGGTGCCTTCGCTCCAGATTTTTTCCAGCAAATCCAATGGTACGCTTGGCAGGGTTACCGCTGGTGCAGTTGGTGCTGCTGGAGCTGGTTGTGGAGGGGCGGCTGGCTTGTCCTGGTTGCAAGCGACCAATGACACCACTACTAGGAAAAGAAAAAATGTTTGCTTCATATTTTGGAAGATTGAAGGACTGAAAGATTGAAGGACTGAAGGACTGTTTGCATCTCGCCTGCAATCCTCCAATCCCCTTACCCTCAATCCTCATTTTCCGGGGCAAGATAGGGCTTTTGGAAAAAGTTCGTTGGTCAATCAATACTGAACGGTCAGCTTGTTTTACCTTTACGTTGTGTTTCAATCAACTTTTTGATGGCTTCCCACCTTTTTACAAATAAGAAAAACGGAACGACACCGTTGCGGCTTCGCCAAAACCTTATTCCAACGTCATGCAAGAGCAAAAACAACGGATTCTTTCGAGCCTTCGCCTGCCCTTTCAGTTCATGGTGGTCATGTGGGGCGTATTTTTGATTGAAGCGTTTGCCAACCTCGATTTCGGGGCCTACGGCGTTTTCCCACGGGAGTTTTTTGGAATGCGGGGAGTGGTTTTTGCGCCCCTGATCCACGACGACTTCAAGCACTTGATTTCCAATTCCGCTCCGATTTTCGTGCTTTCCTTCATCATCATGTACTTTTACCGCCGGGTGGCCATGCGCAGCATGATGATGATTTACCTGCTAACGGGTTTTGCCGTTTGGCTCTTTGCCCGCAAGGTTTTCCATATCGGCGCCAGCGGGGTAGTTTACGGCTTTTTGAGCTTTGTTTTTTGGAGCGGCATCTTCCGCCGCAGCCTGAAGTCCATCATCCTGGCGCTCATCGTTACGGTGCTGTACAGCGGCTATCTCGGTGGCATCCTGCCCAATCAAGAGGGCATTTCCTGGGAGAGCCACCTGCTGGGCGCCGTGGTCGGCATCTTCACCGCCTACTGGTACAAGGAAGAAATCGAAGCGGACGACAAGCCTCAACCACCTTCTTGGGAGGGTGAAACGCAAGAGACTTCCTATTTCCTCGACCGCGATGTTTTTGAAAAAACAAAGGCCGAACGACAGTTTGGAGACAATAGACCATAGACTTTAGACATTAGACCGGTTTCTGCTAAGGCATGAGATACTCCTACCACTTGGTATTTCTGCCGTGACTGCTTACTTTTGGAAGACTTTAGACTGGTCCCGGACCAGACATTTTCTAAAGTCTATCATCTAAATTCTAATGTCTATCAAGCATGAATACAACGACGCTGCCGAACAGCTTTACCGATTGGTGGTCGAGTACGACCGCCGGGGCGACGTGTACAATGCCGTGAAGCTCTGCAAGCGCCTCGCCCGACTTGCACCCGACTGGTCGGTGCCGTTTGCCTTTCTGAGCCGCACCTACCGTTCCCGCACGGAGTGGAAGCCCACGCTCCACTACTGCCTCAAGGCCGTGGAGCACAACGCCTTCGATGAAAACCTTTGGGAAACACTCGGCATCGCCGCTACGGCACTAGGAGACTGGGAGACCGCTCGCTACGCCTGGAACCAGCTAGGCTTCCACTTCAAGCCCTCCGCCGAGGCGCTACACCTCGACCTTGGCATCGTGCCAGTGCGCCTCAACCCGTCCACCCAGCCCGAAATCGTGGCGGCCCGCCGCATTGACCCCGTGCGGGCGAGCATCGAGAGCATCCCGCAGCCCTCGTCGGGCAGGCGATACAAGGATTTGATTTTGGTGGAAAACAGGCCGAACCCCACTGGGGCTAGTGGCCAATTTTTCATGCAAAGCAAAAAACTGCCCATCCACGATGAGCTTCAATTGCTCAAGTCTTCCCAGTGGCATACCTTTTCCGTGTTGCTGTACACCCCCTCCCAATCCGATGTGGACACGCTGGCCAACCTCTGCCTGGAGGCTGACCTAGGCTTCGACAACTGGTCGAACGCCACCCGCTTTTTTCAGCCAAATCTGCACCGCAACGTGCAAGAATACTTCGACCAGGTCATCTTCGGCAAACTGGAGCGGGAGGTGTTTTTGGTGGCCATGGCCGCCAAAAATAGGGAAGACGTATCGGCTTTGCTGGAGAGTTGGCGGGTGATAACGTTGAGGGACTGTGGAGGCGTTGAGGAGTTGCAATAATTTGAACTTTCCTGTTTAAAACAAATTACTTTTGTAGAAAATCAATCGGATGAGCCTAGCACTTGACAGCCGTATCGTCATTGATAAAAAAATAAAAGGAGGGAAACCCTGCCTTGCTGGTCGGCGAATAGCCGTACAGGATATTGTCATTTGGCACGAAAGGCAAGGCATGGGTATTGACAATATCGCTTCAGAATACGACCTCACTTTAACTGACGTGTACATTGCGCTTGCCTTTTATTATGCCAATCGAGAGGCCATTGACCTTACCATTCGGGAAGACGAATTGGTGGCTGAGTCGTTAAAAGGAAAAACACCTTCAATCCTTCAACAAAAGCTGACAACACTTGGCAGTCATCAAGTATTACACGGACGAAAACGTGGCGAAGACCGTGGTTAAAGGCTTGCGCTCAAGGGGCGTTGACGTACTGACCTGTCAGGAAACCAATATGCTCTCAGCAACGGACGAGGAGCAATTGGCTTTTGTCACTCAATCCAACCGGGTCATCTTTTCCCACGATGCCGATTTTCTTCGAATTCATTCCAATGGTGTGGAACATTCAGGTATTGTTTATACTTCAAATCGAGGAGATGTGGGCGAAATCATTCGCAACTTGAAACTCATACACGATGTGCTTGATTCGGAAGAGATGAATAACCATGTTGAGTTTATCTGATTTGGTTAGGTCGCCATCACAAACAATTCTATTTCATTCAATCACGCCGCCGCTGCCCGCAGTAATTCTGGTATTCCCGCCGCTTTTTTATCCTTAAATTTTTGCAGGAACTGCACGAAACGCTCGATGTCGCCCATCGTGGTGGGGATGCCGACCGAGATGCGGATGGCGCCCCGCATTTTGCCCAAAAACTCGAACATATCATGGTAGTTGCCTGTGTTGCGGGAGCTGAAGTACTTGGCAAGATCCTCTGTGGAGACGCAGTTGTTCACCTCGTCAATGCCGGGGTTGCAAAAACAGCCCGTGCGCAGTGAAATGAGCGCCGCATTGGCCTGTTGTTCCACCTCCTCAAACGGGAAAGCGTGGCTGCTTGGGTCGTTGACGTTGAAAATGATGGTGCCACCCTTCAAGTTCAAGTCGGTCGGGCCGAACATCCTGATGAGCGGTGTGCCGTTGGTATGGCGCAATGCCTGCATTTGCTGGATGAGCTGCTGGGTCAGGTGCTTCACCCGGCGGTTGATGCGGTCCATGCCGATGCCCTCGATGAAGTCCAGCCCCCGGCTGATGGCGGGAATGTCGAGGTAGTTCACCGTGCCGTTCTCGAAGCGCTCGTGGTCGCTGGCCAGGAAGTAGCCACCGTAGTTGACCGACACCGCCGTCACGGTGCCCCCGGCGAACCAAGGTTTTTTCAGGAGGTCGAACTTGGACTTGCGCACCAGCAGGCACCCGATGCCCGTCGGGTAGCCGAAGATTTTGTAAAATGACACGGAAACGAAGTCGGGCTTGACGACCGAAAGATCGAGCCGAGAGGTGGGCACAAAGGCCGCCGCGTCGAGCAGCACGTCCCAGCCGAGCGACTGCGCTTTTTCGACCCAAGCGAGCGGGTGCTTCACGCCTGACACGTTCGATTGGGCAGGAAAGGCCAGTAGTTTGTGCTTACAGTCGGCGTGTTTTTGCAGCAGTTCCGTCATCGAAATCTCGTCAATGGTCAGGTCTTCGTAATGCAACGGGCAGTAGGTGTAGTCGCCGCCCTTGCTTTGGCAGTACTCCCGGATGCCGTTCACGGAGTTGTGGTTGTCGGCGGTGAGCAGGAAGTAGCTGCTCTCGCAGAACGGATAGCACTCGCCAACGATTTGCAGCGTCGCCGAGGCATTGGCGGTGAAGATGCAGTAGTAATCGTCGGTAGCGTTGAAAAATCGCAGCACTTTTTCTCTTGCCTCCGTCACGTTTTGCGTGGAGAGTTGGGAGGGGGGGTTGGTGGAATGCGGGTTGCCGTACACCGACTCTCGCAAGTATTCAAAGTGGCGGTCAATGAGGCTTTGGGCGTAAAGGTTGCCGCCCGTGTAGTCCAAGTAAACGTGCCGTTGGCGGTCGAGCCGACTGAATTCTTGCTTGCGCAATTCGTTAAAATACTGTTCGTCGCTCCCCTCGGAGTTGATAGTGGAGGTGTTCGTGGGGCGCTTTTTGAACCAAAACTTCATAGTCGCTTAATTTGGCTGCTGGTTGGGAAAAAATTGGTAGGAAGCAATTCCACACCTCATTGTTAGGCATTGCGAAGATAAGTTTTTTGGGCAAACACCGTAAGTGTGGCCAGTCACACTTGCTACATTTGCCCTATGGAACAGAAGCCCACCAAAAAATACACCTCCAAGGCCGACGCTTTCGTCAAGCTGCAACGCTACTGCGCCTACCAAGACCGCTGCCACCAGGAGGTGCGCAGCAAGCTCATCGAACTCGGCACCTACGGCCAGGACTTGGAAGACGTCATCGCCAGCCTCATCGAAGAAAATTTCTTGAACGAAGAGCGCTTCGCCCGCTCGTTCGCACGGGGCAAGTTTCGCATGAAGCAATGGGGGCGCACCCGTATCCGGCAGGAACTTAAGCTGCGAAACATCTCCGAATACTGCATCCGCAAGGCGATGGAGGAAATCAGTGAAGGGGATTACCTGAAAACACTGCGGGAAGTGTTGGAAAGGCGGGCACTGCAAATTGCCGAAAGCAACGATTTTGCCCGAAAGGGAAAGCTGGCGCAGTATGCCATGTCGAGGGGGTTTGAATCGGAGTTGATTTGGAAGACATTAGACGATAGACAATAGACATTAGACAGCACTACCCCATCTAATGTCTATCGTCTAAAGTCTTATTTTCCTTTCAATTCTTTAAACTTGTCCAAGCCGCACTTCAAGAAGTTGGCGTAATCGTCCACCTCCTGCATACCGGAAACGGGCTGGTTGAGCAGCACGCCTTCCGGCGAAATCAGCACGTACTGCGGCTGTGAGTTGTCGTTGAAATTTTCCCGCTGAAAGTACGCCCATTTGTGGCCCACGTTGCGCAAGCGCTGTGTGCCGCCGCCTTTCAGCGGCATGGTGCGCTGCTGGTCTTCCGGCAGCGCAATCTTCTCGTCCACATAGAGCGAGATGACCACGTACTCGTCTTTCAGGTATTTGTAAACCTCTTTGTTAGGCCAAACAGTCTCCTCCATGCGGCGGCAGTTGGCGCAGGCATGGCCGGTGAAGTCAATCATGATCGGTTTGTTTTCCTTGCGGGCAAATTCGAGTCCCTCACAGAAATCCTTGAAGCACTGGAGGTTTTGCGGGCAGTCACAGGGGTACCAGATGCTGTAACAAGCGGGGGGCGCCAAGCCGCTCAACAGCGTGAGCGAATGCAGCGAACCCTCCTTTTCACTGTAGCGAAGGCCCGTGGCCATGTAGCCAGCGAAGGCAAACGACAGGATGGCCAGCACCCAACGCACGGTTGGTATTTTCTTCAACGGGCTGTCGTGCGGGAACCTGATTTTACCCAAAAGATAGATGCCCAGGGCAATGAAAATGAGTATCCATAGGCCGAGGAACACCTCGATTTTCAGGATGCCCCAATGCTTCACGAGGTCGGCGTTGGAGAGGAACTTGAGCGCCAAGGCCAGTTCCAGAAAGCCGAGCACGACCTTCACGGTGGTCATCCAGCCGCCGGACTTTGGCAACGCCTTGAGCCAGTTGGGGAAGGCAGCGAAGAGGCCAAACGGCAACCCCAGCGCCACGCCGAAGCCCGCCATTCCCGCCGTGAGTTGCATCGCTCCAGCATCGGAATCGAGCACGGTGCCCAGCAGCGAACCGAGGATGGGGCCGGTGCAGGAGAACGATACCAGCACCAGCGTAAGTGCCATGAAAAAGATGCCCAAAATGCCACCGACGCCCTCTGCACTGGCCGCTTTGTTCGACCAGCTTTCGGGCAGGGTGATTTCAAAATAGCCGAAAAATGAAATGGCGAAGACAAGGAAAATGGCGAAAAACACGAGGTTTATCGCCACGTTCGTCGAGAACTCGTTCAGGATGTCGGGGCTGACGGAGTCCAGCACATGGAAAGGCAAGCTGAACAGCACGTAAACCAGTAGGATGAAAAAGCCGTACATCGCTGCGTTTTGGAAGCCTTTTTTCTTTGATTGGTTGCTTTTGGTGAAAAAGCTGACCGTGAGCGGCACCATCGGGAACACGCAGGGCGTGAGCAATGCCGCCAAACCCCCGAGGAAGCCGAGTATGAAAATCTTCCAGTAACCTTTTTTACTGCTTTCGTGCTGTTCACCGCAGTCGGCCATTTGGGCTTTGTCGAGTTTGAACCCGCAATCGCCGATATAAGCAAAATTGGAATCGGCCACGGTCGTTTCGCCAGGCGTTTCTGCGCCAGCGCCTACCACCACGGCCAAACTTGTTGGGTCAATGCGGAAGGCCACGTCGGTCGGGGGCAGACAGCGCTCGTCGTTGCAGGTCATGAAAGTCAGAAAGCCGGTGATGGGCTTGGTCGGGTCTTTCACGGTGAGCTTCTGGCTGAACGTCGCATCCTCCTTGAACTTGGTGACCTTCATGCCAAAAAATGGGTCATCGCCCTCGATTTTATGGTTGCTGGTTTCCGTGGCCTTGCCGGAGAGCTGGATGTTGTCGGCTGTGTTGAAAGTCAGCGAAGTGGGTATCGGGCCGCCATCATCCACAAACTGGGAGTAGATGGCCCAACCTTTTTCGATGGCCGCCTTGAAGTTGACGGTGTACTCCGTGTCACCTGTTTTTTGCACATCGGCAGTCCAGCTTACCGGGTTTTGCAAGTTGCTTCCACCATCGGTGACGGGTACTTGTGCGATGCCGTTGGTGGCAGGTGCAGTTTTTTCTGCGGTAGCCTCGGTTGGCTTGGCTTTGCCTCCGGCAGCCGCATCTGGTGTAACTGTTTGTTTGTCAGCAGGTTTTGCCGTTGATTTTAACAGAAAAGAAAAGTCAACCTCCGAGGGTGGCAGGCAGCGTTCGTTGTTGCAGGTCATGAACTCCAGGTAACCGCTGATGGGCTTAGAGATGTCCGTAACCTTTACTTTTTGGGTGAACGTAACATTCTCTGCAAACTTGATGACGCGCATGTCGTCGAACAACGGATCGTTCAGTTCCTTGCGATGGGCAGAGCTTTCGGTGTTTTTTCCTGACAGGGAAAAATGGTTGCCCTTCTCGTAGGTAAAGCTTGTCTTGACAGGCCCATCATCGCTCTCAAGGTACTGGGAGTAGATGTACCAGCCGTCTTCCATATTGGCGGTGAATATCAGGTTGAACTCCGTGTCGCTGAGTTGTTTCGAAGAAAAACTCCATTTGACGGGATTGTAGATTTGGCCGAAGGCGGTCGCCGCAAATGCCAGCAGCAGTGAAAGTGTCCAGAACTTTCTCATGTCGAAATATTTGAATAATAAAGCGGGGAGACCCGCCATTGTAGGTGTTTTAAGTAAAAGCCCGCAAAGCTAAGGATTGCTGGATTGTTGGATTGTTATAATTGTCACTTGTCGGCAACGCAACAACAATCAGGCTATTCAACCATCACTTCAAGTCGTAGCGAAAGGGCACTTCCATGGGTGGAAGGCAGCGCTCGTTGTCGCAGGTCATGAACTCAAGGTGTCCGGTCAGCCGCGTGGGAGCGGAGATTTTCACCCGTTGGGTGAAGGTCGGCTTGCCGTTGAATTTGATGATGTTCATGCCAAAGAGGTCGTCGTAGCCCTCGTACTTGTGGCCGTCCTCCACGTTTTTCCCTTCCAATTTTGCCGAGGCATTTTCATCAAAAGTAAAGGTGGTGCGGATAGGCCCTTCGTCACTTTCGAGGTACTGCGAATAGACATACCAACCATCGGAGATGTTGGCGGTGAACACGAGGTCGTACTGGCCATCGGCTACTTTTTTGGCTTCATACGACCATTTCACGGGGCTTTCCTGTGCCGTTGCGGCGAAGGCCGCAAAAATTGCGAAAGCGAAAAAGGCGATTTTTTTCATTATAAAAGGTTTTGATTTTCAATTGAGCAGACAAAAATAATGCGCCACAGCTTTGAAAGCTGTGACGCCTTTCAACGATAATATTTCTTTAACGGAAAGCCTTAAATTTAGTTGGCAGTTCGTCAGTTTGCAGTTGGCAGTCGGTGACTGCTACCACGTCTTGACTGCCAACTACCCACTCACGAACTGCCAACTCCATCAGAACCAACCATTGCCCCAGCCTCGGAAGGGCCATGGAATGGCCACCAGCACGAGCAGCAGGGCGAGGCCGTAGAAGATAAAAATGGCGCGGAACTTTCGAGTGTCTTCCGTTGCCTTTTTCGACTTGGAGTGGCCGATGGTCACCAGCGCAATCGCCAGCAGCATCATCACGCTGTGCTCCACGCTGAAGAAGCGGTACATGGCTTCCTTCATTTGCGAGAAATCCACTTTGTCGCTCATGAAAAAGAGCGCCAAGCCAAGCAGCAACTGCACGTGCATGGAAATCATGGTGAAGAGGTTCAATTTACGGCTGCCGTCTGTGTAGGTGGCGTTGGAGCGCCATTTCAGCAGGGCCATAAAAGTGGCGGCAATTAGCAGGGCCAATACGACCCAGCGAAGGCCGGAATGTGCATGTAGGAGTCCGTTCAACATAGTTTTGAGTTTTGAATGATTGAGTTTTAGATTTTGGGCGAAAGCCCATGTGGGCAAAGATAGGATTAGGAAACAACTGCTCAAATCTTTTCCAACAGCCACCAAAATGGCTTGTTGCGGGTGGTGACTTTGAAATGAATTTCAATGTACTTCTGTACGTGTTCCATTGCCTCGCCCACATCGTCGGTCAGCAGCACCAGCTTCAGGTCTTCAGGGGAAATGGTTTTTTGCCGCTCCATGAAATGCAGGTAGTCCATCAGCGGCTGGAAGTAGCTTTTCCCAATGAGCACGACAGGAAAGTTGTGCATCACCTTCGTTTGCACCAGCGTCAGCGTCTCGAACAACTCGTCCATGGTGCCCCAGCCGCCGGGCAGGATGATGAACGCGTAGGAGTATTTCAGCAGCAGAACTTTTCGCACGAAGAAATATCGGATGTCCACCGTCTTTTGCACGTAGGGGTTGGGGCGCTGCTCGAAGGGCAACACGATGTTGCAGCCCACCGACTTGCCGCCAGCCTCGAAAGCACCCCGGTTGGCCGCTTCCATGATGCCTGGGCCGCCGCCGGTCATGGTCGTGAAGCCCATGTCGGCAATGGCCTTGCCGACTTCCTGTGCCTTTTCATAATATTCGTGCCCATCCTTGAACCGGGCGGAACCAAACACCGTGATGCACGGCCCAACGAAATGCAGCGCCCGGAAACCTTTGAGGAATTGGAACATGACACTGATGACAAACCAAAGTTCCCGGTGGCGTTCTTTGGGACCATCGAGGTAGTGGATTTCCCCTGGTTTCAGTATTGGTAGCGTGGGTTTTGAAATTGGTTGGGACATTTTTTTGAAAAAAGGTGGTTATGAGAAAGGGCCGAAGATAGGAAAGGTGGTGTATCTTTTACCAAAGCCTTGTCACGCCGTACTGTTCAAACAAAACCTCATTGCTGACAATTGTAAAATCTTCGGAAAGTGCCTGTGCAATTAGCATCCTATCGAAAGGATCTCTGTGAAAAAAAGGCAAAATTTCGACTTGCAAAACATGGGCAGGAGACATGGCAATTAATTCAAAACCATTGGATTGGAGCGCATCAATGATGTCTTTGAGTGGTTTATTCAATTGAAGTTTTCCTAAACTGCGCTTGATTGCCATTTCCCAAAGCGAAGCAAGGCTGACGTATTTGGCGTTGTCGGATGACTCTATGGCTTGAACAGCTTTAATACTCAGTTGTGGGTCGTTTTCTCCAAACCAAATTAGGGCGTGAGTGTCCAGTAGTAGGTTCATGCCATGTATTCTTTGAAATCCTCAAGTGGTTCATCGAAGTCGGGTGACAGGATAAAAGTGCCCTTGAGGAAGCCTGCTTTAGGTGTAGACTTTGATTGAGTGGGCTGCTTGTCCTCTTTTTTTTGTCCGCCCTGAGACTTGTATTTGAGCACTAAAAACTCGAAGAAATCAAGCAGTTCTTGTTTCAGTGCCTCCGGCAACTGGTTGTATTGTTTGAGAAAAATTTGCTCGGACATATCCAATTTATTTTTTGCGATGAACAGTACAAATTTAGCCGAAGTTTTGAGAAGTCGAAATCATTCCTGATTCAACTTCTTCACCATCGTCAAAATAGTCGCCAGCGCCACTGTACTAATCAATGCTCAAAAAACCGCCAAAACCCCTTCTTTTTCAATCCGGTTTTCAGCAGTTCATCACCCGTCCATAAGTCAGCATCCAACTGCAAGGCAAGCGCAACGAAGGCAGTGTCGTTTTCGTCGGTGTCTTTGCAAAGCCAGTACGCCTTGACGTAGTTTTGAGTGGAAATAAGGTCTTCGTTGATGAACTCGATGCGGAAAAGCACTTCGTGCAGGTAGGCATAAATTTCTTCCTCGGATGCTTTGGACGCTTTTACGATGCGTTCCTTGTGCTTGAAGATTTCGACAATGAGGTATTTCGCAGTGAAAATGCGGCAGCCTGGGTCGAACATGACTTGCCGAAAATCCTCGTTCCGGGAAAGCAGGGCGGCAAACAATTTATTTGTGTCAAGAACGATTTTCTTCATCGTGTTCGCCCAAGAGCCGTTTTTTGTTTTTTTGCCACCAGTCCTTGTTGATTTCTTTCGCCAACTCCAGAATGCTGTCTTCAAAGTTGACTCGTTTTGCCAAGTATTCCACTTGAATTCTCCGCAACATTTCAACCAATTGGTCATCATCCATGCCCGATGTATTCATGGTGATTTGAACAGAGTGGCTGGTTCTGGCTATTTGAAAAGTCTGCATGTGAAAGTATTTTTAACGAAAGTACGGGGTTTGAAGGAAATTCCCAACTTCAGGCCGACTGGTCCCACTTCTTCACCATCGTCAAAATCGTCGCCAGCGCCACCGTCTCGCCCGTTTCGTCATACACATCCACCAGCAGTTTCACGATACCCTTCGCCACGTCGTCCTCGCTTTTTTTCTCTTGGTCAACCTTCTCCTTCACCGTCAGCCGCACACCGATGGTCATGCCCGGATAAACGGGCTTCGTGAATCGGCATTCGTCCAAGCCATAGTTCAGCAGCACGGGGCCTTTTTTTGCATCCACGAAAAGGCCAGCGGCTTTGGAGAGGATGAAATAGCCGTGCGCCACCCGCCCGGTGAAGATAGTGCCTTCGAGCGCAGTGGCGTCCGTATGGGCGTAGAAATTGTCGCCGCTCACGTTGGCGAAATTGGTGATGTCGGCTTCACTGACCGTGTGCTTGGCCGTGACGACCGTCTCCCCGATTTCCAGTTCCTCGAAATGTTTGCGGAAAATATGCACGTCCTTTTCCACCTGCCGACCGCCCTGGTGGTACTGCCCCGTGACCGCCGTGAGGAAGGTCGGATGGCCTTGTACCGCCGTGGTTTGGAGGTAGTGATGGAGGCTGCGCATACCGCCGAGTTCGCCGCCGCCGCCCGCCCTACCGGGGCCGCCGTGGTTGAGCAAGGGGAGCGGCGAGCCGTGGCCCGTGCTCTCCTTGGCGCATACCTCATTGAGTACCAATATCCTGCCGTGGTAGGGCGACGAGCCGATGACGTAGTCCCGTGCGATGCGCTCGTCGGCGGTGACGATGCTGCTGACGAGCGAGCCTTTGCCCATGTTCGCCAGTTCGATGGCGTCGTCGAGGTGCTTGTACGGCATGAGGGTGCTCACCGGGCCGAACACCTCGATGTCGTGCGAGGCGGTTTTGCGGAAGGGGTCGTCGTTGAGCAGGAGCATCGGCGAGAAGAAAGCGCCCTTGTTCCGGTCCGCCCCGATGACCTCGAACTCGGCGTTCAAATTGCCAAAGACGATGGGCGTGTGGGCCGCAAGTTCCTCCACCCGTGCCCGCACCTCGTCCACCTGCGAGCGCCCGACGAGGCTGCCCATGCGCACACCTTCCACCTGCGGGTCGCCAATGATGGTCTTCGCCAATGCTTGGCCGAGCGCAATTTGCACGTCCTCCAGCAAGTTTTCCGGCACGAGGATGCGGCGGATGGCGGTGCATTTCTGCCCAGCCTTTGTCACCATTTCCCGATGGACTTCTTTGACGAAAATATCGAATTCCGGCGTGCCCGGCACGGCGTCAGCGCCCAGCACACAGGCGTTGAGGCTGTCGGCCTCCATGTTGAACGGCACCGAATTGGCGATGACGGCGGGCGTGGATTTAAGCATCCGCCCCGTTTCGGCGGAGCCGGTAAAAGTCACCACGTCCTGCCCCATGACCGAGTCGAGCAGGCCACGGGCGCTGCCGCAGATGAGCTGTATCGCCCCTTCGGGCAAGATGCCGGACGCCACGATGTCCTGCACCATGGCATGGGTGAGGAACGAGGTCTGCGTGGCGGGCTTCACGATGGCGGGCATCCCAGCCAGCAGGTTCACGGCGATTTTTTCGAGCATCCCCCAGATGGGAAAGTTGAAGGCGTTGATATGCACGGCAACCCCATGCCGAGGGGACATGATATGCCGCCCGACGAAGCTGCCCTCCTTGGAGGATTTCACGGTCTCGCCATCCACGAAGAAGGCCTCGTTGCCGAGCCGACGGCGCAGGCTGGCATAGGCGAACAGCGTGCCGATGCCGCCCTCAATGTCCACCCAGGAGTCCACCTTGGTGGCACCCGTGGCGTAGCTGAGGGGGTAGTAACTCTTACGTCGCTCGTGGAGGTAGAGCGCCAGTTTTTTCAGCATCAGGCCCCGTTCGTAGAAGCTCATGCGCCGCAGCGCCTTGCCCCCGACGGTGCGGGCGTGGTGCATCATGGCGGGGAAATCAAGCCCCTCGCTGCCTGCCGTGGCGATGACCTCGCCGGTGATGGCGTTGTGGAGGGGTTGGGTGTTGCCTTGGGCGGGTTGCCAGGAGGATTGGGCGTAGTTGGAAAGGTTATGCATTGGTTAGGAAAGTAAATCTGTTATCAATTTTGGGATGCCTTCAAACGAACCTTCAATTACTCTTTTAATTATTTCTTTTTTTGCTTCAGACCAAACTTCTTTAAGAAGGTCAAGACCTTTTTTTTGAACTTTAGCCAATAGCTTACTAATAGATTTTAATACTTGTTTTTTCGTGCTTATTGGGAGTTGTTCCCTGATTATTTCAGCATATTTAATGAGTTCTTCAGTGTCATACTTGTCATTATTTTTTTCCAGAACTGCTTGAATTATTTTGACATATTCATTGATATATAATTGCTGTTGTGGGCTAAAAGGATTTTTATCTGCATCTTCATCAAGGATTTCGAATTCTTGATAAAAGTATTCTTGGTTTTTTTTCTCGAAGATTTCATCATAAGTTAGGGTTATCTTTTCATACCCCTTGATAATTCCAACCCAATTATTGAATTGGCTAATTATTTTGTCAGAAGAAAATGTGCCTGAGTATTCCGACAAATCCATATTGGAGCGTGGTTTTTTCTTAAACGTAAATAAAATCTGCCCATTTGAAGTCACCTCAGATTTTTGGACAGCAAATGAAAAAGTCGAGTTGGCATCTTTATCTTCAAGACTTATTAAACAGTTCTTTTCTCTAATTTCTTGAATGAAATCGGGATTTGAAGCTATAGTTGTTCTTATTTGCTGAATTAGGTTTTGAGCTTCTTGTAATTCACCCAGTGGTTTGTCTTTGAGATTCATATTATAGAGTTGAAATTAGTTGTTGCTTCGCTTTAAGTTCAAGTCAGCGTAACTTGACTTTCCCCAGTTGTCGCGAGTTTAGCCCAGCGCAACTTGCGACTTCCCCGCCCGCAAAACTACACCCTTTCCCTCCACTCCCAAGCATCCCGGCAGGTGAGAAAAGCTGATTCGTATCAAAACCGCAAATCCCTCCTACTATCAATCACCGCCAAAATTTCCACCTCCTTCCGCCCTACGTCAATTCTATAATAGGCAATGGTTTGGCTGGTGACGACACATTTCCGCAGTCCCGGAAACTTATCGGCGGCGGGAAAACTGTATGGCATATTGGAAATGACTTCCATCGAGCGCTCCAATTTGTTGAGGAAATTGTCAGAAACGGTGGATAACCAATTGACTTCGAGGTAATCGAGGAGTTCGTGCAATTGGTCGTAGGCAACTTGGGAAAGGTAAACGGGCATCATGGCTTTTGACGACGTTGGGCAAGGAAATCAGTAAATGCAACCCTTTTTCCAGCATCCAACTCTGCTTCGCCCTGTCGGATTAGGGCTTTGTCCTTATCGGAAAGTTCGTCCCAAAAGTCAACTTTTGGTTTGAGCAGGTTTTCGATTTGGAGCAAGATGCTTACGTCGTCCAATTCAGCCAGGTATTCTATGATGCTCAGTTTTCTCGTTTCTATTGTAGATGTCATGATGATTGGATTTTAAGAAACAAGTTTAGGGGTTTTTGAGCCATAGCGTTCGGTAAGTGCAGTTTCGATTTTATCCCAAGAAATCGTTTTCGCCTTGCCATTGGCGAGGGAGGCCAAGCGGCGCTCTATTTCCGTTCGTTGGGCATCGGTCAGCGCAAAATCTTGGCTATCAGTATCTTTTGCGATGGTACCGAGTATTTCCTGCACCAGCTTTATCCGGTCGGAGATACTCAGTTTTGTGATTTCTAAAATCAGGTCTGCCATGTCATTTTGATTTTTGACAAAATTACAAAACTCCCTGGTTGATGCAAATTCACACCTCATGCTCATCCACCTCACCACGGGTGGCAATGGTCGGGATAAGCAGCCCTTCCTTCTCGTCTTCATCGAGCGGTGTTTGCCCGTCAACGTAATCGAAATCTAATTCCATAGCATTTTGGGCATTTCATGTTTTATGGCCGCAGTCCGCTCTTCTATGGCCTTTTTCTATACGGTACATGGAATTCTCTTGGTCTTCCAGTTTCATTGAATTGGAGGTACGAAGCACGATTTCAGTGGCTAAAGCCTTGGCCTTTCTTTCAATCAGCGCATCCAATGAGCCATCCAGTTGGCGGCATCGCCACATTTTGGGATGCCCTAATTGCCTGCATTTTATTGCTCAATTGCTGTAGTAAATCTACACCTTTACTTTTTACCAATTCCTCACCTCGTGTGGATACCGGATCTGGTATTCCCGTTTCACCATCGTTACTATCATCTCCCGCAATTGTTCGATGCCTTCTTTGTTGGCGGCGGAGATGAAAAGGCAGTCGTGCTCGTACTGATTTTTCAGATTGGACAGTAGTTCCCGCTCGATTTCCTTTTTGATGCCGCTGTCGAGCAGGGCATCAAAGTTTTTGTCCCGGTAAATATCAATCTTGTTGAAGACCATCAGCGTGGGCTTGTTGCGGGCGCCAAGTTCCTCCAACGTTTCGTTCACAGAGGCAATATGAGCCTCGTAGTGGGGGTGGCCGATGTCCACCACGTGCAGCAGGATGTCGCTCTCCCGCACCTCGTCGAGGGTGGACTTGAAGCTCTCCACCAAGTGGTGCGGCAGCTTGCGGATGAAGCCGACGGTGTCGGAAAGGAGGAACGGAACGCTTTCGTAAACCACCTTGCGCACCGTCGTATCGAGGGTGGCGAAGAGCTTGTTTTCGGCAAACACCTCCGATTTGCTCAGCACGTTCATCAGTGTGCTCTTGCCGACGTTGGTGTAGCCCACGAGCGAAACCCGAATCATTTCGCCACGGGTCTTTCGCTGCGTGATGGCCTGTTTGTCAATCTTTTCGAGCTGTTTTTTCAGGATGGCGATTTTGTCCCGAACGATGCGTCGGTCGGTCTCGATTTCCTTCTCACCGGGTCCCCGCATCCCGATGCCGCCCCGCTGGCGCTCCAAGTGCGTCCAGAGTCCCCGGAGGCGGGGCAGCAGGTACTGGAGCTGCGCCAGTTCCACCTGCGTTTTGGCTTGGGCGGTTTGCGCCCTTCGTGCGAAAATATCGAGGATGAGCGAGCTGCGGTCCACGATTTTCACCTTCAGTTCTGCTTCCAGCGTTGACACCTGTTTGCCGCTGAGGTCGTCGTCGAAGATGGCCATGTTGACCTCCTCATGCTCGTCAATGTACTTTTTGATTTCGGCCAGCTTGCCAGTCCCAATGAAGGTGCGGGGGTGCGGGTTGGGCAGCCGTTGGATATATGTTCGGACGGTCTTCGCCCCGGCGGTGAGCGCCAGGAATTCCAGTTCGTTCAGGTATTCCTGTACCACCTCTTCGGTTTGCATTCCGTACACCACGCCAACCAGCACGGCGTGTTCGGTCTCTTCTTTAAGTCCCTTGGCTTGGTTGGTACTTAGGTTCCACTCTTTTTGCATGATAGTGTTTGAGCGTTTGGGGGCTTGAGAGTTTGAGGAGGGGGTCGTATCTCAAACCCTCAAATCCCCAATCTCTCAAACCCTCATTTTCCTACCCAATCCTGTGGATTGAGCCTTGTTTTTTCTTTCCAGATTTCAAAATGCACCGCCGAGGTATTGGTCTTCCGGTCGGTGCTTACCTTGCCGATACTTTGCCGGATAGCCACTTTGTCGCCTTTTTTTACGCTCACCTCTTCAAGGTTGGAGTAAACGGTGTAGTAGCTGCCGTGCTGCAAAATCACCATGTAGTCGAAGCCGGGGATAAACTGCGTGCCCACCACCGTGCCCTCGAACACTGAGCGTACTTGCGCCCCTTGGTCTGTCTGAATATCAATCCCGTTGTTCACGATTTCGATGTTCGGGATGGTCGGGTGCGGCTGTCGCCCGAAATAGCCGGTGATGACACCGTTCTTCACAGGCCAAGGCAAGCTGCCCCGGTTGTTGTTGAACTCTTTGGACAGGCTCGTCGCTTCAGGCGTAGCCGTTGGGGCGACCGTTTTTCCGGGTGTGGCGGCAGATGCAGCGGCGGCTGCCGAACGCTCTTCCCGGCGTATCCGTTCCATTTCCTCCCGGATCACTTTTTCGATGGCGTTGTTCAGCTTCGTGGCAGCCACTTGTTTGGCCTCCAGGTCACGGGCAAGCCTCGATTCGTCGCCCTTGAGGGTTTCGAGTAGGCGGTTTTTGGCTTCCATTTCCAGGCCCAACATCTGCGACTGGCGCTTTTCGGTGCCGAGCAGGTTTTCCTTTTCCCGCTTGCGGTCTTCAAGCGACTTTATCTTGTCGAGCAGCATCTGCTGGGTATCGAGGATTAGGCTTGCTTGCCGCTGGCGGTAGCGGTCGTACTGCCGGAGGTACTGCCAACGCCGAAAGGCATCGTTGAAACTTTTTGCGGACAGCAAAAAAAGCCACTTGCTGTGCATGAGCCGCTGGCGGTACGCGTGGCGGGCAATTTTGGTGTACTCCTCCTTGAGTCGGTCGGTGTCTTCGTTGAGGGCGAGCACCACGGTGGCCGTGCGCTCCACGTTTTCCAACAGGTACTGCATTTCGGCTTGGAGTGTCTCGACGAGCTGTTTGCGTTTGTTGATCTGCTTTTGGAGGGTGACGTAGCGCGACAGCGTGGCTTCCTTGTCCTCTTTGGTCTGCTTGAGCAGACTGGAGGTCTGTTCAATGTCCTTCAGCAGTTTCTTGCGCTTGTCCTCCAGTTCCTTTCTTGATTGCTGCGCAATGCCCGTCCCCATTGCGAGGAGCATAAAAAGCAGCAGCCAAAGTATTTTTCTTGAATGGGACACTTTGTGAACTGTGAATTAGGGGTGTACGAAGGATTAAAGTAATCAAAAAACCTCAATCCGTTCATTG
>CAZDSU010000083.1:0-26720 GCA_964508135.1 uncultured Saprospiraceae bacterium
TTGCATAAAATCCTTGCGATTTCGCAAAGGATATTATTGGTAAGGTACTAATACCTAACCTCAGTCAGGAACAACCCCTGCGACGGCACACTCCAGCTTTTTCTCAATAGAACCTGCTTGTCCAGAGCTTCCCGCACCTCGTCCAGTTCGACTTTCCCAAGCCCCACGTTCAGGCTCATGCCCACGATGAGCCGCACCATTCCCCGTAGGAAGCGGTTGGCGCTGATATGAAAAACCATACGCCGGGCAGCCTCGTCGAGCACCCATTCGGAACGGAAGAGGTTACATTCCATCGTGTGTACGTCGGTGTTGCTCTTGCAAAATGGCTGGAATTCTTGGTAGTTCAGCAGGAGGGCGGTGGCGGCTTGCGTTTTTTCCAAATCCATTTTATCGAAAAAGGGAAAATGCCACGCCGTGTCCGTCAGGAAGGGGTTTTTGTCCAAAACGACATGGTACTCGTAGCTGCGCCGCACGGCATCGAAGCGGGCATGTGCATCGGGCGCTGCCTCGACGAAGGAGCGGATAGCCACGTCGGGGGGCAGCAGCTTGTTGATGCGGCGTTGAAATTCCTTCGGAAAATGGCCCTCAAAATCGAAGTGCATGAAATACTGGCTGGCATGTACGCCCGTATCGGTGCGCCCGCAGCCCGTCACCTCGATGGCCGTGCCGAGGATGGTCGTGAGCGCCTCCTCGATGACCTGCTGAACCGAGGGAGCGTTTGGCTGCCGCTGCCAGCCGTTGTAGTTCGTGCCCTTGTAGGCGAGTTCTGAAAAATAGCGCATGGCGAAAGGTAGGCATTTCCGCAAAATGAAAATGCACCTGCAAAACGAATTGCAGGTGCACTTTTTTGAGATGCAAATCCAAGGTTTAGCCAATGACCGAATTGTCCTTCGACAACGAGGCAGCGTACATCCATGCAGCGCCGCATAGCGCCAGGTCTTTTAGCAGACTGCCCATTGCACTCGGATCTGCGCCACCTGCCATGTTTTTTGCGTGGACGAGCAAGGCAGTCAGCAGCAGGAATACGCCAAGTAGGACAGTAGCCAACTTGTCATATTTGCCGATGATGATGCTTACGGTAGCGGCAATGAGCGCTAAGCCAGTGATGTAAACGATGATGGAACCGCCAAACGGGGCCATGCCAGCCATGGCATCCGCGTTCATCAAGTGCAAGATACCGAAAACGGCGAACGGCACTGCGAACAGGTACTTCCCAAGTCCAAGAATTGCATTCATGATTAAACTGTTTAGTTGGTGATGAAATGTTTTGAAAATGAAAGATGTCGCTACATCTAAAGGGGTGAAGGTATGGTGTATATTTCCCACAAAGGACTTTTCCCAAATTTTTTTTGTCAAAACCAAAAAAAGTGCTCCCCGATAATTTTACCCACTAGCAATTACCCAAAACGAAAGCGCCCCGGCAGAACCATTCTGCCGGGGCGCTTTCATTCCTCATGCCTCACTCCTCATCCCTTATTTTAAGCTGCCTTGAGCATTCCAAACTTGGAGCGCTCGAACTTGTCGGCAGCGTAAGTCTCTGTCACCTTGAACTCCCGGATGTCGCGCTGGGAAGGCAGCTCGAACATAGCGTCTTTCATCAGTGCTTCGCAAATGGAGCGCAAGCCCCTCGCACCCAGTCGGAACTCCAGTGCCTTTCTGGCGATGTAGTCAATAGCCTCCAGTGTGAAACTGAGCTTGATTCCCTCCAGCGCAAACAGCTTTGTGTACTGCTTTAGCAGGGCGTTGCGTGGTTCGGTGAGTATGCGTTTCAGCGTTTCAAAGTCGAGCGGTTCGAGGTAGGTGGCCACTGGGAGGCGGCCTACCAGCTCGGGTATCAGCCCGAAGCGCTTGAGGTCCATGTGGTTGACGTACTTGATGAGGTTGTCCCGGTCAATGACCATGGACGTGGATTCGTCAGATTTGTAGCCGATTACGTGGGTGTTCATCCTGCGGGCGATGTGCTTTTCGATACCATCGAAGGCACCGCCACAGATGAACAGGATGTTCTGGGTGTTGACCTTCACCAGTTTTTGCTCCGGGTGCTTGCGACCGCCCTGGGGCGGCACGCTCACATCGGTGCCTTCCAGCATTTTCAACATGCCCTGCTGCACGCCCTCGCCCGACACATCGCGGGTGATGGAGGGGTTGTCGCTCTTGCGGGCGATTTTATCAATTTCGTCAATATAAACGATGCCCCGTTCAGCGGCTGCCACGTTGAAGTCGCAGACTTGCAGTAGGCGTGAGAGAATGCTCTCCACGTCTTCGCCCACATAGCCAGCCTCGGTGAACACCGTGGCATCCACGATGGCGAAGGGGACGTTGAGGAACTTGGCGATGGTCTTGGCCATAAGCGTCTTGCCTGTACCGGTTTCACCCACAAATAGGACGTTGGATTTTTCGATTTCCACCTCGTCGATGGTGGAGGTTTGGCGCAGGCGTTTGTAGTGGTTGTAAACGGCTACGGAGAGTGTCTTTTTTGCCTCATCCTGCCCGATGACGTAGAGGTCGAGGTGCTTTTTGATGTCAACTGGCGTCATGCTTTCGGGCAGGTTGAAATCACTGCTAGGCACCGGAGGGGCAGCGACCTGTTGCTGTTGTTGCTGTTTTTTATTACCGTACAGCTCCTCTTCGATGATGTCAACGGCTTGCTCCACGCATACCTCGCAGATGTGGCCTTCTACTCCAGCGATGAGGATGAGTGCTTCGGATTTGTCCTTCCCGCAGAAAGAACAACGGTAATTTTGTTTGCTACGGCGCATTATTTTCTAATTCTATAAATGGTTAAAGGCAGCGGGAATTTTGTCACCAAGTCAGGGGTTGGTCAGCCCGTTTACGCTAAATATTTTTTCAAAAATTGAAGCCATTTCTTGGCTTGCAGCTTACAAAGCTAAGTTATTAAAACTCGAAAGTTCAGGGCCTTTTACAACAGGCCCTGAACTTCGAGGTGATTTTTTTCAAAAAAACTATGCTTTCTTCATGTGCGGACGGTCGAGCACCTCATCAATGAGGCCATAAGTTCTCGCTTCTATAGCGGTCATCCAGTTGTCGCGCTCGCAGTCTTTAGCAATAGTATCGTAATCCTGCCCGGTATGTTCAGAGAGGATTTCGTAGAGGTCTTTTTGCATGGCCTTGATAAGGCGGTAGGTGATTTCCATCTCCGTCACTTGACCCTGCATGCCGCCGAGCGGCTGGTGAATCATCACCCTGGCGTGCTTGAGGCAAGTGCGCTTGCCTTTTGTGCCAGCTGCCAGCAACACGGCACTCATCGAAGCGGCGAGACCAGTGCAAATGGTGCCGATGTCCGGCGATATGTACTGCATCGTGTCGTAGATGCCGAGGCCTGCGGTCACGGAACCACCGGGGCTGTTCACGTACATCTGCACGTCACGCTTGTTGTCGGTAGAGTCGAGGAAAAGGAGCTGTGCTTGCACCACGTTGGCCACATAATCGTTGATGGGCACGCCGAGGAAAATGATGCGATCCATCATCAACCGGGAGAAAACGTCCAAGCCGACAATGTTCATCGGGCGCTCCTCGATGACGTTGGGGGTGAAGCCCACCACGTCGGGGATGGTGCGGGCGGTCTTTTCTGCGTACTGCTCCAAGTGCATGGTGCTCATGCCGAGGTGCTTTGTCGCATACTTGAGGAATTCGTCTTTGTGAAACATAAGCGTTTTAAGGAAAAAGTAAAAAGGACAAAGTAAAAAGGTTACCACCTGAAGCCAGTCGCCATCTTTTAATTCACCCTAATTTAGACCGTTATTTTTAAGCGTTGTGTGTCAAATTTTGTGGCTTTGGCAATCCAACCTTCGCCAACTAACAGCTTCTAAACACCTCTATCGCATTGTAGTTGAAATGAATGAAAAATAGTGCGCAATTCAAAAAAAAATGGGTCAAAAAAAAATCGATAAAGTTGCCAATCATCGGCCTCCCACTTTTTCCTTTACACTTTTTACTTTAGCTGCTCATTCCTCTTCGTCGGAAGCCGATGCGCCTTTCTGCAGTTTTGCCCGCTCCTCTTCCTCCTTCATCACAGCGTCGTATTTCGCCTTGATGTCGGCTTCCGAGATAGGTATTTCACGCAGGCCAATGCTTTCTTTCATCTTGTAAAAAAGCTTGTCCGCTTGCACATCGCCTGCGAGGCCGTTGAGGCTGTCTGGGTCTTCCAACATGCGTTTCACGATAGGTTCCAAGTATTTTTGGTCGGCGTAGCCGCCGAAGTAGCCAGCCACTCTGCTGTAGGCCATCTGCCTGATTTCTTCTTCCGTCACCTCGATTTCGTATAGGTTCGAAAGCTTGTTTTTTATCAACGTCCAGCGCATGTCGTCGGCGAACTTGTCGTAGTCGCTAAGTAGCGCATCTGCCTTTCCCTCTTGGCTGACCTTGAGCCAGCGCTTGATGAAATTGTTGGGGAGCGGCATAGCGTCGCGGTTGAGTTCAATCAAGCGGGTACGCAGCTCCCGGTAGAGCAGCGAGTCGGCCTGGCCCTGGTGGCTGGCGCCGAGGCTCAGTTCGATTCGGGCCTTGGCATCCTCCAAGTTGGTGATTTCGTCGGCGCCAAACAATTTATCGTAAAACTCCTGCGTCAGTTCGGCAGGCGCTTGGCGAGTCACGCCCTCAATGGTCCCCTCGTACATTTCCCCCGTCTCCGTGCCCTCGTCAATATCGGCTTGGGTGAAGTTGAGCAGGTATTTTTTCACGAACTCCCGGCTGGCACCTTCTTCCAGTTCGAAGATGTTGAAGCGAACCTTGTCGCCTTTTTGTTTGCCCTTGATTTCGTCTTTTGTTGCGCCTTCGGCAATACGTTCCACCAAAATCGGGAAAGTTGTTTTCCAGCCATCGGCCTTGGGGGCATCGCCGTCCAGTTCTACTGCGCTGAAGCGTACCATGTCTCCCTCTTCGATTGGCTCGGCACTTTCCACGGGCTCGCCGTAGTGCTTGCGGGCAGCTTCGAGGCGCTCGTCCACTTTTTCAACGTCAATTTTCACCTTGTAGAAATCATACATGGTGGACTTGTCCACGCCCTTCAACTCAAAGTCAGGGGCCTTGCCCAGCTCGAACTTGAAGGAGTACGGCTCCATGCTGTTGTAGTCGAAATTGACGGGCTTTTGGTCCTGCACCGGAATTGGTTGGCCCATGAAGGTAAGCTCCTTTGTGTTCATCACCTCGTTCAGTTCCTTGTGGAGCTTGTCGGTAATGATCTCGCTGAGGATGCTCTTGCCGTACATTTTTTTCAAAAAGGGGATTGGCGTCTTGCCCTTGCGGAACCCCCTGATGGCTCCCTTGTCCTTGAGCTTATTCAGTTCTTTTTTAAAATCTGGCTCGTAGTCTTCCTTTTCAATGGTGACGGTAAGCACGGCGTTGAGCGCATCTATGTCCTCTCTGACAACTGTAGGCATGGTGGAATTTGCTTTTGTTTTTGAAAAAATCCGGTGAGGAGGGTTCGAAAACTTGTTGATGGGGTTTATAAAAGTTGATAAGGGTTGATACTTGCCATCGTTGTGCGAGCCATCAACCCTTATCAACTTTAAAAACTCTTATCAACCAAAAAAAAAGTGCGGGTGGAGGGACTCGAACCCCCAAGCCTTGCGGCACCAGATCCTAAGTCTGGCGCGTCTACCAATTTCGCCACACCCGCAATCTGTTGATAATCAAGTTGATATGCCATGCTTTTCAGCAAAAGCGGCGCAAATATAAACAGGTTTTTGGTAAAATGGGATTTGCCCTCCCCAAAAACCAAAAAGCATCCGGGCCAAAGATTCACAGGCCCGGATGCTTTGGTTTTCTATCTATAAAATGGTCAAACGAGCAGCCTCATCGGCTCCTCCAGAATTGACTTCAACGTTTGCAGGAACTCCGAGCCAGTCGCCCCGTCCACCACCCGGTGGTCGCAGGAGAGCGTTACCTTCATCATGTTGCCGACCACAATTTGGCCGTCCTTCACGATGGGCTTCTGGATGATAGCGCCCACCGCCAAAATGCAGGCGTCCGGTGGGTTGATGATGCCCGTGAACTCTTCGATTCCGAACATGCCAAGGTTGGAGATGGTGAACGTGTTGCCGCTCATCTCGTCCGGTTGCAGTTTTTTGTTGCGGGCTTTTTCCGCAAAAACCTTCACTTCTTGGTTGATGGCCGACAGCGATTTTAGGTCCGCATGTTTCACCACTGGCACCAGCAGGCCGTCTTCCACCGCCACGGCTACGCCGATATGAACGTAGTTGTTGTAACGGATCTTGTCGCCGAGCCAAGAGGAGTTCACCGCGGGGTGCTTGCGCAATGCCGCCGCAGCCGCTTTTATCACGATGTCGTTGAACGAAATTTTGACCGGTGCGGCCAGTTCGTTCAGTTTTGGGCGCACCTCCACGGCTTTGTCCATGTTGATTTCCATGGTCAGGTAGAAGTGTGGCGCACCATTCTTGCTCTCGGTCAGCCTGCGGGCGATGGCCTTGCGCATCATGCTCACCGGTTTTTCTTCGAAAGTTTCGCTTGCGGTAAAATTGAAAACTGGCGCTGGTGCGGCGGGCGTAGCCGGGACAGCCGAAGGCGCAGTGCCCTTGCTTTCCATGGCAGCCTCCACGTCGCGCCGCACGATGCGGCCTCCGTCGCCGGAGCCTTGCACGGCCGCGATGTCAATGCCTGCTTCTTTGGCGATGCTCTTGGCCAGCGGTGATGCTTTTAACCTCCCGACAGCTATCGGTGTCGCTTCGGCGGGCATTGCCTGGGCAGGTTCAGCCACGCTTGCCATTGCAGCAACGGCTGGGGCAGCAGCGGTTGGGGCAGCAGCGGCAGCAGGTTCGGCGGCCTTGGCCTGGCCATTGGAGGAGGAGGCTTTTGCGCCAGAACCCACCTGCGACTGCCAGTCCTCGCCCGGTTTGCCAATAACGGCGATGAGGCCCTCGACCGGCACCACGCCCTCTTTTATGGCGATGTGCAACAAATGTCCTTCCCAAAGGCTTTCAAAATCCATCGTTGCCTTGTCGGTCTCGATTTCGGCGAGCAGGTCGCCGGGGGATACCTTGTCGCCTTCTTTCTTGTGCCACGCCACGATGTTACCTTCTGTCATCGTGTCGCTCATGCGGGGCATTTTTATGATTTCTGCCATTACTCGGTATTGAGTTATTGAGTGATTAAGAAATTGAGTTGGTAGTCTGGGGGTCTAAACTTCGCAAAAATGAGATAATTTCGCTTTTCAAAATGGAAATCGCCGCTTTTGGTTTTCAAAAGGGGCATAAAACTAATGGAGAGGTTGAGAATTTAAGGTGCCTGAGGGTTTGAGGTGGCCATTGCAAATTGACAAAACATGAATTTTTCTTCAAAACTGATAGAACAATCCGTCGAGGCGTTTGCCAGCCTGCCCGGCATCGGGCGGAAGACGGCGCTGCGCTTGACGCTGCACCTGGTCGGCAAGTCGCCGGAGACCGCCGAGCAGTTCGCCGAGGCCATCGTGAACATGCGGCGGCGCATCCAGCACTGCACCATTTGCCACAACCTGAGCGACGAACCCGTCTGCAACGTCTGCGCCGACAAGCGCCGTGACCGTTCGCTGGTCTGCGTGGTGGAGAGCATCCGGGACGTGATGGCCATCGAAGACACCTCGCAGTACCGGGGCCTGTACCACGTGCTCGGCGGCCTCATCAACCCGCTGGAGGGCATCGGCCCTGGCGAACTGACGATTGACTCGCTGCTGCACCGGGTCGCCCCACAGGAGTCAACCGACAGCGAAATTCGGGAAGTCATACTCGCCATCAGCCCCACCATCGAGGGCGACACGACGATGTTCTACATCACCAAAAAACTGAAGGACAGCCCCGTGAGCGTCAGCAGCATCGCCCGTGGCGTGAGCTTTGGCGGCGAGCTGGAGTATGCGGACGAGGTGACGCTGGGGCGGAGCATTGTGGCGAGGATTCCTTATAAACTCAACAACGATTGATGCTACAACCTGCTGAACAACAAGCACTTATTGCCGACTTCAAGGCGGCTGTGACCGGGCTGTACGGTGACCGGTTGGCGAAAGTCATTCTCTATGGCAGCTACGCACGTGGCGATGCCCACGAGGAGTCGGACGTGGATTTTTTGGTGGTGCTGAAGGACAAGCAGGTGAAAAGACTATCGGAGATTTTCGATATTAGCGAAGTCGTACACCCGTTGATACTGGAATACAACAAATTAATATCGTACAAACCGTGCTCGCTTGAAAAATATTTGAGTGATAATTCTTCCTTCCTCTATTGGGTTAGGATGGAAGGGTTTGAGGTTTGAAAAAACTTCTCAAAAAAGAAGATTATGCGAATCAAAAAATTGGAACTGAAAAACTTCCGTGGCTTCGAGGACTTGACCATTGACTTCCCAGAGGGGGAGAGTGGATTGGCGGTGTTTGTGGGGGTGAATGGGAGTGGGAAGACGAGTGTGTTGGAGGGGATTGTAAGTCTGTTAAATACCTTTCTCCTCGATTTGACAAAGCCTGAAAGAAAGGGTAAGCCACTTTCAAAAACATATGTACCTATTGACGGAAGAGACGTTAGAATTAATACTGAAAAAAGCGATATTTTTCTTAGTATTGAATATTTAGGAATAAATACAAAAGTTGATAATAGTATTTATGCAAGTGGTGGCAGTCTCAGGCTTAGGTCGGGGGATTACATTGATTATCAAAAAAATAACATTGAAGAAATAAGAAGTAATCTATACAAAACCCTTTGGGTTAAAGCGCCAGTTATCTGCCATTATCCACCTGATAGGGTTGTGGGAAAACCAACATTGAAAATCATTGATATTGAATCTACCAAACCTTGGAATATCTATGAAGGCAGTTTAGATTCAAAGATTAACTACTCATCATTCTTTGATTGGGTTAGAAGCACAGAAGATTATGAGAATGAGCAATGGAGATTTGGCGATAAAAACTATCGACATTTTGGATTAGATGCTGTAAGAGAAGTAGTTCAACGGTTTATTCCTGGCATAAAAACATTTAGAGTACAAAGGCAGCCAAAAGAAGAATTCCTTATCGAAAAAGATGGGAAGGAACTACCATTTGATAAACTTTCAACAGGTGAGAGAGGATTAATTGCTTTGGTCGCTGATATTGTTCGTCGTATTAGCATAGCGAATCAACGCTCAATTGATTTGTTTGAAAGTAGAGGCGTCGTCCTCATAGACGAAATCGAACAACACCTCCACCCCGCTTGGCAGCGCACCATCATCCCAAACCTCCGCCGCACCTTCCCCAACATCCAATTCATCCTCACCACGCACTCGCCGCAGGTGCTGAGTACCCTGAAAAAAGAAAACGTCTTCATCCTCGAAGACTTCAAGCTGGTAAAGGACACCCCACCCACCTTCGGACGTGACAGCAATGCCATTTTATGGGACATTTTTGGGGTGGAAAAGCGCCCGCCCGAGGCCAAGGAGGAGTTCGCCAAGCTCTACCGCATCATGGACGACCCCGAAAAGGTGGGCGAAACCGCAGACATGTTACAAGATGTGGAAGCAAAATACGGCTACTACGACGAGGAAGTGGTCAGGGCGAGGGGTCATTTTCAGTTCCTAAACGAAGCCTGACTATGAAGCACATCAGCGGCAAAAAAGCGTCTAACGAACCCAAAACAGTACAGGAAAAGAGAGCCACACCCGGCTCTACTTTTGACGATTTGCCGAAGGAACAACTCAGGGAAGCATTACTGAAAGAGCAGGGCTTCATTTGTGCCTACTGTATGCAGCGAATAAAAAATACTGGAAAATCAACCAAAATCGAACATTGGGCGCCTCGGAAGAAAGACAACGAAAAAGACTACATGAACCTGCTCGCTGTTTGCAAGGGCAATGAAGGCAAGTTGGGGGCAGAACATTGCGATACGTTGAAAAAAAAGCAGCCGATAACCATTTCGCCGCTCCATCCAAATTGCGAGCAATTGGTGAAATTCGACCCCGGTGGACAAATTTACTCCGAGGATAAAACCATTGATGATGAACTAAAAAGAATATTGGGGTTGGACAAGCAGCACCTCGTTGATGAACGGGCGAGATTGCTCGACAGAGTAAAAGAAGCCATTCAAAAAACGGCCAAAAGCAACGCTGACGCTAAAATCAAAAAAGCAGATTTAACCAATATGCTCAAGGAATGGCAGGCACTAAAAAGCGGAGAGTTCGAGCCATTCTGCCAAGTCGCCATCGCCTATATTTACAAGAAAATCACCCGCCTCCCCTAACCCATGCTCACCACCATCATCGTCAACTATAACGTCCGACACTTCCTGGAGCAATGCCTCCTGAGTGTGCGGAAAGCCTACTCCACCTCCTTGGGAGGGGGCGGGGGGGAGGCCATCTGGGTCGTAGACAATGCCTCCTCCGACGACTCCGTGCAGATGGTACGCACCCATTTCCCCGAAGTAAAACTCATTGCTAACCCCCAAAACACGGGCTTCGCAGTCGCCAACAACCAAGCAATCGGGGAATCCGCAATCCGCAATCCGCAATCCGAGTACGTCCTGCTTTTGAACCCCGACACCGTGGTGCGGGAGGACACCCTGACTAAGTGCATCGCCTTCATGGAGGCACACCCGGAGGCGGGCGGGCTGGGCGTGAAGATGGTGGACGGCAGCGGCCAGTTCCTGCCGGAGAGCAAGCGGGGCTTCCCCTCTCCGTGGGTGGCCTTCTGCAAGACGTTTGGGCTGGCGGCCATTTTCCCAAAATCAAAAACCTTCGGGCGCTACCACTTGGGCTACTTGGACAAAAACGAGACCCACGAAGTGGACGTGCTGGCCGGGGCCTTCATGCTGCTGCGCCGCTCGGTGCTGGACAAAATCGGCCTGCTCGACGAGGCGTTTTTTATGTACGGCGAGGACATCGACCTGAGCTACCGCATCGTGCAGGCGGGCTACAAAAACTACTACTTCGTCGGCACCACCATCATCCACTACAAGGGGGAAAGCACGAAAAAGGGCAGCCTCAACTACGTCCGCACGTTCTACCAAGCCATGATCATCTTCGCCCGGAAGCACTTTCACGGGCGGCAGGCCACGTTGTTCATCGCCATGATTTATGGGGCCATCTGGCTGCGGGCGGGCATGACGCTGCTCGGCAATTTTTTCAAAAAAAGCCACCTCCCCATCCTTGACGCCGTGCTGATGTTCGGCGGCATCTGGCTGTGCAAGGTCTTTTGGGCCAACTATTTTTACCACGACCCCTTCTGGTTCAAGCACAGTTTCATGCAGTTCAATGCGCCGTTTTACACACTCGTATGGCTGGCGGCGCTGTGGTTCAGCGGCGGCTACGACGAGCCGTTCAACCTTCGCCGCCTAACCCGAGGGCTGCTGCTCGGGACGGTCGTCATCTCGGCGGTGTACGGCTTTCTGCCACAGGACCTGCGGCCATCGAGAGCGGTCATCCTACTCGGCACGGCCTGGTCGCTGCTGGCACTGACGGCGCTGCGCTTCTTCTTCCATTTTTCCAAAACGGGCAACCTCAGCGTGGGGCGGTCCCGGCCGGCGAACCTCGCCATCGTTGGGTCGGAGGCAGAAACGGTGCGGGTGCGGGAACTCCTGCAGCAGGTGGGCGTGGAGAAGAATTTTATCGGTCGGGTTTCACCAGCAGTTGATTTTAATGGATTTAAGAATCCAGATATAAGATTTCAGATTTCAGATTGTTTAGGGGGGTCGGGTAATCTGGACGAGGTGGCCGCCCTCTACCACCTTGACGAAATCATCTTCTGCCTGCGGGACGTGAGCGCCGCCGATGCCATGCACTGGATGGAGCGTCTCGGCTCCCGCATCGAGTACCGCACTGTGCCAGAGGGCGGCCAGACCATCATCGGCAGCAGTTCGAAGGACTCGGCGGGCGAGCTTTACACCACCGACATCCGCTATCGCATCGCCAGTCCGACGGCTCGGCGCAGCAAGCGGTTGCTGGATTTGCTATTGGCTGTTGGCTTTTTGCTGCTGGCCATTCCATTATTATTTTTGGTGAAAAAACCGGGGGGATTTTTGAAGAATTTAGTCCTGGTTTTTGCAGGCAAAAAATCTTGGGTGGGCTATTCGAGTGGGCAGTCGGCCCCTTTCAGGGTGACAAAAGGCAGTGGGCAGTCAGGGGCTGCGGAGGCGCAATTGCCGAGACTAAAACCAGGCATTCTTTCTCCCCGTCATGCTTTCCCTGACAGTCAAATTGACGAGGCCACTTCCCGGCGGCTCGACTTTTTTTACGCAAAGGATTATGAAATTTGGCGAGACTTGGAGGTGGTGAGGAAGGGGTGGCGGGAACTAGGAGCATGAATTTTTACCAAAAAATCCCGTTTACCCAAAAATGACTCCCAGCCGCCAGACCAGTCCATTTCGTCTCCCCACGCAAAGCAGCATTGAGCATTTTCCGTTTTAAGTCCTACTTTTGAATTCCTGTCGCAAATACTGCTGAAGCCAACATCAAACTGTCGAAAATGCTGAACCCACGGTCACTGCTAATGTCCTGCCTGCTGCTTTGCTGCACGGTTGGCTCGGCATTGTTCGCCCAGTTGGACACCATCCACTGGCTGCCGCCGATGTTTCCCAGCAGCACGATGGGCGTCCAGTACATTTACGTTTATACACCAGAAACGACGCCTTTCCCCATCGTCATCGAGGATGGTTCCGGGCACCAAGTGACGACTGCATTGGTCAGCAGCACGGAGCCGCTCATCTACGAACTCAGCGACACCTACAGCCAATTGCTGAAAGCGGACAACCAACTGCACCAGGTTTTGCCCAATTCCGGCCTCGTCATCCACGGCCCGAAAAAGTTCAACGCCTCCTTCCGGCTGCTCACTGAGGGCGGCGGCGATGCCTGTTTTTTGACCTGCAAAGGACGGGCGGCGCTAGGCAAGGTGTTCCGCATTGGCAACATCGTGCAGGTACGGGACAAAACGGGGCAGCGCTACAACATGATTGGCATCATGGCCACGGAGGACGGCACGACCATCAACCTCAGCGACTACAACGAGGCGACCCTGCTCAGTGGAGCGGGGTATGTGCCTGCGCCCATCACGATGCAGCTCCAGCGGGGCGAGTCGGTGGTTTTTGCGAACTATGTCGGTGGCATTGAAGACGACCAACCCGTCAACGGCACGATGGGAGCATTGCTGGAGGCCAGCAAACCCGTGGCCGTGACCTGCGGCGCTTGGCTCGGCGCTCCGGTCATTTATGCCGCCAACGACATCGGCGTTGACCAGATTTTGCCACTCGAACGGGTGGGCAAGGAGTACATTTTTTGCAAAGGAGACGGCCCGACCTCACTGGAACACCCCATCATCGTCGCCCATTACGATGGTACGCAAGTCTGGGTAAATGGGGCGGACACTGCCTTGGTCACGCTCGATGGGGGTGAGTTTTTTTCGATTCCGGCTTCATTTTACGTCGCTTCGGGAAACATTTTCGTGCGTACCACCGAGCCAGCGTTTGCCTACCAAATGACGGGCGGCCACGACACTGGCAAGACCAGCCTCAACACCGTCTCGCTGATGTTCATTCCGCCGCTGAGTTGCGGCATCCCGCACCGGATTGACAATATTTACCTGCCCAACCGCATCGGCCCGCAGCGCTTCGATGGCTCGTTGCAGGTGGTGGCGCTCCGCAATATGCCCGTCAATGTTCAGTTTGATGGCGAACCAATTGACCTCGGGCCGCCGATTGAGGTGTCCGGCAACGAAGACTTTGTCACTTACAAAGTGAAAAGCGCATTCAGCCATGTGGAAGCTATCAATTCGATGCAAATCTCCTCAACGGGTGCGGTCTATGCCTCCATCATCGGGCGGCGGGAGTATGCCAGCTACGCCAGTTTGCTCACCGGCTACGATTACGTCAGCCCCGAAGTGCAGCTCACGCTGCACGGCGACGGCATCTGCCCGGACACCCTCACGGCGCATGGTTTTTTTGACAAAATAAAATGGGCGTACGACGACACGTTGATACAGGAAGGCACAGACACGACCTTCATTGTGCTGGCCCCCGGCGAGTACAAGGCCGTCGCCTACCTGGGCGGCTGCCGCAACACCGCCCTTGTGGCCGACTCGCTGGAGGTGCCATTGACCGCTCCGCAGTTTGATTTCAGCTTCATCGAACCATCCTGCTACAACTATCCAGACGGCCAGATTTCCTTCGGCCTGCCCAATGGCGGCACGCCACCCTATTTGTATTCCATTGACCACGGCCAGCATACCTCCGCCGACCCCGTGATTGAAAACGTGACGGGCGGTGACTACAAGCTCATCGTTCAGGATGCCTCCGGGTGCTACAACCAGCCCGTGCATTTCACCCTGGACCAACCGGACAGCGTGTACGTACACCTCGTGGCGATGAAGCTGCCCAAGCCCCTCCGCCCCGGCGACGAGGTCATTTTGCAGGGCTTCACCACCAACCCCATCACTGCCACCACTTGGGAACCACCCGACTCCACGGGCTGCCCCGACTGCCTGCTGTATTGGATTCACCCACAGGAAAGCATGTGGGTAAAACTGACCGTATTCGACGAAGGTGGCTGCCCCGGCACGGACAGCCTGCTGCTCTCGGTGGAACCGCCCGTGTATGCGCCCAACGTCATCTACCCCGCCTCCACGGTGGGCAACGCCCGCTTCGTGCTTTACACCGAGCTGCCCTCGCCGGTGCACAAGCTGGTGATTTTTGACCGCTGGGGGGGGCAGGTTTTTGAAAAAAGTAATTTCTTCACCAACTCACCGGAGGGTGGCTGGGATGGTATCCACCAAGCCGCCAAAGTGGGGTCAGCCGTTTATACTTTTTTGGCCGAGGTGGAGGTTGCTCCAGGGCGGGTGGTGGAAGTGACGGGAAGTGTTTTGGTGGTGCGGTAGCCCACCCCTCAAAACCCCGGAATATACTCATCCCCCTCCTCGTTTGAAGGTGCCGCTTCGCCCTTGTCTTCCCAACCTTTTGGCTCTTTCACCATGTTCAGCGGCGCACCGAAGGCTTTTATCAACTGCGCCCGTATCAGCCGCTTTTGGGTCTCGCTGCGCTCAAATTTGTCCTTCACCTTGCGCTTGTTGGTGGCGTACTTGTAATCGTCGAGCGTACCGTTCAGGTGGAAATAAAGGTTGAAAAAGCCGTTCTCTTTGGCGGGGATGGACTCCACGTTTTGATTGTTTTTCTTGAATTTATTCGCCAGCACCTGCCCCACGTTCACCTTGATGCCGTAGTCAATCTTGTCGTCAAAGGTCTGTTCGCCGCCGATGGTGAGGTTCATGGCGTTGTTTTGGAGGAACATGGCAGGCATGTAAAACGTACTATTTTTTACTTCCAGCCAGTTTTGCAAGTCCTCGAAGCGCACGTTGCGCAGGTCTTGGATTTTGGCGTAGGTCGCAAATTCATCGAGCATCTTGAAGTTTTTCAACTCACCGTTGCGGATACCGATGCCCGCCCAGACGTGCAATTTGTCCATCAGGAAAACGCCCGTTGAGTCCCAAAAAGCTTGGATGAACATCTTCGAGTTCATGTCGCCGGAGATGTTCTCGGCCTTGAGCACGGTTTGGCCAACGTCGTTCGTTTGCTCAAAAAACTTTTTCACGTCAATCATCTGACAGTCGAGCTTGGCTTCGAGGCGGGGTTCTTTTTCGAAGAATACCGTTCCGTCGAGGTCGAATGCGCCATCCATGCCCTTGGCAGCGCCCTCGATGCGCATTTTCGAGTCCTCGAAGACCAGTGTGCCGTCGAAGTCCCGACCCTCGATTTTGTTGTAGGTAAACTCGTCCACTTTGGCGTTGAAGGTGCCCTTAAGCAAGTCGGTGAGGCGTCCCCGGTTTTCGTTTTTTGCCACTTTCATTGAATCGAAAACGGCCTCTTGTACTTCGCCCTCTTTCACGGGCACGTCGCCGAGTTTCACCAGCCGGGCAACGTCCATCATGGGCGAGCGCAGTTCTGCGGTGAATTCCAGCACGGCGTTTTCAGTATTGAGCGAGTCGGCTAGCAGCACGGGCAGGAGGTTCCGCACAACGCCACGCAGGGTGATGTCGCTGCCGGCACCGTCCATTTTCAGGTCTTCGAGCGTTAGCTGGTTGTCACGCAGCAGCAGTTTTCCCCGGTCGAACATGATGCTTTCGCCATTGATTTCAAGCGCAGCGTCGTCAAGGATTACGTCGCCGGTCATGGCCACGGACATGATCCGGTTGATGTCCACCATGTCGTTGTAGAAGCCGTTGAGCGAGAGGTTTTGGATTTCGATTTTGCCGTCGCCGCCCTTGATGCCGGGGTTTCCGAGCAGCCCGTACATATAGCCAATGGGCAAAATGCCATCGGCTTTGATATCCACCCTGGGGTTGTCGAGGTCTTCGATTTTAAGGCTGAGGGTGATGAGCTGACGGTCGAGGTAGCCCTTGAAATTGCTGATTTCAAAGACGGACTGCTGGTTGTTGCGACCCTCGCCGTTGGTGAATCGGGCATCGAACGACACGTCCTTGAACGGCTCGGTGAGGCGGGGGCTGGAGAGCTTGCCATCGTCGAGGCCAAACTCAAACTCGATGGCAGGGCGCTCCGTGGCGCTGAGTTTTCCCTTCACAAATGAGGTGAACTTGAACCGGCCGCTGCTCGAAAAATCGCCGAGCGCACTCAGGTACTGCTCTGGCAGAAGGGCGATGACCGATTCCAAACTCGCATCTTCGGCAGTGGCGCTGAGGTCAAATTCGGAGGCGTTTTTCTTCGATTGCACAAAGCCCTTCACGTTGAAGGCGTTGTCTTCGACAAAAACCCTGGCGTCATCGAACTGGTATTTGCCTTTGTCGAGGTCAACCAAAATAGTGGCGTCAAGCCCAGCCCGCTTGCTGGGCAGGTAGCGTACACCATCCATTTCCACGTAGTCGGAGAGGAGCCGGGCCGAGCTTTTCAGGTCAAACTGCTTGCTGGAAAAATGCCCAGAGAACTCCGCCGTTTCCACCTGTGCCTGTACCTCCTGCTTCAGCTTGAGGTCATGGTAAGAAAGCCCGATTTGCTGAAGCGTGGCTTTTTCGAGGGCAATGTTGAACTCACCTTCGCCTGAATCGGTGGACTTGAAAATATCGTAATTTGACTTCCCCGCCGCATCCACCCACACATCCAATGCCCCGTTGTTGATGGCCACGGAATGTATTTTGACCTGTTTTTCAAAAAGGCTCAACAGCCTGAAATTGAAGGCCATTTCTTGGGCTTCCAGCAATGGTTTTTTGTTGAGGCCCATCACCGTCACGTCCTTGAGGCTGGCCGTGGCATCCGGGAAATTGCGCAGCAACGAAAGGTCGAAACTGCCCACCTTCACCTGCGTCTTGAGCTGTTGGTTGAGGATGGTGATAATTTTCTTGCCAACGGCCTCCTGAAAAAATGCGGCGATAACCACCGCTGCCACCACCGTCAGCACCACCGCCGCACCCAATCCTATAAAACCCCGCTTGATCTGTTTCTTCATGATCTGATTGTCTTGCCTTTTGTTTTGTATTCAAAAAATCGAACATAAAGGTAAAGGAATCAAGCGGGGCAAGTGTTCTCTCCTGCCTCCAAAATATTTTTTGATTTTTTTTGACAAGAGTTGCCCTAGAATAAAATATGCAACTATATTTGCGCCCGCTTTGAAAGAAAAGTAGAAAATGATAGCGAGATGTATTTTTCAAGCTATCTTTTAAAATCAGGGCGCATAGCTCAGCTGGTTCAGAGCATCTGCCTTACAAGCAGAGGGTCCGCGGTTCGAATCCGTGTGCGCCCACCTTGATTAAAAGCCTTTACGATTTGTTTCGTGAAGGCTTTTTTCGTAAATGGCTTTGAAACTTGGGTCGCATAGCTCAACTGGTTCAGCCCAACCCGATTTTCAATCGGGAGGGTCCGCTGTTCGAATCCGTGTGCGTCCACTTCCATTCAAAGCCTTCAAGGATGATTCCTTGGAGGCTTTTTTTTCCAGATATGGTATCAAGCTTATTTCTAATTTTTCCTACCCAGCAATTTCACCAACACCCCCGCACTTCCCGCCTCATCAAAATAGCATAAATGGTGGCAGTCCACATCCGTTGACTTTACAGCGGGTTTCCACTTGGGTAACGATTTGATGCTGCCCACGCTCACGGCAAGGTCGTTTGGCTTATCGCCATAAAACAGCTTCCCGCCAAGCCCGAACACCCTGTCCATCAGTTTTTTCTTATCGGCATTGTGCGCCAAGAACTTGTCCAGATGCCCTGCCAAAACGCTGCAACGCACCCCATGCAAATCACCTTTGTTGAGGTTGCGGATAAAATCGCTGTCCTCGCCCATCTGCGCCAGCGTGTGGGTCACGGTCTTCGATTTTTGCAGTACGCCCAAGACCGTGGCGGCAGCGGGCAGGCCCCAAGGCAGGTTGACCAGCAGCGTGAGTACGGGGATGGCATAGTCCCGGTAAGTAGTGATCTTCGCAAGGGCCGAGCCGCTGTTGGGTGTACCCGCCATCACGAGGTGCTTCACCACCTTCTCACCACCCAGGTTTTGGATGAAATAGCGGCTCACCAAGCCGCCCATCGAATGCGCCACGATGGTAATTTTCTTGCCACTTTCGGCACTAATGCCCGCTTCCAGCCGCAGCAGCTCCTCCAATTTACTGGCCGTTGTCTCGATGGGCGTATTCAGGTTTTCATAGTCAAACGTCAGTACGAGGTCGAATGGCTTGCCCTTTTCGCCCTTGTTTTTGACCAGTTGCTGCGCAAAAACAGCCATGCCCTCCGTGTCGCCGATGATGCCGTGGGTGAGCAGCAGGATTTTTTTGGCCTTGCCAACTTTGTCTTTCAGCCCCTCCGACCGGCGCTCCGGTTTGCTGCCGCTGTAATCCACCCAGCGCAGGTACTGCACCTTGTCTTTGCGCAGCACCAGCTTCAGGAAGACCATTTTCAGCGCTTTGCCGAGGCTTCGGCGATGGTCTTCAGTGTCAGGCAAATGCGAGATGCTCACGAGCGCATTGCCATTTTGCATCCGCTCCGCAATGCCCACGGGAATCAGGTGCTCGCCGTCGAAAGTCAAAGACAGCAGCGATTCTTCCAGTTCGTCCGTGCTCTGCAAATTGGCGGCGATTTCCAGTTGAAGCGGGTTATCGGCAAGGCTGGCCTCATTTTGCAGGTCGGTGAGTTCGAGCATATTGGCGGGAGCTGTGTCCCTCGTGCCGCTGCCGAATTGGAGCACCTCCACGCCCGAAAGCCTCGCCAGCTCATTCACCACGGCCATCGGCTCCACGCTGCGGCTGCCCGAATGCACAGGCACCAACCCAACACCGGAACGGAAAGTCGGGTGGGCCAGTATTTTGATGAAATTGTTGGCCAAGGAAATGACTTTCGCCCCCACGCCCGGCGCCTGGCCTACGCACTGCACCTTCAGGTTTACGCTGTACCAGTCGTGCAGGTCGCCCTGCGGTGTTTCGTCGTTTTCATCGAAAATATCAATGCCACTGCGGGTGCCTCCGAGCAGTTCCCCCCTGACGCCAAGCACGTCCCTGTTTTTCCAAAAAGGCAAGGTCTCGCCCAGTTTGAAAGTGTTTTGCTGTTCCAGCAATTCCGGGTGGATGGGCTTGTTGCTCACTATCAATTTCAAGATGCTGGTCTCCGCTTGGCCGTTGTTCAGTTTGAAATTGGCTTGCAGGGCGTTCACCGTGCTGTTGGCAGGCACCTCGTCTTTATAAGCGCTTATCAATCGGTAATTGCTGCTCCCAAACAACAGGGCGCAGTGCCGAGGCTTGCTGGCGTTGTTCCTGATTTCGAGCTTGAACGGCACCTTGTTTTCCCTGCCTTCCTCTTGCAAAATATCAATAATGGCCTCGTTTCCGGTATGTTGAAAAACCACTTTGCCGTTGGCGTCCAGCTCGGACAGCACCATTTCCACGTCTTTTTTCAGCGGCTGCAAAATGCCACCCGGTTTCACCAAAAGCCTCGTTTCGGCATTGTCCAATTGGATGGTCTTTTCCCAACGGGCGATCATTTCCAGCTTCTCAAAAGCATCCTTGAACATCGGTTCCCAGTCGTTGCCTTGCAAGGTGCGGAGGCAAAGTTGGTCGGCATTTCGGATGATTTTCAGCTCGTTTTCCCCTATTTCAAGGCAGTAGGCGGCGTTTGCCAAATCGGGCTGCAAGCTGAAATACAGCGGCTTGAACGCCGTCAACGCTGTCATTGCGGCAGCAGCATCGGACTTTTCGGCTTTTAGTTGGAAAAACAGCGGCGGCTCCGGTGTGCTCGTCAGCCGGGCGTCGTATTGCTCGTTTTCATTAGCGGGAAACTCCAAGTGGAGGCTGCTCTCTTCCACGCCCACGGTCACGGTCTTGGCCACGCCCACTACCACTCCGTTTTTCAGGATTTCAAACGTGGCGGGCTGCGCCTTCGTGGTGGGCAGGCCGGACATGGCACCCATCGTCACGTTCCAGCGGCCATCCTGGAAAAACACTTTGACGGGCACATCCGGCGCAGGGCTTCCCATGCCGAGGAAGCCTTGCAGCCCGTTGAAATAGCCGTAAGTCTCGATTTGCGGGTGCTGGTCGCTGGTGTTTTTGGCGGCCCTGAGCCTGATTTCGGTAAACAACTGCGTGTACGAAATCCCCTGCTGGTAATGGGTTTCATTCAAAACGCCCATCAAAATCGTGGAGAACAAGCCCCGGCTGTTCCTGGTCTCGTGCGCCTTTTCCTTTTTGTCGCAGGCGGCCAGCAGCACGTGCCGACTGGTGGGCAGGTGGAAGTCCTTTGGGTGCTGCGCAAAATGGCCACCGAGGTAATCGGTCAGCTGCCGTGGCTGTGTTCGGTCGGAGGCTTGGCGGGTCCTGCCGAGCGAAAAATCATCGAGGTTGCGGGTGCCAGAACCCGAATGGCAGCAGTCCAGTACGACCGCCACATGCGCCCCGTTTTTGGCGACCCGGTCAATCAGCACTGCCAGTTCCTTGTCGGCGAGGTCGAAGCGGTCGGGCCAGCGGCTGTCGGCCAGCACGAGCGTCTCCATCATGCCCTCCGGAAAATATTGGGCGAACTCCGGTGCCGCCAATTCCCGGCTGCCGTGGCCGCTGTACCCAAACACCACGATGTCGCCCGCCCCCGCCTGTGCGAGGTGCGCCGGGCCGAAGTTTTTGACGAGGTTTTCGTAAGTGGCATCGCCCTCCAGCAGCTTCACGATTTTTCGGTTGGCCGCCGGGAACCGCTTTTTCAGATAGGCTTCAAAAATGTTGATGTCATTGACGCAGCCCGTGAGGTTGGGCACGGCGGTTTTGCCGTTCTGCTGGTAGTCGTTGATTCCTACGAGGAGTGCGAAAAGGTTGGGCATGATGGATTGTTTTATTATTTGGGATGGATTTATTTGTAGGATTGCCGGTAATTTTCGGGGGGGAGTACAATTAACTTATGTTCTATTACTATTGGCTTACTTCGCTCTTTATTACTTATTATCTCTATGGTGCTTATATTTAGTTCTAAAAATAATTCACCTGAATCAATGGGTTTAATATTGAATGCCCATTCTGTAATATCACCTTCCTCGATAAATTGCTCTCGGTTGTTGAAAGAAATAATCTCGAATCCATTTTTGTCCGTAGAACCCATTTGAACACTCATTGTATTAGATATTCTAATCTCTTTTATTGAACCCTTATTTCTCATTTTAGTTGATTCAATTAGTATTGCTTCTGATATTGCTATTATTACTCGACACCTTACCACTGTCCCCATTGTCATTTCATTGGGGATGTCGTAGTATAAAAAGCCCTTGTTGTTGCTTGTTTCTGCGCCTTTTTCAAGCTCGTCAAGTAAGTTCAATAAACTGCTCGTTATTTGGTTTGATTGGATATGGTAATCTTCCAAAGCTATTATTCCAGTTAAATTATCATTTTGCAATTTCTTATAACTACCAGAAAGCATAATTAATTCTGGCCTATTCGGCCAGAATTTCAAAGCCGCTTGAATTGCCTTTTCAATTTCAGCATCGGCAATCATTACTCGAATATTATCTTTAAATGGCTTATCTATGAATGGCATTATTCCGCCCATTAACACCCCACTTTTTATTGTTCCATAATCAATTGAAGTGACACCTAATACTTCGCCATTTTCATTCAGGACAGGCGCTCCGATAAAATTTTCATCCGGCGAGGATTCATATTTGAAATCCACTTTGGAAAACTGCACGATGGGGCAATCCATTGCGAAATCAGGCTTCAGTTCGCCTTGCTTTTTGAAGTAAATAACCGATACTTTGTCGCCAGTTCCAAGCATTTTAGTGCTTACTGGAAGGGCAGGTAAATGAGCAAAAGAAGATGGATTCCAAGCTTTTAATCGTGCTCGTGAAAAATCATTATTTTCATGTCCTGCTGTAACTCCAGAGTCATCAAATTCATAAATATATGGTGAGAATCCTACCGTATTGACAAAATGGACTTTGGCTGATTGGGCATCTTTTGCATTTGACAACACAGACTTTGCCGTGAAAACATAGCCATCCTCGGCTAAAAAACCATTGCCTGCCCTTCCGTCTGACAATACGATTCTGCACACCGAATTGGCCATGCTTCGCCATACTTCTGGAATTTCAAGCTTCGTATCCATCTCCTCCACCGCCTTCTCCATTGCCCCCCTCATCTGCGACCCCATAATCCCATCCGCCACCAACCCCTTCGATTGCTGAAAAGCCGCCACCGCAGCCTTGGTTCTCTCCCCAGCAAGCCCATCCACTTCTCCCTCAAAAAAGCCCAGCTTTTGCAGCATTTCCTGGTCTTTTCGCACTTGCTCATTGAAGGCTGGCTGCGCTTTTTTCGTTGTTTTTTTCTGCGGCGCTTTACCCTTCTTTTCCTGCACCTCTATATTTTCCAACCCCGATAAATCCAATTCTGGTTCTACAACCCCAATATTTACTAACGGAAACTTCTTCCGCAACTCCCCTCGCACCAGTTCGCTTAACGCGCCCACCGAGTTCGTCACTTCCCTTGCGCCAGCACTCAACAAAGTGCCACGCAGGTTCAGCCCCCGCTTGTTCGTGAAAAAGACAACAGGTGCCCGCCCCGCCACGATGTCCAGCGTGATTTGCCCGGTAAGTTCCTCGCCCGGCCTCCCGAGGTCGGAGATGACAAGGTCAAAACGCTCGGTGTTCAGGTAGTTGCTGGCCTCCGAACTGGTGGTGGCCAGTTTGAAATGGATGCCCAGCGATTTCGACCAAGAATCCCGGTATTGCTGGTTGTTCTGCGGTCGGTCGTCAATCCACAGCACTCGGAAACTTTGTGAAGCAAGCCAATCGAACAGCTCGTTGCGAAGCTCGGCGGCATAGCTTTGGTCGCTGACTTGGTTCTTTGAAATAGCCAGTATCCGCTTGATTTCGCCCTCCACCAGCAGCAGGTCGGCGGGCGTCAGGTTCTTTTTCAGTTCTTCGGCCAGCGTTTCGGGAAGCTCGCCCTTGCGGAACCATTCGAGGCGGCTGAGGAGGCGCAGTGCCTGGTTCCAGCGCTCGTTCCGCTGCCACTGGCTCAGGTCGGCGGAGAGCGGAATGGCCTCGTCGTGCAAGATGCAGGTCAGCTCGAAATAAAGTTCGGGATAGACCGCACAGGCGCAGAGCCAGACGAACGCCTCGTTGCCGAGGTAGCGATAGACTTCCATGAACACCTCGGAGGGGTCGAGCTGGCGGTAGCCGTCCGTGAGCTTGGGCGGCGACTGCTCCGGCAATATCGCTTGCCACTCCTCGAAACTCGGTTGCGCAGCACCGTTCCAAGCGGCCATCAGCTTGCCGAGGCCCTCCACGCTCATGGGCACCACGGGCATCAGGCTGGCCAGCGAGCGCTCGGCAGCGCCCCATTCCACGTTGGCATTGGTGGCCAGCAGCGCCACGTTCGAGAAGTCGTCGGGAAGTTCGAGCGCCAGGTTGCTCGGCGTCCCGGTCGTTGGGTTCACGAAATGCGAGGCATGGCCCAGCAGCAGCAGCCTCGCCCCGCTCCATTCGCTGCACAGCAATTCGATGTTGATATGCGTTTGCTGCTCCCGCTGCTCCTTCCAGCAATGACCGGGGTTTTTATCGAAAAAATAAAACTCTGCTTCGAGGTCACGGCGGTTGATTTCCTTGACGAGTTCGGCAGCGTAGCCTGCCAAATGGTCCCGTGGGCTTTGCTGTTCGATGAGGGCAAGGTACCGGGGCGCTTGTTTCCGTTTTTTGAAGACCAGCTTCGGGAAGCCGCCCGCACGGGTGATGGCCCGGATGGTGCCCGGCACGTCCCATTCGGTCGAGTCCGTCCACACTTTTTCTTGCAGCGGCGTCATCGCTGGGCCCATCTCGGTGAGGTTCCAGACCCGCAGTGGTTCTTCGGGGAAATTGAGCAGGGGCAGCACCGGGGCCAGTTTTTCCGAAGGGTTCGGTGGCGAAAAAGGGCGTTCGGGGATGCTAGTTGAGCGTTTTTTATCGTCGGATTTAATGGGCGGGGTCGGGGTCGGGTCAGTACGTCGCTCCTCCAGCGGCTTGGTTCCCCCATCGTTTACCAAGGGTTTTATTCCCTTCGGCAAAAAGGTGTCGAAGACCTGCCCGAACAGTTCCTGCTGCTCCGCCGAGCGGCAAAGCAGGGCGCTGAGTTGCGCCTTCAGTTCCTCGGTGGTCAGTGCCTCGTCGGTCTCCACGCCCTGCCAATATTCGGCCACCTGCAGGTAGCTGTCCACGCCGAGCAGGAAGCCGTTGGCCTTCAGCCTCCTGAGCATCCGGTGGAACGGCGGTATGTCGGGCAGTCGTTCAGCCATGTTGGCTTCTGATTTTTTGGTTGTAATCAAATAGTTTTTGTGCCAAAATCTCTTGCACTTCCTTCATCGGTTTCCTTTCGCCTTCGGCAAACGGGAACAGTTCCTTTTCGTCGGGCGGCGCTGGAAAACTGCGGTCCTTGAAGACTTTTTCCTTCCAAACCCCCACATTTTGCAGGGAGATTGACTGCATGCCCGTCAGGTTTTTTACCCGCCCAAGGAAGCGGGCATCGTTGGCTAGTTCATCAAAAAGCTGCTCGAAGTCCTTGCGTTCACCGAAGTACAGGCAAGAGAAAATGATGGCCAGCCGGGCCTTCAGTTCCGAGTTAACCTTCTGGCTGAACTCGCTCATATAATATTCCAGCCACAGCTTGATGTCGTCGGCTGACTCTAGTTCTAGGTCGGTGAGGTTGTGGTGGATGATGAACACTTTGTCGCCATGCGTGCTTTCCTGGAAAACAAACTGCTGGCCATCGAACGGGCATTTGAAAAGGTTGTCGTTGTAAATCTCATAAAGTCGGCTCTTGCCTTTGCCGGGCTGCCGCAGGTCTTTGCGCCGTGGCAGGTTCATGTCCTTCCAGACGAACAGGTTTTTGTCAATGGTGGCATTGCATTCGCAAAGCTCGGTCGCCCCAAAAAGCTCGAACCTTTTCACCAAGCTCTGCGGCAGTGCATGGCTTTTTTCATGGACAAAAAAGAACAACGGGCCGCTCGATTTCTTTTCCGCCAATTGCTCCAAAAACTCATGATACTCGTCCAATTCGTCGCTGCGGTTGCAACGGTGCAGCACGGAATCGGGTATTTCTTTGCTTTGCAAATCGAGTGGGTCGGGCAGCCGGGGCGGGGCGGCGAAACCGGGCTTGGGCCAGTCCGACCAACGCTGTTTTTTGAAGTCTTCGCTGGCGGATAGTTCGTAAAGTTCTTCGTCAGGCTTTTCTTCAAAAATATCAATGCCCCGCTTCATGGTTTCCTTGATTTTCGAGTCAATGCCATTGTTGGCTTGGTTTGTCAAATCCATTTTCAAAGCGCCATTTGCTATCTTAAATGCGGCTTGCAACGTGCTGCCAGACTTGAAAAATGCGTAATAAAAATCTATGGCAAACTGTTTACCCAAAGCGTCATTTAAAGGCTTGTTGGTATAAATGACAGCGGGTACGCCCATTTTCATAAAAGCTTCTACCTGTTTCACAGTTGAGCACCCATTGAGGAAAACCAACTGTATCGGGTGGTTGGCTGTGATTATTTCTGCAAAACCGCCAACATTGGCCATATATGCTTTTTCGCTTTCAGCTTCTTTCATGTTGAAACTGAGTGCCTTGTCAATTGCATGGCCTGCAAAATGGAAAACTTGGTAGCAACTTTCGGTCGCATTGCTAAACTTTTGCTTCACCGTCTCTGTGTTCACCTTATTTATGAATTGGCACTTCCATTCGGGCAAACTATTTACAAGTTCGTTGATGTCATTGGCCTCAAAGAACACTTTGAACAACGGATGCTCCTTCTCAAAAGGTGATGCTATGAAAACGGTGCGCAGCATGGGTTAAATATTGCTCATCGGTTGAATATTGGGAGCAGGCTCCGCCTTCAGCGCCGCCAGTTTATCCTTGATGCGCTGCAAATCCTCCTTGTTTTTGCCGAGCATGGAAAGCGACGGCTCCAGCTTTGCAAAATCGCTGGCCGATAGCTGGGCGCTGGGGTTCACGTTCATTTCCCAGAGGAACTCCACCCAAGCGATGAGTTCGGCGGTTGCGGGGTTGCGCCGTAGGCCCGAATTGCGGATGTCGAGGAAAAAATCCACGGCGGAGCTGACCATTTCCGACTGCTTTTTGGCGTCGTAAAGTCCTTTTGCGGCAAGGATTTCGAGCAGTGTTTTGGGTTCCTTCGGGAACGGGATATGGTAAAATGCGCAGCGCCGCAAGAAGGCGTCGGGCAGGTTTTTCTCCGAATTGGAGGTGATGATGAGCAGCGGTTTTTTCACTTTTCGTTCCGTCCGCTTTTTGTCTCGCTCGGCTTTTTCGGCAAAATAGATGAAGCCCTGTTCGTC
>CAZDSU010000083.1:26730-28125 GCA_964508135.1 uncultured Saprospiraceae bacterium
ATAGCAGGCTTGCCTTCGATGCCCAGCCCGGCCAGCGAAGCCATATTGCTCCACTCGAACTTGGGGTCGTTCAGGTCGCCGCTCGTCGCTTCGTCAATGCGGAAGCCCAGTTTTTCGAACTCAAACAGGAGGTCGTTCGGGAAGTCCCTCGGTGCCTTGTCAATCTCGTCCACCAGCACCACTTGCCTCATGTCGTTGCGGGCGGCAAGAATGGCCTGCCCCAGTGCCTCGAACTGGATGTAGTTCATCACGTTGTCGGCCTTGGGGTTGGGCTGCCCGTGGGCGTGGTTGTCCCGGAAGTGGCGGATGGCGTCGTAGCGGTAGAGCAGGTCCTTGGCCGTGGAGGTGGTCTTCACGTTAAAGCGCAGCACTGCGTCGTTGAGGCCGAAGCCCTTTTGGTAATCGGCATTTTGGGCAATCCAGTAGGCCAGTTCAGTCTTGCCAGTGCCCGGTTCGCCAGTGAGAAAGAGGGGCAGCTCCATCTTGATGGCCATTTCAACGGCTGCAACGAGGTTGGGGTCGGGGAGGTAGTTCGATTTTGACATATTTGGATTTGTTATTCCTTGCAAATGAAGGGAAAGTTAGTCGTATCACAAAATGATGGTAAACCCATAAGGCTTCGTACACATTAATAGGTGCTCAAGATTGTGTCCCTTCTTGAAATCCTTACAGTTATGGGGTACAAAAACTCGGAAAGATGGAAGACACAAAATCAATCATTGTGGCTATCAGGCTGTGGCTGGTACGGTAGATTGAATCCGGCCCGTTTCCTTCTCGGAGTCCCAGCTAGCAATTGCCCCAAGTCCCGGATGTCGTTCAGCGGGGTCTTCAACGGCTGGAGATGCTGGTACTCCTGCACGCCGATGAGGAAGGCGAGGTGGGTGGCGGGTTTCATGGCTGGGGTGGGGTTTCGGGTTCGTCGTCGTCCTCCAAGTCGCCGTAGGCATCGGCGACGGCTTCCTTCCAGCGGCGCTCGTCTTCGTCGGAGAAAATGGCGCCGTAGCGGCGGAGGCGCTCTTTTTCTGCTTCGGTGAAATGGGAGTCGGGGTGGAGGTGGCGGAAGTCGACGGATTGGACAAACATTCCGATTTCCGGCTGAATATCCATCAGGCTTTTTTCAAAGGAAATATCTTGAAATACAAGGTGGTTTTTATCCAACAGATTATGTACTACTTTGGTCTTATCTGGGTTTGTGTGGAAAAATTGGAGTCGAAATAATTGCCCTTTTTGTGTTAGGTTATACTTTTGATTTTGTCCAACGCCCTTAAATATTAACGACTCTGGGAAAGAATAAAATTCGGGAAGTTCAGATTCAAAAAATCCTTTGTTAACTGTTTCTTTACACTACTACACAACAAAAGAATTGAACGCATAAAATCTTGAAAATCAATTCAA
>CAZDSU010000084.1:0-28073 GCA_964508135.1 uncultured Saprospiraceae bacterium
TTAGTGGTTTGTCCAGTTAATCCTGACGGTTTTAGCAAGGGGCTTGGGGCGGCGCAGCCGCCCCAACAAACCCATTCCTCCCGGCTGCGGCGCCTCCGGCGCCGCAGCCGGGAGAGAGGTTCTCCTTGGGGGCAAAGCCCCCAAACCCCCTTTGCCATTCGACAAGATTAACTTGACCACTTAGTTTATTGAATGTACGAGGTTGGATTTTTCAATTCTTTAGCCTTGGAAAGGCGAAGAAATACAAGGTCGTAAGGCTACCCTGACGTGTTCTCAATAATTGTCCAATATTCGTTCTTGAACACTACAAAACTGATGGAACAATTTTTTATTTCACCAAATACATCCCCATCTTCCCCTTGTTCTTTACCTCCACTTCGCCCCGAAACTCACAGTTGACCGACTGATTTACAAGCTTGTACGTGGCCTCCGAGATGTTGATTTCCCCAGCGGGGCAGTTGCTTTCCATGCGGCTGGCGGTGTTCACCGTATCGCCCCAGATGTCGTAGGCGAACTTCTTGCTGCCGACCACCCCGGCCACCACCTCGCCCGTGTGGATTCCAATGCGGATGCGCCAGGGTATTTTGCCCATGCTGGCCAATTTTGTGTTGTGTTGTTCTACCACACGGAGCATTTCACGGGCGGCGGTCACGGCGTCCTTCGGGTGGGTTCTGTTCTCGGCGGGAAGCCCCCCTGCGCACATGTAGCTGTCGCCGATGGTCTTGATCTTTTCCAAGTTGTGCCGTTGGCATATCTCATCGAATTCTAGGAAAAACTCGTTCAGTTCCCGCACCACCTCAGTGGGGTGCATGGTGGCCGATATTTTTGTAAACCCTTGAAAATCAGTGAACAGCACGGACACGCTGTCGTAGTGCTGGGGGGTGGCGCTCCCTTTCAGCTTGAGTTCTGCGGCCACCTCGCCGGGCAGGATGTTGAGCAGCAGGCCCTCGGCACGGGTACGCTCGGCGTCAATCTCCGTTTTTTGTGCCTCGATTTGCTGGTTTTGGGCAGCGAGGCGGCGGTTCAGGCGGCGGCCGTAGAGCCAGCTCCCGGCGATCAGTGCCATCAGCAATGCGCCCAAAAGCCCAATGCCCATGGCCGTTTTTCGAAAGCTCTCCTGCTGCTGGATTTTCATGTTGTCCAACTGTTTTTGGCTTTCGAGCAGTGAGATTTCCTGCTGTTGCTCGGCTCTTTGCTGCGCTGCTTCGAGGCTGTCGAGCTTGTTTTGCTGGGCAAGGCTGGCAATTTCTCGGCCCTGTTTTTCTGCCAGGAGATTCTGCGTGGCAAGCTTGAGGGCTGAGCGGTTTCGTTCGGCCTCCAATTTTGTGGAGCGCAGATTGGCTTCCTTGACCTCGTCTTCCCTGCGCAGCAGGGCAATTTCCTTTTCCTTTCGGTCGGCATCGAGGCGCTGGTTGTCGGCTTCGAGCTTGAAGCGTTCGTTTTCCGATTGGAGCTTGGCCAGTGCCAATTGGCGAAGTTCTTCGTCGGAGATGCCTTGGATGGTCTCGTTTTCGGTGCGCTCGAGGAGGGAGTGCAGGGCCTCTCTGTTCTGTTGGCGCAGGCGCTCCTCCCGCAGGAGGCTGTCCTTCAGGTTGAGGTGTTTTTTGTAAAAATCGAGGGCCTTTTCGGACTCGAAAAGCTGCTGGTAAATTTGCGAAGCGGCCTCAAACGCATCACATTCCACCTGAGCGTTCTTGGATTTTTTGGCGGAACCAATGGCCAACTCGTTGTATTTCAGCGCATTGTAGATGTCCTTGTTTTTGAGGTAAATGGAGGCAATGAGGTGCTGCACATAGCTCTTGTCGTCCAGCCCGTTGTCGGCCCGTTGCAGGTTTTGCAGGGACAGGTTGGACTCGCCGAGGTTGTTCCAGGCGATGCCAAGGTTGCTGTACACGTAGTTGGTCTTGAGGTTCGGGTTGGCCGTGTAAATAGCCTCGGCTTGGGTAAAATAGTCCACGGCTGCCTTGAAGTCCTGCTGTCGGTTTGCGGCAAAGCCGAGGTTGTTCAGGGCGGTGGCCGTGGTGGTCGGGTCGCTGTTCCGTTCTGCCAATGCCTTGATTTTCAAGTAGTAATCAATGGCCTTCGGAAAGTTGGAGATGGCCAAGCAGGTTTGCGCCAGTTTTTCGAGGGTGCGCACCTGGTCTTCGTAGCGGCCAGCGTTTTCGTGGGCTTCGAGGAGTTGTAGCAGTGCCTCGTGGGCGTTTGAAAATTTGCCATCATCAAAAAGTGCGTTGGCCGTGAGCCACTGGCTGGAGCGGAAGGCAGGCTCGTCGTTCAATTTTTGCGCCAGCAACCCTGCTTGCTTGAAGTATTTGACTGCCTTGGAAAAATACGCCTCCCGGTCGTAGATGCGACCGATGTGCAGACAGGCTTCCAGTTCCTCCCTGGTTCGGTTGTTCTTCTCCGCGGAGCGGAGGTCGTAGAGTGCCAGCCGCAGTTCTTCCACGGCGGGGTCAGCGGCGAGGGCGCTCTCGCTGAGCGCCTTGATGGTATCTAGTTCCATCGTGGCCAGGGCGGAGACCGGCAGGAGGCCAATCAGCAATATGAAGCATGTGTTTTTCATTCGATGTTGTAGTTCATGCCCAGCCGCAGGAAGAAGCCGGACTGGGGGTTGTAGTGCAACAGGTCGTTCGGGTCGGCGTTGGGCTGGATGCCGGAGTACTCCTTGTTGAAGAGGTTTATGATTTTCAAATAAAAATCAAACCTGTCAGTGAAGGCGTACCGCCAGACAATGTCCCAGGTCCAAAACTTGTCCTTGGGGTTTTTGCCAGCGGTGATGCCAGCGTTTTTGTAGCGGATGACATCGAGTATCACGGTTGATTTCTTAAAGGGGTAAAAGCTGTTGCGGAACTGCAAAATGCGCCCGTTGTACTGCTGGATGTCGTAGTTCAGGATGCCGATGTTCCCGGATTGCACTTTTGTTTTGACCCAAGAATAGCTCAACAGGCCGTCGTAAGTCTGCCTGCCTGCTGTTTCCGGCGAAAAGAAAATGGTAGCCTGCCCACCCGTGTAGCGGATGGAGGTGTTTTTGATGTTGGAGTAGCCAATCAAACCGTTGTACACGGAGTCACTCTCCAAAAACTGCTCGTCACGGCCGTAGCGCAGCAGTCGGGAGGTTTTGTTGAGGAACCACGTGAAGTCGGCACTGATGTTGTCGCCCTCGGTTTTCCAGCGGATGCCGCTTTCCCACGAGGTGGTTTTCTCTGGGTCAATGGCCGAGTTGAGGCGGGTCACGACGGGCGTATTCGGCGAAAAGACGTTGTAGGAAATGCTTTGGTAGTAGGGGTTTGGCGCCCTGAATGCCGTGCCCCACGAGGTTCGGACGTTGATGTTTTCCTGGATTTTCCAAAGTCCCGATAGGCGAGGGGAAAGGTTATTGAACTGGCCCTCTGTCTCGCCATCCAGCCCGATTTGGTACCAAGAATAGTTCACGCCCCCAGCTAGGTTGAACTTCTTTCCGTTGTAGAAGATTTGCCCAAAACTGTTGAACTCGAAGTGGCCAGTGAGCCTCGACTTAATCGGGAAGGTCTCGTCATCGAATTTGTCTTCGTTGTTCAAGTCGAACAAGTCAGTCCCGATTTCGTCAAAGGGCTTGCTCAGGTACGCCGTAAATGGCCGCCCGATGGCCAGTTTTACGTTGGCGCCCGCCGTCAGGGTGAAGTACTTGAAAAGGCGATAGTTGCGGACGTGTTCGATGCGCCCTTCGTCCGACCTGCCAAACATGTAGCGCAAGCCGTTGAGGTAGCGCTCGTAAAACCTATCAAAAAAAACCTGCGCACTGTCGCCACCCACGGAGATAGACCTGGCGTTGGCCGCATTTTCCAGCATCAGCGTCAGGCGATTCTGCACGGGCAAGATGGACGAGCGGCTGTCGAGGTTGTAGCGGATGTAGGTGAAGTCTGTTTTGCGGTTTTTCTTTTCCTTTTCGGTGAAAAGATTGAGGTTGAACTTCATGATAGCTTCCCCGGTGAAGGTCTGCGGGTTGCGGTACGAGTAAGCCACGGGGTTCAGGCCGAGGGAGCTGTGGTCGCGGCGGTACATCGTTTCCGCTGACAACGTGAAGCGGTTGTACTTGATGTTGAAGCCAAACTTGCGGCTGAGGTGGGGCGTGTTGGTGATGATGGGGTCATCCAAGCCGCCACCGTAGTTGTCAAAATCCACGTAGTTGCTATCTGGCGTATAGGTTGAGGGCAAGTAGTTGTAGCCCTTGTCGTAGAAAATATTCCGGTTCTCGAACAGCACGTTTGAACCATAAGCCATGTACTTGAAAATGCGCTTGTCCCTGCCCAGCCGCCCGCCGAACATCACGTTCACGCTGCTGTACACCCCGCCGCCTACCGACAGGTCGGCCTGCATGAACACGGGCTTGTCCGATTCCCGGGTGATGATGTTGATGACGCCCGCCGAGGCGTCGGAGCCGTAGAGTGCCGCACCGGCGCCGTAAATGATCTCGATGCGCTCGGCCTCCTTGATGGGCAACTGCGCACCGATGGGCATGGAGGCCACGAACGAAGGCTTCACGGGCACGTCGTTGATGAGGATTTTGGCGTAGGTGTTGCCGAGCAGGCCCCGCATCAGGAAGGTCTCGCCATCGGTGGCCGAGCCGGGTTGGCTGACCCGGATACCGGGCACCATCTTCAGGGCGTCAACGAGGGTTTCGTAGCCGTTGCGCCTGATTTCTTCCCGGGTGATGACGTGGCTGGAGAACGGCAAATCCGCCGCTGCGATGGGAAAGCGACTACCAGAGATGATTTTTATCTTCTTACCGGGCGTTTCGAGTGGCGAGTAGATGTCCTTTTCGGCGAGATTCTCGGGGTGCAGTAATAGAGATTCTTGCTGGGCATTGGCGAAGCCCAACCAAAAGGCAAAACAAAAAACCAGCATGTATTTCCCCAAAATCATAGGCCAAGAATTTTAGCCGAAGGTAAAAACAAGTGTCAAAATGACGTTAATATTTTCAAATGGTTGAGCCTTGGTGCGTCAATTACTGTTTCATCTTCAACGGTTCCTAATTTTTCTACCTTTGAAAAAATATTGGGATTTTCACAAAAAACAATGATTCAAACCATGCGGCAAAACATTCTGAAAGGCTTTATTTTCTTTGCTTTTTTCTTTTTGGGCAAAAATTTGGCGACAGCCCAAACCGACTTGCCGGCCAAGCTCACCTGGGGCCCCGACAACAACGAACCCGGCAACACCGTGGCCACCAAGGTCATCGGCATTGCGCCCGACGGCTTTTATGTGCTGCGCCAAAAGGTGCAGAAAAGCGTGAACGCCAAGCCCAAGGTTTGGGTCGAGTTCTTCAACCGGGACATGAAACTGGTGCGTTCCGAGGAAATGGACCTCAAATACAAGCGCAAGCAGCGTGACTTCGAAAACGTGCTCTACCTCGGCGGGAAGCTCTACCTCCTCACTTCGTTCAACAACACGGCGAAGAAGCGCAATTACCTCTTCAAGCAGGAACTCAGCACCAAGTCGCTGGTGCCCGGCAAGACGCTCGACATGGTCTGCGAGACCGAGGCACGCAACAAGGAAGTGGAGGGCACGTTCGCCTACAGTATTTCAAAGGATAGTTCTAAGTTGTTGATTTACAACGAACTGCCTTATGAAAAAAAGAACCCGGAGCGATTTGGCTTTCGAGTTTTTGACCAAAATTTTAAGCTCGCCTGGGAGAAAAATATTGTGCTGCCCTACAACGACGACAAGTTCACCGTGGAGGAGTACCGGGTGGACAACGAGGGCAACGTCTTTTTGCTCGGTGTACTGTACGAGGACGATGCCAAGTGGCGCCGCCGGGGCAGCCCGACTTACAAGTACATCGTGCTGGCCTACATGGACAACGGCACGGCCTTCGAGGAGTACCGCATTGACCTTGCCGACAAGTTCATCACCGACCTGACCTTCCGCATCGGCAACGACGGCAAGTTGGTTTTTTCTGGTTTTTACTCGGAACGGGGCACGTACAGCGTCAAGGGCACCTATTTTTTCCACCTCGACCCGAAGAATCGGGCCGTCCAAGACCGCAAGGCAACGGAGTTTGACTTCAACTTTCTCACGGCGTTCATGTCCGACCGCAACAAGCAGAAAGCACTGGAGGCCGTGGAGAAAAACGACACCCGAAAGGCACCGGAACTATACGACTACTCCCTCGATGAACTCATTTTGCGCAGCGACGGCGGTGCGGTGCTGGTGGCCGAGCAGTACTTCGTGGAGCAGGAGAACTATCGCAATTCACCCTACGGCCTTTACCCGTACTACTCGCCGTTTTACGACCCGTTCTACTATAACCGCTACGGCCAGACACAAACGGACTACTACTACCACTACAACGACATTATTGTGGTAAACATCAGCCCCAGCGGCGAAATCGAGTGGTCGGCACGCATACCTAAGCGCCAGGAGACCCGCAACGACGGCGGCTACTACTCCAGCTACGCCATGGCCACCACCCGTGACGGGTTCTTTTTCCTTTTCAACGACGATAGCCGCAACTTCGGCAGGGACGACGGCAAGCTCTACACCTACACCGGCGGCAACAACAGCGTGGTAGCCCTCGCACAGGTGAACATCAAGGGCGAGGTAAGCGTCGCTCCGCTCACCTCGAACCGTGATGCGGGCGTCACGGTCCGACCGAAAATGTGCAAGCAAATCGGCAAACGGGAAATGGCAGTGCTCGGCGAGCGGGGCAGGGGCTACCGGTTTGGGAGCTTGATATTCGAGTGAACTTCAAAACTGTTTTTTGGAAAAGCGATTCCGAGATATTAACTTTGAGAAAAAAACATGTCGCCAGCAAAGATTCTCATACAAGGTCGAATGAAAAAAGGAAGCCCAAGCGATATTCTGGATAGCCTGATTTATGAGTGGCTGGATGGGCAACCAGTTTACTATAAGGGCTACAAGGATATTTTAAACGGGACAAAAAACTATGAAGATATCATGGGCATCAGTGGATTGCAAGGAATCATCATTTCTTATCTTGTTGAGTTGATTTTTTCGAAACTTGGATCAAAAGCTTACCGGATTTTATTCAATGAAATCGGTGTCCATATAAATCACAACCAAAATCTGGTATCCGATATTGGAATTTATGACCGGAAACTCGTCACCCCTGAAAAGATAACCACTCAGTACCTTGATGTGCCAGCCAAGGTATTCCTAGAGGTGGACATCAAGGCTGACGTTGAAGACTTTGGTGAAACTGGCTACGTCAAGAAAAAATCACAGCTTTTGCTTGATTTTGGAGCGGAAAAGGTTATTTGGGTGCTTTCCAAGCCAAAAATGGTAATTACGGCCACCCCCGATGGCAAATGGGCCTTCAGTGAATGGGATTCCAACGTTGAAATATTGGATGGCCATTCGTTTAATATCGGCAACTATTTGAAAGAAGAAGGCATCAACACTGAAATTCAATAAGTGCAAAAAATAAACTTCATACCATGTTGGTAGCGAGCAAAAAAATAACTGTCGAGGATTTCCTTAAAATGGATTTTGAGGGTGAAGACGCATACTATGAACTCATTAATGGTGAAATCGTGAAAAAAGCTGCACCCTCCCCACGGCATCAGCATTCCACTGGAAGGCTATTTGCCAAAATGCTGAACCACGCCCTGGATAAAAACTTGGGCGAAGTGTTTACAGCCCCCTTGGATGTTTTTCTGGACGAATACAGCCACGTTCAGCCCGACATTTTGTTCATTTCCAAAGAAAACCAAGGCATTATTGACTACAAAGACGGTATACTCGGCGTGCCCGACCTCATCGTAGAGGTCATCTCCCCCGGCTCGTTTGCCATTGACCGTTTTGATAAAAAAAAGGCCTACGAGAAAGCTGGGGTGCGGGAATATTGGCTCGTTGACCCGAACAACCTGTCGGTAGAGATTTACAAAAACATCGGCCAACTATTTGAGTTGGCTCAGGTAGCTTCCGAAGCAGGCAAAGTGCAGTCCACCATTTTGGAAGGCTTTGAAGTGGACATTCAATCGCTTTTCATTGCTAGCTAAAAATGCTCCACCGCTTCCACTACCATTCCCCCTTTGGCTGCTTCAAAATAGAGGCGAACGACCATGCCATCACCTCGGTGCAGCTGCTTCAAAACCAGGAAGTTCCGCCAGAAGACTGGCAGGATGGGCCAGAACACATCGCAGAGGCCGTCCGGCAAATGAGCGAGTACTTCCACCGTCAGCGCACGGAGTTCGACCTGCCCTTGGATTTCTCTGAAGGCACGGCCTTCAACCAAAGCGTTTGGCGGCAGCTCCTGAAAATACCCTACGGCCACACGACGAGCTACTCGGCCATTGCGAAGCAAATCAGCAACCCCGACGCCGTGCGGGCCGTCGGGCTGGCCAACCGTTCCAATCCCATCGCCATCATCGTGCCCTGCCACCGGGTCATCGCCAAGGATGGCGACCTGCAAGGCTATTTCTACGGCCTCGAGATGAAGCGAAAACTGCTGGAACTGGAAAACCCGATGAGCTATGGGGAGCAGGGGAGCTTGTTTTGATTTCGGATTTTCGATTTCGGATTTCGGATTGACGGGGTAGCGGAACTGTTTTGAAGGGCGTGCGAAATGACTTAGATTTGCGGTGGTTTATTTCAAAAAGATGATTTCAAGAGAAAACATATTGAGCTACCTGACCGACATCAAGCCGATGCTGGAAAAGCAGTTTCATGTCAGTAAAATTGGACTGTTTGGCTCTTTTGCTCGGAACGAGCAAAGCGATGCCAGCGATATTGACATAATCATAGAATTCGTTCCTCATACCAAGGATTTGTCTGAAAAAAAAGAAGCCATCCGACAAATGGTGAGCGTTCGTTTTCACCGAAAAGTGGACTTGTGCAGGGAGAAATATTTGAAACCTTATTTCAAAAATCAAATCCTTCAAACTGCCATTTATGCTTGAAAAAGACCGCGCAAACCTGCTTGCTATCCTTGACTCCTGCGATAAAATATCCCGCTTCACCGCCGACCTATTCGATGCAGATGCTTTCTTCGCTGACCAAGAAAGTTTCGATGCAGTGTTGATGAATTTCATCCTTATCGGTGAAGCCGTATCGAAGCTGTCGGAAGATATAAAAACTGCCAATCCGCAAGTACCTTGGCACAAAATCAAAGGATTTAGAAACATAGCTGCCCATGAGTATTTTGGTGTGGATGCAGAAGAAGTCTGGCAAATCGTAAAAAACCATTTACCAGAATTAGAAAACAATATTGACAACATCTTGAGTGGAGAATAAAATGACGCAAACCGAATTCCAACCCACCTTCGCCTACGCCCAACAACTCGACAAAGCTGACCCCCTCAGTGGCTATCGCCAGCGCTTTTATTTTCCAAAACACAACGGCAAAAATGTGCTTTACTTCACCGGAAACTCCCTCGGCCTACAGCCGCACGGCGTGGAAAAAGCGCTTCGCCGAGAACTGAAGCAGTGGCGGGAGCACGGCGTCGAGGGCCATTTCCGGGGTGAAATGCCTTGGATGCACTACCACAAATTCCTACAGCCGCAGAGTGCCCGACTCGTTGGTGCATTGGAGTCGGAGGTGGTGGTGATGAACACCCTGACGACCAACCTTCACCTGCTCATGGCCTCGTTTTACCGTCCCACCAAGCAGCGTTACAAAATCGTGATGGAGGCCGGGGCCTTCCCATCTGATATGTACGCCATGGAAACGCAGGCTCGCTGGCACGGCTTCGACCCCGCCGAGGCTGTGGTGGAAGTTTCACCGAGGGCAGGGGAGGAGACCCTGCGCACGGAGGACATCATCGCCACCATCGAACAGCACGGCGAGTCGGTGGCGGTGGTCATGTTCAGCGGGGTGAACTACTACACCGGGCAGTTTTTTGACCTAAAAAAAATTACGGAAAAGGCACACAGCGTGGGCGCTTACGCTGGGTTCGACTTGGCACATGCTGCCGGAAACCTGCCGCTCAAACTCCACGATTGGGGTGTGGACTTTGCCTGCTGGTGCAGCTACAAGTACCTGAACAGCGGCCCCGGCGGCCCAAGTGGCATCTTCGTGCACGAGCGGCACGGCAACGACCCCTCGCTCCCCCGCTTCGGAGGCTGGTGGGGACACGATGAAAGCAGCCGTTTTCAGATGAAAAAAGGCTTCATCCCGATGCCCGGCGCAGCGGGTTGGCAACTGAGCAACGCCCAGATTTTCAGCATGGCAGCCCACAAAGTCAGCCTCGACATGTTCGACGAGGTGGGCATGGAAGCCCTTCGGGAAAAGAGCCTGCAAATGACCGCCTACTTGGAGTTTTTGATTGAAAACGTGAACGTAGTTGGCAGTGCGCAGTTGGTAGTGGGCAGTCAGCCCCGATTCAATATCATCACCCCGAAGAACCCCGATGAGCGGGGTGCGCAGCTTTCCATTTTAACTGGAAACGAAGGCAAAAAACTGTTCGATTACCTGACCGAGAATGGCGTCATTGCTGACTGGCGGGAACCGAACGTGATTCGGGTAGCGCCCGTGCCGCTGTACAACAGCTTCAAGGATTGCTGGCGGCTGGCGGATTTGCTGGGAAAGTTTGAAGGGTGACGAACCCTCACAATTTTACCACCCGAATATTCCGCCACCTTACCTTAATCCCACCTCCGTCGTGTATCTGCAAGGCAATAATCCCATCCGCCTGCCCGATTTTTTCGTCCTTGAGCGTAATCATTTGGATGCCGTTCAGGTAGGTTGTCACCTCGTCGCCGACGCACAGGATGCGCATGGTGTTCCAGTCGTTTTCCTTTAAAATCTCGTTCAGCGAAGGGATGGGCTGTATGAGCCAGCCCCGTCCGTAGCTCTCGTAGATTCCACCCGTGTGGCTGCCCCTGGGTGCCACCTCGGCCTGCCACCCAGTTATTTTCGTGCCTTCGATGCTGGAGCGGAAGAACACGCCGCTGTTGCCGTTGGCCTCTTGCTTGAACTCCAGCGTCAGGTCGAAATCCTTGAATTTTTGCTCGGTGCCAAGGTAGCCGTACTCCTTGTACATGCCGCTCTCGCAGACCAGCAGGCCGTCCTCGACGTACCATTTTTCCCGGCCATAGTTCACCCAGCCGGTGAGGTCTTTGCCGTTGAAGAGGGAGATGGACTTGTCTTCGGCGGCTGCCTTTTTGGTCGTATCGCAGGCCGTGAAAAGACAAGCAAAAAGCAGGAGGGGAAGTAGGAAGTGTCGCATTGCTGTTTTTAAATTGGTGAACTGCAAAGCTAACAGGGCAAGGCAATAGATGCTATTGAGAAATTGGAAATTTAGAAATTAAAAACTACCAACAGCCGTAAAGTGAACGCTGCGCAATTTCTCAATTTCCCAATTTCTCAATTTTCAGGTTCGCTCGCCAGCAGGTTGATGCTCACCGTCGCCAAGTCCGAATTGGGGAACTTGCTGAAATATTGTGGCACCACCGTCAGCCCTGCCTCCTTCGCCACTTTGTGGAACACCTCGATTTCGACGATGTACTGGTCGCTAAAGCCGTGCGTGGCATCGTAGGCGGTCACGGCGGTCTTGCCGATGTGCTGGGCGGCCAGCGCCGGATCAATCGTGTGCAACTCGATGACCAGCAGGCCGAACTTGCCCACGTAGGGCGTCCATTTTCGGAAATGCTCGGCGAGGTTGTCCTCCACGAGGTTGTTGGAGATGCGCTGCCCCCGGTGCGCAAAAGCGCCAGTGGACCCGCTCATCCTGCCCTCGACGGGGTGAGCAGGTGCTTCCCAAATCCGGTTGTGGTCGAGGAAGGTGCGCACGTTGAGCAGTTCGGAGAGGTGGATGCCGTAGTCTTCGAGCAGGTCGGTGGCCAGCAGGTCGGGCCTGCCGATGTCGCCCCAGACGACCTTCGCCCAAATGTCCGCTTGGATGAGGTTGTTGCGGGTGACCCGCAGCGCCGCCTTGTTGAAGTCGGCACCGACGAGGAAGAGCGGGTGCTCGGATAGCATTTCGCCCCGCAGCGTCCGTTGCTCGATGACCTCGTAGATGTGCTTGAGGAAGGCCCCGTTGCCGCAGCCCATGTCCAGTATGCCCTTTGGTTGCTCCGCAATGGGCTGGTTGAACAGCCGGATGATGGCCTCGTCCACCTTTTTGAAGTACGAGGCATGGGCACCGCCGCTGCCCCAAACGTTCATCTCCCGGTCAACATGCAGCTCCGGTGCGCCTTCCGGTACGTCACGCAGCAGGTTGGGGTTGCCAAAAATGAGCTCATCCAACTTGCGGAGCATCGGAATGTACGACACGGTGACGCCGTAGGCACTGGCCCGCTGCGCTAGGAACAAGCCCTTCTCCGTGAAGCGGTACGTCTCGTTTTTCTGCAAAAACCAACCGAGGTGTACGAACATATCGAGCAGTTCCTTGAAGCTTTCAGGGTCTTTGTGGTACTCGTCCGGTCGGAACGACGCCTCCATGAAGTACTTGTGGAACATGCCGCCCATGCCGAGGTGAACGACCGTTGGGCCTACCAGTATGCCCTCAATATGCTTCAGCACTTGGTGCTGCACGGCTTGGATTTTTTCATCGTCGGAATGGGTGAGGCCGTAGTTGTTTCGGTATTTGTCAAAAATGGACTTGAGCACCCGGAACGGTTCCACCTCGAAGCGGCGGTTGTGGTATTTCTCCGAAATGCGTAGCAAATGCACTACATCGGCATAGAGAGGCACCAAACCAAAAGCCGTTTCGCTGGTGTCTGAGAGCGAGTAAGTTATTTTGTCGGTGGCATTGTCCAGGTGCTGGCGAAGCCAGCCCTGCGAACAAAGCACCCTCAGCGCCACGTTGAGGTAGCCTTCAGTGGCTCGGAACTCAGTTGTGAGTTCGGATAGGGTGGCTTGCTTTTTTTGCAGCAAATAGGCCAAGACTCCCTTTTCGTGCAAGGCAAATGCGGTCGGGGCAGTCACGATGCCATCGAGGTGCCTGAAAATTTCCTCTCGGAGCAGGTGGTTTTCTTTTTTGTGCATAAAAATGGTTTAGTCAGTTTAGGGGAATGGTGGTGTATGTTTGTCAAACGGAAAAGCCTAGACTTGTGTTTCGGCTGCTGCGTATGCCACCGATGCTGTGTACGCCTCCGACGAATGAACGTAGTCAATAAATCTGCCTTACACCAGAACATTTACCCCCAATCAGCACATTTGGTAAAAAAATAATTGCATGAGATCAGCCCTGTACGTCATCGTTTTGCTACTCCCATTCCTTTGCAGCGCCGTCGGCCCTGCAACCATCAGCGACCATATCCACATCGACCAGTTTGGCTACCGCACCACAGCGCAGAAAGTCTGCATCATCAGCGACCCGCAGGTGGGGTTCAATGGTAGTGAGAGCTTTTCGCCCGGCGGCACCTACGAGGTGCGATGCTGGACGGACGACGTGTCGGTGTTCAGCGCCAGCATCACCGTCTGGAACGGCGGAGCGACCCACGCCCAGTCCGGCGACAAGGTCTGGTGGTTCGACTTTTCGAGCGTGACCACCCCCGGCGACTACTACGTCTTCGACCCCACGAACATGGTCGGCTCCAACCGTTTCACCATCAACGACGACGTGTACAACGTGGCGCTGAAACAGGCGGTGCGCATGTACTACTACCAGCGCTGTGGCGTGGCCAAGACCGCCACCCATGCTGGCGTCTGGCAGGATGCCGTCTGCCATACCCATGCCCTGCAAGACCTCAACTGTCGCAGCGTCAGCAGCCCAAACGACCCCGCCACGGAGAAAAACCTCTCCGGCGGCTGGCACGATGCGGGCGACTTCAACAAGTACGTGAACTTCAGTTGGAGCACGGTGCACGACATGCTGTTTGCCTATCAGGAAAACCCCAATGTGTTCGGCGACGACTACGGCATTCCCGAATCGGGGAACGCTGTGCCTGACCTCCTCGACGAACTGAAATGGGAGCTGGACTGGCTGCTGAAAATGCAGCAGTCCGACGGCTCGGTGCTGATGAAGGTGGCGGTGCCCTGCTTTCAGGCAGCCAGTCCGGCCAGCGCCGACCTGACGCAACGGATGTACGGCCCGGCACAGGCATCGGCGACGAGGACGGTGGCGGGCATGTTTGCCCATGCGGACATCGTTTATGGCAGCTTGAACAACGGCCCTATGCAGACTTTTGCCAGCACTTTGCTCACGAAGGCGGAACTCGCTTGGACATGGGTGCAGAACAATCCCGACAATTCGGCTTATGGGAATACTGGCTTTTGCAGCGCCAACCCAGAATTGGGAGTAGATGACCAGAACGAGGCCCGCACTGGGGCTGCCGCCATGTTGTTTGCCGCCACGGGGAATACGGCATACCGCACTTATTTCGACAATAATTATGCTTCTATTAGGCCATATTCTTGGACGTATTGGTACGCATTCCAGCCGACGATTCAGGACATCATGCTGTATTATGCAAGCCTGCCCAATGCCACGAGCACAGTCGCCAATAATATCAAGAACAGTTGCATTAATTCCACCAATACCAATAATGTGGATATGCTTCCCGCATGGTTAAATAACACGGACGCATATCGTGCCTATTTAAAGAACAGTGACTACGTCTGGGGCAGCAACCGCTGGAAAGCCAATGCGGCCAATATTTACAATAATATGGTCGAGTATGACTTATATCCCTCCAATAATGCGCATTATTTAAATGCAGCCGAAAGCTATTTGCATTTTCTGCACGGCGCCAATCCCATCAATAAAGTCATGCTGACCAATATGGGCGATTATGGAGCGGAGAATTCCTGTGATGAAATGTACCACGCATGGTTTGGTGATGGTACGGATTACGACAATGCACAGACCTCGCTTTATGGCCCACCTCCCGGCTACGTCACGGGAGGCTTCAATCCGACGTTCGTGCCTGCACAGGGTTATATCTCCCCGCCACAAGACCAGCCGCACCAGAAGTCGTACAAGGACTGGAACACCAGTTGGCCAGAGAACTCATGGGAACTCACCGAACCTGCCATTTACAGCCAAGCCGGCTATATCAAGCTGCTGTCAAAATTCGCCAGCGAAGCCCTTGTCCTGCCTGCCGAACTGCGGGAATTCCGGGCCAGCCTACAGCCCAACAATACGGTATTGCTGCAATGGGCCGTGGATGCATGGCAGAACGTGGACACTTGGGAAATCCAGCGCAGCAGCGATGCCATCCATTTTGAAGGCATCGGGCAAGTGGCACCAGATGCGCCCAGCGGCTTTGCTGCCAGCTTCCATTTTACGGACCAACACCCGCACCTTGGCACCAACTACTATCGCCTCAAGCGGCTGGACTTGGATGGCAACTTTGGTTACTCTGGCATCGAGCAGGTGGACATGAAAACACCGCTCACCGTGACCGCACAACCCAACCCTACCCACGGCGACCTGACCGTGACGCTGGCTACGGAACGCCCGCACCTGCCCGTCGCAATCCGGCTGCTGGATTTCTCGGGTCGCCCCGTGTTTGAGAAGAATATTGAGGCTGCGGGCAGCCATCATGAGGAAACTATCTTCACGGAAAATCTCCCCATTGGGCTGTATTTTCTGGAGGTGAGGCTCGGCGAGGTTGCGCAAATTCAGAAGGTGGTGGTGGGGCGGTGAGAGTTCGGAACTTTCCTTAGCTTTCCGCAAAATTTCACCACGATGGACAGACGCAATTTCATCAAGAACACAGCACTGGCGGGCATGGCCCTAACAGCGCTCTCATTCATTCTTCCTAAAAAAATTTCAAAGTACACCGTGGCCCTCATTGGCTCCGGCTGGTGGGGCATGAACATCCTGCGGGAGGCCATCCGCTCCGGCGAGGTACAGGTGGTGGCACTCTGCGACGTGGACGAGGCGCAAATCAAAAAGGCCGATGCCGAGGTACACCAGCTTTGCACCGACCGCCCGAAGCACTTCAAGGATTTTCGGGAATGCTTGCGGAGCACCAAACCCGACATCGTCATCAACGCCACGCCCGACCACTGGCATGCGCTCATTGCCATCGAAGCGATGAAAGGTGGGGCGCATTTGTTTTTGGAAAAACCCATCGGGCACACGCTGAAAGAAGGCTCGGCCATCCAACAGGTGGCACGAGACACGCAGCGCATTTGCATTGTGGACTTCCACCGCCGCTACTCGCCGCACAACGTCAGTGGAATGGAGTTTTTGAAATCGGGAAAAGTAGGCCAAATCAGGGACGTGCGGGCCTTCGTCAACTACAACTGGGGCGTGGCAAGCCGCCACGAGCCGGAGCAAGTGCCCGCTGGTCTGGACTGGGATTTTTATTGTGGCCCTTCGGAAATGGTGCCTTACAGCCACCAAATACACCCAAGGGGCTGGCGACAGTACGGCCAGTTTGCCAACGGCCTGATAGGCGACTGGGCACCGCACTGGTTCGACCAAATCCTCTGGTGGGCGGAGGAAAAAGCGCCCCGCCGCGTCTTCAGCACTGCCAAATACCCAGCAAATGCTAGCCGTGACATGCCCGAAACGCAAGTGGCCGTGTACGAATTCGAGGGCTTCACCTGCACCTGGGAGCACTCGTTGGTCAACCAGCGCCCACAGCAACCCGGCGAAAACGTCGGTGTTTTTTTTCACGGGACAGAAGGCACGTTCCACATGGGTTGGCAGCAGGGCTGGACGTTTTATCCCAACGATTCCAAAAATGACATCATCAGCCAAGCCGCCCAACTCGACGAGCCGGACTCGCAGAACATCAAGCTCGTCTGGCAGGACTTTTTGGCTTCAATAAAATCGGGGAAGCTCCCCCACGCCGACATCGAGCATGGTCGCCAGGCGACGAACATGTCGCTGCTGGGGATGCTCTCCGCAAGGCTGGGACGCAGCATCGAATGGGACGAGGCAAAGGATGCTGTGGTGGACGACGATGAGGCGAACAAGCTGCTGCGGAGGGAGTATCGGGGGGAGTGGGTGTACCCAGCATGAATTCTTAAAAAACAGTTTCTGATTAAAAACTAAACGATGAACAGACGACAAGCCATCCAAACCTCCGCCGCCCTCGCTGGCAGCTTCTTCCTGCCAGAACCGTTTGCCCGGCTCTTTGCCGCCAGCCCCAGTGGGGACGGCGATTTTTCCAAAGCCGACTTTGGCCCCAACTTCAAATGGGGCGTGGCCACGGCCTCCTACCAAATTGAAGGCGGCTGGCAGGAAGGAGGTAGGGGGCCTTCCGTCTGGGACAGTTTTGCCCATGAAAAAGGCAACATTAAAACGGGTGAGAACGCCGATGTCTCCTGCGATTTTTACCACCGCTACGTCAGCGACTTGGAGCTGCTTAAAAGCCTGAATTTCAACGTGTTCCGCTTCTCGCTGGCCTGGCCACGCCTACTGCCCAACGGCACAGGCAAGCCAAACCAGCAAGGCATTGATTTCTACAACCGAGTGATTGACAAATGCCTCTCGCTTGGCATCGAACCGTGGCCGACGCTCTACCACTGGGACCTCCCGCAGGCCCTCGAAGACCGGGGCGGCTGGACGAACCGAGACGTCGTGGGCTGGTTTTCGGAGTACACCGACCTGGCCACCCGTTCCTTCGGCGACCGGGTGAAAAACTGGATGGTGCTCAACGAGCCATTCGCCTTCACCACGCTCGGCTACATGCTCGGCTGGCATGCTCCCGGCAAAAAGGGGCTGAAAAACTACCTGCCCGCCGTCCACCACGCAGCACTCTGTCAGGCGGAAGGCGGTCGCATTATCCGGGCGAACGTGCCGGAGGCCAACGTCGGCACGACCTTTTCGGTCTCCTACGTGGAGCCGGTGAAGGACAAGCCCAAGCATGAGCGGGCTGCCAAGCGCTTTGATGCGCTGCTCAACCGCCTGTTCATCGAGCCTGCGATGGGCATGGGCTACCCGACGGACACACTGCCTTTTTTGAAAAAAATCGAAGAGAAATATGCCCAACCGGGCGACATGGAGCGCCTGAAATTCGACTTCGACTTCATCGGCGTGCAGAACTACTTCCGGCTGATGGCGAAGAAAAGCCTGACCACCCCCGTGCTTTGGGCAAATGAAAAGTCGCCGAAAAAACGGGACGTGCCAACCGACCGCATCACGGAAATGGGATGGGAAGTGACGCCGGAGGGGATTTACAGCATCCTGAAACAAATGGCCGCATACCCCGGCATTCGTAAAATCATCGTGACGGAGAACGGTGCCGCCTTCGCCGACACGGTGGAAAATGGCAGCGTCCATGACCCCCTGCGGGTAAAGTTTTACCAAGATTACCTCGCCCAAGTGCTGCAAGCCAAACTGGACGGTGTGCCCGTGGAGGGCTATTTTTGCTGGACTTTTCTCGACAATTTCGAGTGGGCGGAGGGCTTTCGGCCCCGCTTCGGGCTGGTGCATGTGGACTACGACACCCAGCAGCGAGTGGTGAAGGACAGCGGGAAGTGGTTTCAGGGATTTTTGAAGGGCTAAGCCCAGCTAACGTCGGGGAGGTTTCAAACCTCCCCGACGTTCAATGCAAACAACTAATTTTGCCCCATGCTCAAAAAGATTTTACAACAACTCGCCCCTACCCACACCAAGCTCATTGCCGTGAGCAAGACCCACCCGCTGGAGCGGGTGATGGAGCTGTACAACCAAGGCCAGCGAATTTTTGGGGAAAACCGGGTGCAGGAACTGACCGCCAAGTACGAAGCCCTGCCCAAGGACATCGAGTGGCACCTCATCGGCCACCTCCAGACCAACAAGGTCAAGTACATCGCCCCATTCGTCGCCTGCATCCAGTCGGTGGACAGTTGGAAGCTGCTGGAGGAAATTGACAAACAAGCCGCCAAGCACGGGCGGGTGGTTGACTGCCTGCTCCAGTTCCACATCGCCGAGGAAGAAACCAAGTTTGGGCTAGATGAGGCGGAGGCTACGGAATTGCTCCAAATGCCCGAATTTCAAACACTTGCAAACGCCCGCATCACTGGCATAATGGGCATGGCCACCTTCACCGATGACCACGAGCAGGTGCGCCGGGAATTCCAGCACTTGAAGCAAATCTTTGATGATTTTAAGGCCCGTTTTTTCCAAAACCAAGATAGTTTCAAGGAAATCTCGATGGGCATGTCCGGCGACTACGAGCTGGCGGTGGCCGAGGGCAGCACGATGGTACGGGTGGGGACGTTGCTGTTCGGGGCGAGGTGAAGTTGCCTATTCCATAAATTCACGCCATTTCATCGAACATGTTCCATGAATTCACGCCATTTTATCGAATAGAGCCATTTCCACTTTGCAACCCACCCAACACACCCGTCATTTTCCCCCAACCCTTCCTCGCCAAAACGGTACATTTGCGCCAGCAAACCAGCAATCCGCAAATCCAATTTTTATGAAAAAACTATCGCTCCTTGCACTTTTCATTGGCATGTTCGCCATGGCAAATGCACAGATTTTTTACCGATTGAACGCTCCGGTAACGAAAGACGACACCCAATTGGCCAACCCCTGGTTGGGCGGCTTCAACGCCCCGCAGTGGTCGGCGGTGGACCTCAACAACGACAGCAAGCAGGACCTCTATGCCTTCGACCGCAACGGCGACAAGCACGTGGCCTTCCTCAACGTCGGTGGCTTCGGCGAGGCGAAGTACGAGTATGCGCCACAGTACGCCGCCAACTTCCCGCCCTGTCGCTTCTACACCCTGCTGCGCGACTACAACCACGACGGTGCGATGGACCTCTTCGCCTGCTCTCTCGACGAGGGCTTGGCTGGCCTGAAAGTTTTTACGGGCAGTTACGAAAACAACCAACTGGTCTTCGACCGGGTGTCGTTCCCGTGGATTTTTGATGTGATACTGCTCGAGGTGGCGGGCGCTCCCACCCAACTCCCCATCAACTCCTCCGACTATCCGGCCATTGATGACATGGACGGCGATGGCGACCTTGACGTGCTTGCTCCAGGAATTGGCGGTTCTACGGTTTATTACTACCAAAACACGGCCATCGAGCAAGGCTTTACGGACGACACGCTGCTTTTTCAAATAAACGAAACCTGCTGGGGCCATTTCTGGGTGACTGCTTTTGCAGAATCTTTATCCATGAGCAACGACTCTACCTGCTGCGTGTTCCCACCCTGCTTCCAACCGGATCCCCCGACCGAAGTGGCAGAAGACCGGGGCGGCGTGCATGGTGGCGCCACGCTCTGCACCTTCGACGAGGACAATGACGGCGACAAGGAACTGCTCTACGGCGACCTGATTTACCCAAGTTTGATTCGTGGCACCAACTGCGGCTGGTGGCAAAATGCCTGGATTTGCGAACAGGACACGACCTTCCCCAGCTACGATGTCCCCGTTGACATCCCCTTCTTTCCCGCTTCATTCTACCTCGACGTGGACAATGATGGCAAAAAGGATTTGTTGGCTTCGCCAAATATTCCCAATGGTGCCCTGGACAAAAACGTGGTTTGGTTTTACAAAAACGCCCAAAGCAACGAGTTCCCTGTTTTCGATTTCAAGACAGACCTGCTGATTGCCGACGGGGTGATTGACCACGGATCGGGTGCCAACCCAGCCTTTGTTGACTTCGACGCCGACGGCCTGCTCGATTTCGTGATGGGCAATGAGTTGGGCTACCAGCCTGACCTCGTCGTCGAATCTGGCTTGTTTTTGTACAAAAACGTGGGCACACCCACCGAGCCGGCCTTCGAACTGGTGGACAGCGATTGGCTCGGTTTCAGCCTGTTCATTGACCCAAACTTGCAGCCTTCGGCCTACGCCCCTGCCTTCGGCGACCTGGACGGCGACGGTGATGACGACCTGGTGGTGGGCGACCGATACGGCAGGTTTTTTTATGCTGAAAATATTGCTGGGTCAGGCAATCCCCTGAACTATGGCCCAATAGTTCCTTATTGGAAGGGCATTTCGGTGGGCCAGTTTTCCACGCCGTTCATTCACGATATGAACAAGGACGGCCTCGGCGACCTCATCGTCGGCGAGCGAAATGGCACCATCAACTATCTGCCCAACATCGGATCGGTAGGCAACCCCGACTTTCATACCGATCCAGGCGAAGCGCCCAACAACGAGTACTTTGGTGCCATCAGCACCCAGCAGCCAGGCTACACCACCGGTTACAGCGCCCCCGTCATCATCGAAGCGCCCAACGGAACGATGTACCTCGCTACCGGCTCCCAGTTGGGCTACTTGGAGTACTACAAAGTGGTGCCGGAGAACATGGATGTTTTCGGTGCGCCGTTCGAGCTTTTGGACGAGCAACTGGGCGGCGGCCTGCGGGAAGGTTGGAACACCCGCCCCACTTTCGGCGACCTCAACGGAGACGATTTTCTCGACTGCATCGTCGGCAACCAGCGGGGCGGCGTTGCGCTTTTCAGCTCGCCTGTTGCCAAGGACGGCTCGGTGGCTGCGCACGAGGCCAGGCCGACCATCGGCGTCGAGCTGTACCCTAACCCCACCGGTATCGTGCTTTTTGTGGACATCAAGACGACTGGCAGCCTAGCTTGCCAGTACCGCATCTTCAACGCCCTCGGCCAACTTGTCGGCAGCGGCAACTTGGATATTTCAGACAAAAAGATTGAGGTGGCCGACCTCCACCAGGGCCTCTATTTCTTGGAACTGGTGGTCGGCGAAGGGCAGGTAACGAAACGGTTCGTGAAGAAGTAGCGTGTTGGGTGATTGGCGTTTTGGCGTTTTAGGCAGACATTCACAATCAATAGTCCGTGCAGATTTTATAAACCACTGCTAATCAAATAATTAACCTGAAACTGATTTTCAAAAATTATACTGATTTTACTTCGTAAAATCCTAATTTACAGTGTTCAGTTAAATCAGTGTGAACCAGTGTCCAAAAATTGCACGGAGTGTTGACAATACGTCAACCACCAAACGCATTCATCAAAAAAGTGAGTGCGGCTAATCGTTTGCTGTTTGCTTTTTTTGCTTTGGAAGTCCAACTTTAGCCAAAATTTCGTTAGCCTTCGCCAATTTTTCGGGAAACAAGACTTTGTCCCGAAGTTTTTCCAGCTTCTTGTCAAAAACAATAACTGGCACTTTGGATGAATTTAATTCTTCTATTGTCATATTGCAAAGTTGTTTTCTTTTTTCGTAATTAAATAAAAAGGCTTGCTCGATTCAGGGCGGAAAAGACCCATTTTTAGCCAAGTGAGCAAATCCCAAACATACTCTTATGGCCTGCCCAACACGCCAAAACGCTAACCACCCAATCCCCCCGTCAAAAACGCCATCACATCCACCCCGTCGGGGTAGTCGGCGAGGCCAGGTTCCTGCGATTTGCCGAAGGGGACGGTGGGAAGGTTGAGCAGCCCTGGCTTGGCCACGATGCACTGGATTTCCTCGCTGCGGCTCACCAATTCCGCTTCCAGTGCGGTTTTATCTTCGTAAAATTCATAGTGCAAGGTGGCAATGCGGCTGGCGATGTCCTTGTTTTCCGCCACGATGATGCAGCCGTTGTTGAAGTACGGCACTTGATTCAGCATCAGCAGGGCCAAGTTGTAGTCAAAATTGTTGCGGTACTTGCCGTGGTTGGCAATCTCCCGGAACTCGTGCAGGCGCTCCATCAGCGCTGCAAAATGATAGCCTTTCGGCAAATACAGTTTTGAAACATTGCGGCAGCCCAACCCAAAAAACCGGAACACGTCCTTGCCGAGTGCAAGCAGCTCGTCCTCGGATTCGGTGCCGTCGAGCACGGCCACGGCGTTGCGGTTCTTGCGGATGATGTGCGGGTATTTGCCAAAATACGCCTCAAAGTAGCGGGCCGAGTTGTTGCTGCCCGTGGCAATCACGGCGTCGAGGTCGCTTATTTGCTCCGCAATTTCAAAAAAAGCGCCAGCGCCCGGCGAATACTTTTCGAGCAATTGGAGCAGGTACGGCAGCAAAAAACGGTCCTTGTCGGAGAGCTTGATTTTGGCCTTGTGGCCCGCTGTGAAGGTGCAAACCAAGTCGTGGAAGCCCACCAGCGGCAAGTTGCCCGCCATCACCATTCCGACTGTTTTCATCGTTGGTTCGTCCGAAATGAGGTAGGCCGCTGCCCAGTTTTCCAGCTTGTTTTTATCCAAAAACTGCGTGGCAATGGCTCGGATGGCCAGTGCCTGGTTTTCCTTGGTGAACCAATTATTGTTGTATTCCGTGCGATGAATGACAGCGTCGAGGTAATCGTCCGGCTGGAGTAGGTGCTCGCCAAGGCGGGCGAGGGCGGCTATGCGCTGAGTTAAATACAGCATTCGATTGCGGATTTTCGATTGCGGATTGCGGATTAAGGTTGAACGGATAGGCGAAGAAGTATGAACAGTGAAGGTCCCGACGCATCAAATCCGCAATCGCAAATCCGCAATCCGCAATCTTTTCATTCCTGATCAAGTGTTAGCTTCTGCTTCCTATCCGTCACGTAGGTGCGCCAGCGGGCGAGGCAGTCCTGCATTGGCATGGGCAGTTCCGAATCGAACTTCATGTGCTCCCCGGTTCGCGGATGCACGAAGCCGATTTCCTTGGCATGTAGCGCCTGTCGTGGCAGGATTTCGAAGCAATTGTCCACAAACGACTTGTACTTGCTGAACACCGTTCCCTTCATGATGCGGTTGCCGCCGTAGCGCTCGTCGTTGAAGAGCGGGTGGCCAAGGTTCGACATGTGAACCCGTATTTGGTGCGTCCGGCCCGTTTCGAGGTGCAGCTCCATGTAGCTGACGTAGTAGAGCCGTTCCAGCACCTTCCAGTGGGTGATGGCCAGTTTGCCCTCGCCATCTTCCACCACCGTCATTTTCTTGCGGAACCGCTGGTGGCGACCGAGCCAGTTCTCGATGGTGCCTTCGTCCTCCTCCATTTCCCCCCAAATAATGGCGTGGTAGCGGCGGTGGATGGTATGGTCGTGAAACTGTTTGGCGAGCGAAAACATGGCAAACTCGGACTTGGCCACCACCATCAGGCCGGAGGTGTCCTTGTCAATTCGATGCACCAGGCCGGGGCGGTTTTCTGGGTTGCCTTCCATCACGGGGAGGTCTTGGAAGTAGTAGGCGAGGGCGTTGACCAGCGTGCGGCGATAGACGCCCACGCCGGGATGCACCACCATGCCTGCAGGCTTGTTGAGCACCAGCAGGTCGTCGTCCTCGTAAATAATGTTGAGGGGAATCTTGTCGGGCTGCACCTTTACGGCGTCTTCGAAAGGCTTGGGCATCAGGAGTTCCACCACGTCGTTTGGCCTGATCTTGTAGTTGGCCTTCTCCTCCACGTCGTTTACCTTCACCAGCCCTGCCTTGATGGCGTTCTGAACCCGGCTCCTCGAAATGCTGAAAATCCGGTCGGCGAGAAATTTGTCAAGCCGCATGGCACCTTGGCCTTTGTCGGCAACGTAATTATGGGTTTCGTAAAATTCGTCGCTAATCGTCAGTCTATCGGGTACTCCTCGCATTATTGATTTCGGATTTGCGATTTCGGATTTCGGATTTAGGGCGCAGTGACCGGGTGACTTTAAGTCAACCAGTCACTGCCAACCGCTTACCGAAAGCGAAACATTTATTTGAATTGGGGCGATTTTTAAAAAAGGACTGCAAAATAACGCAAGTTTCAGCCACCAACCGTAGTTGTTTTCTTTTTTGTGCCTTGAAATTGGTTTTGCTTGCGCAATTTTGCCCCGACCCCCAATCCGCAATCGCAAATCCGAAATCCGCAATCCAATGTCTCACATCGAATCCATCTGCGCCAAGGAATGGCACGACCCACGTACCACCAAACCGCACGTACTGCCGCTTTACGCCACTTCGTCCTTCGCTTTTGAGAGCATTGACGAGGGCATCGAGATATTTACCAACAAAAAAGAAGGCCATGTGTACGGCCGCTACGGCAATCCCACAGTGGACGCCGTTGCCGCCAAAATCGCCGCCCTCGAAGCCGCCGGAACGGGCGTGGAGGCCGCCGGGATGCTGTTCTCCTCTGGCCAGGCCGCCGTTGCCACAATGGTGATGGGCCTGCTGAAATCCGGCGACAAAATCCTCACGCAGGGCAATCTCTACGGTGGCACGACCGAGCTTTTTGTAAAAATCTTCCAACCGCTCGGCATCGAAACCATCCTCACCGACCTGCACGACCTCGACCATGTGGAGGATTTGGTGAAACATGACCCCAACATCCGGCTGCTCTACTTCGAAACCCCCGCCAACCCGACCCTCGCCTGCGTGGACATGATTGCGTTGGCCAGCATTGCCAAGCGGCACGAGAGGTTGAGTGCCGTGGACAACACCTTCGCCACGCCCTACCTCCAGCAGCCACTGCGCTTCGGCGTGGACTACATCGTACACAGCACCACCAAGTTCCTCAATGGCCACGGCAACTCCATCGCTGGGGCGCTCGTCACCCCGCACACCGCTCAAATGAAGATGGGCGGCAGCATCTGGCAAGCGATGAAACTGGCGGGTACCAACTGCTCGCCTTGGGAGGCATGGCTCGTTCACAACGGCCTGAAGACCCTCGCCGTGCGCATGGATAGGCATTGCGACAACGCCATGCGCATCGCCGGGTTCCTTCGGAATGACAATGCCGTGGAACGGGTAAACTACTGCGGGTTGCCCTCGCACCCCGACCATGCCATTGCGAAGCGCCAAATGAAAGCCTTCGGCGGGATGCTCAGTTTTGAGCTGGCAGGTGGATTGGAGGCGGGCGTCAAGTTCATGAATCGCATCAAGTTCTGCACGTTGGCACCTACACTAGGCGACGTGGACACGCTCATCCTGCACCCGGCCAGCATGTCGCACCTCAACATCCCGAAGGAAATCCGCCTCGCCAACGGCATCACTGACGGCCTCATTCGGCTGTCGGTGGGCATCGAGCATGTGGACGACATCATCGGGGATTTGACGCAGGCGATGGAAAGTTAGGAAATTGGGAAATTAGAAATTGGGAAATTGGGTGGTGGTGGGTTAGCTTTGGGTTCTGAAACCGTCAACCGTCCACCGTTTGCCGTCCACCGATAAACAAACCATTCAATCATGAAAAACTTCTTCAAAGCCATTGCGGACTTTTTTGCTTCGCTTTTTGGCAAAAAAACAGCCCCGGCTCCTACGCCTGCGCCCCGCCCAACCTCACAAAACGACCGCAAACCCGGTGAGGTGGAGGACAGCTCAGACGTGCCATCGGATACCATCCGCACCGTGCCCGTGCGGGACGTGATACCCGATGCGCCCGGCCCTTTCGCCGACGAGGACAAGGAGGACGCCGTGGATGGCGAAGAGACCGAACCGACCACGCCCGGCCCATCAACGCCGCCGACCCCCACGACTCCCACTACCCCCACGACTGGCGGCGGAACGACCACACCGCACACGCCCACCACACCGCCTACACCGCTCCCCCCGCCACCAGCCCCTCGTTTTGTGTGGTGCCTCGACAACGGGCATGGGAAGTTGCAGCCGGGCAAGCGCTCGCCGCTCTTCGACGACGGCACGACCCGTTTTTTTGAGTACGAGTTCAACCGGGACGTGGTGGAAAAAATCATCAAGGGCCTCAAAAAGAATGGTGTGAAATACTTCGATGTGGTGCCGGACTTCAACGAGGTGGGCAGCTTTTTGGAGGAAAGGGTTGACCGTGCGAACAAGTACAAAACCGACCTGCCGAAGATTTATGTTTCCGTCCACTCCAACGCCGGGCCTGCTGTGGACGGAGCGTGGATTGCCGACGCCATCAAGGGCACTGAAACTTGGTATGCCCAGAACAGCACGAGGGGGAAGAAACTGGCGGCTATGTTCCAGAAGCACCTGATTTTGAAGACGGGCTTCAAGAACCGCAACCTGAAATCCACCGCCGAGAAGCCGCTTTACGTGCTGGAAAAAACAACGATGCCCGCTATCCTGACCGAGAACGGCTTTTACAACAACAAACTGGAAGTGAAAGAATTGATGAAGGATTCCGTTCGCCAGAAAATCGCCGATGCGCACGTGGAGGCAATTTTGGAGATTGAAAAATACGGGATTGTTTAGTTGGCAGTTCGACAGTTGGCAGTTGGCAGTCAGTAGGTGCTACCACGGCACTGACTGCCAACTGCCAACTGTCGAACTGAAGAACTTTTAGTTTTTAACGAGTTTCTTCCATTCGACCACCCGCCCATTTTGCGTCAGCGAAATCAAATAGACGCCAGTGGGCAAGTCGCTCAAATCAAGCTGCGTAGCAGCATTTTCCACGACCATTTCCTGCCGTTTTTTGCCCTGCAAATCCCAGAGCGTGAGGGTGGGGCGGCCTTCGGACAAATCGGCTGAGAGGACGATGTTCACAAAGTCGCCCGCCGGGTTGGGTGAGGCGGTGAACCATTGGCCTTCGGCAGTTTTCCCTTCAGAAAAATCGGTGTCACGGTCGGTAGCTTCGGGCTGCGGAGCGCCGAGACTGTCCGTCGTCACGATGATGATGGGGCCGCTGGGAGCGGTGGGGCCATTGCAGCGCCAGGCTTTGCGGGCATAGACGCCGCAGTATTCGAAGCCACCGGGTGTCAAACCGTCCGGGTCGTAGCCTTCCAGCTTGTTCGGTTGCAAGCCTGCGGGCACGGCTTCAAGTAAATAAAGCGAGTCGGGGCATGGGCCTGTTTTCTCAAACTTGAAGAGCATGGTCTCTTGCTCAGGGGCGAAGGGAATGGCCTGTTCTTGCTGGCCCTGCGATGGCATTTGCAGTTCAAAAGTTATGTACTTACGGGCAGGGTTGTTCGGTAGGTTGGTCACATTGGCTGGTGTCCAGTCGCCTGCTTCAGTGCTGAAACCATCCAGCACAAAATCGGCTGGCGCAACGAGCGTGACCCTCCCGGCGGTGGTCATGGCGTTTGCCGAAGGCACATAACCCCCAAAAGGTTTGGCCATCACTGCCCAACCGCTGGAGTCGGGGAGGAGTTTGAGTTTGAGCTTGAGGCAGCCGGGTGGGCAGTCTTCCACGGTCAAACTGGCCGTATCAGTGTAAACGATATTGCAAGTGCTTGTTCTTGCGGAAAGGCGAAATGAAAAGCCATTTAGCCCGGCGACGTTTGAAATGCTCAGGTAGGTTGCTGAAGTGCCATTGTAAGCACCACTGTTTAACAGGTTGAACCAGGTAGTACCGCCATCCGCACTTACTTGCCAACGGTAAATCGTGCTGCCCACCACGCCCGGATTATTAAAAGAACGTGAGGTCTGGATTAACTCAAGCTGCAATTTTCACAGATTTTGATTTTGACG
>CAZDSU010000085.1:0-27842 GCA_964508135.1 uncultured Saprospiraceae bacterium
TACCTTTCTGAATTTGTCATCTAAACCATCCTTCGGCTAAGGCAGAATTGCGACCTGTGTACTCAATAAGAGTACCTTTCTGAATTTGTCATCTAAACCATCCTTCGGCTAAGGCAGAATTGCGACCATTTTCCACCAAACCAACAAGTATTTAATATTGCATCTAAACCATCCTTCGGCTAAGGCAGAATTGCGACGCATCGGTTTGTCGCTGCTCGGGTCGCCTGAAATGTCATCTAAACCATCCTTCGGCTAAGGCAGAATTGCGACTCAGTATTGGAAGAAGTTCCAATCCGTACTATCTTCATCTAAACCATCCTTCGGCTAAGGCAGAATTGAACTAGGATAAAGTAGGATGTAATAGGATTAATAGGATAAGGTGTAGGCAACCATCCTACCCATCGGTTTTTATCTCAAAAATCTTAGTTCAAACATAAATTCCCCTTACCTTCGGCACGCCCATTCACCCTAAATCCAGGGCTTTATACACGACAAATACTTCAGAAAAGAACATTATCATGCAAGTGGGAGACTTGACTTATCGCATCAACGGTTGCGCCATGGAGGTGCACAACAATTCAAAGCGGGGACACCGGGAGTACATCTATTGCCGGGCACTGGCCATAGAGCTTAGAAAGGCGGGAATCCAGTTTCAAAGGGAGGTCTGGCTGCCCATTCATTACAAGGATTGGCGGATTGGTTTTCGGCGTTGTGACTTTTTGGTGGACAACAAAGTGGTGGTGGAAGTGAAGGCGGTAAGCACCTTGGACAAGGCCCATTTCACACAAGCGATTGACACCGTGGAAGCATGGAATTACCCAGATGGATTGCTGGTAAACTTTGGTTCGCCCAAATTGGAGTACCGACATATTTTCAACAAGCAGGTCTGCACCGAGGTCGTTGGTGAAACTTGCCTCTGCCAAATTGGAGTACCGACATATTTTCAACAAGCAGGTTCGCCCCGAATCGGAGTTCACTGATGCTCCTCCCGAATTGTTGGGCGAGTTGCCAGATGATATCTTCCATTCCCGGCATTATTTGCCAGATTGGCTGGTCAATAAAATGCAGCATGAAAGGCGGAACAGGCAGGGTTAAACATGACGCTATCGGGCTTTATGGTATTAATTGGATGTTATCCCGGTCACCATCCTATCAATCGTTATTTATCCTATTCATCCTAGTTCAAGCTTCTAAACCCATCTTCGGCTAAAACAGCATTTTCCGGTAGGCGTGGACGGGTCGTTGCACGATGACAAACCCAAAGGGCGACAACCGTGGCATCAAACACCCACTTGCTTAACAGCTTTTATGATATAAAAGCCAACGAAACTTGCCTATCTTTGCAGCAATGCATTGAACAAAGCGCTTTATGGCAAAAGACAGGTATCACAACATCGTTCGGGAAGCCTTGGAAAAAGACGGTTGGACGATTACAGCCGACCCGTTGAAGCTGGAATATGGCAACGCAGAGTTGGAGGTGGACTTGGGCGCTGAAAAATTGATGGCAGCGGAAAAAGAAGGGCAACGAATTGCGGTAGAAATCAAGGGTTTTGCCCAGCCATCTAAAGTTTACCAATTCCACGAAGCCTTGGGCAGTACCTGACCTATCGGCGTGCGCTGCGTTACAACCACGAGGATAGGGCCTTGTTCCTCGCTGTGTCTGAAGATATTTACAATAACTTCTTCGCCCGGCAGCAAATGGCGCTCGATGCCATCAAAGAAGACGGCTTGATGTTGCTCGTTTTTAAGGTGGAAGAAAAAATCATTGTACAATGGATAAGATAACCCAGTATCGCAATTTCATTATCAAAGTGATAGAATCCCATGCCGATTTCAGGCCCAAGGGCTATGAGGAGTTCGAGAATCAAGTCGTGACCGACGACCAGCATGGGCATTACTACTTGATGCGCCTCGGCTGGAAAGGGCCCGACCGCAAACATTCCTGCCTCATTCATATTGACCTCAAGGGGGATGTGGTTTGGATACAAGAAGATTGGACAGAAGTGGGCGTCGCCAATGAATTGGTGAGCATGGGCGTAAAAAAATCGGATATCGTGCTGGCATTTTATGCGCCATCCAGAAGAAAAGATACAGCGTTTGCAGTATCATAAACTTTCATCCCTGCTCTCATGGCTAAAAGAGAAGTGATAAAAGCGGTAAGAAGATACCTTGAAATCCTTCAGCAAGAAGGCATCAACATCGAAAAGGCAATTCTCTATGGCAGCCATGCGAAGGGTACTGCCCAGGAGGACAGCGACATTGACCTCATGTTGGTATCTCCCATGTTCGACCAGCGAAACATTTGGCTCTTGGGGAAAGCCTGGAGCCTAACGAAGCGGGCGGATGTTCGCATCGAACCATTCATGGTCGGCAGCCGCCAATTTTCAGAGGATACGATGTCACCCCTGCTTGACATCGTGAAAAAAGAAGGCATTGAAATCCTTGCAGCCGCATGACCTGCTTTGCAGCAGGTGAGCAAGTGAGAAAAGTGAGCGCCTTCAATTCCCACGCTCACATCGCTCACCCGCTCACTCTCTCACTACCCAAACACCTCCACCAGCCGCTGCCTGCGGTACTCGAATACCTGCTTTAGTTTCTTGCCAATAAACAGGGCGTTCATCAAAATGCCAATCGGGCCGAGCGGGAGGCGGTAGTCCACGATGTCGGTCATCTCCACCCCACCCTTCACGGCCTTGAAATGGTGCTGGTGGTGCCAAATGCGGTACGGCCCTAGGCGCTGCTCGTCCACGAAGAACTCCTGCTCCCGCACATGCGTGATTTCCGTGACCCAAAGCATGGGGATGCCCAGTAGCGGTTTTACTTTGTAGGTGATGAACAGGCCGGGATAGGTCTTGTCCGGCAAGGGCGAAGTTGGGATGAGGTTCATATCCTTGGGCGTTATCCGTTCCAGGTTCTTTGGGTTGGAAAAAAAAGCCCAAGCTTCCTCCAAGCTGATAGGAAGGGTTTGTACGGTGCGGAGTTGGTGCATGACGTTGAGTTATTGGGTTATTGGGATATTGAGGTATTGAGATATTGAGGTATTGGGGTATTGAGATATTGGGGAATTGACTCGACTTTAAACTCGACGCTAAACAGTCCAATTGTAAAATGGTTTTTGAATATCCCAATATCCCAATACCCCAATACCCTTCTAGAACGGTTTCACGTTTTTTTCGCAAGGCTTGAGCCATTCCCGCACTTGCAGGTGCTCCACGATTGGGAGGTCATTGCCCCAGGAGGTGTGGATATAGTTGATGATATTGGTGATTTCGAATTCGGTGAGGCGCTCGATGCCGGCCATTTCTGTATTGTAGGTTGTACCGTTTACGGCCATTTCACCTTTGATGCCGTTGCGGATGATGCAGGGTATGGCAGCCCCGTTTATTGACAAATAATCGGCTCCTGCCAATGGTGGAATCAGGGCCTTGAGGCCACTGCCATCGGCCATGTGGCAGTTTTCACAGAAATTGGTGTAGAGGATTTTGCCCTGCTGGTAGGGGTATTGGTCGCAGGAGGTCCAGGCGAAAAACGTGGCTAGGAGGAGGCAAGCGATGCTATTTTTCATTCAACAATTTTTCAATGTCCTTGATAAAACGGTCCACATCCTCCGGGTCGGTACCGTTGCAGAAGGAGCGGATATGGCGGTTTTTGTCCACCAAAATCAAATAGCCAGAGTGGTTGATGCCACCGGGGGCGTCTGAGTCTTCCAAGGCAATGTTCATGTACTCGGGTGCCATTTTGTAGAGGGTGGCCTGGTCGCCCGTCACGAAATGCCATTTTTTGGAAGAAACGCCCAGGTTTCTGGCGTAACGATTCAGCGCAGCCACCGTATCATATTTTGGGGAAAGGGTGTGGCCCAACAACTCCAACCGTGCGTCGTCCTTGAAATGGTCGTGGATGCGCAGCATTTGCTTGGCGGTTTTCGGGCAAATGGTGGGGCAGGCGATGAAAAAGAAGTCGGCCACGTAGGCTTTTCCAGTGAAAGTCTCGTTGGTCACAAGGTTGCTGTCCTGGTCAACGAAGCTGAAATCGGGGATGGTGTGAGCGACGGAGTCTCCGTTTTGGTCAATCTGGGGCGAACCCAGCATGGGCAGCACATCGGGCGAAAGCGAAGATTGGCAACCAACCAAAACTGAAAACACGACGAGCCAAATGAACAAGTATTTCATGCGTTGTTTTTTTCGGCAAAAGTAGGAAAGTTGTGTTCGTTAAAGGAATTGGTTTTTGGCGGGGGGCAAGGCTTTCCAATAAGAATAGGGCTTTCCCTCATTTCGCAACATAACGTTACAATTGGGAACTAACAGAACATAATTTACCCCTCATCGCCGCCTTCGGCGGCGCTTCGGGGGAGGGCGTCTTGGGGGCGGCTGCGCCGCCCCCAAACCCCCTTCGCTTTCACGTCAAACGATTTTATAGGAAAGCCCCATGGCGGGGGTGACACAAAAATCATCTCCCATAACCATGATTTGGTCAATAAGTTTTGAAGTCAACCGAGACAGCGAACGCATCCTTTCCTACTTTTGCCCCGAAAATCTGTTCACTCGAAAACTCGTTAGCTTTATTTTTGAAACATGAGACATTTTATATCAGCTACCATCTTCTTTTTTGCCCTGATGGCAACTACTGCAACCGCACAAGTTGACCACACGATAAAACAAAAAGAAGCCAAACCCATGGGAAAACTCGACACAGCAGGAGAGCAAAAAAAGCCCACGCTTCGCAATTTCACCAACAAGGAGCTGGACAAGTTTCCGGTTTACAACGGGAAAGACCTTGGCTTGACCTACTCACCCAGCAATTCCGTTTTCAAGGTTTGGTCGCCACCAGCGGACGAGGTGTTGGTGCTTTTTTATGACAAGCCGCTCGAATCCAACCCAATAAGCCATTTCAACCTAAAAAAGGGCAAAAACGGCGTTTGGCAACTAAAACTTAAAGGCAATCATGCCGGAAAATATTACAATTTCCAGGTTCGGATTGACTCCTTTTGGCTCAACCCCACGGTTGACCCCTACGCCAAGGCCGTCGGCACCAATGGTGAACGAGCGATGGTGGTTGATTTGAAAAAGACAAACCCAGCGGGTTGGGAGGCCGACAAACGGCCACCGCTCAAAGGTTTCGAGGACATTATTTTGTACGAAATGCAGTTGCGTGACATCTCCGTACACCCGTCCTCTGGCATCAAAAACAAGGGCAAGTACCTCGGCTTGGCCGAAACGGGCACCAAGTCCCCCGACGGCTTTGCCACTGGGCTTGACCATATCAAGGAACTGGGCGCCACGCATGTTCACATCATGCCCGCCTTCGATTTCCGTTCCATTGATGAGCTACCCGATGCCGCCCCGACCTACAATTGGGGCTACGACCCACAAAACTACAATGTCCCAGAGGGCAGTTTCTCCACCGACCCGGCGGATGGCGCCAAACGAATTCAGGAGGTTAAAACAATGGTGAAGGCGCTGCATGACAACGGCCTTCGGGTGGTGATGGATGTCGTTTACAACCATACGGGAGTCACTTACGAGTCGGTGTTCAACCAGACCGTGCCAAGCTACTATTATCGTATTCACGACAATGGCTACTATTCCGATGGTTCGGCCTGCGGCAATGAAGTGGCTTCGGAGCGGCCCATGGTTCGTAAGTTCATGATTGAGTCCATGGTCTATTGGGCGAAGGAGTACCATATTGATGGCTTCCGGGTTGACCTCATGGGCATCCATGACATTGAGACCATGAACCAGCTCGCTGCGGAGCTGCGCAAAGTGGACCCAACTATTTTCATTTACGGGGAGGGTTGGGCTGCCAACGTCTGCAAGCTGCCCGAAGAACAACGGGCGGTAAAAGTAAATGTGCCGAAGCTGGACGCCATTGCTGCTTTTTCCGATGAATTCCGGGACGGCGTTAAAGGCCATGTTTTTACCCCACACGCTAAAGGCTTCATCAACGGCGAAACCGACCTGGAAGAAAGCGTGAAGTTCGGTATCGTTGGTGGCACGGCGCACCCCCAAGTTGACCTCAAGAAGGTCAACTACACGCAAAAGGCCTGGGCTATAACGCCACAGCAATGCATCAACTACGTCTCCTGCCACGACAACCACTCGCTCTGGGATCGTCTCAGCCTCTCCTGTCCCAAAAACACCGAGGAGCAAAAACTGAACATGAACAAGCTGGCGCAAACCATCGTGTTCACCTCGCAGGGCATACCTTTCCTCCATGCTGGCGAGGAGTTCGTGCGCACCAAGCAGTTGGTCGAGAACAGTTTCAACTCGTCCGACGAAATCAACCAAATCAACTGGAACAACAAAGCCAAATACAACGACCTTTTTCAATATTACCAAAACTTGATTCAGCTCCGCAAAGCACACCCAGCCTTTCGGATGACAAGCCAAGCCGATATTGCGAAGCACCTGAAATTCGTTGACCTAAAATTCGAGAACACGATTGGCTACATCCTCGGCGACCACGCCAACGGCGACTCCTGGAAGCGAATCCTGGTGATTTTCAACGGCAATGCCAACGGTAAAAAAATCGAAGTGCCGGAGGGCAATTGGAAAATCATTTGCACCAACAACCGCATTGACATGAACGGTATGGGCATGAACAAAACGGGGTTTGCGATGGTAGGGCCTTTTGCGGCATATATTCTGGTGGAAGAGTAGGATGTTGGAGGTATGAGGTATGAGGTTTATTTGACGAGAAATTAAGGGAGTTGAGAAAAAATTGAAATGTCAGCAATAAGCACGGACATCCCCTAACCCCCTTCAAAGGGGGAATTAATGGACTGCTAAACGCCAAAATTGAGCAATTTAACAGAGACTAATTCCCCCTTTGAAGGGGGTTAGGGGGGATGTCCTCCCGGAATAGGGCAACTTGAAAATTTTTCTTAACACCCCTAACGTGAAATCATGGATCGAGTAAAATGAAAGTAGATATCCTTGCCATTGGCGTACATCCCGACGATGTAGAACTGAGCTGCTGCGGCACTTTGCTGCGGCATATTTCGCTGGGCAAAATGGTCGGCTTACTCGACCTTACCCGTGGCGAATTGGGTAGCCGTGGCTCCGCCGACTTGCGGGATATAGAAGCTACCGAGTCGGCAACGAAAATGGGGGCCACCTTTCGCCGCAACTTGCGGATGGCCGATGGTTTTTTTCAGTACACCCAAGAAAATCTGCTCAGAATAGTCGAAATCATCCGATGGTGCCAGCCGGAAATCGTGCTGGCCAATGCGCCCGACGACCGCCATCCCGACCATGGCCGTGCTGCCAAACTCACTTCGGACGCCTGTTTTTATGCTGGTCTGTTAAAAATCGAGACCAGTTTTGAAGGCCAATCCCAGGCGCATTGGCGACCCAAGGCGGTGTACCATTACATTCAGGATAAAAATTTGACGCCCGATTTTGTCGTGGACATCACGCCGTTCATGGACAAAAAAATGGACCTGATTCTCACCTTTAGCTCCCAGTTTTACCTTCCAGAAACCGCCGAATATGATACCGAACCCAAAACGCCCATCTCTGGCAAGGACTTTTTCGAGTTCGTAAAATCGAAGAACCGGGTATTTGGACGCCCAATCGGCGTTGAATTCGCCGAGGGCTTTATCGCAGCTCGCACTCCCGGTGTTTCCGACCTGTTCGATTTGCATTGACCCTCCCCAAACCCTCAACCTCTCAAACCCTCTCCCTCAACCAATTTGTTTTTAAATTAAAACAAAACGCTATCTTGTGGCGAATTCTTAAAAATCATCGCCATGAATGAATTGACGGTTTGTTTGTTGTTTCTCGTACTTGGTTTGATTATCGGCGCTCTCCTGAGTTGGCTTTTTGCACGGGTAAAGTTCGCTGCCAACCACCTTTCCCAACATGATTTGCAGGAAAAATACGTCAGCCGACAGCAGCACGATGCTGCTTTGGAGCAAACTGCTTTTTTGCACAACGAACTGAAAACCAAGCAAGAAGACATTGTTTTTTTGGAAAAAACGCTTTCGTCCAAAGAACGTGACCTGCTTTACCTTGAAGAAAAACTTACCGCCTGGAAAAAGGATTACGAGGTGTTGCAACAGCGGGCGCACTTGGAATTCGAGAATGTGGCAAGCCGCCTTTTGGAAGAAAAGTCCAAAAAATTCAGTGATCAGAACGAAAAGCAATTAAACGATTTGTTGCATCCGCTTCGGGAGAAAATCCGGGAGTTTGGGCAAGATGTGGAACGGCGGTTTACGGACGAGGCCAAGGACAAAGTCTCCCTAAAAAAGGAAATAGAGCAACTGCGGGACCTTAATCAACAACTCAGCCTCGATGCAAGAAACCTCGCCTCCGCCCTCAAAGGCGACTCAAAAGTACAGGGTGACTGGGGCGAGATGCAATTGGAAATGTTGCTGGAAAAATCGGGATTGGTGCGGGGCACGCACTTCGAAGCGCAGACTTCCTTCAAGGACGTGAACGGCCATGAAAAACGACCCGATTTCATCATCTACCTGCCGGATGAAAAGCACCTCATCGTTGACTCAAAAGTTTCGCTCAAAGCCTACGAAAAATTCTACAATGCTGAAAATGAAGAACTTAGGGGACGTCACCTCAAAGAGCATGTTGATTCCATACGGCAGCATTTGCGGGATTTGAGCAGCAAGAACTACCCTCAACTGACCCAGCTAAACTCTCCGGACTACCTACTGATGTTCGTGCCGATTGAGCCAGCATTTGCCGTGGCCTTGCAGCACGACAACCGACTTTTCTTGGATGCACTGGAGAAGAACATCGTCATCGTCACCTCCTCTACCCTACTCGCTACCATGCGCACGGTTTCCTACATCTGGCGGCAGGAGCGGCAAAAGCGAAACGTGTTGGAAATCGCCCGCCAAAGTGGGATGCTCTACGACAAGTTCGTGGGTTTTGTGGAAGATTTAAGGGAGGTGGGCACTCGCCTCGACCATGCGCAATCGGCACTGAACGGTGCATTGAACAAGCTTTCCGATTCCAAGAAATACGGAGATACGTTGATTGGAAGGGCGCAAAAAATCAAGGAATTGGGCGCAAAAGCGACAAAATCGTTGCCCGCTGATTTACTGACCGATGAACCTAGTTTCGATGAAGAACTGGTGGCCCTTCCAGATGAAAAACTACAATAATTCGAGGCATTCTCGCAAGCTTTTCTGCCAGTGCGCTATTTCAATACCGAAAGTGTTCTTGATTTTGGCCTTGTTGAGCAGACTGTAAGGAGGCCGTTTGGCGGCGGTCGGATAGTCCTTTGTTTCGATGGGAATGACCTTTACGGGCATTTTTTTGATGTCAAAAATTGCGACAGCGAAATCGTACCAGCTCGTGACGCCCTCGTTGCTGTAGTGGTAAATGCCTGAGAAAAATTTTACATCAACTGATTTGTTTTCAGCTTTTTGCACAATCTGGAGCAGTACCAATGCTAGGTCACGTGCGTAGGTTGGTGTGCCAATCTGGTCATAAATCACGGACAATTCCTGTTTTTCAGCACCAAGCCGCAGCATCGTTTTCACAAAATTGGTTCCGAAGGAAGAATAGACCCATGAAGTGCGAACCACCATCGCACCGCCTGGATGGTTTCTAAGCACCACTTCGTCGCCTTGGAGTTTGGTTCTGGCGTAAGTGCCTTGCGGGGTGGTAAGGTCAGTCTCGATATATGGCTTAGTCACTTGAGTGTGATAGACGTAATCCGTGGAAAGTTGCAGCATCAATGCCTTCGCATTGGCACAGGCTATGGCCAGGTTCTCTGGGCCGATGGTATTCACTTTCCATGCGAGGTTGGTCTCCGTTTCTGCTTTGTCCACGGCGGTGTAAGCAGCGCAATTAATGCAGTAGTTTACCGGATTTTCTGCAAAGAAAGCCTTGACAGCCGCAGGGTCGGTGATGTCCAACTCCTCAATGTCCACGAAAATAAAGTCGAAATCTGAGAATTGGTTGGCATGTGTTTGAAGCTCCATTCCCACCTGCCCCTTGCTTCCTGTCACCAAAATTGTTGGTCGCTTCTTTTTCATTGGCTTTTTTTAATGCCCCCTTTATATTTTCCAAGTAAATAAATTGTGGTGTAGTGTCCAATTATAAGCTAAACGCTTGATTATCAAGAATATAAGCGCAAATGATGCTGATGGATATTCAAATTTTCAAATGCTCGCCCAAAGATGGAAAATTTCTGTCCCTTTCAGCAACAATTAGACTGCTTGGTTCCATTTCCCAGTCAATATTCAATTTTGGGCAATCATACCGTATTCCACCTTCATGCTGTTTTGAATAAAAATTGTCGCATTTGTAAAAAAAAGTGGCCGTTTCACTGAGTACAACGTAACCATGCGCAAAGCCTCTCGGCACAAACAATTGAAGATTATTCTTGTCACTTAGCCTGCAAGTGTAGGACTGCCCATAAGTTGGTGAACCTTCCCGAAGGTCAACCGCCACATCGAGCACCTCACCTTGGAGCACCCGAACCAACTTGGCTTGTGCGGCATCACCGGTCTGGTAATGCAAGCCCCGCAACACCCCACGGGGCGAAAATGCTTGGTTATCTTGGACGAAATTGAACGTAAGCCCAGCCTCCTCCTCCCAGGTTCTGGCATTGTAGCTTTCAAAAAAATAACCACGGTCGTCGCCAAAGACCTTGGGTTCAAAGAGCAGCAAGCCCAGTATTTCTGTCTTATGAAATGGCATTTTGATTAATTGTGAACTTTGAATTGTGATTTTTGAATGTTAAGGGACAAGCATTTACAGTTCACAGTTCATCGTTCACAGTTATTTATTTCTCCCTAAAAAATATCGTGATGGGGGATCCGGTAAATTGGAACTTCTCCCGCATCCGGTTTTCCAGGAACTGCTTGTAGCTGTCCTTCACGTGTTTGGGGTTGCTACAGTAAAAAACAAACGCTGGGTACGGTGTTGGCAGTTGGTTCATGAATTTGATGCTGACCGTCCTGCCCCGGTGCATGGGCGGCGAGTAGCGCTCAATCTCCGGTTGCATTTGGTCGTTCAAATACGAGGTTTTTATCTTCCTCGCACGGTTCTCATAGACCTGCAAAGCCTCTTCCACCGCCTTGAAAATCCGTTGTTTTTCATGGACTGAGATGAACAAAATCGGCACATCGCTAAACGGCGCAATCTTGCGTTTCATCTCTGCTTCAAAGTCACGGGCAGTGTTGGTTTCCTTGTTGAGCAAGTCCCATTTGTTCACCAGCAGCACAATGCCTTTGTTGCGTTTTTGCGCAAGCCGAAAGATGCTCATGTCCTGCGCCTCGATGCCCGTTTGGGCGTCAATCATCAGGATGCAGACGTCAGATTCTTCAATGGCATTGATGGCCCGCATCACCGAATAAAACTCCAAGTCCTCGTGTACCTTTGCCTTTTTTCGAATTCCAGCAGTGTCAAGCAATATAAATTCCTTGCCAAATTTGGAATACTTTGAGTGGATGGTGTCACGGGTAGTGCCTGCAATGTCTGTCACGATATTGCGGTCTTCGCCGAGCAATGCGTTCACCAGCGACGACTTGCCGACGTTCGGCTGGCCGACGATGGCAAATTTTGGCAGGTCGGTTTCAATATGAGCATCTTCCGAAACATGCTCCGTCACAGCATCGAGCAACTCGCCAGTACCGCTGCCCGTGAGCGATGACACGAAGAAAATCTGCTCAAATCCAAGGCTGTAAAACTCGTTGGCCAGCAGGTACCGCTCGTGGTTGTCCACCTTGTTTACCACCAGCATGACAGGTTTTTTGGTGCGTCGAAGGATGTTGGTCACATCTTCATCAAGGTCGGTGATACCCACCGTTACGTCAACCATGAACACAATGACCGAAGCCTCTTCAATGGCGATTTTCACTTGAGAGCGGATTGCCGCTTCGAAAATATCGTCAGAGTGCTCCACGAAGCCACCTGTGTCCACGACGTTGAAAATCTTGCCGTTCCACTCGCAAGTGCCGTATTGCCGGTCACGGGTCACGCCCGATTCATCGTCCACGATGGCCTGCCTGCCGCCAATCAGGCGGTTGAAAATGGTTGATTTGCCCACATTTGGGCGTCCTACTATTGCTACTATGTTTCCCATTCATTAAAATGATGAATGATGAATGATGGATGATGAATGATGCCCAGCGTCGCCGATTCATCATTCATCATTCTTCATTAATCATTAATTCTCGTATCCAAAATGCTTGAGCATCCGTTCGTCGTTCCGCCAATTTTCACGCACTTTCACGTGGAGGTCAAGGAAAACCTTGCTCTCCAGCCAAGCCTCAAGGGACTTGCGTGCTTCGGTGCCGAGCTGCTTGATAGACGACCCGTTTTTACCCAAAATAATCATCTTCTGCGTCTCACGGGCCACGTAAATATGGGCCATGATTTCCACCATATCTTCTCCTTTGGTGGTTTTGGTTTCTTTAAAACGCTCCACAACCACTTCCGTTGAGTACGGGATTTCTTGCTTGTACTGCTCCAGGATTTTTTCCCGAATGATTTCACTCACAAAAAAACGCTCCGGACGGTCGGTTAGCTGGTCTTTCGGGTAGTATTCCGGCCCTTCGGGCAAGGCCAACTTGATGCGGTCCAGCATCTCCGATGTGTTGGTTTTGTTCAGGGCTGAAATTGGGATAATTGCCTGAAAATCAACCCGTTCCGACCACCACTTGCTTAGTTCTTCCACCTCGTTGCCCTTGGCTTGGTCTATTTTGTTGAGGATAAAAAATTTGGGTACATCACTGTCCTTAAGTTGCTGGAGCACTGGGTCATTGTCCTCATATTTTTCAAAAATATCGGTGATGAACAACAGCAAATCGGCATCCTCAAAAGCTGATACGGCGAAGCGGTTCATGGCTTCCTGCATCTTGTAGGCTGGATTCTTGATGATGCCGGGTGTATCCGAAAAAACCATTTGGAAGTCATCCCCACTCAGGATACCGATGATGCGGTGGCGGGTCGTCTGCGGCTTGGACGTGATGATGGACATCCGCTCGCCGACGAGGGTATTCATCAAGGTGCTTTTGCCGACGTTTGGGCGACCGATGATGTTGACGAAACCAGAACGATGCGGTATTTGGTTTTCAGGCTTCATATTTACTGGTATCAATACCGTAGAAATCTAATTGCTGCTTGATTTTTTCCATTTCAAATGATTCATGAATGCCTTTACCAACAAAGTAGCTGGCAAAAAGTAGAACAACAATTGAAGTAAATGTAAATCCCATGACAATTCTTTCAGCTATAAAAATTATTCCACCAAGTATTAATATCAACTTGGGATTATTGCTCACACTCAACCCAATAATAACATAAAGCAAGGCAAAAATTAACTGCAAAATATTCAATTTGTTAACGAGAGCAAATCCCAATATCATACGAAGTGCAATAATGCCAGCCAGAATGAAAAAAGTCACTTTTGCATTTTTGATGCATTTAATAGACATGATTAGCGCCTGATGAAGTTTTCCAATTTCAGTAGGTTCAAGCGGTGACTTGAAATTTTCATCCAAAATCTCCATGTCAATTCCTTTTAGTCTTGGTAGCCTTCTGCGGCGCAAAAACAACCACAGCCAGCGGCGGCAATGTCACTTCAATAATTTGCTTCCGCCCATGTTTCTCCTCCTTTTTTGCTTTCAACGGCTTGGCGTTCACGATGCCCTTGCCGCCATACTTTTTGTCGTCACTGTTCAGCACCTCCACCCAACTGCCACTTTGCGGAACGCCAAAAGCGTAACCTTCTCGAGCGACGGGTGTGAAATTGCAAGCCACGACAACTACATCGTCCTTGTGGTCGCCCTTGCGCTCATAAGTGATGACGCTGTTTTGCCAGTCGGCATGTTCTATCCACTCAAAGCCGTCATCTTGGAACTGCCGCTCGTAAAGTGCTTTTGAGTTTTTGTAAAAATGGTTCAAGTCACGCACCCAAGCTTGCACGCCCTGGTGGTATTCGTGTTTCAGCAACGACCAGACCAAGCCCCGTTCGATGTTCCACTCCGATGTCTGCCCAAACTCGCCACCCATGAAAAGCAGGTGCGCCCCAGGGTGCGTCCACATGTAGCCAAAAGTGGCCCGGAGTCCAGCGAAACGCATCCACTCGTCGCCGGGCATTTTGTCAATGAGCGGGCCTTTTCCATGCACCACTTCGTCGTGCGAGAGCGGCAGCATGAAGCGCTCGGTGAAGGCGTAAATAAGGCTGAACGTCAGCTCTCCGTGGTGGTCCTTGCGGAACAACGGGTCGTACTGCACGTACTTCAGGGTGTCGTGCATCCAACCCATCATCCATTTTTGGTCAAAGCCGAGGCCGCCTTCGCTCACTGGGCGGGAGACGCCTGCCCAAGCCGTGCTTTCCTCGGCAATGGTCACCACATCTGGGTGGTCACGGTGCGCCATTTCATTGAACTCCTTGAGGAACGAAATCGCATCCAAGTTTTCCTTGCCGCCGTATTGGTTCGGCAGCCATTCGCCTTCCTTGCGGGAATAATCGAGGTAGAGCATGGAGGCCACAGCATCCACCCGCAGGCCGTCAATATGGAACTGCTCCAGCCAGAACAGTGCATTGGAAATCAAGAAACTGCGCACCTCCCAACGGCCATAGTTGAACACAGCGCTTTTCCAATCAGGGTGAAAACCCTTGCGGGGGTCGGCGTGGTCGTAGAGGTGCGTACCGTCGAAGTCGGCGAGGCCGTGCGCATCGTAAGGGAAGTGCGAGGGCACCCAATCGAGAATGACGCCGATGCCTGCTTGGTGGAACGCATCAACCAAGGCCATGAAATCCTCTGGGAAACCGAAACGGCTCGATGTGGCAAAATAGCCTGTGATTTGGTAGCCCCAAGAAGGGAAATACGGGTGCTCCATGACGGGCAAGAACTCCACGTGGGTGAAGCCCATTTCCTTGACGTAGGGCACCATTTCGTCAATCAACTCCAAGTAGCTGAACGAATGGACACCGTCCGCTTTTTTCCGCCAACTGCCCAAATGGACTTCGTAAACACTGAAAGGCTGCGGCTTTCCGGCCATTTCGGCCCGTTTTTTCATCCAAGGTTCATCCTTCCATTCGTAAAATGGGTCCCATACGATGGAGGCCGTATTGGGCGGCACCTCCCAAAACCGGGCGAAGGGGTCACCTTTGGACAGGCGGCGCTTGTCTCGGGTTTTGATGCTGTATTTGTAAAGCGTGCCCTTGCCAATGGCGGGAATCCAGCCTTCCCAAATGCCCGTGCCATCGGGGCGAAGGAAGAGTTTGTGCGTTTTTTCGTTCCAAAAATTGAAGTTGCCAACCACGGAAACCTCAAGCGCACTCGGCGCCCAAACGGCGAAGAACGTTCCCCATTCACCCTCCAACTGCATGGGGTGGCTGCCGAGCTTGTTGTACAACCGGAAATGCTTGCCCGCCCGAATCAGTTCGATGTCGAAATCGGTGAGCAAGGTGTGCGGCTTGACGTTTTGCATCGTTGTGATTGCTGAAATAGTGGAATTGTTGAGTTGTTTTGGAATCAGGGCTTCCAACAACCCATAGCCCTTGATAATTTAGCCATAGATTGTTCGGCAAAGGTAGCAAATTCGGCCAACAAGCCTTGTTGCATTTCAAACAATTGGTGCTAAGTGCCCCCTATCACATTTGCCCGTTAATCTTTTTGATTCATAATGGTGTTTCAAAGGCCATTCGATATTTTTGCACCCCAATCACTCAATATCTCAATCACTCAATATCTTATCATGTCCGACATCAAAATCCACAAGTGCATCATCATTGGCTCAGGCCCGTCGGGCTACGCCGCCGCCATTTACGCAGCCAGGGCAAACATGAGTCCCGTGCTCTTCACCGGCCCGGAGCCTGGTGGCCAATTGACCACCACCACTGAGGTGGAAAACTACCCCGGCTATCCCAAGGGCATCAGCGGGCCGGACATGATGGAGGAGTTTCGGGCGCAGGCCGAGCGTTTTGACACCGATGTGCGCTGGGAACAGATTTCCAAGGTGGACTTTAACACTGGCGAAAAATACCACAAACTCTGGAATGAGAGTGGCGAGGAGCTTCACGCCTACACTGTCATCATTTCCACCGGGGCCAGTGCCAAGTACCTCGGCCTTGATTCCGAAAAGCGTTTGATGAACAACGGCGTGAGTGCATGCGCCGTTTGCGACGGCTTTTTCTACAAAGGAAAAGAAGTGGCTGTGGTCGGTGGTGGCGACACGGCTGCCGAGGAGGCTACGTACCTTGCCAAGCTTTGCCCTAAAGTGCATTTGCTGGTGCGGCGAGATGAGCTTCGTGCTTCGCAAATCATGCAAAAGCGGGTGTTCAACACGCCCAATATCGAAGTGCATTGGAACAGTGAAACCGAAGAGGTTTTGGGTGAAAACAAAGTTTCCGGCATTCGTATCGTCAACCGCCTGACGGGCGAGAAAAAAGAACTGCCCGTGGAGGGCTTCTTCGTGGCTATCGGCCACAAACCAAACACGGAAATTTTCAAGGGTTTCCTCGACATGGACGAAACCGGCTACTTGATTACCACACCTGGCTCTACCAGGACCAAAGTCCACGGCGTATTTGCCAGCGGCGATGCTGCTGACAAGGTCTATCGGCAAGCGGTGACCGCTGCTGGCACCGGCTGCATGGCTGCCTTGGATGCGGAAAGATATTTGGTGGAGGAAGAACTTGGCTAGGCGTTTGAGAATGTGAGAGGGTCAGAAATTGATAGGATAAAAATTCTCTCACTCTCTCGCTTTCTCACCCTCCAGTCACTTCTTTTAAAACCTTCACCGCAAACTCAATCTCCTCCAAGTTCAGGCAAGCAAAGCCCAACCGGGCGGCGTTCCACGTGCGGTCACTGGCCTTATTGTTGATTTTTCCATTCGAAATACTCAACCCTTTCTTCTTGGCTGCGGCAGCAATATCCGGTAGCGGCAATGACGGGTCAAACTCTACCCAGACGCTCATGCCGCCCTCTGGTTTTTTGAAATGCACCTTGCCGTCGAGCTGGTCGGCCATGAGTTCGCAGAAGAAATCACGACGCTGTTTGTAAATTTTGAGCGCCTTTTTCATGTGCCGCTTGATTTCGCCAAGACGGAAGAGTTCACCAATGGTCTGTTCCATCGCATAGTCGCCCTGCACATCAATGAACTGGCGCATCTTGCCAATTTCCATCAGCAAATTTTGCGGAGCAACCAAAAAACCAATCCTGAGAAACTGTGCGAACGTCTTGCTCATTGAACCCACGTACACCACCATGCCATTGGCGTCGGCGCTGGCCAGCGGTAGCAGTGGGCTACTTTCATAGTGGAAATCGTAATCGTAATCGTCTTCCAGAATGGCAAAATTGCATTTGTTGGCCAGTTCGAGCAGCTCCATGCGGCGCTCGGCGCAAAGCGTGACGGTGGTGGGAAAATGGTGGTGCGGCGTGATGTAAAGCATACGGACGCACTCGTTTTCGCAAATTTCACGAATAACATCGGTGCGAAGGCCATACTTGTCCACCGGCACTCTTCTCAATTTCGCCCCAAAATGCGTGAAGACCCGCTCGGCGTAGTAGTAGCCGGGGTCGCCACCGATGACCAGGTCACCCGGCGAAAGCAGCGCCATCGAAGCCATGAAAATGGCCATTTGACTGCCCCTGGTGATGAAGATATTTTCCGGCGTGGTCTGCAACCCCCGGCTTTCGTTGAGGTGTTCCGAAAGGTTGGTGCGCAGAAACAGGTTTCCTTCCACCTCGAAATAGCGCAGGTGTGGAACGTTGGCCTTACGGGTCAAAATGCTTTTATAAGTCTGTGAAATGAGTTTGGTGGGCACAAGCCGAAGGTCGGGGCCATCGTGAAGTCCGATAATGTTCTGTGGTGCGTAGGTAGGGGCGTGGATGTTCAGGTAGGGTTTCACCTCGAAGCCCGTCTGTGCAGGAAATCCCTTTCGAATTAGGCTTTTGGTGATTCTGCCGGGTTGCTTTTCCGGCAATTTGGTGTTTACAAAAGCTCCTTTTGATGGATGGATATCAATCCAACCCTGCGCTTCCAAATCTTCGTAAGCAGCCACCACCGTCTTGCGGTGTACCTCCAACAACTGCGACATGGCACGGCTACCTGGCAGCCGTGTACCGGGTAGCACATGGCTCTCCTTTATTTCGCAAACAATATTGTTGGCAATCTGTAAGTAGATGGGGGTTGAGGAGGTAGGCTTGATTTTGATTACAGACTTCCAAGGGAACATGGCGATAAAAGTTTAGTAGGTTTAGCGGGTTTAGAGTGTTTAGGATTGGCATTGCTAAACCTCCTAAATTATGTAAACTTTCTAAACCCGAATTCCTGTACCGGACTACCAAATTTATGAAAACCGGATGCCAAAGATAGTCCAATTCCTCCATTTATTTGCACCACTCTCAACGAGCATTTTTTCATACTCAATCTTTTTTGGTGAGGGGCTGCGGCCCCAACTTTTATCATGGAATTTTCACTCGACAAATCACTGGAGATTTTGAAACGCACCCCGCAGGTGCTGAACTGCTTGCTGTCCGGCATCTCGAAGGAATGGACTTCCAAAAATGAGGGCGGCGAAAGCTGGAGCCCTTACGGCGTTGTCGGCCACCTGATTCATGGCGAAAAAACCGACTGGATTCCCCGCATGAAACATATCCTCGAACTTGGCACGAGCCAACCATTTGTTCCTTTCGACCGGTTTGCGCAGTTCGAGGAAAGCAAAGGCAAGCCGCTCTCTTCGCTCTTGGATGAATTTACCCGACTGAGACTGGAGAATTTGCGCATTCTCAACAATACGCCACTGGATGAAGATGCCCTTGAAAAAAAGGGCATCCATCCCGCACTTGGCGAAGTGACGCTGCGTCAATTGCTTTCCTGCTGGACAGTGCACGACCTTGGGCATATCGCACAGATTTCGAGGGTGATGGCCATGCAATATACCGGTGAAGTTGGGCCGTGGATTGCTTACCTTGGCATTTTGAGATAATAGAAGTAAGACTTAAGACATTAGATGGCGGGAAAATAAATCTAATAAATTATGGCCAAAAGCGAACCGAACAACGTGCAAATCATTGATTACCAACCAGTTCACTTCCAACGTTGGAAAGAAATCAATGAGGCTTGGATTACCCGTGCCTATTTCATGGAGGAAATAGACCACCTGCATTGCAGCCAGCCAGAAGCGTCTATCCTGTCGAGTGGAGGTTTTATTTTGTTGGCGCAAATGGGAGGGGAAATCGCCGGAACGGCTGGCCTCATCAAAGACGACGAGGAAACCTACGAGCTGATAAAAATGGCCGTTGACGAGCGTTTTCGTGGCCACCGCATCGGCGTAAAACTTTGCGAAGCGGCCATCGAAAAAGCGAGAGATGCTGGCGCAAAGCTACTTTACCTTTTTTCCAATACTCAGGGTTCGGCGACGGCTATCCAGATTTATCGAGACCTTGATTTCATTGAGGTTCCGCTAGACCGACAGGACTTTGCTCGGGCTGACATCAGAATGGAAATGCGCTTCAGCGCTGACAATTCTATCATCAATACTCTGCGAAAATAGGGTTTCCCGACCTTCGGTACGGGACAGGTTGTGCAAATAAAGAGCTTGGGGTGAAGCCCCCAAAAGCCCCTCCCCCGACGAGCTACTAAGGCGACCCCCACTTGTTCATAGCCGTTGACCTTTCTGGGTTGATCAAAGAATTATGCAATATTTTTTCGATATTCTGTAACGAAACCAATGACAAAGCCTATCACCTTTGCGCCGTTGATTAAATTCAGTCAACAAGATAAACTATTTAAAAATGAGGATTACCAACTTGGTTAATTCAAGCGCTAATAACAAAACAACAAATTATCTCGCTCATATTGTAATGGTCTTGGCAATAATGACAATTGCATTTTCTTCTTGCAACAAGGACAGTGACAAAACAAATTTAGTAGGTTGCAACGAACACACAATAGCAGCATGTTCGCAAGAAATAGGTAAAACAAACTTGAGGATTAAAAACAATAGCAACTATGACTTTTGCAATGTTGTTATTAATCCATTTTCCGGTAATGTTAATTGCGGATCAATATTAAGAGGTGAAACAACCTGTTATCGTACCTTTGACATTGCATATAATTATGGCTATATTCATCTTTCTATTGATGGTAAAGAATATAGCTTTATACCTACCGACTACGTTGGTGAAACACCACTGGGTGCTGGAAATTTTACTTACTTAATTGATGTCCCAGATATCAGTAAAGAAAGCATTTCTATTACCGTAATTGTAGATTAAATAGAAGGAAACACGCTCTTTCAGCGCATGTAAATTGAATTGAGTAAATACTTGGTGAGAATGTTAGTCAGCTTTAAGGGGCTGTGCCGTTGAAAGAATGGCATAGCTCTTTTTTTTTGTCTAACCTAACCCTAATTATACGCTGCACTAATAGGTTTTGTGCAAATCAAAAATTATGCACTGCTGCCCCTCCTCGCCGCCTTCGGCGGCTCGTCGGGGGAGGGGGTCTTTTGGGGCGTTCCGCCCCAAACCCCTGTTTACACAAAACCTATTAGCGTGAAGAATAAATAAAAAACCGATACTTTCAGGCTTTTCATACATTTGGGCATGGAAAATCTAAAATACCCAATCGGCAGGTTCACCGCACCTGAAAGCGTCACCCCAGAAATGCGGCAGGCGTGGATTGTCGCCATCGCTACCCTACCCCAGCGCCTCGAATCGGCTCTGACAGGCATCACCGAAGTGCAACTTGACACGCCCTACCGCCCCGATGGGTGGACGGTGAGGCAGGTCGTTCACCATTTGGCAGACAGTCATGTGAATGCCTATTGCCGCCTCCATCTTGCTTTAACGGAAGATGCGCCCACCATAAAACCATACGATGAGGGCGCTTGGGCGCTGTTGCCTGATTACAGTTTGCCGATTGGCCATTCCTTAGAAATATTGCGGGGGCTGCATTTTAGGTGGGCGCATTTGCTGCGTTCCATGAACGAGGCTGATTTTCAGCGGACGTTTATCCATCCACAATACGGCAAGGTTTACAGCATGGATACGATGTCGGCGTTGTACGCTTGGCATGGTGAGCATCATCTGGGGCATGTTAAAATTGTGATTGGTTAGATAGAATGGCCAAAGATGCTTCGTTTGAACCATAAAGAATCCAATCAATAGACTATGCGATTTAATCAACTTCTTTATTTTAATGCGCTTATTGTGTCCGCAATAATATCTGGATGCTGTAATGTCGGTTGTGAGGAGGATAGAGCTATAGGGGAATGTATGATTAAATTGATTCCTTACAATCCAAATGATTATGCCCAATTTGTTAGCCAATCCAATGATACTTTAACATTCAGATGCAATTTAAGGGATACATATTTTCATAAAGAAGCTCCTTCTTCAAGAGACCAACAGGAGTGTTGTGAGTCTATTGACGTAGAAAATTTTTCCTGCAAATTCGATAAAAACCCAAATAGCTCGTTTCAAATTGGTAATGACAATTTCGGCCAACAACATATAAGCTGTTCTGTTGGAATTGACACGCTTTCCGTGGGGGGAGTTTGGTATTTTTTTAATTGCCACATCTGGCAATACGGTGAAGCATTAGATTCAATAAAATTAGCTGGAAAGGTGTTTCATCAAGTTTTTACTCCTGAAACTGGCGATTCTACAATTTACTTAGAGCCGAAATCACTTGGTATCGTCGGCTTCAAACTTGCTGGAAAAGAATGGCGAAAACTGTAGGAAATTGAAAATGGAGAATACAGTCGCAACCACGCAATTCTCCATTTTCAATTCTCCATTCTCCACTAATCCTCCTCCTCGTCCTTCTCATCTGCCTTTTTCCCCCAGACGTTATTGTCCCTGTCCCAATCTATCATGCGTTGCGAAGCGTCAATCTCCACTCGGTCAATTTTCTTATATTTTTCATCAATGGTGAACTCGTAAGTCGGATGCGTCCAGCGCCAGTCGGGCAACACGGAGTACTTGTCGCCCGTGAATTCCGTGCCTTTTTTTGCGCCCCGCATGATGTCAAGCGGCAGGTTGAAGATTTGCTTTTTGCCGTCCTTGAAGGTCACTGTGATGTCGAGCGGCATGGGCATGAGGCCCTTCCGCTCCAATACGACACGGGTCTCTTTGCGGTTGGCTTTTTCCACGATGTTGATGCCGTAGTCAATGGTTTTGGTGGTATAAACAAAGTACTCCTTGAACCAGTCCAGTTCCAGCTCTGACTCTTTTTCCATGACCCGAATGAAGTCGTTGGCATTCGGGTGCTTGAATTTCCAAGTGTCAAAATAGGTCAGCATCGCCTTGTCGAAGACCGGCTTCCCCATGATGTACTGCAACTGGTGCAGCAGCACATGGCCTTTCACGTAAGCCGATACGCTGTACGCTGAACTGGTGGTAAAATGGTCGGCATGGGTGGAAAGCGGCTCTTCCCGGCCTGACTGATTGAAGCGAATCATCGTTTCGTTGGCTTCAAGGTGCGGATTATCGTCGGGCTTGCCGCCCATCAGGCCTTCTTTTTTCAGGTAGTTTTCTACTTCGGAAGAGGCGTACTCGGTAAAACCCTCGTCCATCCAACCATAAAGGCTTTCGTTGTTGCCGAGCAATCCATAGTACCAAGCATGTAGCGCCTCATGAATAAAAGTGCCAATGCCCGCTTTGCCAGCCAACAGCGTCGCCATCGGGTATTCCATGCCGCCGTCGCCACCTTCGAGGAAGGCGTAGGATTTGTAGGGGTACTGCCCGAAATGTTGGTTCATGAAATCAAATGCCTTGTCCATCTGCGCAGGGGCGGCTTCCCAAGTCTTGCGGGTCTCGGCTTTATCTTGGTAGAGGAAATGGAAAACGAGGCCGTCCTTGCGGCGCAGCACGACGTGCTTGTAGTCTGGGTCGGCAGTCCAAGCGAAGTCGTGGACGTTCTCGGCCCGCCAACGCCAGGTGAACTTATCGCCTTTTTCAGGACGCACGGCAGTGCCCTCAGGCTCGTAACCGTAGCCAATGTTTCCACCGTTTTGCAAGATGCCACTGGCGCCGAGAATGTATTTTCGGTCAATGGTGATGTTCACGTCGAAGTCGCCCCAGACGCCATAGAACTCACGTGCGACGTACGGGTTTGCATGCCAACCTTGATAGTCGTATTCGCAGAGCTTGGGATACCACTGCGCCATGCTGAAATCAATGCCGTCCTTGCTGTCACGGCCTGAGCGGCGAATTTGGATGGGCACTTGGGAAGTGAATTCCATCTCAAACTCCACGGTTGAATTGGGCTTGATGGCTTTTGGCAATTCCACTTCCAAAATCGTTTCATTTACCTCGAACTTGCAGTTCTTGCCGTCCATTTTCAGCGAACTGATTTTGTGCCAGCCGTACTCCTCCGGTTTGAGCATGCTGATACGGTCCTTCACCCGGGGGTCTGGGTCAGGCAGGTTAAGGCTGCGCACGTCCATGTTGCTTCCCGGCTGGAAGGCATTGAAATAAAGATGATAAAACACCCGGTCGAGTTCGTCCGGAGAGTTGTTGGTGTACTTGAGAAGCTGTTTGCCCTTGAACTGGTGCTTTCCTGCGTCAAAGTCAATGTCCATGCGGTAATCCACTCGCTGCTGCCAGCGTTCAGGCTGAGCGAAAAGCGATGTTTTGAACGAAAAAAGGAGGAAAAGGAAGAAGATTGCTTTGTGCTGCATTGAACTGTTTTTTGATTAAAAGTTGGCAAAGGTAAGGATTTGAATAATTGGGTTCAGGTTTCATGTAGCAGTTTCAATGGAAGTATTGCGAAGCGACATACATTCAATTCCAGATTTATTTATGTTTACAACCCGATACAAGAATAGTTTATGACAACCAAATCGCAAACGGAATGAACCCACCACCTGACGACATCAACGATCGCCTCCAACAACTCGAGCTTGAAAACCTGCGCCTGAAAGCAGAACTCGAAGTCCGCAAGGCTGCCGCACAGGTTTCAGGCAAGACTGTCAGGAAGCTCGTGGCGGAATCTTCCACCCGGCTAATGATTGGCAAGGGGCTAAAAAGCGGTTTCCGGCAACTGCTCGACGAACTGCCGGACGGCAAAGTGTCGAAAGACACCATTGCGGAGATTATGACGCATACCATTTGGCGGATAACGAGGATCGGCACTTTTGCCATCCTGATGGCCGTGGCACCGCTGCTCATCCTGATTGTGCAAACCGGAATCCTCAACCGCCAAAACGACAAACTGGATACGCAAAACGGACTCATTGGCAAACAAAACCAGCGCCTCGACCAACAAATCAACCTCGAAGAAGGCAACCGCCGCAGCTCCCTCGTTTTCTTCATGAGCAATATCATGGACAAGCTGGACATCGAATTGCGGAGCAACCCCAAGCGCAGCTTGAGCGACCCGCTGATTGGGCGCATCGTTTCGTTGAGCCAGTCCATGCGACCCTACCGCTACCTCGAAAACGACTCGTTGACGCCCCGCCAACTCAGCCCGGAACGTGGGCAGTTGCTCTTCATGCTCGTCAACAGCGACCTGGACAAGGCGACCTACGACAAGATTTACGCACGAGCAAACTTCAATTACGCCGACCTGCGGGAGGCCAATTTCTCGGAAGCGTACCTGCGGGGGGCGCAATTGGCCAATTCCTCTTTTTCCCAAGCCAATTTCAACTACGCCGACCTACAAGGCGCCGACCTCTCCAACTCTTGGCTTGAACAGGCGACTTTCCGCAATACGCTGATGAGCGGCATCAACCTCTCCAATGCCAACCTCCGGGAAAGCCGCATGGAAAACATCGTGATGCTGGAAGGCAACCTCAGCCACGCCGACTTGCGCCAGATATACCTCGAAGGCGACTTCTCCGGTACCAACCTGGAAAACGTGAAGCTGCAAAATGCCTCGCTCGTGGACGTGAACCTCGAAGGCTGCTTTTTCCAGTCACTCGGCTGGATTGATAGCCTGAAATACCTGGATGTGAAAGGCCTGCGCTACGTGCGGGACATCTACTTCCCCAACCTGGAGATGCGCAAAAAGGGCTTCGTCATGGATTCCGTCTATGCCCTACGCCTCGACCCGAAATCACCGCTGGCGCAAATGCAAAGCTGCAACCTTGCCGTGGAAGCCATTGTGGAGAGCAACCCACGGGTGAATGAACTGCAACAAAATGCGAGAAAAAACGGCTACGCCCTGTCGCTGTACGCCGCCAAGAATCCCTTCGGCATGGAAGACCTCGGCATTGCCAAGGACACCGCCTGGCTCTACCGCCTCAGCGCTGACCAAATGGACGTGGCCAGCACCGTGATATGGGTACAGTTCAACCCGGTGCAGCAGACACTCTGGGAGCTTTCCCCGGATGGAAAAGCGGCAGGATTGGCGTTTGACAAAAAACTGCTGAAGGTATTGGGCGATGGGTGTAAATAATGAATGGGTTTAGATGGTTTAGGGGGTTTAGATGGTTTAACCTTCAGCCAACTAAACCCATTAAACCATCTAAACCTTCTAAACCATCTAAATTTTCATACAAATGCGACTTTCAAAACTTAAATCAACAACTTACTTCCTGTTGTTTTTCAGCATCATAAGCATTGGTTTCACCAATGCCCAGGTTTCAAGATTTAGCATCAACAAATACACCAACGGCAAGGGAGACACCTTGAACTATCGCCTGCTTTTCCCGGATGCAAATCCACTACGCAAATACCCGCTCGTCATTTTCCTTCACGGTTCAGGCGAACGGGGCAACGACAACGAGGCTCAACTCAAATGGGGCGTCGAAAACTTCGCAACCGACGAGATGATGTCCATGCACCCAGCCTTGGTCATAGCGCCGCAATGCCCAGTCGGACAACAATGGGCCAGCTTGAACCGAGAAGACAATGGCCGGAACATGCAGCTACTGCCGACACCCTCCAAGCCCATGCAACTCCTCTACGAACTCATCCAAAAGACCATCAAGGAAATGCCGGTGGACACCAACCGCATCTATATCACCGGCCTCTCGATGGGCGGCTACGGCACTTTCGACGCCATAGCGAGGTATCCGAACCTCTTTGCGGCAGCCATGCCCGTCTGTGGTGGTGGCGATACTTCCAAGGCCGCAGTCTTTGCGAAAATGCCCATCTGGATACTGCACGGTGCCGAGGATGCTGCAGTGAACCCCCTTTATTCACTGGACATGGTGGAGGCCTTGACCAAGGCTGGCGCTCATCCCGGCTTTACGATGTACCCAGAAGTGGGGCATTTCTCCTGGTTGATGGCGTACAGTGATAAGCTGGTGATGGAGTGGTTATTTAGACAGGGGAAGTAAGAGGGGGGTTATAACTTTTAAGGTAGTTTATGATAACGGTTTGCCGCTTTGCGAAGGCGGGGATTCTTAGCACTAAACTTCATTAAAAGCACAAAGCTTGGATTTAGCACTTCACTTTCATAGAAGCACGAAACCCCCGCTTTTGCAAAACGGCTGTTAGCAACAGTTATTTTTAATTCGTCCAAGGCTCTTTATCTGAAGCATTCACGAATTTTTCACCATCAAAAATGCATATGCCTTGCCAAGTTCCAAACCAAAGTTGTCCTTTGTTATCCTCAAAGATACTTTGAACACCATTTGTAGTTAATCCGTTTTCCGTGGTGTATAAAGTGAATTTTGTCCCATCGTATTTATAAACTCCTATATTTTCTGCTGTAAACCATATATTTCCTTTGCTATCTTCATAAAAACCACCAGTTTCTATCCCTTTTATAATTCCATCTTTTGTGAAATTGGTGAAAGTGGTTCCATCAAATTTACTTGCACCTCCATAAAATGAGCCAATCCAAATATTTCCGCTTTTGTCCTTTAAGGCAACACCGGCATTATTATCGGTAAGCCCATTTTCCTTTGTTAAATGGGTAAATGATCCATTCTTGTATTTGAAAATCCCATTTCCGTCATTGCTTATCCACATATTTCCATCATTATCCTCTACAAAACCTCCAGCTCTTTTTATTGAAAGCATAGGTTCCGCATTTTCGACCACTGTATCTGGTAACAAAAAAGGCATAAACTTTTTTCCATCAAAATGACTAACACCACCAATTGTTCCAACCCAAATTAGTCCGTTTGCGTCAACTGCTAACCCCCAGATTTCCTCATCTTGCAAACCTATTTCTGTTGAGTATGTTGTAAATTTTTCTCCATCATATTTTACAAGCCCTGAAGAAGTTCCAAACCAGACATTGCCAACTTTATCTTCAATGATTTTTCTAACCGAGACCCACTTTTGGCTTTGTTCAACTATGATTTTTTCAAGTGTTTGACCATCGTAACGTATAATCCCATTTCCGTTTGTTCCAAACCAATAGTTCCCTTTTCTGTCTTGATACATTGTCCTTACAAACTCCCTTACCATTCCATTTAAATTGGTGTGAATTTGCGGAAATGTCGTACTTTGATTTAAAATTAGTGGTTGGTTGTTTACTTCATTTTCTATTTTATCATTAACAGATTTTTCCTTCACTTGTCCTGTGCAAGACGAGATTTGAAGTGTCAGAATAATCAAAATTAGATTCCTTCCGTTGAATTTAATCTTACTTCCAATGTTTGTCATATTGTTGTTTTTATAATTGTTGCTAACGTTCGAGGCTTTGTGCAGTTGGGGAATTGACCAACTGTCGGACCGGAACTGAAGCTAAATTTATAACTAAAAACCGAAGTTTAGAACTACTGTCCAACAGAATTACGTCCGCCGAATATAAAGCTTGGATATGTACTGCTGATGATTGCTTCAACGTCCAGCCCCAATTGCACAAAACCTTTTGTTGTGCGTTCGCTTTTTTGTCACTCGTGCATTGTTAGTAATACTTTTTCAGTATCAATTTGTCCAACTGTTTCTCCAAGATAAGAGGCTGTTTTAAAACCTAAAAAGAGGTAAAAAATGCTCAAAACTGAGAGTT
>CAZDSU010000086.1:0-27260 GCA_964508135.1 uncultured Saprospiraceae bacterium
ACACCAACTGCTGCGTCGGGTTCGGGTACTCAAGTACCGTGATGTTGAAGCAGCACTGAGCCGTGTTGCCGGCGAGGTCAGTGATACAGTAGCAGACTTCCGTGGTTCCAACCGGGAACGCGCCGCCAGAAGGCTTACCAAGTACGCCTGAAGGTCCCACGCATAAAACTGCAGGAGGCGGAGGCAATACTGCCGAGTAGTTCACCTGGATGTTTGGAATTGCGTTGGCACCCGGGTTGAAAAGCGGGCCAAACAAGCCAAATGAAACAGCGCCACCAGCGAGTGTAAAACCACCATTTGCAACTGGAGGTTGAACGCCAAAGGTATAGTTGAACACCACGGCAGCATTTGTGCTGAAAATGTGGAACGAAATCGTAGCACCAGGAGCCAGTACCTGAGACGCTGACAAGCCCATTTGTGCCAAAGGACCCGTGCCAGTAGCAAAGTATGGAGGAATTGCATTAATAATCTGTGGACCGAGGTTGGTCCAACCAACAGCACTTGTCTCAAAACCAGCGAAACCACCAGTCCTGGTGTAAACCTGCATGGTTTTTGGTGGGGTCACCGCACCAAATGCAGGGTTACCAAAACGAAGACCAAAACCATTGATGGTTCGAACCTGGGTAGAGGTATTCGTCAAGCTGAAGTAAATACCTTCTGGCTGGTTATTGCCTGACAGTACGAAAGCCAATCCACCGCCGTGGTTGGAGAAGGACGCCGGGAATTGCACCGGAGCAATCGGCGGGAAGAACGGGCAGTTGTCGGAAACCGTAGGCAGGTTGTAGTTGACCACCTGGCTGCACTCGCCTGCGTCCAAGTTGAAGAACAGGCTTGGCGGGCAAACAATGGTCGGCGGTATGTTGTCAAAGATGTTGACCGTGCTGGTAACGGAGGCTATCGGGCAGCCACCTGCGTCCAGTGCAAACCAGGTAAGGATGTGGATGCCTGGCTGAAGCAGCGGGGTGACGAACGGGTTCGGCACCGGGGTCGTCATCGGGCCGCCGTCAATGCTGACCCCAATGCTTGATGCACAAGCGGGTACAGCAGGTGGCGTGACCGATGCGGAGTTGGGTCCGCAGTTCGGGCCAGTGCTGGTAACATTGTTGGCAGGAGCAACAATGGCACAGGGAGCTTCCTGCGTCACGTTTGCAGACCAGCCGGTCCCCACCACGCTTCCGTCAGAAACGAAGCGGAAGTGCAGGCGACCGTCAGCAGCGGTGCTGAACACCGTGCGGCCGGCGAGCATGGAGTTCCAGTAACCACCAGCAGTACCTCCCTGGAAGGGCGGATTGGTCGGCGTGCCGGGGATGGCCGTACACGGCGTCATGTTGCCGCCGGTCGCAGTGGTGATCTGCGGCGCAGTGTTGCCGTTGCCGTTCCAGATGTAGATGGCGTCGAAGTTGCCCTCCGTCTGGTGGGTGAGGAACTGCACCCTGATTCTCTGGCCAGCAGTGGCCGGGATGAAGGTGACACCCGAGGTGGCCGGGTTGGAGTTGTCGGAGTAGTTACCACCCGGGCCTCCATTGTCGTAGAAGTTGACGGAAAGTGGATTAATGCCTACCCCACCTACAACTTGGGTGGTAAGCCCCGTGTTGAACGGCATGTTGAAGTTCACCTGCGCAAAAAGCGGAGCTGAGACCATACATGCCAAGAACGCCATACCTAAGTATGTTAAAATTCTTTTTTTCATGAGATCTAAAATTTGTGTTAGTTAAAGAATGAAGAGATTCTTTGAAATTCCTGATGTTCAAAAACTTGCGATTCGGTAATCCCTGAGCTGAACAAAATCAAACATTTCGTAGAACCACTTGAAAAATGCAAACTGATTTAGTTCAACAAATCAATTGCCTCTGCCTTCAGTGCTGCCTGGGTAGATAGTGGAACAATACCAAGTTCAGCGGTCTCCAGGAAAATCCACAAACCAGCAGCGATTGCGTCTGCCGTAGAAGCGCCTGCCCAAAGGTGTGTCTTGATGCTGTAGTAGTACTTGTACTTTACCAGTGTAGCATCATAGATAGGATCGCCCTGGCCAGGCGTGTTCAACAAGATGTCCTTCAGCTGGACCATGGCAGCATCCAAGAGGTCATGTGCCTGTATGCTGTTCACGAATACCCCCGTTGGGACATCGTAAACCGGCGAGCTAGGAGCCGGCGGATTGCTCACACCGGGAACCTGAGGTATCGAGGTAAGTTTGCCCTGAGCACTGACTCCTACCGCTCCCAAAAGCAGGAAGCAGAAAGTGGCCAAAAATGCCCGGAGGCCATTCTCGAAAATCACTTTTTTCATAAGATTAAAGATTTTAGTTAAAAAATATTGAAAAAAAAGTTAAGCACAAGTTGAGAAAGAAATTGATGCAACTAACTGGAAATCAATCTCTTGCTTTTTTTGAAAGCTACACTCGAACATCCATTGAACTGCAAAAAAAAGGCATTAGCCCCGCCACAAGGACGGACTAATGCCTCTACCTCCCGAAGGAAGCATATTGTGTAAGATTCGTTTTCCAAATGAGATTATAACTTGCCATGGATTATAATTTGCTAACAGCAAATCTTGAAAAATAGGGGTAACCCCCTAATGTTGTGTATGTTGGTTAAAGAAACCCCAAACTTTGTTTTACAAAGCAAACAATCAGAAAAAATCAACTAACCGGAAACGGGCCGTCGGGACTTGACGGAGTAAAGGAAGATGTCTTTGACGGAAGCTGCCATTGGATGGCAGTACGAAGAATTGGTATGAAATCGGTCCCTGGAAAGAATGTAAACTTGGATCATAAAATGTTCACGGATTTGGATTATAATTCTGATGTTCTACTGTCGAAACCTTTCGGTTTTATATTCTTAAAATGAGAATACAAATTTAGCTCCATGTTGCCTTCAAATGCGTACCCAAGATTGGTATTTAAAACATTGCATTTTTTTTAATGCGGACATTCGATGGCGTTGCTGTCATAAATTCAGAGGCGAAGATACTGAAATGGTGGTGGAATCGCAAAACTATTTCCAAAAAAAATCTTCTTTTTGAATTGATTTAACGTGCATTCGGAGATTGACAAAGCCGCAGCGCTGCGAAAATGTTGGTGCGATAGCGACAGGATTGCTTTGAGCGATGCTACCGCTTGGCGAACCAAAGCTGCTAAATCCGCAACGAGCGTTGTTTACTGCGGCGGCATCGGCATCACCCAATCCAGCTTCTTGAAGGGGCTGTACTCCACTTTTGACAGGTCCACTTCGGATTGACGGTAAAGGCGGCAGGGTAGCCATTCCATCGCACTCGGATATTGGCCCTCACGATGGGGAAGCAAACCGAGCGTGTTCAAAAACTTGTGTCACGCCACGCTCCCTGCACTGTTTGGCCAGTCCTTTGGCTACTGTAGCAACAGCGATGGGGTCGTGGCAGCCGCATTGATATGCACTGGGCTTTCCTGTAAAAACAGGGGGTTCCAATAAAAATAGTTTGACGTGAAAGCGAAGGGGGTTTGGGGGCGGCGCAGCCGCCCCCAAACCCCCGAAGCGCCGCCGAAGGGGGCGATGAGGGGCAAATTGTGTTTTGTTCAGTTCCCAATTGCAACGTTTTGTTGTGAAATGGGGAAAGCCCAATTTTTATAGGAAAGCCCTGGTTGAACAAACCCGTGCAAATGTACGTATCAGGAAAGTATTACTTTTGGCCTTATTCTCTCAAAAATGAACGATATGTCCCTACAAGCACAATTGTTAGACACCTCAAGCAGAACAGCGTTTTTTATCCCTCTGCTGCTCTTGTTGATTTGGTGCAGCCTACCCTCCTGCTCAAAAGACAAAGAAGCCTCGGGTGGCCCAAACTCAACAAGCGAGGAAACCCTTACGGCATCAGACCCTTTGCTGAGGATGCTAACCACTGAAGAATCCGGCATTGACTTCGTAAACCACATTGACGAAACATTTGAAAACAACGTGACCGCTCACATCAATGTTTCCAATGGCGGCGGGGTTGCTGTTGCCGACATCAACAACGATGGTTTGCCCGACGTCTATTTCGTCTCCAGTTCGCGCAAAAACAAACTTTTTCTTAACCTGGGTGGCATGAAGTTCAAGGATATCACCGATGCGGCTGGTGTCGGCTCGGAGGCGGGTTTTGAAATCAACGTGTCCACGGTGGACATCAACGCCGATGGCTACCTCGACTTTTACGTGTGCCGGGCCGGGCCGCTCGAAAACGACGAGCGGCGCAACCGCCTTTTTGTCAACAACAAAGACTTGACCTTCACCGAACGTGCCAAGGAGTACGGTCTTGACGACATCTCGGCCTCCACTGGTGCCAACTTCTTTGACTACGACAACGATGGCGACCTCGACCTGTACCTGCTCAACTACCCAGAAGACTTCGGCTTTACCAGCAGGATAGAAGCAAGGACAAGCGCTGACGGCAAGGGCATGGAGCCAATCCTGAAGCCTAAAAAACCGTATGACACGGACCGGCTCTACCGCAACGACGGTCCTCCGGCCAACGGCAAGGGCGGCTTCAAGGATGTGTCCAAAGAGGCAGGAATCTGGAACTTCGCCTACGGCCTAAGCGTCTCCATAGAAGACTTCAACGGTGATGGCTGGATGGACATTTACGTTGGCAACGATTTCATCCAACCCGACCTGCTATACATTAATAATGGTGACGGCACCTTCACAGACCGCCTCGGCGAGTATGTCCGGCACACTTCACAGCATACCATGGGCACCGAGTTGGCCGACTTTGACAATGATGGGCTTTTTGACATCTTCGCCGTGGACATGCTGGCCAACACCAACTACCGAACCAAGACGACGGTAAACAACAACAAACAAGAAAAGTACACCAGCTTGGTTAGCAACGGCTATTTCGAGCCAGTGGTGCGCAACGTGCTACAGCACAACAACGGCAACGGCACCTTCAGCGATATTGCTTGCCTCACGGACGTTTTCAGGACTGACTGGAGTTGGAGCGGCCTCTTTGCCGATATGGACAATGATGGACTCAAGGACCTCTTTGTCACCAACGGCTACCGCCGAGAAATCACCAACTCGGATTTTATCAACTTTGAGTTTGCGGAAATCAAGGGAAAAAACATTCCTTTGGAGAAGCAGTTTAAAGATATTTACGACTTCCTGAACCTCATCCCCATTTATAAAATCCGCAATTTTTATTACCAAAACAAAGGAGACTGGAAGTTTGAAAACATGGCTGGCAAATGGGTGACAGCCGAAGCATCTTGGTCCAATGGTGCCGCATACGCCGACCTCGACAACGATGGAGACCTCGACTATCTGGTGAACAATATTGACGATCAAGCCTTTGTCTTCGAAAACCTTGCCCGCCAGAAATTGGATGGCAACTACCTCCAGTGCAAGTTCGTGGGCAGTCCACAAAACCCGATGGGCACTGGCGCAGCCGTCACCATCTACGCTGGCGACCAACAGCAGTACGCCATGCTGACCCCCAACAGGGGCATCTTCTCCGCCGTTGAACACCTGCTACATTTCGGCCTCGGCAAGCAGCAAAAAATTGACCGACTGCTGGTCCGCTGGCCAGATGGCAAAGCGCAGACATTGACCAATGTGCCTGTTAACCAACGCCTTACGCTTCGCTACGCTGACGCAAACGAGACGGCGCCGCCCAAGTCGTGGTACAAAGGCCCTACCCTCTTAAAAGACCAGACCCAGGCATCCGCCCTCAATTTCGAGCATGTGGAAAATGAGTTCTCTGATTTTGAATCTTATTTCCTCCAGCCATGGAAAGTGAGCGAGCTTGGCCCACTCATGGCCCCTGCTGATATCAACGGTGATGGCTTGACCGATTTTTACGTCGGCAATTCCTTCAACCAGCCCGGCGGGCTTTTTGTGCAGGACAAGAACGGGAAGTTCACGCGCACCTCACCCGAAACCTGGGAGCAGGACAAGCAGTACGAAGACCACGGTGCCACGTTTTTTGACGTTGACCTCGATGGTGACATGGACCTGTATGTGGTCAGTGGTGGCGTCGAGGCAGTTTTCAGTGACACCTCCAAGCTCCAAGGCAAGTCTCCTTGGGCGCATCGCCTCTACATCAACGAGGGAAACAACAAGTTCAAGGGCATCGGCATCACCACCGGGGCTGGCAAGGCATTGCCCAAGATGCAGGACATCGGCCTTCGCATGGCACCATTCGACTACGACGGTGATGGCGACATGGACTTGTTCATTGGCGGTCGGGTATCACCCGGCAATTACCCCACCACACCGCACAGCTATGTGCTCCGCAATGACCTTCGGGCCTTTGTGGACGTGACGAAGGAAGTCGCTCCGGAATTTGAAAAAGTGGGCATGGTCACTGACCTCATTTGGGCCAATATTGACAGCGACCCAGCGCCCGAACTAATTGTGGTGGGCGAGTTTATGCCCGTTACCATTTTTAAGTTAAACGGTGGCAAGCTCCAAAAAATGAACGGGGAGGCACTCGGTCTCGGCAAGTCGAACGGCCTCTGGAACCGCCTTCAACTGGCTGACCTCGACAAGGATGGGGATTTGGACATTATCACCGGCAACTTTGGGATGAACTCCCGCTACAGGGCCAGCGAAGAGGAACCTATGACCTTTTTCGCCAATGATTTTGACAAAAACGGCAGCATAGACCCTGTTTTAGCGTATTACGAACATGGCAAGCTGTACCCATTTGTTCAAAAAGACGTGATCATCAAACAAATGCCCTTTCTGAAAAAGCGGTATGTTCACTTTCATGACTACGGGTTGGCCACTATCCAAGAGATTCTCCCGAAAAAAGAGCTGGATGCCGCACAGGTGTTGAAAGCATACGATTTGGAGACCTGTTGGTGGGAAAACCAAGGTGGGAAATTCATTCGTCGCAGCCTTCCAATACAAGCGCAGGTAGCTCCCGTCTTTGGCATCGTCATTTACGATTTCAATAATGATGGCAACCCTGACATCTTGATGGCCGGCAACAAATATGGCATGGAAGTAGAAACCAACCGATGCGACGCCGGAAACGGCATCTTTCTGGCAGGCGATGGCAAAGGCAATTTCGCTTGGATAGAAAACACCAAGTCTGGCTTTTGGGCCATGAAGGAGGTGAGAGACTTGGCACTCTTGAAAGCTGCGAATGGCAAAATCAAAGTACTGGTTTCCAACAATAACCACAAACTCCAAGTTTTTGGGAATTAATAAATTCGGCTCATGTCGGGTTAGCGTGAAAGCATGGGGTTTGGGCCGCTGCCCCAAGCTATATCTCTCCCCCTCATATAAGGGGGAGAGATATAGCTTGAGATTTTCATGTTCTCACACAAAAACGTCATGAGCCAAAATTTCAAACTGCAACAATTGAATTAAAAATTATGAAACGTTTATTAATCACTCTAACTGCATTTTATTTTTTGCTCACCGCTTGTGCTGAAACCAACAATAATGGCAGTATAAGCGAAAATCAACTACCCGTTGAAGACACCATAAAAGCTGCCTTAATTGACACCTTGGCTTCCAATATTGACAAACAATGGCGAAAAGAAGGGCCAAATTTTCACATAGTACCAGTAGGACAGCGGGACACCGTTCAGTACATAGAGCTAAATGGTCAGCCACAGCGCATATCCTCCATATTTATTACCGACACAACGCTGACATGGTTGGTTTTCCACCTAGTAAACAATGAATTAAAACTAGTACGATTTAGGGAAGGACGTGAAACGCCAGAACGCACGGTTAAAGAAGCATTCAGTTACATTGAAAATGGCAAGATATTTTACGCTAAAGAGCGATCCAAACCACTGGAACCTGGTGAACCCTTGGCTGCATTCAGGTTTTTACCGTTTGTTGAAAACGCACGAACACCAGAACAAATGGAGGCGGAATATGCCCCATATTGGGAGGTTACAAAAATGGCGGTAGAGAAAGACAGGGAGGCTAGAAAATGAGTGCTTGACTATAGTACCAAATAAGCATTCCAAGTCACAGACTAAAACCTGCAAAGAAAATAACCCCATGTATTCGCCCACTGATTAAATGCCCAACGAGGTCAAATTGAATTATACTGTGAACCACTAGGTTTTATCTGGAATTAACCATTAGAAACCATTAGAACCTTTACATATTCTGCGCAAACAGGGCTTTTGCAAACAGGGCTTTTGGGGGGGCTTCGCCCCCAAAAGCCCCCCCGACGAGCCGCCGAAGGCGGCGAGGAGGGGCAAATACGCTATGCTTTAACTCATTTGCACAAAACCTATTAGTGCGAAGTATAAAACCTATCAACGTTGAATGTGATTTAGACAAAACCTAGCGCGCCGAAGTATAATAGCTCTCAATAAATACCTTTACGTCAAACTGTTCAAAATTTCCAATCATGGCTAAAGTATTACCTTCCTATTCACCTCTTAGATTTCGGTTTCTTTCACTCATCTTCATCTACGTGATGTTCCAAGCCTGCATGGACGGTGAAGGTAAAAAACCTATATCCAATTCCGGTACCACTGAGATTGAGCCTACGCTCACAGCAGCCAATCCTTTGATGAAATTGTTGGCGCCAGCGCAAACCGGGGTTGATTTTCAGAACGTCATCATCGAAGACGAGGACGACAACTTCATCACCAATTTTTACAAATTCAATGGTGGTGGCCTCGCCGTGGCCGACGTGAACAACGACGGGTTGCAGGATATCTACTTCGTCAGCACGAACGGCAAGGACGGCCTTTACCTCAATGAGGGTGGCCTAAAATTCAAGAACATCGCAGAGGCAGCGGGGATCAGTTCAGCGGAAGGCGTTGAAACCTCGGTCACGGCGGTGGACATCAACGCCGACGATTGGATGGATTTTTATGTTTGCCGGGCTGGCGTCAAAAACAACGAAGCGAGGCGCAACAAGCTCTACGTCAACAACGGCCTCCCCCCAAATGGGGCGGGCGTGACGTTCACAGAACGGGCCAAAGAATACGGCCTTGACGACATCAGCCCCAGCACCGGTGCCAATTTCTTTGATTCTGACAACGACGGAGACCTTGATTTGTACCTGCTCACCTACCCCACCTCGAGCGACACACCCAACAACACCGAGTCAACCCTTGCCCCGGACGGCAAAACTCGCATCCCCGCCCTCAAGCCAAAGGGGCCACTGGACACGCACCGTTTCTACCGAAACGACGACGGTAAGTTCACGGACATATCCGAAAAGGCTGGTGTACAAACCTACCATTGGGGACTGAGCGTGTCGGTGTCGGACCTTAACCGCGACGGCTGGCAGGACGTGTACGTCGGCGTTGACTTTTTGCAGCCAGACATCCTGTACATCAACAATAAAAACGGTACGTTTACAGACCATCTCGACGACTACTTCCAGCACACCACCCGCCACACGATGGGAGCCGACCTGACCGATTTCGACAACGATGGCCAGGTGGACCTACTGGCCGTAGACATGCTGCCTACGGACAACAAACACCGCAAAACCTCCGCTACGACGCCTGACCTGAGCCTTTACCTTGCCTCCGTCCAGAACGGCTACCCCGAACAGATTGCCCGAAACGTGCTGCAACGCAACAACGGCCCCAATGGGGCAGGCAACATCACGTTTTCCGACATCGGTTGCCTGGCAGGCATCTTCAAAACCCACTGGTCTTGGAGCGGCCTGATGTTCGACATGGACAACGACGGCCTTCGCGACATTTACATCACCAATGGCTACCGCCGGGAAATCAGCAACCGGGACTTCTTTGATTTTCATGCCGCCGAAATTGAAACGAAAAACAACGGCAAATGGACAAAAGAGGCTTACCGGGAGCTGTACAAACTTGCCGAGTACGCCCCATCCCTGAAAACAAGGAACGCCTGCTTCCAGAATAAGGGTGATTGGACGTTCCCCGACAAAGCTGGCGATTGGATGACCGTCCCCGCTTCCTGGTCGTGCGGCTCGGCCTGGGCCGACTTCGACAACGACGGCGACCTCGACCTGGTGGTCAACAACTTCGAAGACCCCGCATTCTTCTATCAGAACCTCGCCCGTGACCAAAACAAGGGCAATTACCTGCAAATCAAAATCGAGGGAAGTGCCAAAAACCCTCAAGCCGTCGGCGCTTCGGCGGCGATTCATTACGGCGACAAGGTCCAGTATCTGGAATTGAACCCCGTCCGTGGCATATTTTCCTCGGTTGAAAACCTGCTTCATTTTGGTTTGGGACAAACGCAGACGGTGGACGAAATCGTCGTGCGCTGGCCCGATGGCAAAACCCAAAACCTAACCAACATTGCTGCCAATCAGCGGCTTACGCTCAAACATGCCGATGCCTCCGGCTACACCACCCATATCGCACCACTTCCGCCTTCTCCGCAATTTTTTGAAGAAAAAAATGCTGGGCTTGACTGGATACATGCTGAAAACACGTACAACGATTTTACGGTCTGGCGGCTCAACCCTTGGATGGAGTCCGAGCTCGGCCCCCTCATCGCAGTTGGCGACGTGAACGGCGATGACCTTGACGATTTTTTTGTCGGAGGTGCCTTCAACTGGCCTTCAGCCCTGTTCGTACAAACGCCCACCGGGCGCTTCACTCAGCAAAACAAGGAGATTTGGGAATATGATAAGCGCTACGAAGACCAGGGGGCAGTCTTTTTCGATGCCGACCTCGATGGCGATCAGGATTTGTTTGTCGTGAGCGGAGGCGTGGAATCTCCCACCCCGCAGGCTTGGCAAAACCGCTTGTACATCAACACGGATGGAAAGGGGAAACTCGTAAAAGCAGCAAATGCGTTGCCTCAAAGCCAAGAAGTAGCCATGCGTGCCATGTCCTTTGACTACGATGGAGATGGCGACCTCGACCTGTTCCTCGGCGGGCGCGTCGTGCCCGGCAAGTGGCCCACCGCCCCCCCCAGCGTTGTGCTTCGCAACGACCGGAACAGCTTCGCCAATGTCACAGCAGAAGTTGCTCCTGACTTCCAGCAGTGGGGCATGGTGACCGACCTCCAGTGGGCAAATATTGACAGCGACCCGCAACTAGAACTCATCGTTGTTGGAGAATGGATGCCCGTTTCCATTTTCAAACTAATAAACAACAAGCTGGAAAACGTGACGGACCAATTTGGCCTCGACAAAACGAACGGCTTATGGTCTCGGGCTGCTGTTGCTGACCTCGACGGCGATGGCGACAAGGACATCGTTACGGGCAATTTTGGCTTGAACACCCGTTTGGTCGCATCCGCCGAATTTCCGCTGCGCTGCTACGCCAAGGATTTTGACGGCAACGGCCAAATTGACCCACTGATGGCTTACGCCGAGGGCGGGAAAACCTACCCGATGGTTCAGAAAGAGGTTTTGAACAAACAAATTCCTTCATTGAAGAAAAAATTCCTCTACGGAAAGGTTTACGGCGATGCTACGATGGACATGGTTTATCCGCAAAAAGAGCTTGACGCTGCATTGAATTTAAAGGCTTACACGCTCGAAACCTGTTGGTGGGAAAACCAGGGTGGTAAGTTCGTGCAGCGAAAATTGCCCAACCCAGTACAAACCTCGCCAGTGCAGGGCATCCTAGTGGATGATTTTACCGGTGATGGTCTCGTTGATATTTTAATGGCAGGAAACAAATACGGGCTGGAAGTGGAGACCAACCGGTGCGACGCCAGCAACGGTGTGCTGCTGCGGGGCGACGGGAAGGGCGGTTTTACTTTCGTGGAAAACACCGCCTCCGGGTTTTGGGCTTCCAAGGAGGTGCGTGATTTGGCGCTACTGCGCGGCCCCGGCGGGAAAACGATGGTTTTGGTGGCGAACAACAACGCAGCGCCGCAGGTTTTTGCGAGGAAATAAGTGCTTATTCACCGGCATTTTTGACTGGTTATTTGATTCGCAATTCCGACATTCGGAAAACTGTGAAATTTGGGGCAGTGCATTTGCCCTTAATTCCAACTCCTGCACTGGCTTTTGTTAGGGAATCGCCCTCAAAACCGTATATCGCAGCAACATTTCCAGCACCAAAAAAAACAGCGCCAACCACACGAAACGGTAAAACTCCTCGCTGTAACGCTTCACGCTCGTCACCTCGATTTCCGTTTTTTCCAGCCTGTCTATTTCGTCGTAAATCTTCTCCAAACTACGGGCCGTGGTAGCCCTAAAATACTTGCCGCCGGTCATCTCGGAGATTTGCTTCAGCAGCTCCTCGTCAATCTCCACCTTCGCCATGCCCATCACGAAGCTCCCATCGCTGCGGCGGCTGATGGGGGACACGGCAGTGCCCTCCTGCCCCACCCCGATGGTATAAACCTTCACCCCAAATTCCTTTGCAATCTCCGCAGCAGTGAGCGGCTTCACGTACCCAGCGTTGTTCACGCCATCCGTGAGCAGGATGATGACCTTGCTCTTGCCTGGGCTGTCCTTGATGCGGTTCACCGCCGTGGCGAGGCCCATGCCGATGGCCGTGCCATCCTCCAAGATACCGCAGCGAAGCCCCTCGATGAAGTCTGTGAGCACCCGGTGATCGGTGGTAAGCGGGCACTGCGTGAACGCCTCACCAGAGAATACCGCCAATCCGATGCGGTCGTACTGCCGTTTTTCCACAAACTCAACGGCCACCCGCTTGCACACCTCCAACCGGTCGGGGTCGAAGTCCTGCGCCAACATGCTGCTCGACAGGTCAATGGCCAGGAAAATATCAATCCCATCTGCCTTGATGCTCTCCTCCTTCAGCGTTCGCTGAGGCCGGGCCAGCGCCACCACGAGCGCCAAAAAAGCCAAAAAACGCAGCAATGGCAACAGTTTCTGAAAGTCCACCTTCCAGGATTTCAGCCCAGCAGCCACCTCCAGCGTTGGCATCGTCACCGTCGCCTCCTGCTGCGCACCACGCCATTTGCGAAGCCAAACCACGAGCGGGAGCAGCAGCAAAAACAGGAAAAACCAAGGATGCTGAAAGCTGAAGTTATTGAACATTTTTCGGCTGGATTGCGTCCGCCACAGGGGTGGCAGGCTTGGTTTCCAATATAAACGCCCGTGCGTATGCCATCGCCTGCTCGTGAAACTCGGCGGTTGGCTGCGCTTTGGCGAACTTCACGAGGTCGGCGGTTTGCAGCACGTCGCCCAGTTTTTGCGCCAGCGCCAAATCAAAGTCACGCTTTCGCAATTGCGCCAAAATCTCGTCGGTCGTTTGCTCTAACGCCTGTATGCCGTAGCGGTTTTCGAGATACTCCCGCACGATGTGCGTGAGGGCGCTGTGGTAGCCCTTCACAGCACCGCTTTGCCACATTTGCTGCTGTTTTAGCGCTTCCAACTGCTGAAGCGCAAGCTCGTGCGGCAGCAACTGCACCACAGGTGGAGGCCCCACTACCACATTTTTTTTGCGCTTGCGCAAAAACAGCACCAGCACGATGGCCAGCACCAGCAGCGCCACGCCCACCATGTACCAGATAAAATCCTGCAACTTCACGGGTTCCGTGAGGATGGGCTTGATGTCGGCCAAGGCCGTGTCCACCCTCGGCAGGTCAACTTGGATGGGGATGTCCCTCGTGAAAAAAGTATCCGTCCTGCCGCCAAGTTTGTACGCAATGGGGATGGCGGGCAACCGGTGGTAGCCAGAGTCCCAAGCAATGAAAAGCAGGTTTTTTTGGAGGCGCAGCTTGTCGCCCGAGGTGCCAAGCGTGTCCCATTTGCTTTCGGCCAAAATCTCAAAAACGGAATCGGCGGCCATAACGGTCAGGTTCAGCGGCTCCAACACGGCGTCTTTGGGCGCACTCAACTCGATGCGCAGCCGCATCTGGTCGCCGATGAGCATGTGCGTGCTGTCCACGACGGCTTTGCCGCTCACTTGGGCGACGCCAGCCATCTTTACCAAAAAAAACAGGATAAATAATGGTGAATGGTGAATGGTGAATGGCGAATGGCGCAAGCGACTGCTAATCAGGAGGTTGGTACTCATTTGAGTCAAAATATTTTCCGTTTTTCTCAAAAGAAAATGATGCATCGCACAAGTATTTCTCTAAACCGGATAAGTTTCCCGAAGTTAGCCCCGAAGTTAACGGTGAACTGTGGATGGTGAGCTGTGAATGGTGAATGGTGAATGGTGAACTTTGAACCACACGACTTCAGTGCGCCAGTTCACAGTTCACAGTTCACAGTTCACAGTTCACCATTCACAGTTCGCCGTTCACCGTTAAAATCCGGGCGTCAAAATTACGCACTCCGGCCAAACCCGGAAATATTAGATGAAATCACTTTGGCAGAACCCTGTTTTTCGTGAAAATGCCCTCGTGGCGGCCCTGTTCCTCACACTGGTACACCTGCTGTGCCACCGCACGGCGCAGGCTGGCTTCGTCACCGACTTCACTGGGCTGCTGCACCGGTTGGATGGAGCCACATTCGGCGGCGTTTGGACTTGCTTTGGCTTTCCGGCCATGCACCAGGTCACCAATTTCTTCCTCTATTTTTTCGTGAAATGGTTCGGCGTGGGTGGCATCGGGTGGTATCTCGTCTTCACCTCGCTGCACGTGGCGAACGGCTTTCTGGGCTTCGTTTTGGCAAAAAAAATCTTCGCAAAAAACGGCCAAAGTCACCCGTTTGCGCCAGCGCTGATGGCCTGTTTGCTCTTTCTGCTTTCGCCCTACCAAGCCGAGGTGGTAGTCTGGCGGGTCTGCTTCAATTTCCTGTTCTGCACGCTGCTGATGCTTGGTTCGCTGCTGTTTTTGTTGAAATATTTGGAGGGGAAAAAGTGGGCGCATTTGTTGTGGTCGCACGGGCTGTTCGTGGTGGCACTCTTTACTTTTGAGCTGGCGCTGGCGCTGCCGTTGTTGGCGTTGGCGTTGTATTTTTTGTCATTGCCGAAGGCAACCTCTGAGTCACGTTTAGTAGCCATGCGTGACTCAGAGGTTGCCTTCGGCAATGACAAAAGCGACAAAGAGCGCATTAGAAAAATTTGGCAAAAAATAATGCTGCCGTATGCCCTGCTGCTTCTCATTTATTTCCTCCTCAACAAACTCATCCTCGGCGGCTGGGCGGGCCACTACGGAGAGGCCGTCCACCTGAACTTCGACCTACGCATCATCGCTGCCAACTGCCTGAAATACTTCACCAAATACCTCTTGTTTTGGCGGGAATGGCCGCACGGTGGCAAGGAGTGGTTGGTGCTTTTTTTTGAAAAACCGGCGGTGGCATGGATTGGATTGGTGGTGGGTTTGTTGGCGGTGGGTTGGTTAATCAAAACGTCAGGGAGGTTCAAAACCTCCCCGACGTTGGTGGCAAAAAAACTGCGCCTCGCTGGCATCGGCTGGCTGCTGTTTTTCCTCGCTCTCGCCCCGGTGGCCAACCTCTACGTGGCCTACATCCTCAACGGCGAAAACGACCGCTACGGCTACCTGCCCTCACTATTTTTCTTCATCGGGCTGGTGGCACTGCTCGACTTTTTTCCTCGGTGGCTTCGCAATGGGCTGTTCGCAGCATGGCTCGTGGCATCCATTTTTTTTCTCCAAAAAATGACGGTGTACTGGCAGCAGAGTGCCCTGATCACCAAAAGTTTGCTCGCCGATTTCCGCTGGCAGGATGCCCCGGAGGTGTACGTGCTGGCCTCACCGGAAAACCTCCACGGTGTGCCGATGTTCAAGGATTTCTCCCGGGAAAACCTGGCGATGAAGCACGCTCTCCGCTACCTCGCCGAAAAACCAGCGGCAGGCGATTTTTACCAAGTCGCCCAGTTCAACCTCACCTCCCCGACCGATGGATTCACCGCCAGTCGGGACAGCACGGCGGGCATTTTTCGGCTCCAGTTCAAGCAGTGGGGCAACTGGTGGTGGCTCTACGGCATGGGCCTCGGCGACTACCAGACCGAGCAGTACCGTTTCCGAACGGACGGCAACGGCTGTCGGGTGGAGATGAAGCAGTGGCCGCCGAAGCCGGGTGCAGTGTTTATCGTGGCGCAGGGGGGCAGGTGGCAGGAGCTTTGAGATGGCGGTTAAGTTGCCACAGATTCCCCAATTTCCCAATTCCCTAAATTCAACAAAAAACCGCCTCCGGCGAAAGGCCAGAAGCGGTTTTGTTTGTGTAAAAAACAGATTTAGAGCAAGTCGGGGGCGGGCATTTGGGACCCGGCCCCCTTGGGAAATTAGGAAATTGAGAAATTGGAAGCTGAGTCCACAATTTCCTAATTTCTAATTTCCCAATTTCCACATTACAGCCGCACCATTCGGCGGGTAGCGGTTTGCGTATCAGTTTCGAGTTGGTAGAACAGGATGCCCGAGGCACCCAGTTCGTTCTGGTTCAGGATGATTTCGTTGTAACCTTTTGCAAAATCGTTGGAAATCGTCTTCAACACCTTGCCCGACAGGTCGTACACAATCAGCGTGGCTTTGCCAGCCGCTGGCAAACGGAACCCAATCGCCGTGGTTTCACGGAACGGGTTCGGGTTGTTTTGCAGCAATTCAAAGTCAGTAGTTGCGGCGTGTTCGGCGTTGTTGAACCGGAGGTTCACGTTGAGCAGTTCAGCGTCATGGCCAGCCGTGCGATAAGCCTCAGCGGGGATTACTGCACCCGAAACTTGGAGCATTTTGCTCAATTCTGACTTTGTGTTTGCCTTGAAAACCAGCGAAAAAAGAACTGTGTTGTTGTCGTGTAGTGTGTTTTTTGAATTGTCCCAGCTAGTCGTGATAATACCGTCTTCGAGCATCGTCAAACCGAAGTTCGACTCGTTCAGTCCTTCCAGTTCGCCTGCCTCGATGTCTTCCAGCACCAGCGCTTCAGGGTTGAACTGAAGGGCAAACTGGTAGCCCGTGAGGTTGACGAAATTGTTGGCCCGGAAGGGCACACGGTAGGTTTGGCCCGCTTCGAGGGACATTTCATCCACTACAAAATCAAGCTCACCTGCGAAGTTCCGATTGCCGGTATTGCCACCGCCACCACCGAAGTTGGTCACGGCAGAGCCGTTCACATCGCCCACTTTCACCGCTACGAAGTCAACTCCGTTATGGCTGGTGGCCAGGTCGTTGATGTTGAAAAACTCGGGGAATGGCGTGGTGAACGGGTTCGCAGGATTGCTGAACACGTGGTCTTTGTCAATAAATCGCCAAGATGTATTGTTCGTGAACGTCGGGATAATCTGAAGCACCAGTTTGCGCAGCTCCACCACGTCGGCGGTCGTCACCGTGCCTGACTTGTTCACGTCGGCGGCGATGATTTTGAACGGCGAATCGAGCGGCTGGATGTTCAGGATATGCCGGGTCATCAGAACGAGGTCGTATGTCGTCACGCCGTTCATTGGCGCCATGTTGTAGTTCGGCGTGAAGGTGTAGTCGTAGCTCAGGCTCAGGCTCGGGAACAAAAAGTTGCCGTTGGCGGAGGTGACGGACGGTGCAGTGAGCGGGCCGTTGCCACTCACATTGACAGACACGTTGCTCATACCGCTGCCGCTCGCATCAGCGATGTTTCCGTTCACCCCAGCAGTCAGTGGCGATGGACAAATCACCATGTTGTCCTGGATGATGACGTAGGTCTCGCAGTAGTCGGTGTTGCCAGCTTCGTCCGTCACGTACATCGTCACGATGTTGGTACCCACATTGTTGCAGTCGAAGAGCGAAGGCACGAGTTCAAAGTCCAGGTTCTGCGAACTGGTGCAGTTGTCGAAGCTGCCAGCGTTGAACATGCTTGGCGTGAGCTGAATCATGCCGCCGCCGTTCATCGGCATCAGTTCCACGGCGAGGCCGTTCACGCAGATCGGGGACGGTTTCTTGCCGTCCACCACAGTGATGGTGAAATTGCAGGTCGAGAAGTTGCCACATTTGTCCTCCACTGTCGCCGTAACGGCGTGTACGCCAAACGGGTAGTTGCCGCTGAGGTTCGGGCTGGTACCTGTCTGGTCTTGCGAGCCGTTGGAGTTGAAGTCAATCTTCGTTGTCCAAACGAGGCTGGTGCTGCAATCGGTGGCCGACAGTGCTGGAACGGAGACAGCACCGTAACCGCAGCTGGCATCCAAACTTTCCACCGTCACGTTGCCTGGGCAAGCAATGACCGGGGGTGTGTTGTCCATAACTTTAAGCACCTGTACGTGCTCCCAGTAGCCGGGGCTGCCCGGCAAGTTCGGGTTGTACTGGCACCAGTCAATCACTATCCATTTCCTCAAAATTTTAAAGCAAGCCGGGAAGTTCGTTGCCAACAACTGGTCGGTGTGCGTGATGGCGACGAGGTCGCAGCCGTCTTCCGTGATGGTCGGCACATCGTAGCCCGCTGGTAGGTCGCCCGGCTCAAGGTCGGGGTCGCATGTGTAGGTGGTGTAGTCCCAAGGCCAAACGATGCCAGTCGAGTTGAACGGGTAGGAGTTGATGACGGTGATGGTCTGAGTGCAGGAAGCGGTTCTGCCGCTGGCATCGGTCACGGTGTAGGTGCGCCAGATGTAGCCAGTGCCGCAGTTCGTGATGTTGTCGGTTTCTGTGTGCGTCCAAGTTGCGCCAGCGCAATTGTCGCTGAAAAATGGTGGCGTGACGGCAGGTACCGGGTCCGAGCACTCGATGGTTAGGTTTGGCGGGCAGGAGATGATTGGGTCAATTTTATCCTGAACCTCCACCTCTACCATGCAAGTGTTGAAATTGCCAGCGGCGTCGTACACCCGCAGGGCTACTATCAGCGTCTCGCCAATGTCGCAGCAATTGAAAGGCGCATAAGCATCGAATGGGGTGCCGTCCACGTCGCAGTCGGAGGGCATGCGGCTCACCACCATGTGGTCAATGCCGCAGTTGTCGGAGCTGCCGTTGTTGAACGAGCTGGCCGAAACGATGGCCGTGCCGTCGTCCGTCAGTGAAACCGTGGTGAACTGAATGCAAACCGCCACAGGGGCGGAAACGTCTTTGATCTGCATGGTCGTGTTGCACTGGCTCACGTTGCCGCAGGCGTCGGTGGCGATGTAGGTGATGTTGTGGGTGCCAACTGGCACGTTCAAAATCGGGCCGCCGTTGCCGTTCACGATGCCAAACGGCGTCAGCACCTTGACGGTGAAGGCCGAGCAAGCATCAGTGACCGTTGCCGGAGGAAGGTTGAACGATGCGTAGCAGCCACTGGAGGCGCTACCCTGCACGATGGGCGCCGGGCAGGTAATCACCGGAGGCGTGGTGTCATGCTTCTTGATTACCTGGATGCAGGACCAAGGATTGCCGTTGCCGGGTGTGGTCGGGAGGCACCAGTCGTAAATCGTCCAAGTACGGAGTATCTTCTTTCCACCACCACAGATGGTGAAAATTTCGTCGTTGTACGACACCGCAATTTCACAGAAATTGTTGGCGCCGGGAATCACCGGGTACGGTACACCGTTCACCGTGATTTTGGGATAACCAGTAGCCGATGGGCTGGTATTTTGCGAACCGATGCCGCACTGCAACTCAACGTTGGGAGGGCAAACTGGCGTAAAAATCGGGTTCGCCAGTGTCACTCGTTGCACGGTGATGTACTGCGAGCAAGTGCTGACGTAGCCGTGGGCGTCCACTGCCGTCCAGGTGCGGTACACCAGCGCCACGTAAGTGGAATTGCAAGTGCCGTGGTCAATGACGTCGGTATAGCTGAAACTGGCCACACCTGAGCAGTCGTAAACGGTGGGGGTCGGTGCACTGCCGCCATCAATGGTCGGCTTGTAGTTGGCAAGGCAGGTCATCGTCAGGTTGTCGCAGCCGGTGATTTCCGGGCCGAGCTTGTCCTCCACGGTGAGCGTGCCCCAGCAGGAGTTGCCGCCTGGCTCCGCCACCGAGTAAATCAGGGTCATGCCGATGTGGCTGGCATTCACGTATGGGCTGGAAGGCAGCGGCAAGCCTTGCAGCGTCAGCAACGAGACCGTGTACGGACCGGCACAGGCTGAGGGGTCTTCCAGCAGGATGTCGGCGGTCATTTCCAGTGTGCAATATTCGCTTGGGCCGGGCAGTGATACGTTCAAGTCGTCGTTGCAAACGAGGGCGCATTGAGCAAAAGCACTGTGTCCCCAGCTTGCAAACACCAGCAGGCTCATCAGTGCTACCGCCCGAAGTAGGCGACCCGCACCATGAAACCCGCATGTAGTAGCACCCCAGATGGTCGTCGGGGTGCACTTGATGGGTTTAGTAAACTCGAATTTTCTCATGGGATACTAAAATTGTTAATGATTGATTGATTTAAAATTGCTAATGATTGCCAAGTGCTTTTTTGCTCTGTCTTTTATTTGTAAAGTCTTGATTTTCAATTTTTTAGCTTCTAGCCATAAGTTGGCAGAACCCATTTCCACTCATCCCTCATCCCTCATACCTCATACCTCCTTTCATCCAACCGGAACCGTGGCGAAGGGGCTACTACAGTATGTTTGTAGTCGGCTCCCTCCGCCAGGCCCTGTGGTCGGTGGTACCTTTCAAAAGTTCATGGGACGTTTTCTCATAGTATCAGTCCTTTTGATTTGGATACCGGATTTTAGACAGCCCGAGCTAATAATATGTGTGTGTAATTGTGTGTAAAATGGTCAAAGTGAATGTTCTATCTGGCTATAGAATCGTAGATTCACAATCGGGTCTGTCGATATGAACATGGGTATTTTTTTAGTTGAGATTGGAGAATTGAGAATGGGGAATGGTACTCGTCACGGTCATTCTCAATTCTCAATTTTCAATTCTCAATTAGTTTTTCATCATTTTGATTACTTGTCGCTGGAAGTCGCCTGCGTCCATTTCGAGGAGCAGGAGGCCAGGTGGAAGGCCGGTCGGGTCAAGTGGCAGTTCGTGGCGGCCCTGGTCGTAGTCGTCGCTCCAGGTTTTCAGCAGCCTACCGAACTGGTCGTGGAGGCGGAAGCTGACATTTGTTGCCTCCGGCAAGTAGAATTCAATGGACGTTTTTTGGTCAAATGGATTGGGGAAGTTGCGGAAGAGCACTGGCGCTACCATTGCCGCAGGCTCGAATTCAAGCCCGACTCCCCAAGTTTCAAAATTGGTGTCTTTTGAGCTAAAATCTCCAGCGTAAGCCTCGGCAGCCGTTTGCAAAGAATTGATTTTCAATGCGTTGGAAAGCCGACCATTGCTTTTCGCCTTAAACTTCAGGGTAAATACCGCAGCCGATTCCGTCAGTTCTGTGGCCGATTCGTTCACCCAGCTCACCGTCAGGGCACTGGTGCCGAGCGACTGAGGGAGGCCGAAGTTGCTGGCTTTCAGCAAGCCCGTCCCGTCATTGCCAACGGCTGTGAAGTCAAGCATTTTCTCATCAAAATCAAGGGTAAACTGGAAGCCGGCCATGACGCGTTCTGGGTGCGCCACGAAGGGGATGGCATAATCACGGCCAGCAACCAATTCAATTTCTTTTGTGCTGAATTTCAGGAAGTTATCAAAAGTGCTGCGCTCATCTCCGTCCTCACCATCGAAGGTGGACGGGTTGGCGCTGTTGTTCACGTCGCCCACTTTTATCCCCACAAAGTCGGCCGTCCAGTAGTTGCCCACGATGTCGTCGAGGGCGATTATTACCGGGAAAGTCTCGCTGAATGGGTTCGTCGGTACCGGGAAGTTGTAGCTCACCGGCACAAAGCGCCAAGAAGGCGTGCTGTTCGGGAAAGCCGAGGTGATGTTCAAAATCAGTTGCTGCAAGTGTACCAAATCAAGTGTGGTGACAGTGCCGGAGCTGTTCACGTCGGCAGCGATGATATGGTACGGGTTGCCGAGTAGCGCAATATTCAGGATATGCCGACGGATGAGCACGATGTCGTAAGTCGTGACACCGTTCAGCGGTTTAGTGTTGTAGCTTGGTGTCAGTGTGTAGTCTTGTCCCAAAGGAAGGTTGGGGAAGGCATAAGTGCCGTCCACGTTGGTCTGCATAGCGTTGCTGATGCCGCCGCTAAGTCCAACGAGCTTTCCCGAAAGTGGGTCGCCGTTTTGGCGGGCCAGCTTACCAGCAATGGTAGCCAGGTTGCCTGTGCTGCAAACGTTGAAGTTGTCCTGCACCACCACATTGGTTTGGCAGAAGGCGCTGTTGCCAGATTGGTCGGTCACCGTTAGCGTAACGGTTTTGGTGCCAATGCTCTGGCAGTCGAAAGTGTTCGGGCTTACCTGCAAAATCAGGCTTTGCGTCGGCGAGCAGTTGTCGTTGCTGCCGTTGTTGATCATCGAGGGCGTCAGCGTCACGATGCCATTTTGTTGGATGGTCACTGCCACGCCGTTGTTGCAGACGGGGCTTGGGGCTTGGGAGTCCTTCACCGTCACCTTCGTGGTGCAGGAAGCGGTATTGCCGCAGCCATCCGCCGCCGTGTAGGTCACGGTGTGGATACCCTTCGGGTAAGTACCGCTCGCAGCGCCGTTCGGGCTTTGGGCAAATGGTGAGTTATTGGTCACCGTCACTTGGGCGCTGCAATCGTCAATGCCAGGGAGCGGCACGGTCACGAATTCTTGGCAGTTGAACCCATCAATGCCCGCTGTAAAATTGGCCGGACAGGTAAGCACTGGTGCCATGCTGTCCCGTACTTCGATCACCTGCGTTGATTCCCAAAAACCCACGCCATTGGGGTCGTTCGGCTGGTACGAGCACCAGTCAATCACCGCCCAATTGCGGATGAGCTTGTAGCAGGCAGGCTGCGCTGTGTAGAAAAAGTAATCGGTGTGGGTAATCTGCAGTTGCTCGCAATCTTGGCCCGTCACCACCACGTCGCCCGTTGCGCTGACGTCGGTGTTGGTCTCACATTGGTAAGAAAGTATGTCGGCGGGGAATGTCACGGTGATCGGTGTATTGTCGGCGATGGTCACGGTCTGTTGGCAAGAGGCGGCGTTGTTGCTCACGTCCTTGGCGGTCCAGGTGCGGGTCACGATGCCGTTGCCACAGTTGTTCAGGTTTACCTGGTTCGAGTAGGTCGTCGTCGCCACGTCGCAGTTGTCGGTGGCAAATGGCTGGCCGGTCAGTGCCGGGTTGTTGTAGTCCTGTCCGCAGCCGATGGTCACTGGGCCGGGGCAGATTATTTCGGGTTTAACTTGGTCTTTCACGAAGGCGGAGCTGAGGCAGGTGCTCGTGAGGCCGCCAGCGTCCACCACTTTCAGCGTCACGGTGATGGGGGCGCCGATGTTTTCACAATCAAAAGAAACAAACGTGTCGAACGGCTGGCCGCCCCAGCTAACTTCCATGTGGTCAATGGCGCAGTTGTCGTAGCTGCCGTTATCGAATGTTTCCGCAAAAATCAGTGTCGTACCGTCGTCAAGGAGGTTGGCCTGTACTTGGCTTTCACAAAGCGCCACTGGCTTCACCACGTCCTTCACGGTCACTGTCATCTGGCAAGTGCTGCTGTTGTTGCAGCCGTCCGTGGCCGTGAACGTTACTGTGTAGTTGCCGACCGGCACGTTGTTGAACGGGCCGTTGCCCGTGCCAAACTGCCAAGATGGCGTCACCGTGGCGCCTGAGCAAGCATCCGTTCCGTCAGCCTGCGGCAAATAAACTTGTGCCGTGCAAACGCTGGGATAAGTGGTGAAGCTCATGTTCGCTGGGCAAGTGACGGTAGGTGGCGTGGTGTCCACTACCCGGATGATTTGGGTGAAAATCCTGAAATCCTCGGTGCAGATGTCGAAGATGGACCAGGTACGAAGGATTTTGCGGCTGCCGCCGCAAATTGGAATCTGCTGGTCGTTGAAGGAAACTATCAGGTCGCAGCTGAGGGTGTTGTCCATCCATACGCTGTCAATCATCGGGTAACCAGTGATGTTGAAGTTGAGCGGGTTGCTCACGCTGCACTCAAGAGCAGGTTTTTGTACGCCGTCCCTGTGTTTCGGGAACTCCACCATCATCAGCGTCGCTTTTTTCAGGAAAACATGTTGCGTACACTGTGTGCTGTTGCCATGCTCGTCCGTGGCCGTCCAAGTGCGCTGGAGGTAGGCGGTGACAGGCACGTTGCCCACCGAGTCGTCGCAAGCGAGGTCGGTCAGCACGTCCGAGTAGGTGAATTCGATGCTGTCGGCGGGGCTTACGTTGTCGGTGACGGAAGGCGTTTCCAAGTCTTCGAGCGGGAAGTTGCACCAAACAAAAACCGTGTCGTTGCTGCAATCAATCACAGGCGGCTGGTTGTCAATCAGGATAATCGTTGTGGTGCAGGAATTGCCGCTGGCGGGATGGAGCAGCGTGGCCACAAGTTGCTGGTCAATCAGTGAGGCATCGAGTTGTTGGCCATGCTGGTTGCCGTCTTCGTCCTCGATGGTGATGGTAAAGTTGTTGGAGCAGCCATTGGAACTCTGCAGGAGCATCGGTGGGTAGATGGTGGTGTTGCCCGTGTTGTCGAGCGCCACCATGATGCTGTTGTTGCAGACCAGCGCACATTGGGAAAAGACGGTTTGCCCACACAGGAACAACAGTGCTGTTAATAGTACCGTCCTAAAAATGAACATGAATCTTCCTAAATACCGGGGGGCATTGGGGGATTCGCATGTCAGCCTGTGTGGAGCAAAACCGTTACCTTTTACCATGAGATTATAAATGTTAATAGTGAGTCCAATTCAATGGGCGGCTCGTTCCCTTCAGGGAATCGTTAATGGCGCTTTGCCCCTGGGGGGCGGGCAGTCTAAAATCTTTTTTTTTTGAAAAAAGACATGCCAAGGCCAATCAGCTACGTGCCGCCGGTGAAATCTCAAAATCGCCTTTGGCTTATCCAAAAGGCATCAAATCTGGTGTGTAAGGTTTTGCAAAAAAGAAAAGTAAGGCCGTCCTACCTCGTTTGGCAGGCCGTGGGCACGGAAATGCCCGGTGTTATGGAACCACGACGGGTTCTAGGTTAAAGATTCGACTTATTTGTGTTTGAGAAAGGCCAGGATTCCTGGAAAAAGAAAGGAATTTGTCAGAAGCTTAGTAAGCTCGGTTTCCGGACTTTTCTCATAGTATGTCAGCTTTTATAGAAGCTGTTGGGAATTTAAAGTTTCGTTTTATTTAATTTAAAAAATTGTGCCAATTGTACCCTATTGAGGCTTTTCGGTGAAATAATTTAATCCCCTGGAAGGCAAAATTTGATTTTATTTTTAAAATTTACAATTTGTATTAAATTGATTTACAACGATTTGAAGTGATATTTTGCAATAAAAAGCGACCTCCAATTATTTTTGCCTTCTACCCTTCCCCGCCAAGGTTCCTAAATCGAAAGCGCTTAGAGGGGAACCCTGCCTGCCGGTAGGCAGGGCTGTTGCCTCACTGGGCACTTCACTGAAGCTGCAACGCGATACAGGCTCAATCAGGCAAAAATCAGGTGCAGCTTGCCGTCCATTTCCAGGATGGGATACCTGCCTGGCTGGAAGTCGAAGCCAGCAATGCCAAGCCGACCAGCCATGTCTACTGGCAGTGGGTAAGTGTCCTCCACCACGAACCAGCCGCTGCCGAAGTGCTTTTCCAGCGTGGCGGATGCCATGTTTTCCTTCGGGAAAATAAGCTCGATGCCATTTTGCTCCCAGCGCCGGACAAAGCCAATAGCCCTGTTTGGGCAGCAAGATGGCATCAGGTTTAGCGATTTACCGTTCCAAAAATTGATGCGGCAGATGCCGAAATTGCGGCAGTCAGGATTCCGGGGGCTGCCAAGGTCCACTTCGGCGGGCACTGCGCCATGCAGGGCAGCGTCTTTTCTTAAAACGTTTTTTTCAAAGTCAGTCAGATGTCCCATACAGCAAATCTTTAAGTTTTGAGCCGGTCAGCTCCGCAATGTTGTAGGCTTCCCGGAATTTTTCGATGGAAAATTTGATGTCCTGTTTTAGCGTAGCGTATTGAGAAGGCAATTGGCCAATACATGCCGCCTCGTTGGGGTAGTTGGAGGCGATAACCTCGAATTTTTGATAGTACTTCTCGCCCTGCGCCACGAATGTATTATACTTCTCCAAAAAGTCCAGCAGACGATCAATCGAGAACTCAAGGTTGGCGATGCCCTTCATCAATTCCCGGTTGGCGGCGGGGTCGTCCTTGCTCTTGACGGCTGCGGCTTCGAGGTCTTGGATGTACTTGTCGAGCAGGTCGTAGAGCGTCTCCCAGTCGTCCTCGCTGCGGCAAACATCGAGTTCCACCTTGTAGCCGACCATCTTCGTGTAGTCCTTGAACAGTTGTGAACAGTCGGACTTGAGGCTCGTGTTTCCTTCCTTCAGGAACTCCGTTTCGTAGTAGATCAGGTTCAGGTCGGCATACATGCGCACGGTGAAGTCGAGTATGCAGGCAATTTTCTCCAGGTCTTTTTCCTTTCGCTTCGGCTCGCCTTCGCCGATGAACGAGGCCACCAGCGAGAACGTGGCCGAGATGAGCGGGTTGCCGGCCAAGAGGCTCGGCACCCGCATGTCGTTGTCCTTTTTTAGCCGCCCCTCCATCAACTCTTTGGCCTGCTGGAACTCCGGGTAAGCATTGGGATTGGAAAGCTGCGCAATGTTCTGGTAGGTTTTCAGGGAGGTGAAGTGGTGGTCGAGGCCCAGGGTTTTCTCGTACATGATTTTGATAAGCTCCAATCCCTTCCGGTAGCGGGCCTTGGCCATGTTGAGCTGGTAGATTTCTTCGAGGGTTTGCAGTTCGTCCCGCAGTTCGAGCTTGCGGTTCAGCGCCCAGAGGTATTCGGTGGGTGTCGTCACCATGTTGAAGGAATCGAGGAGGTGGTTGACGGAGGCCAGCTCTTTTTCCAATGCAGTTGCCTCCGCCAGCCAGTTCTGCTCGATGCCGTTCAGTTCCGATGCAGTTTGTTGGAGCAGGACGATCACTTCGAGGGTGTCCGCCAAGCTCGATGCCCTTGCTTGTGCGCAAAAGCAGAGACTGCAAAATAGCAGTAAGGTTGCCGTTTTCATAGCCGGATGTTTTGCGCCGACATGAGCCTTGTGGTCGCCCAATTTATTGGGCTGACCGTTTGGTTTTCATGGCCGGATGTTTTGTGCCGACAAAAGCCGGGAACGCCCACAAGGCACTGATAAACAGCACCTTGTGAGTACCCATGGCCTTCGCTGACATTCCTTTAATGTAAAAATCAGAACACAATTCTATAGCTGCTGTCGGGCTGCTTCTTGGCCAGGTGCATGCCCGATGTAAGTGTGCAAAGCTGCCCCTGCCTGCCAAGCCCCGCCATGATGCTCTCCGGCACTGGCACACTAGCCTCCAGCAGGAAGGTGCCGCCCTCCAGCTCGTTCCAGAGCGCCGTCTTCAGCACCTGCCGGATTTCCAGGACGAAGCGCCCCTGCCCATCGAACCATGCTCTGGCGACGGCATCGGAGGCGGGGGACGGCGACTCGCCCACGGCCATTGGCTGTGCGGCGAGGCACTGCCTGCCGGAGCCGTTGCAGTCCACGCCATAGCCCGTGTGGGCGCAGCAGCGATTTGTCCCCCTATAAATGAGATAGAAAAATGGCGGGAAT
>CAZDSU010000087.1:0-27164 GCA_964508135.1 uncultured Saprospiraceae bacterium
CGGCATGGGCAGGGGTCAAGCCCCACAGATTTTTTTAAAACCATGGCATTTGTCAATTTGTATTTTAAAAGGGCTAATTTAACAAAGTCAAGGTAAGCCTATTGGGTGGCAAAAATGAATGGTATGAGCGGTAAACTGTCCATTTCATTCGCCGTCAGCGTAGCGTGATGATACTTTGCGGCTTATGCAATCCAACCCATTGGGGGAGATGTTGCGGAGAATCGCTACTGCAAAGTTTCAGTTGGCGGGAACCACCTCAAATCCCAACCCTTTCAAGTCCTCCCAAAATGCTGGGTACGACTTCTCAACCACGCCCGGTTCCTCAATACGGATTTCACCGAGCATAGCCAGTGGAGCGAAGGCCATGGCCATGCGGTGGTCTTCATAGGTATGAAACAGCGGTGAGCCTTCCACCACGGCCTTGCCCTCCACCATGAAAAACTCCTTGTCCGGTTTTTTGGAAAAACGGTCGGGCAGCTTCGAGAGAAAGACTTGCACCTTGGCCAGTTCGTTTTGCAGGGCGGCGATGCGGTCGGTCTCCTTGATGCGCAACGTTTCCAGCCCACTGAAGAGTCCGTGTACGCCGAGACCGCCACAGACCACGGCCAGCGTCTGTGCCACGTCGGGGCAGGGCAGAAAGTCCCACTCAAAAAATGGCTTCGCGCCTGGCAGTTTGGTCAGTTGAACCGTGTTTTTGCCCCAAAGCGATTCTACGCCGAAGGTCTGCATCATGTCGCCCAGCACCGAGTCGCCCTGTATGCTTTCCTGAAAAAGCCCGTGCAGCCTTAGGTCGCAGCGGTCGGAGAAGGCCGCCATAGCGTAATAGTACGAGGCCGCCGACCAGTCCGCCTCCACCGTGAACGGCTTCGGCTGGTACTTCCCCGGCTGTACGGTGATGACGTTGGCCTCCCAACTGTGTCCGACGCCGAAGTAGGCCATCATGCGCAGCGTCATTTCGAGGTAGGGCCGGGATACGAGGTTGCCCACCAGCTCCAGTTCGAGGCCATTGGGCATCATGGGCGCTATCATCAGCAGGGCCGAAAGGTACTGGCTGCTGGTGTCGGCGGGGATGGCCAGATGGCTGTTTGTACCAAAATTGCTGGGGGAGTGGATGCGCAGCGGCGGATAGCCCTCCTTTTCAAGGTATTCAATGTTTGCGCCGAGCTTGCGCAGGGCATCCACCAGCAGACGAATGGGACGCTGCTTCATGCGGTCTGAGCCAGTGAGGGTGCGGCTGCCCTCCTGCGTGGCTAAGTAGGCCGTCAGGAACCGGAAGGTCGTGCCAGCAGCGCCTGCGTCCAGCACCTCGGAGTCGGTGGCCAGCAATTGCTGCATGAGCTGCGTGTCCTTGGAGGTGGAGCGATTTTTTATCTCAAACTGCTCACCGCACAAGGCCCGGATGATGAGCGCCCGGTTGCTAATGCTTTTGGAGCCGTCAAGGTGGATGTCGCCGATGAGGTGGCGGTCGGGTTTGGAGAGTTTAAATACCATAGACTTTGCTTGTGGGGCTATTATAGTGTGCATCAACAGTAATATCGAAGTCCTTGCCTATCCGAGTTCGAGGTCACAACTTGTGACCTCCAACTTCAAAACCGCCCCGCCGCCTCCAGATAAATCACCTCCAGCAGCGTCTGCCCAACGGCCCGTAGCGCCCGCACATCAATGATTTTCAGGTCGTCGTTGTGGGTGTGCCAATGGGCACCGAAGCCCGTCTGCGTATCGCCGGACTTGCCAATGATGTCAATCATCGGGATTTTTGCGCTGGTGTTCACGAAGTAGTGGTCGTCGGTGACGGGGCCGGATTTGTCCTCCACGAAATAATTGGTGTAGCCGAGGTTTTGCGCCGTTTTCCAGACCTTGTTCATCACGTCCGGGGCGAATTTCATGCTGACGCCTTCTTTGGTGAAGCGGGCATTTTTTGCCCCAACCATGTCGAGCAGGATGCCGTACTTGGGCCTGTAGCCGGAGGGTACCAAGTTGCGGGACCAGTGCTGCGAGCCGAGGCACCAACTGTTCGGGTTGGGCGTTTCGTCGCTGTCGTCGCCATGATCCTCGGCATCGAACAGCACGAAGTCCACGCCCACTTCAGCGGGATTTGCTTGCAGTGTCCGGGCGATTTCGAGGAGCACACCAACGCCGCTGCCGCCGTCGTCAGCACCGAGGATAGGCTCCTTCTGGCGGTCGGTGGCCAGTGGTGAGTCGGCGATGTGGCGACTGTCCCAGTGGGCGGCGAGGCAGATGCGCTTGGCCGCTTCCGGCTTGTACTGTGCGATGATGTTGACGCCGTTGAGCACCTTGCCAGTGTACGCTTTGGCGCTGAAAGGCTGCTCCGTCACCTTCATACCATAGGCGGTGAACCTCCCGACGAGCCAGTCCTTGCATTGCTTGTGGGCGTCCGTATTTGGTACACGGGGGCCGTAGCTCACCTGTTTTGCCACAAAAGCAAAAGCGGAGTCCCGCTCGAATTTGGGGACGGCGATGGGCTGTAGTTCAGGCTCGGGCGTTTGGTTGCTTGGAGCGTCATTTTTGCAGCCAAGGGCTGCGAGCATCAGCCCCGCCATTGCCGCAAGGCCAATTCTTTTGATAAAACTCATGCTGCTTGAATGCTTTTTCTGGTAAACAGTGGAAAAATTAAGCAAAATAGCCCGCCGAACAGGAAGGCACTGGTCAGGTTGCCCATCAGGAAGGTGTTGACGGGATCTTTGCCAAAATTGTCGCTGGCAACGAAGGCGCTGTAGCCTGGGTTCAGGTATTCGATGTAAATATAGAGGACGAAGCAGCTGATGGGGATGAAAATCAGGGTCATACGGGCAGCGGTCCAAAATCCTTCGCTCCAGGACATGACACCGTTGTAGTCCTTGTCACGCTTTTCCTTCGTCACCATGAAATAAGTGACGACGAACGTAAGGGAGCTTACGATGACGCCAACCAGCCGTGCGGTGGCGATTTTTTCGGCAATGAAAAGCCCCAAGGCTTGCGCAAGCAGCATCCACAGCAAAATGACGATGGTCGAGATGATGGCCCATTTTGTTTCCACTCTCATGGTATTTGTTTTTTATGGTGAAAAAATGATGGTGAAATGCCCGCTAAAGGTAGGGAATTGAATGATGAATTCGCCAATGATGAATGATGAATGATGAATGCAGGGCTCACCAATAAAAATTGGGTTTTCCCCATTTCACAACAAAACGTTGCAATTGGCAACTGAACTGAACATAATTTGCCCCTCATCGCCGCCTTCGGCGGCGCTTCGGGGGAAAGGGTCTTTTGGGGCGTTCCGCCCCAAACCCCTATTTGCGCAAAACCTATTAGGTGCTATGTTCACCACCAAGTTCGAAGTATAAATGGCGAATTCATCATTCATCATTTATCATTAACTCAATCAATCCTCGTCACCGTCTCCACGAAGTCCAGTTTTTTCAGGGTGCGCATGACGACGTTGAGCTGCTCCCGGTTGAGCACCAACAGGCTGATTTTGCCCTCGTAGTAGCCCTGGTCGCCGCCCTCGATGTGGAAGGAGCGGATGTTGACGCCAAGCCCGCCGATTTCCTTGGTCAGCCGCTCGATGACGCCGATGCCCTCGTCCACGCCCGTGATTTTCAGGTCCACGACGAAGGTGGTGTCCGTGTTGGCCACCCACTCGGCTTTCATCACCCGGTAGCCGTACTTGGCCAGCAGGTTGGTGGCGTTGGAGCAGTTGGTGCGGTGTATTTTCAGGCCCTCTTTTGCCGTCAGGAAAGCAAAGATGTCGTCGCCCTGCACGGGATTGCAGCAGAGGGCGAGCTTGTAGTGGTACAGTTCGGCGGGTTCGCCGTTGACGAGGATTTTCGTCTTCGCCGAAATCTTGCTCTTGGGGGGCTGCTGCTCCGCCTTCTTGTCCGCCTCGCCAGCCGGTGCCTCCTTGACGATTTCCACCAACTTTTGGTCCTTTACGTCAAAGCTCTTGAAGGTGTCAATCAAGTCAATCTCCTCCGTGGCAATGGCGAAATAGAGGTCAATATGCGAGTTGAGGTTGAAGTATTTCACCAAAGTCTCCACGCCCTGGTCGAAGTTCACCTTCATGTTGTTGAACTTACGCTGCAACGCTTCCTTGCCCAGTTCGCCGGTCTTGCGGCGCTCCTCCTTCATGGCATTGCGAATCTTGGAGCGGGCCTTGCCCGTCACCACGAATTTCAGCCAGCCCTCGTTCGGCTTCTGGTTTTTGTCGGTGATGACCTCCACCTTGTCGCCCATGTTGAGCTTGTAGCCCATCGGCACGATGCGGTTGTTGACCTTGACGGCCCTGCACCGGTAGCCGATGTCGGTGTGGATATGGAAGGCGAAGTCGAGCGCTGTGGCACCTTTCGGCAAATTTATCATGTCGCCTCGGGGCGTAACGGCGAAAATCTCCTCGGAATACAGGTTGTTCTTGAAGTCACTGACAAACTCCAGGGCGTCGGAATTTGGGTTTTCCATCAACTCCCGCACCTGGTCGAGCCATTTCTCGTACACGTCCGGCTGGTTGTTGATGCCCTTGTACTTCCAGTGGGCGGCGAAGCCCCGCTCGGCGATTTCGTCCATCCGCTCCGAACGGATCTGCACTTCCACGAACCGACCTTCGGGGCCGATAACCGTCGTGTGCAACGACTCGTAACCGTTCGATTTCGGCACCGTCACCCAGTCCTTCAGGCGCTCCGGTATGGGCTTGTAAATATCCGTGACGATGGAATAGGCCGTCCAGCACAGGGTCTTTTCCCGGCGGCGCTCCACGTCGAGCACGATGCGCACGGCGAAGATGTCGTACACCTGCTCGAAGGGCGTGTCCTTGGCTTTTATTTTGTTGTAAATAGAGGATACCGACTTTGGCCTTCCAAAGCAGCGGTATTTCATGCCCGCCTCGTCCAGTTCCTGTTTGATCGGCAGGAGAAATTTTTCGATGTACTCGGCCCGCTCCTCTTCCGAAGCATTCAGCTTCTGGTTGATTTCGTCGAAAGTCTCCGGCTCCATGATTTTCAGGCAGAGGTCCTGGAACTCCGAGCGGACGTTGTAGAGGCCGAGGCGATGGGCCAGTGGGGCGTAGATGTAGCTCGTTTCAGCCGCTATTTTCAGTTGCTTGTGGCGGGGCATGGAGCCGAGGGTGCGCATGTTGTGCATGCGGTCGGCCATTTTGATGAGCACCACCCGCACGTCAATCACCAGCGTACTGATGACCTTGCGGAAATTCTCCGCCTGCGGGCTTTCCGAGGTGGCCGTGCCGTCCAGTTTGGTGAGGCCGTCCACGATGACGGCGATCTTGTCGCCGAACTCCGCCTTGATTTGCTCCAAGGTATAGTCCGTGTCCTCCACCACGTCGTGGAGCAGGGCGCAGACGGCTGCGGTAGGCCCCAGCCCAATCTCCTCGATGCAAATGATGGCCACCTCGATGGGGTGCGTGATGTACGGCTCGCCGGACTTGCGCCGCTGGAGCGAGTGTGCTTCGGCGGCCAGTTCGAAGGCCCGGCGCACTTGGTCGTGGTCTTCCTTGTCCATCTTGCCATCCAACGAGCGCAATAGCCGACGGTACGCACTGTGAATCAGCGCGGTATCATCCTGGCTAACTTCTGCGACGAGTGGTGGTGGCATTTTTCTTTTGAGAGTTTGAGAGGGTGAGGGAGTGAGAGAGTGAGAGATTGAGGGGGTGAGGGTTTGAGAAGGTGGGGAAGGATGCTACATTTCTGCTCTCAACCTCCGCACGCTCTCAAATCCTCAATCTCTCACTCTCTCAAACCCTCCCCTTCGGAATATTATTTTGTCACTATGGCAAAGGTAGGGAGATTTCAGATTAAAAATAACTGCTGGGTAAAAATGGGGGAGAGGGGGGCTGTGGACGTACTGCACTACTGGAGACTTGAACCAGTGGGGGTTGTTATCGGCAGGGAAATCACTTCTTCCCTACATACTTTACAAAATCAAGCATCGGCAATAAATGCCATTGTGTGCCAAATGGGTAATCACCGTAGGAAAGTCTGCCTCCAAAACCCAATTTGAATTTTCGGGCAATATTCCAGAAGGCGAGGCCTGTCATTTCTCCGAAATACGAACTTGTATTGCCATATTCTACCTTGTATTCTTCATCTTTAAAAGGAAAAAGGAAAACCTCGGCTTTGCTGTAATAATCAAACTTGCCCCGTATTTTTCCTTCCATGCCCAACGCCAGGTTTAATCCGGCATTTTTGTAATAAACGGCATTCCTCGGGCTGATAATCGGTAAATCTATCGAACTTCCGGGTTCAAGCGCATCATTGAAAAGGGCGAATTCAAACTCGAATTCGCCGGTCAGCCGTTGTTCGGGTGCTAGGTTGTAGGTGGAGAGAACCCCATTTCTTAGTGACAACATAAAGGGTATTTCAAATTCTGGGGAAATGAAACCACCTGTGCCTTTTCTCGAAACCAAGCTTAATATCGGCGTGGGGCAAACAATCCCGTGGTAAACGGAGACCGCGTAGTTGTTTTTTTGAAGCAATTCCCATCTCGCCTCTACGGAAGGTGACAAAAAGAGCCAAAGCGGATGAGCAGCAATCGTGATATTGTCCGTAAGGCCGTACTCCGTATTGGAGAACAGCGAGTAACGAAAATGGCCTTTGGGCATTATATCCGAAGTATAGGCATAGTTTCTGAATGGTATGTCCGACTGCGCTGCCATATTAAATGCGCAACAGACAAATAGGATGGACGCTATAAATGGATTTTTCATGTTGCTTAGTTTTTAAGCACCCAAAGCGCAGTGACCGGGGCGTGGTCTGAATGAACCCTCAATTCCTGCCACGCTTTGTGTGAGTTGGGAACAAAAGAGCGGTTGGCAAACAAATAATCCAGCGTCCTATCCCAGAAGATAGTAGGGTCTGTGGCATGCGTAAAATAGCTTTGCTGATTCACTTTGTATGCATCCAAAGGCAATGAAGGTTCATATTTATCGTACAGGTTGTTCGTCCATGTTATTTCGGGTAGGTAGTTGCTGCCATCCTTGTGCAAAGGGTCATCACCTGTGGCGTGAAAATGTTCGCCCGGACATATATCCGCATCGCAATAATCGGTTTTATCCGAATTGGGTGGCAGCAAATTGAAATCGCCACCTGTGACCAATGGCATTCCCGTAGCCGAAAGGGAGTCACAGATGTCAATATACCGGAGTAGTTGCCGATACTTTGTGTCATCGGTCGAGAAGGCGGATAAATGGGTATTCACCACATAAAACGCTTTGCCATCGGGCATCGTGGCCAAAGCAGACATCACCGTTTCACGAACATAAAAGTACTTCGTCAGTGCATCCAGGTCGTTGCGCAGTGGAAGCGGAAAGAGGTTGCCATCGGATAGTGGCCATACGGATAATATAGCGTTTCCTTCATCAAGTCTGCCTATCCCATCGCTTGCAATAAATTGACTGTTCCAATTGGTGGCATAATATCCATCACCAAAATAGGTTCTGTCCATGATATATTTCATCTGGTCAATATAGGCGGTGCGTTTTGCTTTTATATCCACCTCCTGCAATAGCAATATATCAGGTTTTATCCGGTTAATCTCTTCGATTAAACGGTCCAGGTTATCACTTACTTCTTTCTTTCGCAATATGGTACGTGACCCGCACGCATCCCCAAACCAAAGTATTTCAGCGCCGCACGCGAAGCGGATGTTCCAAGTCATCACCAAAACCGTATCCTTGCTCACGCCTGGAATTGCCGTTGAATTGCCATAATATTCACAACTCCTTTCTTCGGGAATGGTATCTACCAGCGGTTCGCAGGACGCAAAAAGGAGCAAAAGCAAGGCAAGAATTTGTGGTTTCGTTTTCATTTTATTGAGATGTTTGACCTTTCAAAGCTAGGTCTTTGGGCATTTCAACGACAATGATATAAGCCATGATTTATGTCACTGGCTGTATCCCCGGTTGGTTCAAGTCTTCGCTGGTTCATTCCGATCATTCCTCGAGGAAACGGGGGAAAAGGATTTTTGGCTTATGACGTTTTAGCGCGAAAAATAGGGGGTTTGGGGGCGCTCATTGCCAGCCCAGTCCAAAAACGCCCCTCCCGACGAGCCGCCGAAGAGCCTGTCCCGCCATTCGGGACGGCGAGGATGAGGCAATTTTTCGTAAGTTTCTTGGTGGAAAAATTTCCTTTTGAAGGGTTGCAAACCTCCTTGATTCCAACCGGCTTTCTCAAAAAGTCTGCATGTTTCACCCAAGACAGACATTTACACTCCATCTGTTCAATTATTCCCAATTTAAAACAACGCTGGCTGAAATACTTCCCACATAGTGCTAAAAGCGGAAGGCGCTTGTTTACGTGTGAATTATGCAATTCTTTTCTGTAATTGTATAAGTCTATCAGGACTGATAGTCCTCACCTTTGTTGGGTGAAAATTCTTTCATGAACTAAATAGAAATGAAATGAAAACTTTGTTACAAAGTTTATTAGTAGCAGTGATGCTGCTTTTAATGCCAACCTTAAATTTTGGACAGGCACCCAACTTAGGTACAACCTCCAGTTTTGCGTTATTTACAGCGGTCGGAGCAATCAACAATACCGGGGCATCACTAATAACAGGCGATATTGGCACAGATGTGGGTGCATTTAATGGATTCCCTCCGGGAATAATAATTGGAGCAATCCATGTGGCAGACCCCGAATCAGCACAGGCTGCAGCAGATGTATTAATTGCGTATGGTGATTTGGCTGGGCGGCCGTGCGGAATGGCTTTAGGGACTGGATTAGGAAACGGTCAGATTCTTGGCCCAAACACGTACTGCTTGGGAGCTGCTTCAACATTAAATGGGGAGTTAATCTTGGATGGCCAAGGGGATCCCAATGCGCTATTTATTTTTCAGATAAATGGTGCCTTATCAACCGGCGTATTATCAAGCGTTAATCTGATTAACGGTGCTTCCTTGTGCAATGTGTTTTGGCAAATAAATGGAGCAGTTACTTTAGGGGAGAATTCTGTTTTCAGGGGTACAATAATTGCTGCTGGAGCGCTCAATTTATTGCAAAATGCTACCCTCATGGGCAGGGGCCTCTCAACAGCGGGGGCCATTAACTTGAATACCAATAACGTTTCAGTTACGCTCGGATTGCCGCCAACAGCCTCCATCATTGTAGCACTTGGGCCTACCACGTTTTGCGAAGGTGGTAGTGTTGTCCTTACCGGCAATATTGGCGGAACCTGGAATACCGGAGAAACAACAACGTCCATAACCGTCACTACAAGTGGTGATTATTTTGTAACAACTACAAATGAGTGCGGCAGTGCAATTTCAAATATAATTACAGTAATCGTCAATCCGCTGCCAATTTGCTTGATAACCGGTGATGATTTCATCTGTGCGGAGGGGCAATCAACCCAGCTGTGCGCACCGACAGGTTATACCAATTATTTGTGGAGCACGGGCGCATCCACCACTTGTATCACAATAACTACTGGGGGCACCTATTCCGTTACGGTAACAGATGCGAACGGTTGCAGCAGCAATTGCAGCAAAACAGTTACTGTAAACCCAATGCCGATGTGCGTGATTACCGGGAGTGATTTCATTTGCCCTGGGCAAACGACTGAGCTTTGCACACTTCCGGGCAATGCCAGTTATCTATGGAGTACAGGGGAAACTACGAATTGTATTACCGTAAACGCGCCGGGAACCTATTCAGTTATCATTACCAGTGCAAGCGGATGCATCAGCAACTGTAGCAAGACAGTTACCGCCAGTAACTCAACGCCCACAATTACCTGTCCAGCAGATGTGTCCATCGAATGTGATGAGAGTACGTTGCCGTCAAATACGGGTACCGCTACCGCCACTGATAACTGCTCCCCCCCACTACCAACCGTTAATTACAGCGACACTAATACGGGAGGAGCTTGTCCCGAAGAATATACAATTTCACGTGTCTGGACAGCCATGAATAGTGTTGGCAACAGCGTTAGTTGTGTTCAGACCATCACCGTTGAGGACAACACACCGCCCTTGATTACTTGTCCTTTAAATGTAACGGTGCAATGCACAGCCCAAATTCCGCCGGTCAACACTACGCTCGTAGTGAGTTCAGACAATTGCGGGGGTGCAACAATAGTAACCCATGTGGGGGATTTAATCACCAATCAAACCTGTGCGAACCGCTATGACCTGACCAGGGCTTACCGGGCCACCGACGCTTGCGGCAACATCGCCATTTGCGCTCAGGTGATTACGGTATTTGACAATACACCACCTTTGATTACTTGCCCAGCGAATACACCACCTGTACAATGCGCAACCCAAGTGCCAGCTGTCAACATTGCGCTTGTTGTGACCTCAGACAATTGTGGTGGCACAGCAACGGTAATCCACGTGGGGGATGTAATCACCAATCAAATTTGTGCAGACCGTTTTACCCTGACCAGGACTTATCGGGCCACCGACGATTGTGGCAACTTTGCTGATTGTGCCCAGGTGATCACGGTATTTGACAGCACACCACCTACGGTTACTTGTCCTGCGAATGCAACCGTGCAATGCACCAGCCAGGCGCCTGTCAACACTGCGCTTGTGGTGTCAACGGATAATTGTGGTGGCACAGCAACGGTAACCCATGCGGGGGATGTAATCACCAATCAAACCTGTGCGAACCGTTATACCCTGACGAGGACTTACCAGGCCACCGACGCTTGCGGCAACCTTGCAACTTGTGCCCAGGTGATCACGGTATTTGACAACACACCACCTACGGTTACTTGTCCTGCGAATGCAACCGTGCAATGCGCAACCCAGGTGCCTGCTTTCAACACTGCGCTTGTAGCTGCCTCCGACAATTGTGGTGGCACAGCAACGGTAACCCTCGTGGGTGATGTAATCACCAATCAAACCTGTGCGAACCGATATACCCTGACTAGGACTTACCGGGCTACCGACGATTGTGGCAACCTTGCTGATTGCGCCCAAGTGATTACGGTATTTGACAACACACCACCTACGGTAACTTGTCCTGCGAATGCAACCGTGCAATGCACAAGCCTAGTGCCTGCTGTCAACACTGCGCTTGTAGCTGCCTCCGACAATTGTGGTGGCGCAGCAACAGTAACCCTCGTGGGAAATGTAATCACCAATCAAACTTGTGCAGACCGTTTTACCCTGACCAGGACTTACCAGGCCGCCGACGCTTGCGGCAACCTTGCAACTTGTGCCCAGGTGATCACGGTATTTGACAGCACACCACCTACGGTTGCTTGTCCTGCGAATGCAACCGTGCAATGCGCAAGCGAGGTGCCTGCCATCAACACCGGACTAGTAACAGCCTCCGACAATTGTGGGGGTGCGGCAATAGTAACCCATTTTGGCGATGCAATTTCGAACCAAGTCTGTGCAAATCAATTTGTGCTGACCAGGACTTATCGTGCCACCGACGTTTGCGGCAACTTTGCCAATTGCACCCAGGTGATCACGGTTTTCGACAATATTCCTCCAACCATTAATTTCAACGACCCCCTAATTGTACCTGGTAGCACCATCAACGTTCAGTGTTATGGGCAGGATCCAAATTGGAACCTACCAACATTTAATGAAGGCAGCGTTACTGCAACAGATATATGTGCGGGCATTGTCACCATCACGTTCAACGAAGTACTGGAGAGTGCAGGCAACTGCGATGTGGACGGATATATCAACCGGTATCGCCTGACTTGGACTGCTACCGATGTATGCGGGAACAGCAGCAGCACGTTTCTATTCCTTGTATTGATTGATACTATCCCACCTGTGATTTTTGGTGTGCCCGCAGATATTACCGTCAACTGCAATGAAATTCCTGAACTGCCCCCACTCGTTTATGCTACGGATGAATGTCTGTGTGCTTGTGTTGTTTTTTCTGAACAAACTCAAGTGGAACCGTATTGCCAGAATGGCCAGGTCATCGTGAGAACTTGGACGGCTATGGATGACTGCGGCAATACTTCTGTTGAAACACAGATCATCACGCTTATTGACACCATTGGACCTGATTGGTTTATCCTGCTACCAGAACTTGCAGGCATTACCAATGATACCATTCTCAACTATTCATGCAATGATGGATACCCAGCGTTTTTGGATTTACTGGATGAACAATTCGTGTTGGGCCCGAATTCATGCGGCGCATCTTTTGTCCTATCATTCGATACTTACACCACAGTAGCGAACAATTGCGAACTGCTTGGTTATCTGGAACAGCGGACATTCCATTGGGTGGGTGTTGATGATTGTGGAAACTTGTCAGAATTGACCATCCATGTACGGTTGACGGATGTTGAACCACCTTTACTTATTGGAGTTCCTGACACAACTTGTCTGGGTGACCCACAGCTGGGGCTTGTGTACGCAACCGATGCGTGTGGGACTGCTTCCGTTCAATTCCAGGATTCTAGCATGCCCAATCCTTGCGGAAGTGGTAAAGCCACTAGAAGGATTTATGTGGCCCAAGATAACTGTGGGAACATTGCAAGGGACACCGCAATCATCATCCCGAATGACAGTAATGAGCCGACAATCTGGTTTGTAAACCCAGTTTTGGAAGGCATGGAAGTTGGAGAGGTTCTGACGATAGACTGTGCAGCTCAAAATGGACAGTACACGTCGTTTGGTACAGCAGATGTAAACGTTGAAGATGGTTGCACAGCAGGTTTAACGGTGAACTTTACGGAGACACTGGTTTCACTTGGTGATTGCACAGCCAACGGAGTCGTCGCAATTGTAGAGCTGAAATGGACGGCGACTGATGTCTGCGGAAATTCTAGTGAGCTTATTGTCATTGCCAATATCGTGGATGAAACAAGCCCTGTGTTTGTTAACTTCTCGCCAGAAGTGACAATAGCCTGCAATGCTGAACTACCTGAATTAACAATAACAGACAATTGTGGAGAAGTATTCACTTCGACATGGGATACCATTATCTATGGTGATTGCATTTTTGAATATGATATGCAACGCATCATCACAGCAACAGACGTCTGTGGTAATACCACTACCCAACAGCAAACCATTCATGTTGGTGATGGAAGTGGCCCTGTCATTTCCGGGATAGAAGAAGTGGTTTGTGACGATGTTTCCATACCGGATGTTACTGCCTATGATTCATGTGCTCAAGAATTTGTTGACGTCACCATGCAAGAAGACACGTTGGACCTCCCATGCAATGGATTGGTCATAGAAAGGACGTGGACAGCCGTTGATATTTGTGGCAATGTGACCATCAGTCACCAAACAATAATCATCAATGATGAGACGCCACCAGTGATTGAAGTTCCTTTGAATTCGATTATCCAAGCGTTCCTTAACAGCACCTACCATCTGGTATATACCTCGCAAAACGACATGATTGCGCAATTAAATACATTGGATTCAAGCAGTGTTTTCATTGCAGATGATTGTGACCAATCTGTTGTTATAGTGTTTACCGTGGAAATCAGTTATGCAGACAATTGTCTGGAAGATGGATATTTCGAACGGAGAAAATACACGTGGGTAGCTACTGATGTCTGTGGCAACTCAACCACTTTTTCTTTCAGTGTTGATATTGCGGATAATACTCCACCAGTGTTTGGCATATATCCAAGTGACATTACGATTGTTTGTGAAGAACTACCAGCTATACCGGTAATAATCGCAGATGATGGTGCGCAATCAGTGACCATTGTCTTTACAGAAGTAATCGAACCAGGTGTTGGCATCGGCGTATTTATCGTAACAAGGACATGGACTGCAACAGATGCATGTGGCAATGTAACGATCCATGTTCAGCGCATTAAATGGATTCCAGACACATTTTTGGAATGCAATATAATACTGCCTCCTATTGTGGATTGCAATACGCATGGGATTGTTATCAACAGCAGTTATACCGGTGGCAATGGACCACTAACCTACAATTGGGTTATTGTAGGCGAAGATTGCTTTATCCAAGGGGGACAAGGAACACCGAAAATTACCGTTTATGTGGGATGGTCGGATGTGAAGATAATCCTCACTGTGACAGATGCGTTTGGTTGTGTATCCATGTGCATGGTTACCCAGAGCTGCCAATTTTCCGTGGATAACCTAAACCCCGGATTGCCGCCAACCACAAATGCAGCGACAGATGCCAATAGCTCGCCAAACCAAGCCCCTGAGAATCACCTGAAGCCGATCAGCCTCTGGCCGAACCCTGCCAATGGAAGTGTAAATCTTGGCTATGAATCTCCTTTAGAGGAGGAAGTTGAGTTCAGCTTTACAAACTTTTTGGGACAGGTTGTATTGAGTGAAAAAATAAATGTTCAAAAAGGCTTCAATGCACACAAAATTGATGTGACGCAAGTCCGAGATGGAAGCTACTTGGTACAGGTTAAGACAGCAAATGAGGTACATACTAAAATTGTAGTTATCTTGCATAGTAACTAAAGATGTCCGCTATTTAAAGGGCCTTTCCTTAAGTAGGGAAGGCTCTTTTTTTGTTGTATACACATCATCAGAGCCAGCAAAGCGACTAAGGGACACATCCTTAAAACAGCCTGACCAGGCAATTTTCGTTTGAAAATATAGCAGTCTTAGCATCATCTTGGTGCAAGATAATTATGCTATTATTCCCCGTTAAACTTCGCACCAAAAGGTTTTAAGCAAAGCGGGCTTGGGGGCGCTCGTTGCCAGCCCTGCCCAAAGGAACTCTCCCCCGACGAGCCGCCGAATAGCCTGTCCCGCCATTCGGGACGGCGAGGAGGTGCAACGGCCAATTTGCACAATGCCTAATGGCGCTGAGGATACATTGTATCGGAGGTACTACGCTTGAAATTACATCAATTTGGAACTATCAACGCAAACATGTAAATCTTTCAATGAATTATGTAAGACATGGTGCTATTTAATAGCTCAACTTTATGCCATGAAAATTATTTCATAAAATAAATTATCTACAATGAATACCACAATAGTGAAAGGCAGCTGGAACGAACAAAAAGGAAAGCTCAAACAGAAGTTTGCAACCTTAACGGACAATGACCTCATGTTTAATGAAGGCAAAAAAGTGGAAATGATGGGCAAGCTGCAAATCAAACTTGGCAAGACCAAGGAAGAATTGGAGAGCATTATTTCTTCCATTTAATCGTCTTCATTAATATGAATTGTTAACCTTTTGCTTATTGGGTTTCAACACTTAAATCATTAAAGAAAATGAAAACACAAAATTCTATTGCCATTTCAAAAAGTATCTTTCTAGGTATTTTGGCCACAATGATGGTTGTTCTACTTGCTTCCTGTGCAAAGAAGGTGTCTTTCTTGACGTCATCGGTAGTACCCGCTGCTCGAGGTGCTGTGAAGGTTGATCAGGACAGGAACAAAAATTATGTCATCCATCTTGAGATAGAAAATTTAGCGGAAGCGAGCCGTCTCACTCCCCCCAAGAAAACCTATGTTGTCTGGATGACTGCTGACCAGAACGAAACCAAAAACATAGGACAAATTGATACTTCAACCAAAGCCTTTTCAAATAATTTAAAGGCTTCTTTTGAGTCAACATCTGCTGCCAAGCCAACCAAAGTATTTATTACCGCAGAAGATGATGCCAGCATTCAGTATCCAAGTGGGCAAACGGTATTGACAACGAGTAATTTTTAGGATCAATCTTCAGGCTATCCATTGGCATCAATTGTCATTGAGAGCGATAACATTTGGTAGATCAAGACACATTATGGCAAATCTATTATATGCAATTGTTGTAAACCTAATTACCCTCTGGATAATTGGTTTTTTAGTGTGTTTGGTTGCTAAAGCGGTTTCAATTTATAAAGGAGCTAACCGAGGTAAATATTCCGGAGAAATTACCCAACCCTAAGTTATTTGGTTGGGTAAATAATTTAGGCGGTTTATCAAATTTAATGCTGTCAATCTTGGGCATGGGGGTTTGGGGGCGAAGCCCCCAAAAGCCTCCTCCCTCCCCACTGCGGCGCCGGAGGCGCCGCAGTGGGGAGGAAAGTGTTCGCTGGGGCGGCTGCGCCGCCCCAGACCCCTTGCTCAAAACAAAGCGAGCATTAAGGCATCGCCATAGTTTAGAGCGTGCAAGTTTTATAGCTTAAAAAAATACTTTTTGAGCACCTTTCGATACAAAGTAATAATGAAAAAACTTGGATTTGCTCCCCGTGAAACTTGAAACCTTCACGAACCATTGATAATGCGTGAATGTTGAAACACTTCTGCAAAGTTATGTAATAATACCTAGTGAAAAAGGGTGCAACTTTGCAGTATAATTTTTAAACATCATAATTATGAAAATTTCAAATGACAAGTTTAAGCTGTGCATCACAGTTGTTGCACTATTGTTTGCAGGTGCATTTAATGCAGTTGCGCAAAAAGCGGAATTCGGCGTTAGATTTATGCCTACCTTCTCATCATTGGATTTGAACACATCTTCTGGTGGTAAAGTGTCGGGGGATTTAACATTGGGTTATGGCTTCGGTGCCATATTGGGATTTAACTTCACAGATTATGTTGGGATACAAGTGGAGGGGATATATAATAACATCACACAGAAGTACAAAGAGAATGACGAAGAAAGAGAAGTTGAGTTACGGTACTTCAATGTCCCACTGCTGCTTTCTTATAATACAGGCAAGCTCAACCCTGTAAATTTCAACATCGTAGCTGGGCCACAAATGGGCCTAAGTGTTGGAAGTAGCATCTCTGGTGTTGGAACTGATAGTTCAAACGCCGTAGTTTCGGTAAAGAAGGGAGACGTTGGTCTTGCCTATGGTGCTGGTGTTGATTTCGGACTAAATGAAATGAAAACATTTCGCCTGGGCATCGGATTTCGTGGTGTTTATGGTTTGTTCGACGTCAGCGACAACAACAACAACACCTCGAATGATTCTTACTACGTACTTGACCGGACACACATCAAGACCTATTCGGGTTATATTGGACTCTCCTATTTGTTCTGACATCGTGTAAGAAAAGGTGAAAAACTGTGATAATCCATGCAGCAAAAACCCGTTCCAAATTTGGAACGGGTTTTTGCATTTCTAAAAAAGAAGGGCGACAAATCAGAGGTTGTTTAAATTTTGGGGTTCGAGTGAAAAATAGCCGATTTTTCGATGAGACAAGACGGAAAATTGGGAGCATAGTGACGCTACGTGACCAATTTTTCAACGAAGTATCATCGAAAAAGGGGCGGTTTTTTTGCCGGAAGCCAAAATTTAAACAACCTCTCAATGGGGCATGGGGTTTTTAGGGTTCAGGGTTCATGGAGGGCCATCGTCTGCCGTAGCATTGTGTGGAAGTGAAACAAATTTGTTAGGTTTTAAACTGACACTGTGCCCGTAAAATTACCTGGATTCCGAAAAACCCCCTATTTTTAACGCTTGAATGTCATGAGCCAAATAAATTTGTTTGGGTGCAATTGAAAACCTGCCAAATGGGTAATCTGAGATTGAACTTCTACTTATTTGGTAGAAACAGGTTTGAAATGGAAACGAGTTAAGCTGTCTTCATGAAAACATGGGAATTGTGTAACTTTTTTCTGGAATGATACAACGCCTCTCAAATTAATTGCATCTACCTTGTTTTTTTTAGTCAAAATATTTATTTATTTGAAAATATTCATAAAATACATGGTAAGCAATCGCTGCAAAACGGTGGTAAAAGCAGCGCTGAAGGAACTTGACCTACATTTCATCCTCGTTGACCTGGGCGAAGTTGAAATCATGGAAGACCTTACTTTGGAACAACGAGAACTGCTAAAATCAGCTTTGCTTGCGAATGGGCTTGAAGTGATGGACGACAAAAGGGCCATTTTGATTGAACGAATAAAAGGCATCATCGTGGAAATGGTCCACAATGCTGACGAGCCAATCAAAACGAATTTCTCTGACTACTTGAGTGAAAAATTGCTCCACAATTATACCTACTTGGCCAACCTTTTTTCTGAGGTACAAGGAACCACCATCGAGCGCTATATCATTGCCCACAAAATAGAGCGGATAAAGGAACTGATTATTTATGGGGAACTCAACATGACAGAGATTGCTTACAAGATGAATTACAGCAGCGTGGCGCACTTGTCCAACCAATTCAAAAAAATGACAGGGGTCACGCCATCTTACTTTAAACAGTTGAAGGATAAAAGGAGAAGCCCGATTGATGATATTGGAATGCCTACTGAAAGTATTCGTAGGGATGAAAACAATGGCCTAAAATGAATTATAGCTCACGCCGCCAAGTTTTGGGCATGGGGTTTGGGGTGGCTGCGCCGCCCCAAACCCCATGCCCAAAACTTGGCGATGCAAAGTATAATCTGTTGTCGTCCAAAATTACTTGCTAACTAAATTTCATGAAGGCAAAGAAAGACATATCAAAAATAGAGGCCTCAGCGTCCTTGCCGCCAAAGGCGGAGATCATTAAATCCTCGAACTTGTTCCCCGTAGTGGGCATTGGCGCCTCGGCAGGCGGGTTGGATGCATTTAAAAAACTATTGAAAGCGATTCCCGAAGACTCGGGCATGGCTTATGTTTTGGTGCAGCATTTGGACCCTACCCACGAAAGCATGTTGCCAGAGCTGCTGCAAAAAGTGACCAAAATACCCGTATTGGAAATTGCTGACGATATTAAAGTACAGCCCAACCATATCTACGTTATCCCCAGCAACAAAATGATGGTGGCCACGGATGGTGTTTTACTGCTTGCGCCACGCCCTGCAAAAAACAGAAACGAACGCAATTTGCCCATTGACCTTTTTTTTACCTCGCTGGCAGAAGTGCATCAGTCACATGCTATCGGGGTGGTATTATCGGGCACTGCAACCGATGGCACACTTGGATTGAAAGCCATTAAAGACCACGGCGGCATCACTTTTGCGCAGGACGAAGAATCGGCTGCTTACGACAGTATGCCCCATAGTGCGGCACAGGCAGGAGTGGTTGATTTTATTCTTCCGCCTGAAAAAATCCCTCAAAAACTTTTAGAAGTAATCTCCATTATCAATGTCAGTAGCGATGACGAACAGCGCCTGCCATTGCAGGATGAAGAGGTGTTCAAGCAAGTCCTTTCGCTGCTGCGCATCCGCAAGGGAACCGATTTCACGTATTATAAACAATCCACCATCCGCCGCCGGATACTGCGCAGGATGGTTCTCAACAAAAAAGAGGCTTCTGCCGACTATCTTAAATTTTTAAGGGAAAATAAAACAGAACAGGATTTGTTGTACCAGGATCTGTTGATTCCGGTAACGTCTTTTTTCCGAGACGAAAAGAGCTTTGATAATTTATGTGAAACGGTGTTTCCGTACATTGTAAAAAACAAACCGGCAGGAGAACCCATCAGGATATGGGTGGCGGGGTGCAGCACGGGCGAAGAGGCATACTCCATTGCCATCTGCTTGAAAGAATATTTTGGCGACAACCAGCGCTTTGTGCAAATTTTCGCCACCGACCTCAGCGAACCCGCTATCGCAAAAGCGCGGCACGGCATTTATACAAAAACCGAATTGAATGCCGTAACCCCACAGCGCCTCAATGAGTTTTTTACAAAAACCAATGGCAGTTACCTAGTAAATAAAAACGTGAGGGACATGTGCGTGTTTGCCCTTCACAATTTTTTAAAGGATCCCCCTTTTGGGAAAATGGATTTAATAAGCTGCCGAAATGTACTTATATACATGGAGCCATACCTGCAAAAAAAGGCGCTCACCACGTTTCATTATTCCCTAAACCCCAAGGGTTTTTTGTTGCTCGGAAAATCGGAAACCACCAGCGGGGTCCCCGATCTTTTTGCCTCCGCAGCTAAGAACGATAAATTGTATTCACGCAAAGATACGCCAGGCAGGTTTGTGCATGTGGCAAGCCAGCGAAGTGAACAAAATTTCAGCCACGCAAATGCCAACCTCAACAACGAAAATACCCGCACCGACTTTCAAAAAACGGCTGATGATATTTTGCTCCGCAAATACACACCTGCCGGTGTGGTCGTAAATGAGACCTTGGACATTGTGCATTTCAGGGGAAATACGAGTAGCTACCTGGAGCAATCGCCCGGCAAGCCTACGCACAATATAATACAGATGGCAAAAAACGGCTTGGCTTTTGAGCTGCGCAATATTTTGCACAAAGCGAAAAAAGAAAAAGCCCCAGTTATAAAAGAAAGTATTCCAATAGAAATAAATGGCAGCCTGCGCTATATAAATATCGAAGCCATGCCGCTGCCCAACACCATTGAGCCACATTATTTAATACTCTTTCACGATACATCCTTCAGCAGTCAACAGTCGTTAGTCATAAATAAGAAATCCCATGGCAAAACCACAAAAGACGACAGGGAATTACGCATACAACAATTGGAGCAGGAGCTTGCGCAAACCCGTGAAGACATGCGCAGCATTACCGAAGACCAAGAGGCATCCAACGAAGAACTGCAAAGCGCCAACGAAGAGCTGTTGAGTGGCAGCGAAGAGTTGCAGAGCCTGAACGAAGAACTGGAAACTGGCAAGGAAGAACTGCAAAGCACCAATGAAGAGCTAATCGTCGTAAACCAGGAAATGATTAGTTTGAATGAGTTGGTAACTGCCTCACGGGACTATGCCGAAGCCATTATTGTAAACTTACGGGAACCACTGTTGGTGCTGGACAAAAACCTGCGGATAAAAAAGGCCAACGATGCTTTCTATAAAACATTTCGGGTAAACGAACCGGAGACAGAAGGTGTTTTAATTTATGATATTGGCAACAAGCAATGGGACATTCCCGCATTGCGAACGCTGCTTGAAAAAATCCTTCCTGAAAAATCTGTGTTCAATGATTTTGAAGTAACGCATACGTTTTCATCTATTGGTGAGCGAGTAATGCTGTTAAATGCCCGTGAGGTAATAAACAAAAACAGTTCAGAAAAATTGATTCTGCTGTCCATTGAGGATATAACGGAACGGAAAAAGGCACAAGAAGTCATAAATAAAAGTGGCGAGCATTTTAGGTATCTTGTAAAGGAGTTACCTGCCGCAGTGTATTCCTGCGATGCACAAGGCCGAATAAATTTTTACAACGACGCTGCAATAAAAATATGGGGCCGTGAGCCTGAAATAGGAAAGGAGCTTTGGTGTGGTTCCTTTAAAATGTTGAAACTGGATGGCTCGCCGCTCCCTTTGGACAGCAGCCCAATGGCTATGGCAATTAAAGAAGGCCGTGCCATAACAACAGGTGAAGAAATTATTATTGAGCGGCCTGATGGCAGCCGTTCTATTGTACAGGAATACCCTCAACGCGAATTCGGTATGTCGGGCGAAATAACAGGGGCAATAAATATGGGCTTTGATGTTACTGATAGGGTAATTGCAAAGAATAAAATTGAGGAAAGCGAAAAAAAATTCCGCCAATTGGCTGAATTAATGCCGCAAAAAGTCTGGACTGCCGATGCTGAGGGCAACAAAAACTATTTTAATCAAACATTACTCGACTATGCAGGAATGTCATTTGAAGAACTAAGAGACCATGGATGGGAAAAAATCATTCATCCCGAAGATTGGGAAAAAGACAAAAGGCAATGGGAGGAGTCCATCAGCACAGGAAAGGACTATGAGTCGGAAAACAGGTTCCTCCGTAAAGATGGCAAGTATTTATGGCATCTTACCCTGGCAGTGCCTTTAAAAGATGAGGATGGCAAAATAAAAATGTGGTTAGGTTCTAAAACTGAAATACAGGAGCAGAAAGAACAAAAGGAAGAATTGGAAAAATCCGTCTTGAGAAGAACACTTGAATTGCAGGAAGCCAACAAAGCGCTTGAAGGGAAACACCAGGAGTTATTTCTTACAAGAGAAAAATTAATGAATGAATATTCCCGCAGCCTTATTGAAGCCAGCCTCGACCCATTGGTAACCATTAATGCCGATGGCAAGATTACGGACATGAATAAAGCATTTGCAACCATTACCGATGTGCATCAGCAAATGCTTATTGGCACCGACTTTTGCCTTTATTTTACCGACCCACAAAAGGCCCGTGAAATTCAAGCAGAAGTATTTTCAAAAGGTGTCGTAACAAATTTTCCGCTAACAATTATAGATGGTGAACCGACAGAGGTGTTATTTAATGGCTCGGTTTATAAAGATGAAAATAGAAAGGTATTGGGTGCCGTGCTGGTGGCAAGGGACATTACCGAACAAAAAAGAACTGAAAAAGAATTTACAGAAGCAAGGATATTTGCCGAGTTGGCGACTGCAATTGCAGAAGATGCAAAAATAAAAGCCGAAAATGCTACCAAGCTTGCAAATGAAGCGGTGCATGCAAAGCAGCAATTTCTGTCAAATATGAGCCATGAGATACGCACTCCTATGAATGCGATTATCGGGTTTACAAAAGTGATTCTTAAAACAGAATTATCTGCAAAGCAAAAAGAATATTTGACCGCCATAAAAATGAGCGGCGATGCACTGATAGTGCTCATCAACGACATACTCGACTTGGCAAAGGTAGATGCAGGGAAAATGACATTTGAGCAGGTACCATTCAAAATGGCTTCGTCCATTACCTCCATGCTCCATTTGTTTGAGATAAAAACGCAGGAAAAGAACTTAACGCTAGTTAAAGAATATGACAACAAAATCCCGGAGGTGCTGGTTGGCGACCCAGTGCGCTTGCACCAGATTATTTTGAACCTGCTGAGCAATGCCGTGAAGTTTACATCAAATGGGGGAGTAAAAGTATCCGTCCGTTTGCTGCATGAAGATGAAGAACATGCAGCCATTGAATTTGCGGTTTCGGACACCGGCATTGGAATACCGGCAGAAAAAATAGAGAATATTTTTGACAACTTCCATCAGGCATCCAGCAGCACAGCCAGGTTGTTTGGGGGTACGGGGTTGGGTCTCGCCATTGTTAAACAATTGGTGGAGCAGCAAGGTGGTAGCATCCACGTAAACAGTACAGTTGACGAGGGTTCTACTTTTAGCTTTATACTGACCTTTAAGAAAACAAAAGCAGAAGCCGAACTAACAACAGAAATATTGGAATTGGATACGGAAATTAAGCACATCAAAGTATTGGTGGTAGAAGACATGGCACTCAACCAATTATTGATGAAGACATTATTGGACGATTTTGGATTCGAGCGGGACATTGCTGCCAATGGGAAAATTGCGATTGAAAAGTTGCAAAATAAATCGTACGATATTATTTTGATGGATTTGCAGATGCCGGAGATGAACGGGTTTGAGGCAACCGAGTATATCCGAAACACCCTGAATTCCAAAATCCCAATCATCGCCCTGACAGCTGATGTAACCACCGTTGACGTGGCCAAATGCAGGGCTGTTGGCATGAACGACTATATCTCAAAGCCCGTTGACGAACGATTGTTGTACAGCAAAATAATTGGGTTGGTAAAGAAACCGTCACCCACAAAATACCCGGAACCCAATCGCAATGAAAGTGCCGAAGACAAGCAAGTCAAATGTATTGACCTGGCGTACCTAACCCAGCGCACAAAATCCAATCCAGCACTGATGTTGGAAATGATTTCCATCTATTTGGAACAAACGCCACCTTTAATTAGCGCCATGCGGCAAAGTACCCAAGACAAAGATTGGGATATGCTGTACGCCGCTGTACATAAATTAATTCCCTCTTTTTCAATCATGGGTATCAACAACGATTTTGAACAAATGGCAAGAAAAGTGCAGGAATATGCTAGTACACGACAACAAACTGAAAAAATACCTGACTTGGTCTTGCAGCTCGAGAATGTTTGCACACAAGCTTGTACAGAATTAACAGTGGAGTTTCACAGAATTAAAACATCAAGCAATGAGTAGTAAAAATAAAATAAAGCTTTTTCTGGTGGATGACGATGCGTTGTTCCTGAAATCATTGGAAATCGAATTTCTCCAACATGGCGATTTTGCTATTGAAACTTACCCAACTGGTGAGCTTTGTATAGAGCATCTATCGCATAGTCCAGATGTCATAATCTTAGATTACCATCTTGACGGCATTGATAAAGATGCGATGAACGGAATAGAGACCTTGGATAGAATAAAAGCTTATAATCCGGATATTCCTATCGTGATGCTCTCCTCTCAAGACAAAATTGATGTGGCGATTGAATGCATGCACCACAGGGCTTTTGATTATGTCGTGAAAAGCGAAACTGCCTTCATGCGCTTGCAAAAAATCATTACCACCATTTTCAAATACCGGAAAATGGAAAAGGAATTGAGTTGGTACATGGAGCGGGTGTGAGCCTTTAATACTTTTTTGTTAATACTTTTTTTGATAGCTATCGCACAATGTTTGAATCAATGATGATGAATAATAATCAACAAATTACCCCGCTGAACATCCTGTTTGCCGATGACGATGTTGATGACCGCTTTTTCTTTGAAAAAGCACTGAGGGAAATACCCATTGCAAGCAATCTTTCGACCGTGATTGACGGTGAGCAGCTAATGGATTACCTTTCAGAAAATGTCGCACAGCTTCCCGATGTGCTTTTCCTCGACCTGAGCATGCCCCGCAAAAGTGGGTTCGAATGTTTATCTGAGATTAGAGAAAATATAAAACTGAAAGACATGCCCGTGGTCATGTATTCAACATCCTACACGAGCGACAAAAATTACGAAGAAAGCATGATTGACGTACTCTACAAAATGGGGGCACAAGGGTTCATTCGCAAGCCGGGTGATTTCGAAAAACTCAAACAGGTCATTCATGAGGAGCTTGTCAAGATATTTGAAAAAAATCATTCAATCGAAAAGTAAAAAACCCTGAGCTATTATTTGAATACAGCTATACTTCACGCAGATAGGTTTTGAGCAGATAGGGGTTTGGGGGCGAAGCCCCCAAAAGCCCCCTCCCCCGACGAGGCGCCGAAGAGCCTGTCCCGCCATTCGGGACGGCGAGGAGGGACAGCGGCACATAATTTTTTGGCGGTGTATCAAATGTAATGCTGCCAATCTTGGGCATGGGGGTTTGGGGGCGAAGCCCCCAAAAGCCTCCTCTCTCCCCACTGCGGCGCCGGAGGCGCCGCAGTGGGGAGGAAAGTGTTCGCTGGGGCGGCTGCGCCGCCCCAGACCCCTTGCTCAAAACAAAGCGGGCATTAGCATTACATTTGAGGCACCGCCAATTTTTTAATTTGCACAAAACCTATTTGCGCCAAGTATTGCAAAACATTTTCAACCCTTTCATTTTCAACGAATCCTTAACACATGGTACTAGAGCAACTGAATATCCTTCTTGCAGATGACGACAAAGATGACCGATTTTTCTTTAACATGGCATTGGATGCGTTGACCATACCTACCCAGTTTACCGCTGTGGAAGATGGAGAAAAATTGATGGAATACCTTGCTGAAAATGCCCACCAGCTTCCTGATGTACTTTTCTTGGACCTGAACATGCCCCGTAAAAATGGCTTTGAATGTTTGTCGGAAATAAAGCGCAACACCGACCTTAAGCTGCTCCCTGTAATCATATTTTCCACCTCCATCGAACAAGAGGTTGTGAACCGTCTTTACATAAATGGAGCGCAATATTTCATGCGAAAGCCTGCCGAATTCTCCCAGCTCAAAAATATAATTCGACACACAGTTCAACTTATCATGCAAGGAAATATTTCGCAGCCAGCAAAAGAAAACTTTGTACTCACCATACAAAACAGTTTAGCAATTTAATGCGCATTCTCGAACTCAACTTTTAGATAAAATAATTAACGAAACAGAATATGATAGCAATAAATAAATCGGACGAGGACGAGTTAACCGTTGCTTACAAAGAAATTGCCATTCAAAAAGTGGAGAACGAAAAATTGTTGGCAGCGTTGAAGATTGCTAAAAATGAACTTGCCTTTCAAATAGAAGAGAAAGGAAAACGGGCTGAGGAGTTGTCCATTGCCAACAAAGAACTGGTCTTCCAAAATGATGAGAAAGAAAAGCGGGCAGCGGAGTTGACCATCGCCAACAAAGAATTGGCCTTCCAAAACAATGAGAAAGAAAAGCGGGCAGCGGAGTTGACCATCGCCAACAAGGAACTTGCCTTCCAAAACGATGAGAAGGAGAAACGGGCGGCGGAGTTGACCATCGCCAACAAGGAGCTTGCCTTCCAGAACGAAGAGAAAGAGAAACGGGCAGCAGAGTTGGGCATCGCCAACAAGGAACTTGCCTTCCAGAACGAAGAGAAAGAGAAACGGGCAGCAGAGTTGATCATCGCCAATAAAGAGTTGCTCGCCTTCACTTATATATCAAGCCACGATTTGCAAGAACCACTGCGCAAAATACAAACCTTCGTTACGATACTGCTTGAAAATGAAAATAAAAACCTCTCTGAAAGCGGTAAGAACAATTTCCAGCGCATGCAATTGGCAGCGGGGAGAATGCAACAGCTTATTGATGATTTGCTTGCTTTTTCCCGCATCAGTACCACCGAACTCACGCTTGAAAAAACCGACCTCAATAAAATAATAGAAGAAGTAAAAACCGAACTAAGGGATACCATTCAGGAAAAACAAGCAACCATCGAAGCAACCGAACTCTGTCCAGCCAACATCATCGTTTTCCAATTTCGCCAGCTCATGTACAACCTCATCAGCAATGCACTAAAGTTTTCAAATCCTGCTATACCAGCGCATATCATAGTAAAGAGCAGAATCGTAAAAGTAAGCAAACTAAATAACGAAAATCTTTCACCCGAAAAAAACTATTGCTATATCACCGTTAAAGACAATGGCATCGGCTTCGAACCCCATTTCAGCGAACGCATTTTTGAAGTGTTCCAAAAACTTCACGGCAAAGAAGTATATGCAGGTACGGGCATCGGGCTTGCCATCGTAAAGAAAATAGTAGAAAACCACAACGGCACTATCACGGCAACAAGCGAATTGAACAAAGGCGCTCAGTTTGATATTTATATTCCAGCCTAAATACAACCGTTTAACTAAGTGGTTTGTCAGATTAATGCTGACGGTTAAAAAAAGTACGTGGATTAACGTCGGGGAGGTTTTGAACCTCCCCGACGTTGTGCTAACCTCCCCGACATTATTAACTTGACAAACCACTAAGCATACAAAATCATGGAAAATGACAATCACATAAAAGTCTTCTTGGTAGATGACGATGCGCTATTCTTAAAGCTATTGGAAATTGAATACCTACAACAGGGCGCAGCAGCGATTTGTCCCCCTATAAATGAGATAGAAAAATGGCGGGAAT
>CAZDSU010000088.1:0-25932 GCA_964508135.1 uncultured Saprospiraceae bacterium
GAGCGAATGAGCCACGAGTCAGGAGCGAGTGTAGTCCAAACCCATGCTGGCTCCACACCTTCCCTACGAAGCAGTCACCGCTCGACACGAGCTTTGCTCGTTGGCGGGCTAAGGTAGTGGCCTTTGGCCGTAGTAAACTATCATTTTGGCCTACGCACAGCCTGTCCCGACAATAAGTCAGGAGCGGCCAAAGGCCGCTACCTTAGCCCGTTTGCAAGCACAGCTTGCAACGAGCAGTTCCGTTTTTCAATAAACAGGTGGTGGGACAGCGGGCAGACCCTGCGCCAGCCGGGGCTTTGGTACAAAGAAATTGAATACATAGGCTGCCATTGACGGCCACCTTCACAAATACCTAAAATGGCAAAATCTTCCTGTCGCTGGTGCTCAAGCTTCCGACGCTGCATCTTGGTGCCAGCTTTTGCCGTTTTTCAAAATCTGTCTAATCCAGCACCACGATTTTTCCCCCGGCAAGCCATTTACCTTCTTGGTAAATGCCAAAGAAATACATCCCTCCTGGCAAGCCTATTCGACTCAATTCATAGTGATTGCCGATGAACTCGTCTTCTTTTTGCAAAGTGCCGGTGGCATCCAGCAAGTGAAATCGCAACGGCGAGGGGACTTCCCCCTTCACTTCAAGGGTGGTTGTTTCCCGAAAAGGATTTGGATAAGCAAGCACTGTCCAGTTTTGGTGAGGCTCGCTGACTTTGTTCGGAAAGCCCAAGGTCAATGCCACCTCGTTAGTTGCCACCGCATCGTTGAAATCGAAGAAAATCTGTGCGGTGTTGCGGATGACGCTGCCGAGGGGCAGGTCCGTTTTTGGGGAAACCGAAAATTTTACGAAGCCATGTGAAGCAGGCTCGTTGACGGTGCTGTCGGGAAGCAGGATGTTTTCAAAAATAAACCGGAGCAAGCCGTCGTCCCCCATGTCAAACAAATAGGGATGGCTACTGGCACCGGGGCGAACCGTCAGCGGGTCGAGCAGTGGCGACAGGTGGTCCTCCACTACGACCTGAAAGGCTGTGTCGGTGCCTGTGTTTTGATAGCGGATATGAAATTCCAGTTCCGTGCCCGGCGGCGTCAACTCAGGTGCCGGACGCCCATCAACCATCGCCGTTTTGTCATTTGGGTCGTACGAGCCGATGTTGGGGCGGCAATCTTTGGCAGCGGTTCTGGGCAAAACCAGGCAGGCGCTGTCGGGGAAAATGTTTATCTGTACGCAATGCTCCTGCCCCAGTGCAGCGTCGCAGGAAACCTTGACCGTCAGCTTAAAATTGCCGCACTCGCCGACGCCAATATTCCCGACAAAAAACTTCATCACGTTGCCCACCTGGCTTAGCAGCGGTGCGGTGGCTGCTTCAAAAATCAGCATCGTGTCCAATGTGATTTCCACATAGGCATCTTCTGCGATTTGGCTACCGGTGTTGCAATACCTGACCGTGTAATCGTTGCTGAAACAGCGGCGGAGCAAACTGGTGGAAATGTCCACATTCAACACCGGACAGATTACTGAAGCCCTGATAGGAAAATCAACATAAGCGGTGTCCGAGCCTGCCGAAAAATTCACCGTGTCGGTGCTGTTGCAAGCTGCCAGCCAAAGGGGGTGCGGCAGGATGGGGCTGATTTGAAACTCGCCCGGCGGCAAGGTTATATGAAAACTCCCGTCGGGCCTGGTGACCCTGTGCTGTTGTTCGCCAGAGCTTTCAATTTTGATAAACCAGCCTTGCAAGGGCGCTTCGCCTGCATCCTGCTGACAATTGTTGTTTTCATCGAACCATACTTTGCCCAAAACATAGTTGGGATAGGTCACTTTTTCGGTGCTTTTGTAGATGACGTCGTTAAAGGTGGAGCAGTAGAGGTGCCGATCGGCTCCGATGTGAAGCACACCTACGCCAGAAGGGGCGGGGATGCCATCGGCAAACGAATTCCAGGTAAGCCCCTGATCTTCGGAAATATAAACGCCATCGAATCCAGCCACAAAAACATCTCCTTCCCAATCGGTCGTTATTGCCCCGTAGGCTTCGGTCAGCGTTAATTCCCAGGTCGCCAGTTCATCGTGAGACAGGTAAGTGGCGAATTCACTGGCAGCGGGGTCATATCCTGAAAAATAAATCGTGCCATCCAGGCTGATGTGGAAGTGGTAGATGTTTGGCAAGCCGGACAGATTTTCCCAGGTATCTCCCCCGTCGAAAGAGCGGGAGAGCATTTGCCCCTCGTGGACATACATGGAACCATTTGGATGAAATGCCATCGTCTCCGGATCGTCGAAGTCCGGTCCAAAGTTTTCCCATGTTTGGCCGTCGTCCATTGATTTATAATTTTGGATCGTGCTAAATACATACAGCTCGTCTTGAGGGCTAACGGCCAAATAATTTGGAATGATGGCCGCACCAAATGGCGAGATATCATTCCACACCATTCCGCCATCGGTGGAGCGGAAAAGCCGGAAGTTGTTGGTGCTGGCAAAAAGGCCGCCCTGCGAGTTTTTGCAAAATTCTTGGACGGGCAATTGGTCGTCCGTTATCAAGAAATTGCTCCAGGTTTCGCCGCCATCCGCCGATTTTGTCAAGCCTATGCTGCTGCAAGTTTTTGCGTAAAGGTTCCCTTGATCATCCGTGGAAATGAAATCAACGACAGGCTGTGTGAATTTGCCTTCCAAGTGCTCCCATGAAAGCCCATCGTCGGTGGAGCGGAGAAAAAATCTTTTGCCGCATTCCATCGAATAAACGAACGCCGCATTTTGATTGAAAGCCATTCTTGTGTAAAAACCATACACATCATTGAGCGGCGGACTTACTTGCGTCCAGACTACTCCGCCATCGTGGGAAACATAAAAGGCATGGAAAGTGGAGCCGAACATCGAACCGGAAGGACTTATGCCTAAGTTGGTCAAGAAAGAATTCCCGAAATTGAAATTATTGATAGTTTGCCAAGTAGTGCCACTATCCACCGACTGTTTTGTATCAATCCCATCTACGATGAAAACTTTTCCGGAAGGGTGAAATGCCAGTGCCAGAAAGTTGGAAGGGGTATAGACCAGCGTCGCACTGCTGCCATCTTCGGAAAATTGGAAAAGTCTGTACGTAGCACCGTCGTGGGTCAGTGCGAAATTATTCTCGCCGCCGAATAGATATAACTTATTAACAGAACCGGGCCAGGCATCGTCGTTGATCACCAAATCGAAAGATTGCCCCTCGTTCTCTGTTCGATATATGTTGCCAAAAAGGTCTGCCACGCAAATGCGTCCTTGTGGGTCGGCGGCAAGCGTTCTTACTTTGTCAACAAGTGGCGGCATCGGCATTGGCACCCAAGCTGTGTCGCTATTCGAGCAGCGGTAAGGCTGGTAAGAATGAATGAGGTAAGCCCTTCCGCCAGAATTTCCTACAAAATTGCTCGCCAAGCCAGCTGTAAAATCTGGGATGCCAGCGTTGAAAGGCGCCCAGGTTTCGCCGCCATCCATGGAGCGTTGGATACCTTTGGTGCCGTTGTGAACGAACAACTGCCCATCGTCGAGCGCAATGATATTTTCAATGTGGATGCCGCGGGGTCCGGCAAGCGGTGTCCAAAAATCCTGGGAAAAGCTAGGCGTGAAGTTGGCAAACGCTATTAACAAAAAAAAGAAAGAACATGACTTCATGATGATGGGTTTTAAGTGCCCGTTGGAATAGCTTGGTATAATTAGAGGCTGTATAAATCCGTGCAGCCATTCAAAATATCCATCTCAATCCATTGCAAACAAGCACTGCGAAGCAAAGATGACAGAAAAAATAAGACGAAAATAGGAGCTGCAAGAAATTCTAGCTGATATAGCGGAGGAAAATTACAGAAATGGATGGCTGGCAGACGCAGACTGTTCACCCCGCTCAATTATTTGGAGCCTTTGCAGCCCCGCTCGCACCACCCTCCCCGCTCGACACGGGCTTCGCTCGTTGGCGGGCTAAGGTAGTGACCTTTGGCCGCAGTAAGCTATCATGTTTGGCCTACGCACGGTGGCCAAAGGCCGCTACCTTAGCCCGTTTGCAAGCACAGCTTGTGACGAGTTGTTCCGTTTTTCAATGAACAGGTGGTGGGGCAGCGGGGAGCCAGCGGATTCAGCTGTGCTGTTGTTAATTTTGAAAAGGAGGCGTTGGACCAGCGGAGAAAATACCAAGTTCTCTTACCTTTGATTATGGACGCTAGCCATAAAAACAAAATGTTTATTTTTCAAAAAAAGAGTAGCTTTGTGGTAAAACAACTGATTTTATGAGGATTAACGGGAAACATACCTATCCAAAGACCTTTGCAGAATTTTTTGCAGGAATTGGCCTAATGCGGATTGGATTGGAACAAGCTGGCTGGAATATCCAGTATGCCAACGACATAGACCCGTTGAAACAAAAAATTTACAATAATCACTTTCAAGACAAGGAAAACCACTTCCTGCTAGGAGACATCCATGATATCTCAGGCAAGGACATCCCTTCAGTAACTTTGGCCACTGCATCGTTTCCTTGTACCGATTTATCGCTTGCAGGCAGAAGAGAAGGCTTATCTGGGAGCCAATCATCTGCTTTTTGGGGGTTTATAAAAATCCTTAGGGAAATGGAAAATCGGCGGCCCCCGTTGGTCCTATTGGAAAACGTTGAAGGCTTTTTAACTTCTCATCAAGGTGAAGATTTCCGTGAAGCTTTAACTGCATTAAATGAATTAGGTTACGCTGTCGATGCCATTGTCATTGATGCTGCCCGATTTGTTCCGCAAAGCAGGGTCAGGTTGTTTATTATTGGTACCCTTCAAATAAGTCAACCTGATATCGTGAATGAAAAAACTTCACTTTTTTATCAAGACCATACACGCACTTCAAAACTGGCGGATTTTGTTTTTGCAAATCCTGAAATAAATTGGAACATCCGCTATCTACCTCCTCTTCCCAAAAGATTAAACAGGCTGGATGATATTATTGAAAATATGGCCGATGACTCCAAAGATTGGTGGAACGAGGACAGGGTTGTATATCTGCTCAACCAAACTTTTGACCGACATCGCTTAATCATTGAGGAGGCCAAAAACAAACCAGCGTATTCCTATTTTACAGCATTTAGGAGGATACGGCAAGGCCGCTCCATGGCAGAAATCCGTTCGGATGGCGTTGCAGGTTGCCTAAGAACCCCAAAAGGAGGAAGCGCTCGCCAAATTTTGCTTCGTGTTGGAAAAGGAGAAATACGAATCCGGTTTATTTCGCCTTTGGAATGTGCACGCTTAATGGGTGCCGACGACTTTGTGATTTCAGGAAGTTTCAACGAATCGCTTTATGGCTTCGGTGACGCTGTCTGTGTGCCCGTCGTGAATTGGATAGCAGAGCATTACCTGAACCCAGTGCTGACGGAAATAAATCAACCTATTTTTGATAACATGATTGAATATGGACATACAGCAACAAGCCCTCAACTTATTTGACCGATGGTATAAGTCTCTAAAAGTGGTCAAAACAAACAATGGACCTGCTATAGGAACAATAGCTACTACCCTTGTCTTACTTGACCGCCTTAAAACCAATTTTGACCTCAATTTCGATTCGCATATTGCAGAAGGAGGTGCCCAAATTAAAGGAACAAGCGGCACCAAAGTCGCATCAGTACTCAAATCTTTCGGAGAAACACGCCCATTTGCCAAAGAAGGTGGCCGCACCAACCGTGGTGGCCAAGGCGATATTCGCCCGCTTTTCATTGAATTGACAAAATTGAACCTCAACCTTCTTTCACCTGTGGAAAGGAATTTGATACTCGTGAGTTTCCAACGTTACCTTGTTGACAAGGTTCGTGAATATCATAACAGGCAAAAAATCAAACTTGTATTTGACCCAAAACTCTCCACTTGGCTCACCATTAAGCAACTACTAGAAGAATCGAAAAGAGAAGGCAAAGCTGGGTACGTCGCCCAACACCTAGTCGGCGCAAAACTCCAACTTCGATTTCCCAATATCGCCATCTCAAATGAATCGGCAAGCACGGCCGATAAGCCCACCAATCGCCAAGGAGATTTTACCATCGGGAATACGGTTTTTCATGTGACAGTTGCACCAATGCAAGCAGTTTTTGAAAAATGCAGACAAAACCTTACCGAAGGATTGAAAGTCTATTTATTGGTGCCCGACGCCAAACTCGCAGCCGCTCGGCAGATGGCTGAAGAATTCTGCAACGGTCATATTGCGGTGGAATCGCTTGAATCCTTTGTCTCTCAGAACATTGAGGAAATTAGTAGCTTCAATATTCACCAACTGAAAACTAACGTCATAAATCTCATCAACATCTACAACCAAAGAGTGGACGCCATAGAAATTGATAAGTCGCTCATGATTGAATTGCCATCCAACCTAGAATAAATTTAATCCCATCCTTTTTTGGCATTTTTCAAAAATGCATGACTCAAGTCAAATTTTCACCTAATTGTTCTAAAATTTCTGCAACAAAATCCTTTCCTTTAGCTACGCTATTGGTTCCTCCCATAGCATCATAAACTATATATGTATTCTCTATAGCTTCTTTTAACATTTCATCAGTCAGGAGAGTTATATCAATTTCCGATATTTTTTGTGCACTGGGCTTTAAGCTGCCAGTTAGTTTTCCTACCACGTACATTGGGATATGAAACTTTATATCACCAATTTGTGTACGAGTTAATTTTGGGTTGTCAAATATTTTAAGTGCTATTTCTACAGATTGTTGAATTGATGTCAATTTATAATAAAGTTCAATTGGAATGTTATTATTGAAAATTGCTTCGTAATCAGAATTATTTTTTATAATTGTAGATGGTCTTGCCCTTGCATAATCTGGTTTTTGTTGAAGTGTTGACATAACCACCTGAGCCAAAAAAGGGATGCTAATTATTTTGTTTATTGGGCGTAATTGATTTTTGTGATAATTTTTCCTCCTGTCATAATAAAAACCCTTAGCAAATAAAAAATCTTCAATATCTCTATGAATTGGGTCTGTTGCCCTTAATGAGGCAGGAGGAATATTTGTTTGGCTATTTGTAGCTTTAATTACTTTAAGCCTACTTTTTTCATCTTTTGTTTTCACAACTCTTATAAGAACATTCCTTTGGTCTGTGTCGATTTTATTAATATTGAAATAATTATAAATTTCAAAAGAAGTTTGCAATCCATTGACTATTTGAGGTTCTTCTATTTGAAGTCTTTTACTTGCAAAAGTTGCATCGGATGCCGTTATAGTAATCCCATTATTAAGCCACCAAAAATCTTCTTTTGAGGCGCTTTCCAGCAAAGTATCTTTAATGCCAGAATTGACTTCAACACTTCCTTGGTAATCTCTAATATTTGAATCAAAAAAATACTTAATTAAATCCCCATTTTCTTCCGTAATAAAATCAAAATAGTTTCTTAATGGCACAATGGCAATATACCCTCCATCTTGGGTTGAAATTGGATTATCTAACAATACCATGCTTTTGGTTTTAACTTGCTCACGCCTAGACAATTCTATAAGTTTTGATGCAGTTAAGAATTCAAAGCTAATATTCGCCTTATCAAAATGTTTATTGATAACTTCCACTAATTGACCGACCTTTCTTTCGACATTAGGATGCACTTCAGTTCCTTTTGTAGCATAAAAATAATGGAAATTTATGACTGGAAATTTGGACGCCAAGTGTAAATATTGATTCTTAAACACTTCACGATTTGTTAGTAATTCATTATTGTAAACTGTCCTCAAATCTTCAGAGGATTTTATCAAGTCAAATAAGTCGTTTGCGGATGAAACACATTTTTCTATTGCCGATTCACTGAACCCATTAGTGTTTTTTGATTGTATGATAAATATATCAATAATAGAATTTCTTTTTCCATCTAATAACTCTGTATCTCTTTGTATAAGTTCTGAATTTACAAATGTATATATAGAGTCTATTCCACCATCACCACCATTGTCAACAATTCCTTCTTCCAATTCATCATATGAAAGTTCAAAGTTTTTTAATACTTGTTCAGTTACAAATAAGTGGAAGTATTCTTGATCTGACAATAATGGGTTAAGAGAATCTTTTTGCTGTTGAAGCAAAGTGTTTAGTATTAATTGTTGGTTGCGTGACATAAAATTTTTATTTAAGTAAATTTTGTTCTTTTTAACCAAGTTCAAGCAAGTTTACAACTTGCTCACTCAGCCTTGAACAGTTTTAGCAGTTCCCAAAACCAGAAACAACTCAAACCTAAGCCTACCATTTGATTTCAATTCAGGGTTTTCTCCACCTTATTAGTATGTATCTGCAAAGCTAATCACCCGCCCTAAAAAACCAAGCAACCCCAAAAAAATAAATTCGCCCAACCTCACTTTGCCTACCCGTTTGCCGCCCATCCTCGAACTGGGTTTTTACCCATCATACCATATCACATGCCTATATCAAGGCAGCCCCCTCCACTTTCACCAAAATTCCTACTTTGCACTATTTTGATGACAAAAAGGCCGATTTTGCAGCCTTTTCCCCTCCCCTATTCGCAAGATGCGTATTTCCCGAAGGAAGTTCGGCTTTTCGCACCACCCGTTCGTCTTTTCTCGATGCACGTTCGGCTTTTCGTACAACCTGTTCTTTCTTTCCCGAAGCAGGTTCGTCTTTTCGCACTACCCCTTCGTTTCTTCCCGAAACAGGTACGTTTTTCCGCACTAGCCCTTCGTTCTTTCTCGGCATCCGTTCGTCATTTACCGAAGCAAGTTCGGTCTGCCGCAGTGCCTGTTCGTTCGCTCGGTAAGGCAGCTCGTTGGTGCTGATTGCCAGTGGGCAAAGTTTTATTCGCAGAAAATCCCATTTTTGCCGCATTCAAGTCCCATCGTTCCTCATTTTTCATTCATCATTCATCATTAAGTCCAGCCATGAAGTCAACAGCAACAACTCCCGATGACTATCTGGCCTCCCTCCCCGACGACCGCCGACCCATCCTCACCGCCATGCGGGAGGTCATCCTTAAAAACCTGCCATTGGGGTTCCAAGAAGGCATGGGGTATGGGATGCTGGGCTATTCGGTGCCCCATTCGCTCTACCCTGCTGGCTACCATTGCGACCCAAAACTGCCACTGCCGTTCATCAGCCTTGGTTCGCAGAAGAACTATATCTCGCTCCACCACATGGGGATGTACGAGGGCGAGCTGCTGGACTGGTTCCGCAAGGAATGGCAACAAGTTTCCAGTAAGAAATTGGACATGGGCAAGTGCTGCATCCGCTTCAAAAAACCGGAAGATGTGCCGCTGGCGCTGATTGGCGAGTTGGTGGGCAAGGTCACGCCACAGGAATGGATTGCGTATTACGAGCAAAACTTCAAGCGGGCAAAATGACCCAATCCTTGATTTTTTGCACAAAAAACACCACCTCTTCCGGTGTTTGGAAGATGCCAAAATAGTTCGCTTGCTGGACGTCGTAAAAATGGATTGGCTTTAAATGGTCCACTGCATCCGGCTTCATGGCGGGCACGATGTTGTTTCCTTCAAAGACTTTGTATCCCTTCTTCCAAAGGTTCCAATAAATAAAAAGCATGATTTTGCCACCCTTGTCAATACTGGCTGGCACGATGAGGCACAGGCTACTGGCGGTCAAGGCTGGCTTGCCTGATGCTCGGTGAAAACTGTGGTTGAATCCGTCGGTAAAAGCAATTTCCGCTTCCTGAAGCGCCGATTTCAGCGCCTGGTGCCGCTCCACCAGCTCGTCCAGCTTCCAATCGTTGGCGGAGAGTTGTTCCAAGGGCAGCCACTCGGCGCTTTCCACCCGGAAGAACTCCAGGTTGCCGGAGCTTGTAGTCGAACATCGGGTCGCCCTTCGGGAAGAAACCGGGGTAATAAAAATCAATGCCATGCTCGATGCAATGCTCGATTTCGAGCAGCATGGTGTAAACGCCAAGGCTGTATTTGTTGAACGCAGTGTCGTAGGCCGCTTCCAGGGAGGTGATGCCACGCTCGCCCCGGTCAAAGACGCTGATTGCAACGAGTTTTGACTCAAAAAAAACGCAAAGCTCCCAGGTGTTGAAGCTGGTAGCAGGTTGGCCTCGCAGCAGGTGCATCTCCAGTTTTGGCACGATGGCCCAGCCGTGTACGCCCTGCTTGAACTGCTGCCAAAGCGCTTCCTTCTCCACCGACGACTCAAATAACTGGAAATGAAAACTGAACTTTTCGCCATTGCTGCGGAGCAGTTTGCGAAGCCTTTTCTTCCAAACAAAATCGGATAGGCGCACCCGCAGCATGACAGCGGACACCCAAGCATTGCCCATGAACCGCACGGAATTTGCGCAAGCATCCAACCCATTGCGGTAGTAGCCGTTGGTCAGCAGCGAGTCCATCTCCTGCGGGGTCAGTTGCTGAACTGGAACCCTTGCATAGAAGGAGGGCTTAAATTCCGTGCTGTTGTTGTCTGTCATCAATGGGCTGGGCGATTTTGCTTTCCTTGGGACGTTATTGGGAAAAAAATTAAATCATCACTAGTTTTAAGTCCCGCAAAGATAAGCCAAGCTACCGTTTGTGGCGGCGCTCGATTTAGCGCCAAACCATTCTACGCTGTCGTTCCACAGGCAATTTTTCTGGGCAATTGTCGGCGCAGGTCTATTTTATCAGGACGGGTTGTGAAAACGGTGGGCAAAAAATCGCTAAGTTTGTCGTAAAATAAGCCACGCCACCCAACCATTGCGGAGCGAAATCCGTGACTAAGGGTAGCAATGTTTTCAAAAAAAATACTGATGAAAAAAGTTTTCCAATTGTTAAGCCTGCTGGCGCTCCTGCCTGCTATTTCCATCGCCCAAATCACCATCAATGCCAGCGATGTCAACCCGCTTGGCGTTTTTGCTACCCAATGCAAGGACACAACGCTGGATGTTTCCATCACGCCCGGTGGCACTGGGTTGCAGACTTGGGACTTCTCGGCGCTGAAGGTACAGGCGACGGACTCGTTGGCATTCTACACACCCGACCAGACTGACTACGCTGCACTGTTCCCAAATGCCAACCTTGCCGCCACGGTAGATTCCTTTGCCGTGATTTATTTGGAAAAAAACGATGACCATATTGCCACGCTAGGCACTTACGGTACCCTCACCATCGACCCAGTTACCGTAACTACTTCTTTTCGCTACACGCCTTCGCAAACGATAATCAAATTCCCAATGGAGTTGAACCAGACTTTCACTGAGGATTTGATTGGGCAGGCCAAAGTCACTGGTGCAGAAGTGGGTTATCCGGGTATTTTTGATAGTGTCTTGTACAAAACTTTCATCAACCGCAATGTTACCGTTGATGCCTACGGGCAATTAACTACCCCAATAGGTGTTTTTGAGGTACTTCGCTCTACTGAAGTGGAAGTTTCTCATGACAGCGTGCTAGCCAAGAGCAACGGCGTATGGTTTCCGTACCTTGCAACGCAGCCCAAAACGTTGACATTCCATAACTGGTGGACTAACCAAAACGGCATCGGTTTTCCTGTCGTGCAGATAAAAGACAGCCCCGACACGGGCATCTCCGCCCTCTGGCTCAACGATTTCGTGAGCAGCACCCACGATTCCAAATCTTTTTTGCAGGTAAACATTTCCCCGAACCCAACCAGCAGCTACCTCAACGTCGAACTACCTTCGGGCTTCACTGGCCAGATGGAAGTTTTTGACCTAAACGGCAGGCGACTGATGGCTCAAAGTGCTGTGTCAAGCCAAGAAACCCTGAACCTTCAAGCCCTTCCGGTTGGCAGTTTTGTGCTAATATTGAAGGACAACAAAGGTAAAGTGGCAGGTTTCGAGCGTTTTGAGGTGGTGCGGTAAATCACTATTATTAGCACACGGATTACACAGATTGGACACGGATTTTAATAGGCATTGAAACTGAAATCCGTGTCCAATCCGTGTAATCCGTGTGCCGAGTTCATCTCACATCCATCCGAATTCGCCAGCCCATCGGCAGGTAGTTGTTCGAACGGTTGTCCAGCACCTTCATCCAACCGAGCGGCAAGTTTTCATAAGTCGCCAAGGTCCAGCCACGTTCCCAATCCGCTTCCCAGATGTTTTCCTTTTTTAGAAAAAGCAGCGCCTGCTCTTTGGTCAGGTACGCCTTCGGCAAATGGGGGTGCAGGAAATTGGCAAGTGCGAGGGTGTGCGACGGGATAAAATCCTTGTTCTTCAGCTCGCCGATTTCCATGCCCACGGAGCGCTTTTTCAGCACCGAACCGATGGCAAAAAATTCCTCGGTAAGTTGGCTTGGCACGGCAACCACCATGCCTTCTGGTTTTGTAAAATATTCATAATCAGCAGGTTGAGAAACCCACCTCTCAAAAACGCCCAGTTGCTTCTCCACGATTCGCTGCCATTCTTTAGGCACATAATATTTGATAAATGGGGTCTTCGTTTCCGCCGTTTTCCGAAGGACCGCAAAATAAAAACCCTCGCCACGCACCCGATGCGGGTAGCACTGGTAGCCCCGTTCTTTTTCAACAACGTCCCAGTCTGTGTTCAGCACCAGCGGCACATGCTCGAAGCCACAAGTCTCGGCCAGCCATTTTACGTTGCTTTCATTTTCGGCAGCGTTGAAGGTGCAGGTGGAATAAATCAGCACCCCACCCTGCCCCACCAGCTCGGCAGCCGCAGTCAGAATCCGGCGCTGGCGAGCGGCGCAAAGCTCCACGCTCGCCTCCGACCAGTGCCCGGCGGCATCTTCGTCCTTGCGGAAAAGGCCCTCTCCCGAGCAGGGTGCATCCACCAGCACCACATCGAAGTAGCCAGACAATCGCTCGAAATCTTCCGAGTCGTGATTCGTGACAGCGACATTGGCATGGCCCCACTTTTCGAGGTTCATTTTAAGGGGAGCTATCCGGTTTTGAATCACCTCGTTCGACACCAAAAAACTGTCCCGGCTGATGGCGGAAAGCAGCAGCGTAGACTTGCCGCCTGGCGCAGCGCACAAGTCGAGTACCCGCTGTTTTTGCCCCAAGTCCACCGTCTGCCGCAACGCCTCGAAGATGAGCATGGACGATGCCTCTTGTACGTAGTACGCTCCTGCATGAAAACTTGGGTCAAGGGTGAAACTGGGCCTTTCGGCAAGGTAGCGCCCATCGGGATGCCACGGAATTGGCTCGGCACTGCCGAAGGCGTCCACTTTTTTCGACGGGTTCAGGCGAATGCTCACCGGAGCGGGCTGTTCCAATGCCGCCAAAAAATCGGGGAACTCGCTGCCGAGGTCGGATTTCATGCGGTCGAGGAAGGCGGTTGGAAATGGCAAATTGGAAATTGAGAAATTGAGAAATTGAGAAATTAAGGGAATTGTTGGCAAATCGAAGGCAAAAGTAAGCTCGCAGGCTTCATTATTCAAACGAATAAAACCGGATGCCCAAACTTGTGTTTTCATTTCTTTGCAGTAAAATCCGCAAGCCAATCTTTATGTCAACAAGAAATACAGCTTCGACGACCGATACCCCAGTCATAAAAAAACCTTCCCTGAACCAAATACGTGAAGCCCTTAAAATCTTCAAATTCGTACAGCCATACCGCTGGAAATTAGTGGTGGGTTTGGTGCTGCTTTTTGTGTCGAGCATGGTTTTTATGATTTTCCCATTCCTTTCGGGTGAGCTGATAAACATTGCGCAGGGCAAGTCGAATTACTCGTTCACATTGCCAGAAGTAGGGTATTTTTTGATCATCGTGCTGGTGGCGCAGGGTTTCGTCTCCTACTCACGGGTAAAGCTTTTTGCGGAGGTGAGCGAGCGGGGCATTGCTGATGTACGCAAGGCGCTGTACTCCAAAATCATCACGCTGCCCATCGTTTTTTTTGAAAAAAACCGGGTGGGCGACCTCGTCAGCCGCCTCACCGCCGATGTGGAAAAGCTGTACAGTGCGTTTTCAGTGACGATTGCGGAGTTTATTCGGCAAATCATCGTGCTGGTTTCTGGCATCATCATCCTAGCAGTGATGGCTTGGAAGCTCTCGCTCATCATGCTCGCCACGTTCCCAGTGATAGTGCTTGGTGCAATGTATTTTGGAAAAAAAATCCGCAAACTCTCCAAGCTTCGGCAGGACGAACTCGCCAATTCCAACACCGTTTTGAGCGAAACCATGTCCACCATCCAAGTGGTGAAAGCCTTTACCAATGAGCTTTTCGAGTACCTGCGCTACGGTAAATCCGTGGATGAAACCGTGGCCGTCTCTCTGAAATACGCCAAAGGGCGGGCCCTTTTTACCGTTTTCATTGTGTCAGTGCTGTTCGGTGGGCTGTTTTTTGTGATTTGGATGGGCGCTTGGTTGTTGAGCAAGGGGCATATGGATGCGGGCCAATTGGTATCGTTCGTGGTGTACACGGCGGTCATCGGCGGGGCGATTGCTGGCCTCGGCAATTTTTACACAGAACTGCTCGGTGCCATCGGTGCCACGGAACGCATCAGCGAGATTTTGGAGGAAATGGGCGAAGTAAAAATCGAGCCAGCCAACAAAAACACCAAGCGCTTGGCTGGCAATATCGAGTTCAAAAACGTGCATTTCACCTACCCCACCCGTGAGGACGTGCGGGTGCTGAATGGCATCAACCTGACCGTTCCGGCTGGAGAAAAAGTGGCGCTCGTGGGGCCAAGCGGCGCTGGCAAATCAACAATTGTGCAGCTTTTGCTCAAGTTTTATGGGATAAAGGAAGGCGACATTACGGTGGACGGGCAAAGCATTTACGGAATGAACACGACCGATTACCGCCAAAACATCGCTATCGTGCCCCAAGAGGTATTGCTGTTCGGCGGCACGATTCGGGAAAATATTTTGTACGGAAAACCAGATGCCACGGACGCCGAAATCAACGAGGCAGCTCGCCAGGCCAATGCGTTGGAGTTCATCGAGCGTTTCCCAGAGCGGTTCGACACCATCGTTGGGGAGCGGGGCATCAAACTATCTGGTGGGCAGCGGCAGCGCATCGCCATCGCTCGGGCCATCTTGAAAAACCCGGCCATCCTCCTGCTGGACGAGGCCACTTCCTCGCTCGATGCCGAGTCGGAAAAGGTGGTGCAAGAAGCATTGGACAAACTGATGGAAGGCCGCACGAGCATCATCATCGCCCACCGCCTGGCCACAGTGCGCAACGTGGACAAAATCTGCGTGATTGACGGCGGCAGCATCGTGGAAGAGGGAACGCACGAGGAGCTTTCGAGCTTGTCCGACGGGCTTTACAACAGCCTTGCAAAACTTCAATTCCACTATGCATGAAGCTTAAATCCAAGTTGTTGGCATTCGCTGCGGTTGTGGTGCTGTTCGGCGTCATCGTGTTTTATGTCCAAGAGTTTCAATGGTTTCAAAACTACCTCTCCCCAAAAAAAATGGTACTTGGCTCGATGCTATTTGGGTTGCTGATTGGGCTGCTGCTCGGCTTCCGTTTTCAAAAATTTGGCGAGGAATTGATAGACAAGATTCAAATCTGGTCGGTTTGCCTCGTCGTTTCCGTGCTGCCAATGCCGCTGCTGGCAAGCTTGACCAACCGCTTGTTGGCGGAGCGGTCAACACACGAAACACAGGTGGAATTTTGGGAAGAGAAAGCAAATCTGTCAAACATTTATGGGTACATTAAAGGTGAACCAAAGGCCAATCTTGGCTATTACATCTTTGTAATTCTTGATGGAGAAATCGTGCGGCTGAAAAGCATGAAGCCTCGGTTTCCAAATGCCGCTCAAGGCGACTTGGTTGCGATTCCGGTTAGGCGGGGATTACTCGGGGCTAATTTTGTGGATTGGCAAGCTGACGAGGGCTCAAACTAGTCCCTCGTTCACAGCGAAAAGTACCAACTCGGAGGTGGTGCCGAGCTTCAGTTTTTTCATGATGTTTTTGCGGTGGGTATAAACGGTGTGGGTGCTCAGGTGGAGCTTCCCCCCTATTTCCTTGGCGATGAGGCCGCTGGCCACGAGACGTACAACCTCAATCTCCCTGGCAGAAAGTGGCGTTGGCGAGCAGTCGGCTTCCTTCGGGAACGACTTTTCGAGCAGGTGGTTCAGGACGTTGGTGCAGTAAAACTTTTCGTTGTTGGCGGTAGCCTCCACGGCATCCACGATTTCTTTTTCACCACAATGTTTTGACAAGAAGCTGTTCACGCCGCTTTCAAGCACTTGGTAAATTGTCCTCTTGTCCTCGTCGCCGCTGATGATGAGGATATTTGACTGCGGTGAGCTTTGCCTTATTTTTTCAACGGTTTCCGTGGAGAAGCGCCCCGGTTGATTGTAGTCGAGCACAACGATTTCAGGCTTGGTAGTGGTCAGTTTGCCCAATAATTGCGCCTCAGATGATGCCTCGCCGACCACTTCGCAGTTCGGTATTTCAGCCAAAATCTGGCGCAGTCCTACCCTGGTGAGGTAGTGGGCATCTGCGATTATAACGGCTGTTTTTTTCATTGCTATTTTCTAAGTGCGAATGTTGAAGTGCAAAAATAAGCCCTCCTTTCATTTTTTTATCTTTATCTAGATTTAATTCAAATTAAAGGGCATTGTTTTACGATTAGCTGACACAATCGAAGGACGCCGTCACTTGAATTCCATGATGTAGCGGATTGTTGGGAAAAAAGGCAGCAGCGACACCTGTACCACCTGCGTTTGTTGTTGGCCATTTTCATCAAAACTCTCTCTGATTGTGTAGTAAACTGGATTCTTTCGGAGGTATGCATTGTAAACGCCCAGTTTCAAGGTGTGTTGAACATTGCGTATCGTAAAATAATGGTTAAAAGTAAAATCCAACCGATGGTAGCTGGGCAACCGCCTGTCGTTCAACCCCTTCACAAATTTTTGGCTAATCTTTATATCTGTTGGGGCACTGCCATTTGCCTGCTGCACGATGTCAAATTGCTGTGTTGCAAGCGTGTACGCCGAGCCAGAAGCAAAAACAAAGGCAGCCGAGAAGTCCCATTTTGGGTTGAATTTATACAAAAATTGGAGGTTGAAATTATGCCTACGGTCAAGTCGGAGCGGGTACTTTTTGCCATTGTTCACCTCTTCGCCAAATTGCCTGTCCGAGTGGGCGTAGGTGTAGCCGCCCCAACCACCGACCTTGCCACGCTGCATTTTCAGCAGGAGTTCTGCACCGTAGGCCCAGCCTTTTCCAACAGCTATCTGGTCTTGCCAGTTTGTCGAGTTGATGTTCTCCAATCCACCGCCCTGAAAGTAGATGATGTTCTTGAGCGTCTTGTAGTAGCCCTGCACATCGAGCGAGAGCCAACTGTGGAACTGGTAGGTCGTGCCCACTGAATAATGCCAGGATTGCTGCGGTTTTGCCTTTTGGGTGGCGCTGACCCAGAGGTCTTTGGGCAGGCCGATGTTGGTGGGACTTAGCAGGTGAAGAAACTGCGTATTCTTTGTGGCTGCCAAACTAAACGACATCCGCTGTTCCTCCCAAAATCGGAAAATCAGCCTTGGCTGTGCCGAGAAAAAGTTGTGGCCATTGACCAATAATGTTGACGCTCGAAGGCCAATGTTCGCCGTAATGCTGCTTCCTATCTTCAGTTCGTCCTGCACGTAGGCGTCAAATTCCGTTGATTCCAATGGATTTTTCAAGTAGGAACCTATCGTGTCCCTTGTTTCTTTGTTGAAAACGGTCAGTTCCTCGAAGCTGATGACACCAGGCTGAAACCTGTGCTTGGTAAAACTGGTGCCAAACCGAAAACGGTGGTTTCGGAAGGTTGTATAGTCGAAGTCGGTTTTCAGCCCTAAGTCTTCCACGCTCGATTTATACTTTAAAAAAAGTGCGTCCCGTAAAATCCGTTCCTCGTTCGTCAACAAATCGAGGTCAATCAACTCCTCCGAATTGTAGAAGTATTGGCTGTAGGTGGCGGTGACATTGGCAAAAATCTTCTCGGAAATCACGTGGTTCCAGCGAAAGGCCGCCACATTGTTTCCCCAGTTTACTACCTCCTCATTTGATACCACAGACAACGTATCCTGAAACCAACGGTACTGGTCGTAGTTGTCCACGAAGTTGTCCTTGCCCCGATAAAAACTGAGGTAAACCCGGTCGTCCGGCGTGATTTTGTAATTTATTTTGGCATTCAAGTCGTAAAAAAAGTACTTCAAGAAACCTGCACTATTGTCCGTTTCCCGAATTTTCTTGGTGATGGGAACACTAAAAAAATCGAACAAAGCCCGTCTGCCCGAAAGAAACCACGACCCTTTTTGCTTGCCAAACGGCCCCTCAATCGCCATCTGGAGCGAGCTAGGCCCCAGCTCCATTTCCCCTTGCAGCTTGTTCAGGTTGCCCTCCTTCGTCTGAATGTCCCAAATGGAGGAGATGCGCCCTCCATACTGCGCCGGAAAGTCACCCTTGAGGACTTTTGCGCTCCTGACCGCCGCCGTGTTGTAAATGGAATAAATGCCGAGGCCGTGCGTGGCGTTGTACACGGGCACGCCATCGAGGAGGAAGAGGTTCTGGTCAATATCTCCGCCCCGCACCGACATTCCGCCGAAGCCGTCCGCACCGGTTTGGATACCCGGCAAGGTGTAGGCCAGTCGTAGTACGTCCGTTTCTCCGCCGAGCGAGGGCATTCTTCCGGCTTGGTCGAGGTTTATTTCGAAGGTGTTGAACGCTGATTCGAGGTAGGATGAATCGTTGAAATAATTGACCACTACCTCGGCCAGCACTTGCGGCCGCAAACGAATTTCAAGACGCTGGTTGGAAATAAGCGTCAGACTTAAGGTGTCGTTTTCATAGCCCAAACTTGAAACCTGCAATTGGGTTGGCCCTTCGGCCAGCGTAATACTGAAATAACCGAATTCGTTGGTGTAGGTGCCTACCTTCCGTTTCACATCGAAAACCGTGGCGTTAATGATGCGCTCCCCAGTGTCCGCATCGGTGATGAAGCCGCTCAACGTGAACATTTTTTTGCTGACTGGGATAGGCTTTTTGATGATGACAATTTGCGACCCGACAACCTCGTAGGTTAAATCGGTTTCAGCCAACATCAATGGCAAGACTTTGCCCACCGAAAGGTTCTCTACCCGGAAGGTTAGGCGTTTTTCGTTGGGTAAAATATTGTTGTTGAAAGTAAGGCGCACACCTGAGTCAATCATTGCGTACAGTGCGTCCTTGATTGGTAAGTCCTTGACATCCAAGCTAATGCGTTCGTCAAGGGGCGATTGGCCGATGGCTGAAAATGTTGCAAAGGCCGAAAGCAAAAGCATTAACCAGTTTCTCATCATACAGGCTAGGGTTCGTTTGGTTCAAAATTAACCTATTCAACCAAACAGACACGCACTTGCTCCCCGAAAGTTGGGGTAAGCAATAAAAAATGGCTCAGGTGTGACATTTCACCTGAGCCATTTTTTATTGCCCGAACATTAAGGAGACAAGATTATTCGCAGCAAACGCCAGTCACGACATACTTGCCGCCATCGGTTTTTATAAATTTCAACTTCGGGCAGGAAGTTTTCAACGCTTCGATGGCCTCTTCCATTTTGCCTTTTTCAACGGTCAAGGTTTGGAGGCAATCTGTCCGTTGGTTGTTTTGGAGTTCCATTTTTATCCCAAAAAGTCGCTCCATGCCTGAAAGCACGGCTGGGATGGGTTGTCCCTTGAAGCTGATTACGCCAGTACGCCATGCGTTCGGAGCACCTGACTTGTCCAGCCCCTTCTCCGTTTTATTGCTTGATTTGTCGAATCGCATGAACTCGCCAGCGGTTAGTTCAATGATTTTACCGTCATTTTTTAGTTGGACGCTGACCTTGCCGGTCTCAACGTAAACTTCAAAAATATCATCGTTGGGATAGGACCGGACATTGAAGGTGGTGCCAAGCACCTCGACCAAGGCCGTTTCGGTATTGATGACAAACGGCTTATTTTCATTACGACTTACATTGAAAAAAGCCTCGCCTGTTAGCTCTACCCTTCTTTCCGTCTTTGAAAATTCCGATTTATAAACGAGCTGGCTGGATTGGTTCAGGGTAATGACGCTGCCGTCGGAGAGCGCAAGTTCCTTGGTTTCGTGATTCGGTGTTACAACTGCGCTGCTATTATCGGCTCCGCCAAATTGATTTCTGAAAACTAGGGTGGCCACCAACAGGAGCGCCAAGCCAGCGGCAATGCGCAAGGCTATTTTTATTGGGGAAAGGCGAACCACCTTGGCAGATTGGTGTTGGTTCATGCGGCTTTTGAGGGCGGTAAAGCCCGTTTCCTCGTTGGGGTGATAGTCATTTTTGTAACTGCCGCTTGCCCCCCATAGTTTTTTGAGTAGGCTGGCAGATTCATGAGGGTGTTGCTCATGCCAATGTTGCCAGCCTTTATTTTCTTTTAAATCCATTTTCTTCGAAGCGTTTCTAAACTACCCAAATTGTTGGTTTCAATCCAAGACAGTTTTACTTTTCATTTATGTTGTAAGAGACACGGTTTCTATCCAGTCCCCCCATTTCAGTTGCTAAATTCGTTGCGTTTTTTGAGTCTAAATGCAAGCTAAATGACCAAAGAGGATTAGTTATCCCCTAAAAATGGACCAACGGCCACTTTTAACATTTTCAGCGCCTTAGTCATTTGGTTTTCGACGGTCTTGACGGAAATGCTCAGTTCGCTTGCTATTTGTTGGTGGCTCATTTCCCCAAACCTGCTCAACGTGAACACCAACCTGCACCGCTCCGGCAGCAGGTCAATGGCTGAATGAATCGAACGCTCAAGGTCCTGGCCCTCCAAATCAAGGGCAATGCTGTGGGAATTACTGGCTGACGAGGCCAGTTTGTCCTCATCGTCCCACTTGATTTTCCGGTCACGGATAAAGTTCAGGGTCTTGTTTACTGCTGAACGACGCAGGTAGGCTCGAAGTGAGGTGTTCACGTTGATGTCGGCCCGTTTTCGCCAGATATCGAAGAACACCTCCTGCGCCAAGTCCTCAGCGGTATGCTCGTCGTTCAGTACCCGCACAATTGTTTGACACAAGAATGCATAGTACTTGCGAAACATCAACTCCATGGCCACGCTGTCGTTGGTCGGGAGCAAACCCAAGATGTATTCGTCGGAGTGTTCGTTTTCGTAGGCCACTAATTCAAATTCTATCGGGTAAAAGGGCTACTATCAGGCTGCCAAAGTATGACATTTGGCTCAAAAACCCGTCTTAACCATAAAATTGTGATAAAGTGTCGGCCTATTTCGGATTTTCGCTAAATTTGGCGTTCTATTTTCATAGCTAAAAAAATTGTCGCTTATCAAGGCCAGTGGCATTTCAATCAAAACGACCAACCACAAGTCCGTTGCAAACAGCATAAAGTCAACTTTGAAACGGTTCAAGATACATTTTTTTGGTTAGAAACTCGGAGCCTGTCCGCTACAAGGCGGATGGGCCTTCGAGATTCACAAATTCAATTTTCATGTTTAAATTTTTCATCCCATTGACATTGCTGGCGCTTTTCATCCTCCCATCTTCCATCACTGCTCAGGAAAACCTGACGGAAAAAGGTGGCTTTGCGATGAACGCCAGTGAGGAACACTCCTTCCTGTTCGTGCTTTCCAACCAAGCAAAAGATTTGCAGGAACTCCGCACCGGCATCACCAAATACATGTGGAAGTACTACCCGAACGACAAGCTGAAAATCACCCAGATTCAAGTGGACGGTGAGTTGAAAGATGTGCCGCTCATCTTGATTTCGGGTTTTTCCGACAAGTCAAAAGCCATGGAATTCTACAACGGACTGAAGACCAACCGCCCGGATTTCATGCAAATGGGCATGACCAAGGACTACTTCCCGCTTTCGAAATCGAACTACGAGAAGATTGTGCGGGCGAAGTCGCTGACTGGCTACAAGCCGTTTTTTCAGCAGAATTACTTGTAATGTGGTCGCCCAATTTATTGGGCCGGCCGTTTGAGATTCAGCCGGTCAGCCCAATAAATTGGGCGACCACAATTGGACAACCGAACAAACACACCAAGCCTTGACCTACCAGCAAATTTTAGGCGACCTAAAGAAGAAGAAATTTCAGCCTATCTACTTCCTGCACGGCAGTGAACCCTATTTCATAGATGCCATTTCGGATTATATCGAGGCAAATGCACTGACGGAGAGCGAGCGCTCCTTTAACCAAGTGGTGCTGTATGGGCGTGACGTGGACCACCTAGCCATCGTTGACAATGCCCGCCGCTACCCGATGATGTCGCAACATTCGGTCGTCATCGTGAAAGAGGCGCAGGATATGAAAGACTTGAAAGACCTAGAAAAATATGTGACAAACCCACTGGACTCGACCATTTTGGTGCTGTGCCACAAACACAAATCCTTTAATACCAACACCAAGTTCGGCAAGCTGCTACAAGAAAAAGGTGTGGTATTCGACAGCAAAAAGCTCTACGACAACCAGGTGCCCGACTGGATCCATGACTACCTCCAGCACCAGCGCCTAAAAATCACGCCCGGCGCTGCCGACCTGATGGCCGAGTACCTCGGCACCGACCTCTCCCTCATCACACACGAGCTGGACAAGCTGGCGCTGCACCTGCAAGCTGGCACCGAAATCACCGCAGAGCATGTAGAGGAGCATGTGGGCATCAGCCGGGAATACAATATCTTCGAATTGCAGAAAGCCTTGAGCACCAAAGACTTAGGCAAGATTGCACGTATCACCAACAACTTCATCGCCAATCCGAAGCGCAATCCGTTGATCATGGTCGTGGCATCACTGGCCAGTTATTTCACGAAGGTGTACATGCTGCATTTCCTCAAAAATGCACCTGATGCGGATGTTCAAAAAAAGCTCGGGCTGCGCTCTCCCTACGCTTTGAAAGAGTACCGCGCTGCGCTCCGCCACTTCCCGCTCGCCAAAACGGAACAAATCATCGCTGACCTGAAAACCTACGACCTGATGGCCAAAGGCGTTGATTTCATTACCACCGGGAAGGAGGATGGTGAGTTGTTGAAAGAGCTGATTTGGAAGGTACTGAATTGAAGTTTTTTTTACTTTTTAAAAAGCAACAATAAGTTTCAAACGAGGGAATAAATATAGACCCTCATTTGAAACTTAAATGATAATGATTAATCAGGACACCGCACAGTATTTGAATACAATTACATGGCTTACTGCTGGACAAAAACTGCAACTTTATGAGTCAAAGGTGACGTACCTCCATCAACAAATTTGGCCATGACTTTGTAAATCAAAGTTACTCCAGACTGTGGGTTATTTGCCGTATTAGGATTCACAGGGAATACGTTAGTACCACTGAAGGGATTTCCACCAGAATTCGGTATAGTTCCACCTGCTACATAGTTTGTCTGAACGGGCACATTGACGAAGTCCAAATCAAAATCAGTGAAAGCCAATCCAGTTGAACTGATACCCACTGCAACTTGCCTTGCTTGCTCATATGTGACAAACTTGAATGCCCTTATGTCGCTGGAATCTATTCCTCTATATATCTGAAATCCTTCCAAGTCAACATCTTTTTCATAATCCCATTCCAACAAAAGCACCGAATCAATAGCTCCTCCCAATAGCACCATATCCCCTATGAAGTTTTCAATTGAATCTCTCAACCCACTATCAACTGGTCTAGCCTTAACAATTTTTGAACTGGAAGTCAAATTGGCCTCATCTTTTGCCAATAACCTGTAATTGTACCAATTTTTGTAGGATGCAGTAGAATCTGTAAAATTAAGAATATTGTCATTTGGAGTAAAGTCTATTAATACCTCCCATTTAGATGACCCTTGTTTCTTTCTTTGGAAATCATATTGAACAACATCATCGCTGCTACTCAACACCCAATCAAAATGTATAATGTCAGGCTCGGTCGTTACATTAGAGATGGTAGGTGGTGCAGGTGGAATAATGTCCGGTCGAGTAACTTCGCATGGGGTTGACAGGGTAGAAGTATTTTCCCTATAATCCAATGCCTTGATTGCGAAATACACTTTTTCGCTCAACGTTTTAAGGTTGATGTAATAATTGAAGGTTGAATCATTAATCCAGGAACCAGTTATTTGGGCGAAATCCCCATTAGATCCATTTGACATGAACACCCTATATCCCATGATGTCAGTTTCTGTATTTTTTGACCAATTTATTGTCACCTTCCCATCCTTGTTGCAGGTACCTGAAACACCTGTTGGAGCATTTGGAGGAATTGTGTCTTTTGGCTGACCTAAAAGTGCATTGGAGGTTAGTTCATTTCCGCTTGTATCATAGGTGATAACCTTATAAAAATTGACTGGCAATGGATATTCATCTATGTATTCACGAGTTGATACAGACAATGAACTTGTATTTATTTTTACAAAACCACCGCCAATTTCTTTTGACCTGTATATTTCAAAGCCAGAAATCTCATTTTGAAGATTTGAAGGAAAATCCCAAGAAACCTTTATATCGCCATAGTCAACGCTGTCACCCGAAGCAGTCAATATAACCAATTCTGCCTCTAAAGGTGCGGGCTTGCCTACAACATGAATAGTATCTGAATAAGGACCATAAATGTCATAAGGTGTTTTTCCTCTAACCCTGTAAATATAAGTAACATTGTTTGCCGCTAATGAATCATAGAATTCCGCAACGGCAGGCTCCTCTACCAAGGAAGAAGTAAAAATCAATGGCATATCATTTACAGTTTCGAACGTAGTCCCACCATTGCTTGATTTCTCTACATAATAACTCGTATAATATTGGTCAATATCAAGTTTGTCCCAGTAAATTATTGCTTCCATATCACCTGGTGTTGCCTTGATATTTTGCGGAGCGGGGAAAACGGGTGTCCCACTTGCCAACACCGTTGTAATCGTTCTTCCATTTTGGAATCCATTTGGTACATCTTTGATCTTGACAATGTACATATACTCATTGTCAACTACCGTTGATGTATCCCTAAATCCCAATCCCATGGCTACTGCCACTTCAAAGGAATTATCTGCTGCAAAAAGGCCAAAACCGAATCTTGCATCCCTTTCCGTGCTCAAATTCGCTACATCGGAAAATGAAATAGAATCGTAGTTTATTACTTCCAAACTGTCTCCGTAGATTAAGCCCGCTGCAAGGCCAGCCATATTCGTATCGGCCATCATTTCAAAATCATCTTCTGAAATAGTTACAAGGTTCGAGTCCAAAACTACAAGGCTAGCCAACTGATCTGTGATGCTGAGTTCTGTCCCATCTACTTTAAGTGTCATTCTTTCCAACTTGTATCCGTGCTCATTTCCCCATTTCCAAGATTCAAAATCTAGGGGTACCCATCGAACGATTGTCTCAGTGCCTGTATAAAATGCTTTTGCACTTAGTTTATAACTCCTTGCAGTGAAATTTATTGGAGTTGAATACGAACTTGGGTTGTTGTTGGAACAATTACAGCGCACTTCCACATAATATTTTGATTCTTTTTGTAGCCCTGACATCTGGTAAGTTGTACCATTAATAGCTTCTATTAAAATAGAATCCGTGCCATTCTGTGCAATATATCTCAAAGTATAATTAACGGCACCTGGAGTTTGATCCCAAGATAATGTTGCAGTCTGGTTTGTTATATTGTTGACAGCAAGGTTATATGGGATAGGGCAATCACCAACTGAAAGGGTAGAAAAATTTGTAGCCGATGAATAATCACTATTGTTGCTGCCACCACATTCCGCCCGTACCTTGAACTGGTAGCCTGTGCTGTCGTCCAACCCCGTCAAGGAATTGCTATTTGTTACAATATTAGAGACCGTCGTCCAGGTACCAGAACCTTGCAAGGCATATTGGAGGCTATAAGCACTGGCTCCGCTCACCGCATCCCACGACAAAACGGCGCTACTTGATGTAAGGCCATCCGCCACAAGATTGGTGGGCACATTGCAGACCGCAGGGGTGCTGAAGTTGGTGGCCGAAGAGTAGTCGCTGTTGTTGACGCCGCCGCACTCCGCCCGCACCTTGAACTGGTAGTCGGTAGTGGCGCTCAGGCTCGTCAGGCTGTAGCTGTTCGTCGAGATGGCGGACACCGTCGTCCAACTGCCGGATCCCTGCAGGGCATACTGGAGGCT
>CAZDSU010000089.1:0-25678 GCA_964508135.1 uncultured Saprospiraceae bacterium
GGAGAGGTTCTTTTGGGGCGGCTGCGCCGCCCCAAGCCCCTTGCTTTAACCCGACGCTATTTAATTGACAAAGTACTTACAGCACTTCCACGACCATGACAGCTCCCGACCCCGGCAGCATTAGTTCTTTTTGATTTTTCCCCAGCGACACTTCACTTCCTTTCCCATCCAGCAACCATGCGGCTTTGGCCTTCGCAGGAAGTTGAATATTGACAGGCCGTGCAGGAAAAACGTCGGTTTCGATTGGCCGCCAAGCCACCAGGTGCGTCACCTTCCCATCCGCATCCCCGAACCTGTAAACCCAAGCCGTTTCGTCTTCCCGAACAACGGAATGAAAATATTTGCTCCCCAATTTTTCCACCAACGATTGCAGGGCGAGGAAAGGTTTTTTCTTCGCAAAACCAGTATTCGCCGAGCCGACCAACCCGCTTCGGGTGTAGAGCGAGGACGCTGATTTGTCGTTTGCGTGGAAGAACCAAGTCGCCCGGTCAATACCGAGCCGGGCGGCGATGAGCGCTCCCCGCACGGCATAGTTGGCGGCAGCGGCTTCGCTCACGCACTCGTCGTGGGTGCAACCCTCCCCTGCCCCATCGCTGTCCCAGCCCCATTCCGAGAGGTAGATTTTCTTGCCGGGCATGTTCTGGTTGCGCCAGCGGATGGCGTTCAGCATCTCCCAAAAACTGCTGCCGGGATGCTCCGGCTGCACCGCCCGGCGCTTGCCATTTTTGTCGGACGTGTAACTGTAACAATGGATGTTGATGCCGTCGAGCAGCGCCGCAGACTGCGGTGTGATGCGGTCGCCGATGTAATTTTTCCATTGACCATGCTTCTCGGCGAGCGGGTCCACAGCTTGCAGGGCACACGGAAAAACCTCCACTGTGGGGTCGCCAGCCGCAGCTCCTTCGGCCATGCCGAGCAGTATTTCCCGATAAGCCTCCGCTGGATAATGCCACGGTTCGTTGCCCGCTTCGATGGAACAGACAAGGCCATTGCCTTTCTTTGCCCCAAAATGCCGGGTGAATGCTTCGGCATAGCGGCGAGCGTCTTGCCGGGGGTTTTTCCAGTCCGTTGGCTTAAAACGATAAAATTGGAGGCTGGCCTCGATGTTCAGCCCGGCCTCGTGCCAAGCCCGGTACTCCCGGTCCCAGTTGAGCCATTCGGTGGCGGGGGTTCCGCCTCCTTTTGCCATTTTTTCAAAGTCAATGGGGTCGCTGGGCGACTTCAAATCCCAGGTCATGTCGTGGTAATTTCGGGCATGGGAAGCCACTGGCTTGAATCTGTATGGGCCGCCATCCGGGGCTAGCAAGTCGGAATACTGGTCGGTGCCCCAGCTCCAGTAGCCGTTCACGCCGAGCAGTTCCTTGATGGTGGTATGGCCTTGCATCGGAGGTTCCATTTGACCATACGGCCCGAAGCGGTCGTAGGCTCTCACCTCCCAGATGAAAGCTTTGTTCCAGTCCCTCACCACCAGTGTATGCTCCAAACGGAGGTAGCGGGTAGGTATTTCCTTCGGCAATAACGTGACGACAGTGTGCAGCGCAGTGGGTTCAAGTGCGGCGACGTGTTGCCAGTGCTGACCATCCGTGCTGAGGTAAAGCTGGGTGGTGGTGACCGTGCCAGCCTCCCCCGCCCAGTGCCGGGTGTGGATTTGCCCGACAGGGCGAACCTGCCCAAAATCAATGGTCACGTATTCTGAGGTGCCCTCTGTCTTGCCCGGCACCACTCCACCTGACTGCCAGTGGGTGTTGGGGTCGCCGTCGAGGACTTTCTGGGCGTCGGCTTGGTTGGAGGTGGCGGTGATGGTAGCGCCTTCCGTCCATGAGGGGATGTAGCCTGCGTTGGGGTTCCAGGTGGGTTGGGGTGATTGCTGCTGCCAGGTTGCACTCACAAGCAAGCCAATAGCGAGGATGCTAGAAAAAAAGTAAAAGGAACTAGATTTTTTCATGGCAATGGAATGGGTTAATAAATGCTGGTGTTATTTACCGGACGCACGATTTTCATCCCTCGCGAGGCGGAACCCCATGCTGCCGTTCCAGCCGCCAGGGGTTCCGGCTAATCGATAGGCGCACCTGAGGGCGGGTGGTGTGACGAGCCAACTACCACCCCGAAGGACACGGTTAGAGCCGAAATCCGAGCCAATTGGGTTGCTTGCGCCACCTTTTACCAAGTTCTGATAGTAGTTTTCATCGTACCGGTCATTGCACCATTCATAAACATTGCCGCTCATGTCAAAGACACCTGTTTCATTTTTTGTTTTGCCGCCAACAAAATGGGTATGTTGATCTGAGTTGCGATATTGCCAAGCTACTTTGTCAGGGTCATTTCCACCGCTGTATTTTGTTTGATTGGATTGGCTACCACCCCGAGCAGCATATTCCCATTCTGCTTCGGTTGGCAATCGGTAATATTTACCAGTTTTTTGTGAGAGCCATTCGGTGTAGGCTACTGAGCCGTACCAAGTAATTGCAACAACCGGGTATTTTTCATAGCCTTTTTGTGGTTGGTAGTTTTTGGAAACATCGCTGATGCCTTTTTGGCTTTTTTCGGGTACCGGAAAGGAGATACCCCAACGGTATTCAACAATCATCAACTCTCCTTTGTACGCCCCATCTTTCACAGTGGTCGAGCCATATTCATTCAGAAAAAAAGAGTATTCCTCGTTCGTCACCTCATATTTCCCAATAGAAAAATCACTCAGGGTGACATCGTGGACAGGAAGTTCATTTTCATTACAATCCCCATCCCGCTTCTCGTCGCAGCCCATTCGGAAGGTGCCACCTTTCACGAAGACCATCTCGGGTTCACGGAACGTTGGTGGCTGTTGCTGCGGGGTATCGTCGCCCGGCGGCAATGATTGTGCTGGTTCTTTCTTGATAGGACAGCCGTTGTTTTCGGGCGGCCCTTTTTCGTAGGGGCAGTCATCGAAATCGGCGAAGACGCCGTCGCCGTCGGGGTCGTCACTGGGGCAACCGGCATTTGCAACCAATCCCTTCACAGTCGGGCATTTGTCTTTTGAGTCCGGCACACCATCCCTGTCCGTGTCCACCGCAATTGCAGGTAATTGCGGCCGCATCCTTACGCTGAACGCCAGGCTGCCTGCCGATGGCATCAGTTCACGTACCGTCGGGCGGTAGCCTTTTTTAGTGAAATCATACACCCGTTTTTCGCCCATCGGAATTTCAAGGTAAATTTTGCCCGAAGGATCGGTACTATCTTGTGTTTTTTTTGAAATCACCATCACATCTCTCAAAGGCCGCCCGGTTTGCGCATCCGTCACCGTCACGGCGATGCGCTCCGTGATGCCTGCAACATTACGTGCCAGCAGTGATTGCAGGTGAGGATAGGTTTGCAACGAATCAAAGTACAGGCTGTCCGAGCGCTGCATCAAGGTTTGGTAGTAGTACAGCGCCGAATCCTGCCGTTCGGCGTAAAAATGCACGAGGCCGATGCCGTGCAGTGCGTCCAGCACAGTATTGTCGAAATCGAGCGCCTTTCGGAACGGGGGCAGCGCAAAGTCCCATGTCAGTTTCGGCGACAACGGCCTGGCGGCAGTGAAATCTAGCCGATTAAGCGCCGCTTCGTAGAATACCCTGCCCCAGTTGAAGTACAGGTTGCCCAGGTTGGCCTTGGCCAGGCCGTAGTCTGGGCGCTGTCCCAATGCCAATTGGAAGTTTTTTTCAGCCGACTTGATGGAAGTCACCATTTCTATATCGCTGCGTTGGAGGCTGTCCGGCCCTTTTTTGAAGGCATCAAGATAGGTATCCACCCCCTCATTGTTGTACAGCACTGCACTGTCAGCCACGCACTCCTTTTTCAAAAAATAGGCATATAAATATTGCTCCTTGCACCCACCCGGTTCGTAGGGTGGCCTCGCCCATTTGGCTAATTGTTCCGTGCCGCCATAGTTCCAAGCGAACAAGAAAATGAGCAGGAACAACAAAGTGGTGGTGATTGCCCACCAGAAGTCTTTGGTAAAAAACGGCTTCTCCAGCGGCTCCGGTTTTGATTTATTTTCTTCCAGAAACTGCTGAATATCAGGCGCTTGCGGTGGAAAGTTTCCTATGTTCGACTGCTGCGATTGCTGATTCATTTCCCCAAAACCACGTTGCACGACGTGCCGCTCCACGCTCTGGTTCAGTTCGGCAAGGTGCTTGGGCGTCAGCAGTTGGAGCGCCAGCAGCTCCCGAACGGATGCCTGTGTTTCGGGACTGTCGGGTGCTACGGCAAAGTTTTGCAGCGCCAGGTTGATCTGGTGTTCCTGATTGGCGTGGCTGCCCCGCACCAGCGTTTCCACGGCTTGCAGTTCCGACTGAACGGCCTCCCGTGCGAGGCGCTCGGCTTCGGGGTCGAGGTCGTTGAGGAGTTCCTTGCGCAATCTGGGCGATAGGTCACCCGTCAGCAGCCAAGGTATCCGGCTGATTATCAACAGGTTGTCGTAGTTCACGTCCACGCCCAACGGCGAAAGCGCCCGCCCGATGGCCAAGGTGATGCTCCAATCGGGTTTGGGGTAAACGGCGAGGGCGCAGACCCATCGGTAGAGTGTTGGGTAAGTGCTTAGGTAGTCACGGTGGTCGGCAGCAGTGCGCCAGCGGCGGTAGTTCAGGTCAGGCTCGCTGCGGCCTTCGAGCAACCGCTCGCACCACGAGGCGAAAGTGGGCAAATCCTCCCCGTCCATGCCCCGTTCGAGGAACTTGATGGCCTCGCTCAAGCCCTCCGTGTCGCTGGGAAAAATGGCGAACAGGTTGTGCAGCGCCCCCTCCCGGTACGTCCACGAGATGACGGGCATGGGCGTGAGCAACATGCGCTGTTTCCATTGCCGGAAAAAAGCGAAAGCATCAGAGCGGATGGCCGGAGCACCCGCTTTTTGGGTTTGGTGCGGGTCGAGCAGGCCATACCCGTCGCCCAGCACGATGAGGCGGTTGTGGAGGAAAAGGCGGTGCAGTTGGTCGGGGTTGATACCTTCTGGATACTGGTTGTTCCAGAAGCGGATGGGTTCGGTCTTGAAATAAAACACCTCGCCCAGCACCTCTCGTTTGCGCAGGAAATCCACAAGAAAGGTGTAGAGCTTCGACTGGTGGCTGCCCGCCGATTGCTCGTCAATCAGGAAAAGGTACTCCGTCGGCACAGCGTCCGCCTTGCTAAGGAGGTTGGGAAAACCGCCTTCGGAAATGGTTTTTTTCAGCGAAGCTGGTACGTCCATGTTTTTGCGCAAGCCCTCCTGCCGCTGCCGCAGCACGTCGGCAAGTCGGTAAAATTGCGGCTCCATCCGCACATAGCCCTCCTGTGGTCGGAAGGGAATGAAGTACGGCCCCTTGTCCAATGCTTTGAAGCGCTCCGCTGCCGCCGACAGGTCTTCTTCACCTTCATCAGGCGGGGGCGGCGGTTTGCGAGCCGCCCATTTTACCCAAAACCAAATGATGACCAGCCCCAACAAACCCATCAAAATCCAAGTGCCCCAGGAGAAGTTCACGATGGCATCTACTTGGTCCCGTATCAGGATTTTGGCGGTGAGGTAAGCTTTGTCCCTCCCGACGCTGATGCGGTGGATTTTTGTCACAGAGCAGTCGCCATCGAGGCCGCTGCGGGTGGCGGTGAGGCGCACTTCAAACAGGCCGCTTTTGGTGAATTGATGGAAAACTTTGTCGCCAGTGGCCGTCGTGCTATCGCCAAAATCCCAGCTCAGTTGCACATTTTTGGCGTCAGCCAGCTTTGCTTCATATTTGGCTGTTCCGTTAATTTTTATTTCCGGCTGCGCCAAAACGGTGTCAATTACAGGCGGGTCGTTGCATAAAATATGGAAGTTGGAAACATGGGAAACGGGCTGGCCAGTCTTCGGGTCAAGCGATTTCAGACAGGTGAGCCGAACCTCCCGGTCTGGGTTTTCGCCCGCTTTATTTACCACAAAATTGAGGTCAAATGACTGGCTGTCAACGAGTTCTGTTTGGCCAGTGGCGGTATTGACGATTTCCCAAAGCAGTGCCGAGGAGTCAATATTTGCAGAAAGATTTGTAAAATGGATGGTATCACCAAGGGTTACGTTGACCGGATGCTCGAAATAAACTTTTGGGGCGGGCGGGTTTTCTTTTTGGCCCAGTTTGATTGCCGCCCAAATCAGGCCGCCAAGCACGAGCGCCACGAGTAGCCAACGCAACCAATTGGGTCGTCGCTTTTCGACCTCCACATCTGTCACTGGCATCTCCCAAGGCCGCTGCACCTCCTCCCAGTACCGGTCGAAGATTTCGTAAAACCGCTCTTGCTCCGCCCTGCCCTGCACCAGCACTGGGGCGAGCAGGAATTTCAGTTTTTCCGGCGATTTCAGGTTCGATTGGCCTGTGCTTTCCAGCACCCGCAGCACCCGCAGCCGCTCCGCCGGGCTGATGGAAAACCCAGCCAGTTCCAGCCGTTGGAGGAAGGTGTCGAGTGGGAAGGTGATATTTTGAGAAGATAGGATGGCTGAGATTGTTAGTTGATTTCGTTATCGCCACTGCTGGCGTCGCCTCGTCCAAGTCGCTTTTGTCATTCCCGAAGGGAACCTGCGACGTCTCGCGAGGCTTCCATCGAGATGTCGCAGGTTCCCTTCGGGAATGACAAAAGCGGCGGAGTTGGGGCGACGAATTTTCAATTTAAAATACCCCCTTCACCGCCTCCAAATCCTCCCTCGTTTTCACCAGAATGGACAGGTTGTCAAGCAGTTGTGCCCGTTGTTGCGACTCTTTTGCTTCCATAAAATTTTGCATTTCAAGGATGCGCAGCCAGGCTAAAAGTTCCGCTGTGGCAGGTGGTTTGCGTACCGCCCGCTTGCGCACGGCATTGAATTTTTCGAGCAAGGTGCTCAGCGTCTCTTCCGTGAACTGGGTACTGCCGCCGAGTTGCGTTTTCACGATTTCACGCAGCAAATCATCCGAGGGAAACGGAATATGGTAAAAAACGCAGCGGCGCAGGAAAGCATCGGGCAGGTTTTTTTCCGAATTGCTCGTCATGATGACCACGATGTGCTTGTCCTGCGCTTTAGCCATCGGGTAGTTGTCCTGCTCCTTCATCGAAAAACGGTAGTTCTCGATTTCGTCCAAAATATCGTTGGTAAAATCACGTGGCGCTTTGTCAATTTCGTCAATCAGCACGACCGAGTTCTGCGGCTTTTCGGGCAGCGGGGTACTGAATTTCGAGGCGTCCACCACCGCCGGATTGCTGAAAGCAATGGCCTTGCCAAGCGCTTGAAGTTCAATAAAATCAGCGGTTCTCAGCACTTTCGAGCTTTCCTGCTGCTTGATGTTTGCCGCCTGAAAATGCGAAAGTGCATCGTAGGTGTAGAACAAATCCCGAGCAGCGGAAGTGGTTTTCGTGTTGAAAACCAGTGGCTTTTCAGCAAAATCGGAATCCGGCAAGGCCGCCAAATCGAGCGCCACTTTTTGCGCCAGCTTCGTTTTTCCAGTACCAGGCTCGCCCGTGAGCAGCAGCGGCTGCCCCAATGCAATGGCCACTTCCACGGCATTTTTCAATGCCTCGTGCAAAATATAATCCTGTGGGCGGAATGGTTGAGCGATGCGGGGGTGGAGTTGTATTTTCATTCTTAACTGTGAACTGTGAACTGTGAACGGTGAACGGGGACGATGAACTGTGAACTGTGAACTGTGAACGGAAGTCAGTGAAGATTACATGGTTCACAGTTCACAGTTCATCATTCACAATTCACCGTTCATCGTTCATCGTTAAAAAAATTTCTTGTTGTATTCGTCAATCAGCTTTTGCAGCGCCAGTTCCACGTCTTCCATGTAGTGCTCGCTGGCAGCGCCGAAGTGCTTGTTTCGAAGTTCTTTGAGTTCACGGGAACCGGGAGCGATGAAGCTGTACTTGTTGAACCAAGCGCCGATGTCGTTCATGCGCACCATACCCAACTCTGGGAGGGCAGTTACGAGGTCGCTCTCGGTGACCATTGCCTGTACCTCCTTTTCAATCTGGGAATCTTCTTCTTCGTAAATGATGCCGAAGAAAAACAGGTAGTCCGGGCTGTTGTCTAGCAACGGAGAACTGCAAAATTCGGTGATAAACCAGCGGGTGATAGCTGGTGTAACTTCCTTGTCCCAATCCCATTGGCTGATGCCGATGAAAATGCACACGTAATCGTCGCTTTCCAATCCTTGCAGCACCGGGCTGATTTGTTGAAGCCAGACAAGGTTTTTTTGCGTGAGTGGGTCGTTTTCGTTCACCCGCACGGAGAAAGCTGTGAACAGGTTTTTTAAAATGTTCTGTTTGTAAATTTCGGGGTTTCGGCTCACGTCGAAAGTCAGTTCGACTTGGAGCGACTTGCTGCCACTTTTCAAACCGGGATTGAGGTAGTCCTGCAATTTGCCTTCGAGGTCGAAGGCAATGCGCCGGAACATGCCCTTGTGCGATTGGAGGTCGAGACCGTAGAGGTAGAAGAAGTGCGTTTTTGCCGTCTTTTTTTCCGTGAAAAGCTGCTGGAACTTGTCGCTTTGATCCACTCGGTCGCAGGTGAAACGGTGGTACTCATGCAGCCCACGGCCAACCATCGCTGTGGGCTTGAGGTCTTTGGATTCAAGGTTATCAATGATTTTAGTGACGCTGGCGGTGACTTGGTTAAAGACCAAATTGGCATTTTCAACGGACACCCGGCCTGCCAATTTCTCCGTATCCATCTGATTGTAGCGAGCCTCCTGCTGTATCGTTTCGTTGTAAGGAATGGAGGAAACAATCAGCAATTCCTTCAACTGCCTAAACAATTGGGGAAGGTCTTCTACGAGCACCGACTTGAGTTGCTGTTTCAATTCTTCCATGAGGAATCATTTAACCTTGAAAAGAGGTCGGCCAAGTTACCGCAAAAAATTGAAATGTGATTTCAGTTCCTGAAACGAACATATCATTGCTCCTCAAATCAACCCCCTGTCTCTCAACATTTTAGCTTTCAAAATAGCCACTTGTGCCAGTCCATCTGTGATTTCGCCCCGCATTACCATCTCCACCGCCTCGTCGAGGTGGACTCGACGTACTTCAAGCTGCTCCGTGTCCTCTGGTTTCGGCTCGCCAAAAGAAAGGTCTTTTGCCACGAAAATCAAAGCCCGTTCATCTGTCACCGAGTTGGAAGTGTGGATTTCACCAATTTCCATCCAAGTTCGGGCGGTGATGCCCGTTTCCTCGTGCAGTTCCCGTTGCGCCGATACGAGCGGTGTGTCGTCAAAACTACCCCCGCCTTCCGGCACTTCCCAACTGTAACTTTCGAGTGTGTAGCGATATTGGCCGACCAGCCAGGTGTAGCCCTCGTTGTCAATCGGAACGATGGCGATGGCGAGGTGCTTGAAATGCACGACTCCATAAATGCCAGGGTTGCCGTTTGGGTTAAGTACGTTACGATGGGTGATTTGAATCCAGGGATTGTCGTAAACAATTTGCATATCGAGCGTCTGCCAAGGGTTTTGCATGAAGAAGGGTTTGAGAAATTGAGGGTTTGAGAGTTTGAGAGGGCTGTGGGCAAAAATCAGTCCTTGACAGTTGGAATTCAATTATGGTAACTATACCCACCTACACCCAACGAATGGGCAAGGCAATCAAAGCGACTCAAGAGCTTCAAAAAAATCTTCTTCAGACTTGCCTAACGTTTTCAGGTTGTTTTTGAAAATAAAGGAAGGAAGTTCCCTATGGGTGGATTGGAAAATGATGGGTCTTATCATGCCGGGTTCTGACCATCTTTCGTGGCTCCCGTTGGTGCCTTTCAGTGTCAAGCCCCAAGATTTGATGACTCTCCTAAAATCGGCAGTTTTTACAGTTTTGTTATTCGCCATACTTAGTGCTGTAGCGCCAGCCGCCTATCTTGGACTTGAAAGGAATTCACCCCAAGATTAGACATGATTACACGTGGGTCGTATTTTGGTGGGGTAAACTTTTTTTCAAGAAGTTGGCTTTCTTTCCAGCCGTGGCTCATCAAGTCCTTGGCCAATGTGCCTTCCTCGTGAACATGGTCAACGTAGAGATGGATGGTTTCGTCCATTGCTTGCAGGGCTTCTTGCTTGGTACTGCCATAAGCATACATATCCAGAGCAGGCGAATACGCAACATGCGTACCATCATCTTCGTAGCCGATGATAGTCAAAGTGAACTGGGTAGCTTTTCCATTCTTAATCTTCACGCTATCTATGAATCTTTTTTCCATGTTTTTATATGCTTACAGCATTTCGTAAAACAAAATGCTTTCAAAGTGCAAAGAACAGCATAATTCGTTTTTCCACAAACTCTTTTTGTGCCATAATCGAAAAACAGGCAAAAAGCCAAAATGTTGCCAATTTTGTTAACTGCACCACTGTAAGTTAGGTATAGTTGCCTCAATTATTTCCAAAAAAAAAGAAACGCCGTGGTTTGGATGCCACGGCGTTTTCTAGCTTATTTTTACGCAGAAGCCGAACTGGGGTTCGGCTGGACGACGGTACAGCTTACTTCACGATTTTCTGTTGGTAAACCCTGTCGCCGGATTTTACCTTCAAGATATAAAGCCCTTTACCTAAATTGCTGATATTCAGTTCATTGTCGCCAGACTCATCGAACAACAAGCGCTTACCGTCCACGGATTGCAGCTCTGCAAAATCGGCTTTGGCGGCGCTTGGCAAGGTGAAATAAACCACCTCATTCGCTGGATTTGGGAAAACAATAAGCCCAATCTCCTTTTGCTCGTGGCTCCCCTCCACCGTCAAATCAACGGTTTCAATCGGTTTGCGAAGCGAAATCAGCGCCTCATTTTCCCGAATGGCTTTCACGTCAGTGATTTCAATGCTGATGCTCTCTTTCCCAGCGATGTTGTCAATGATGCCGATAATTCCAGCGATTTGGCCGTAGCCGGAAACGTTGTTTTGGTCGGTGCGGACGAGCGCCACTTTCACCTCACCAGCATCGGGCAGCGTGCGGTCGAAGTTCATCAGGTTGACCTCCTGCACGCCGAGCCAGCTTGGGTCGTATTGCAGGTGAATGCTCGCCGGATTGATGATTTCCGGGTCAAATTTTAAGGTAAAAGCTACACCGTAAACGTTGTCCAGCGGAGCGAAGAGGGTGCCAAGCATGATGGGTGCATTAAAGGTCATGCCCGGCTGTAAGTCGCTGGCACCTGGTAAATCCACATACAGCGGAGGGTCGTTTTCGTCGCCTTCCACGAAGGCCACGGGTTGCGGTTCGCCGTGCGTTTCCCCAAAGTTTACAAACACCGCCGCAAGGTCAATGAGGTCCACTTTGCCATCGCCGGTGCAGTCCGCATTTTTTACGTTCACGCCATTGTCGAACAACAACGGCCAGTTTGGTGCTTCCAGCCCTGTCCATTCAATGCCTTGCACCGAGCGATGCGGGCCTTCCGAACCGTAGGCCAAGCCGAGGTTCAGGATGTCGAAATGGTTACAGGCGTTGTCGCGGTTACCGTCGCCGGGCCAAACAAGGCCATCGCAGTTCGGCGCTTCATAGTGGATGGTCACGCAGCAATCCGGGTTGTCGTTGATGCAAATGGTCAGGGTTTGCAGCGGTTCATCGTTGGCAAAGAGGTGCGGCAAAGTGACCGGAATTTGCGTCAGCGGGAAATAATCCACAAAATCACCGTTGTGGTACACGTCGTAGAAGTTGTTGCCCGGATTTTCAGCCTGGAACCAGAACCATAGGTTGTACGAGTCATCGGGATTGCATTCGCTGGGGTCAACGATGAGGTCGTGCACTTCGCAGTCACCATTGCTATTGCACTCGATGGTGCCAATGCTGATGCCGTCGTGGCAGTCCTCGTTGTGGATGTCCACGGCCACGAACTCGTAGGGCGTTGTGCCGTTGCCGACGAGTGGGCCAATCTCCACAGGCAGGTCAGCGTAACTATAAACGCCATAGGTAATGCCGTTGCCTTTTATCTTGAAATACCCGCTGGTATTTTCGTGTTGGAAATTCAGCGTGACATAGAAAGTGCCGTTTGGCAAGCAGGGATGAACGTCAGCTACAAGGTCAAAAATATGGCAGTCGCCACCACCACCTCCGTCGCAATCAGGCACTTGCACCACGGCAAAGTCATGGCAATCTGGGTGGCTGGCATCGCCTGCGCCAAATTCGAGTTGTTCATTGTTGGAGGTCAGCGGGCCGATGGTCACTGGCAAATCAGCATAGCTGAAGAAGCCGTAAACATTGCCGTTTCCGTAAATTTTGAAACCGTCGTCGCCTGTATTTTCATGTTGAAAATTGATGGTAACGAAAAACTGTCCCTGGTCGTTGCAGTCGGAGACCTGTGCTGTCAGGTCAAAGATATGGCAGTCACCGCCGCCGCAATTTACAGGGCCAAAAACATAGACGCCCTTACAGTTTTCAAATTCCACGTCCCTCACCACGATTTCGTAAATCACGCCCGGGTTGAGTGGGCCGATGGTGTAAAACGGGTCGCCATAGGCAAATGGGCCAAACCATTGGTTGTTCGCACGAATCTTGAACCCTTGGCTGCCCGTGTTTTGCGAAGCGAACTCAACATCCAGCATGAACTGGCCTTCAGCGTTGCAGGGGTGCGCCTCGGCGAATACCTCGAAAATATGACAGTCGCCGCTGGGAGTACAGTTTGGTGCAGTGAAGGTTAAATGGGCGCAGCAGTCTGGGACATCGTTAATACAAACATGGACTGTTGGCGTGGAAATGCCGTTGTCATCAAAATGCTGGATGGTGACAGGGAGCGCAGAAAGCAAGTAAGTGCCAATGGTTTGCCCCTCAAAAATCACGTTGAAATAGTCGTTTCCAGGGTTTGCGTAGTTGAAATCAATGGTGATTGGATAGGTGCCGTCTGAGCTGCAGTCGCCCGTTTCAATTACCAAATCGTAAATGTCACAAGCGCCAGCAACACAATCAGGTGCCGTGAACTCGTCAATGGCGCAGCAATCAGGCACGTCGTTGATGCAAACCTGTATGGATTGGTTCGGTTCGCCATTGTCGTCAAAATGTTGGATGGTTATCGGCAAGTCCGCAAGCTCAAAAAGCCCGATATTCTGCCCTTCATAAAATACTTCAAAAAAGTTGTTCCCAGCATTTTCAACCTGAAAATCCAAATGAAGTTGGTAAGTGCCATCTGAGTTGCAGTCGCCAGGGGTGGCCACAAAGTCAAAAATGTCACAGGCACCCCCTGCGCAAGCAACCGGTCCAGCCATGTCGAAATCGGAACAGTCTGGGTGCTGGTTGTCAATGGCCACAAACTCGTAAACGCTGCTTCCATTGCCGGGGAATGGGCCGACCGTGACTGGTAGCGCCGAGTAGGCGAAGTTGCCGTAGTTGTTGCCTCCGCCCTGCAAGTGGAATCCTTCGTTGCCAACGCCATCGTACTGGAAGTTGATGGTCACGAAATATTCGCCGTTGACGCAGTCGCCCTCTGTGGCCACAAGGTCGAAGATGTGGCATTGGGCATGGGTTTTCACCGCGCCGAAGCAGCAAGAAATGAGGAAAATGGTGGAATAAATGATGTTTTTCATACTTGACAGGATTTGATGGTACAAATGTGCTTCGGCATTTGCATAGAGGAAAATACTTTTTTGGGTTATTTTTGGATTTTTTACTGGCGTAAAGTTAGCTTATTTTTTGTAAAAAATTGATTATCAATATATTATCAAAAATGATGCCTTTGCCACTCTTGGATTCTTTTTCTTAACCCGATATCATGTTGAATGAAAAATAACCCACTCATCACCTTGCTTTCCTCGCTTTCCCGAAAAGAAATGACCCGGTTTGCTGAGTTTGCAGCTTCACCGTATTTCAACAAGCACAAGGAGGTGCGGGCATTGGCCGAGTTGTTGAGCGAAATTTACCCTGATTTTTCGGATAAAAAATGCGACCGGACTGCCATTTATCGGAAACTTCGACCTGGACAGGCCCACCAGCAATCGCAGTTGGCCATCGTGTTCAGCTATGCCTTGCGATTATTGGAGCAGTTCCTAGTGGTAGAAGGTTTGGCACAATCAGGAAATTTTGATGATAAAACGCTGTATTACAGTCAATTGCGCAAGCGAAACTTGACCAGTCTTCTAAAAACGGATTGGCAAACAACGCCCATCAAACGTGATGCCTTGCACACTGAAAGGACCGTGCAGTCCACGGCTTTTTACGAAAAAAAAATACGCACCGCCGCTGAACAAGACGCCATCGCCATGCGCCTTGGGCGGACGGAAACGGGTTTTTTGGAAGAAAAACAAGGCTACCTCGATGCATTCTACCTCACCGAAACACTGCGGGATGCCTGTGAACGCATCCAACGATACCGCTTGCTGAAAACCTTGCCACCGGATGCACCTTTTTTTGAAAAACTGCTCGAAATCTTGAATGCGACCCCCAATTTGGGCGACCGAATCCCATCCGTGAACGTGTACCTGCAACTCTACAACTTGTTGACAAACAACGACTTAACCCTATTCTCCAAGTGTTTGGAAGACATTCGTGAAAACGAACGCCATTTCGACAGCGAGGAGTTGCAAAATCTCTACAACTACCTCCAAAACTTCTGCATCCAGCAAATCAACAACGGGCATCAACAGTTTTTGAAGGAGGTTTTCAGGCTTTATCAGCTTCAACTCGACAGCCAACTGTTGCTGGTGGACGGGGTACTTCCAGAATGGCACTATAAAAACATTGTCACCACGGGCCTGCGCCTCGACGAGCGGCAGTGGGTTCGCAACTTTATCGAAAAATACAGCTCCTCACTCGCTGAATCAGTGGCGGGAAATGCTTACAGCTACAACTTGGCGGCGTGGTTTTACCATGTCGGGAAACCCGGAGAGGTGCTTCCGCTGCTGCTGCAAGTGGAGTACACCGACCTCCGATACAATCTCGACGCCAAGTCGTTGCTGCTGCGCACCTACTTCGCCCTAGAGGAGGAGGAGGCGCTGCTGGCTCACGCCGATGCATTCGGACAGTTCGTGAAGCGGAACAAATCGCTGACGGATTTTCAGAAAAAAGGCTATTTCAACCTCATTCGTTTTTCACAGCGAGCGTTCAAGTTGAAAATGCAGGCGGGTTTTGCGAAGCAAGAAAAATGGCTGGAAAACCTGCAAAAACTTGAGGATGACATGGCTAAGTCAGAGCCTATTTTTAACCTGACTTGGTTAGAGGGGAAGGTGGAGGAATTGAAAATGGAGAATTGAAAATTGGATTTGGAGGCTTCAATTCCAAATCAAACCAGCAGAGGGCGAGAAGCCAAGGGTCTGGTGGAAGCTGCCCGCCATGTCTGCCTGGAAGCCATTGCCGAAGGCGAAACCCATCCCAAAAAAAAGCATGGAAGGCTCGGAAGCATAGCCGGAACGGAGGTACAAGGACTTCACCGGTTGGTAGTTCAGCCCATTTTTCCAGCCGAACGGGAATTCGATGTCCTTTTCCAGTTCGGAAACGACCACGAGCTTATCGGACACTTGCCAAGCAATGCCTAACCGGAAAATCGTGGGCAGGTTTTCGCCCGCCGCCAACTCCACCTGTGCCGGGCTGAATACATGCGCTCCAACCCGCAAGCTCTTTGAAATATCAGCCTGCATGCCTGCTTCAAAAGTCAAGCTGCCACGGCTACCGTATTCTGGTATGCGGGTCTGGAAATAATCGAATTGAGCACCAACGGACAGGGCGCTCCACAGTTTTCGAGCATAAGAAAAACCGATTTTCTGCTGCCTAAACTCCTCGTAACCAAAGCTTTGCACCATGAGGCCGAAACTGCCGGAGCGGGTTGGCAATGCAACGCCAATCGCCACAGACTGCAACTCCGACAGCAAAAAACGCTGCTCGGCAGCGGCTACAACCGCCAATTTGGTGAGGCTGGTCAGTCCCGCCTGGTTGCTGAAAAGCGCAACTGGCGACTGCATCACCACGGTCGCATGGCCCATGCCTGCGCCCAATGGGGTGACGGTGCTCATTTGGCCGAAGGCCATTTCACATGAAAATAGTAGGACAGGCAGCAAGAATTTTTTCATCCGCCAAAGTTAAAACCCTGTTTTGATAACTTTGCCACCAAATCAATCAACAAATCGTGAAACCATTTTTAATCGGCATCACAGGCGGCAGTGGCAGTGGCAAAACGAGCTTCATCAGTGAGCTTCGCAAGGCATTTTCGGAAGAAGAAGTCTGCATCCTCTCGCAGGACGACTACTACTTCCCTCGTGACCAGCAACTGACGGACGAGGCTGGCGTAAAAAACTTTGACTTGCCACGTTCCATTGACAAAAAATCCTTTAAAATTGATGTGGAGCGATTGCTGGCTGGTGAGGTGGTGGAGCGGCTGGAATACACTTTCAACAACGAAAAAGCGAATCCCAAAATGCTGCGTTTCCCATCGGCACCAGTCATCATTGTGGAGGGCATTTTTGTTTTTCATTTTAAAAAAATCAGACGGTTGCTCGACCTGAAAATCTTCCTCCACGCCAAGGAAAACCTGAAGGTCATCCGGCGCATCAAGCGTGACCAAGTGGAGCGTAACTACCCCATCGAAGACGTGCTTTACCGCTACGAAAAACACGTCATGCCGACTTTTGAGCGGTACATTGAGCCGTACATGGATGAGGCCGACATCGTGGTGAACAACAACAGCCACTTTTCGGTCGGGTTGGAGATGCTGAAGGGGTTTATTAGAAACAAACTAGACAATAGACTTTAGACAATAGACGCTAGGCAATGGAGCCATCTGTTGGCTAACGTCTATGTCTACTGTCTATCTAGATTTCAGTTGCTCCATTTTTTTGAAAATGGTTTTGAAACAAAAAGGATGGGTTGTGCCGTTTAGGTAATCTTTGAGCCTGTTCCAACGAAACCCAAATCATTTTTCCTGCCAAAACAAAACCGGCACAAACAACATGGACGAATACAAACCATTGACTTACAATGGTTTGCCCTTTCACCATTCATCATTTTCCAAGTATCAGCATGAAAATCCTCATCATCGGCGGCGGCAACATGGGCATGACCTACGCCCAGGCATTTCTTCGCTCGCACATCACTACCAAGAAAGACCTCATGATTCTGGAAAAATCGGAGGAAAAATGGCCGGAGTTGGAAAACCTCGACATCGGCTCCATCTGCAAAAACCCAGAGGACTGCCTTGCCCACGCCGACCTCGTCATCCTGGCCGTGAAGCCCCAGGATTCGGCATTGCTTTTTGAAAGAATCCGCCCGATGGTTGACCCGCAGCAAGTGTTCCTGAGCATCATGGCGGGGGTAAAAATGAGCACCATTGCTCAAGCGCTCGGCATCAAAAAAATCATCCGGGCCATGCCCAACCTGCCTGCCCAAATTGGCATGGGCATGACCGCTTTCACTTCCACCGACGAAGTGACCCGCATTGAATTGGTCACGGTTCAAAACCTTATCAACACGACTGGAAAGACAATTTACGTGGAAAATGAGACACTGATTGACGCTGCCACGGCTATTTCTGGCAGCGGCCCGGCTTATGTTTGGTTCTTCATGAATGCCATGATTTCGGCAGCAAGACAGGTCGGTTTCAACGATTCCGAGTCGGAACTGCTCGTGAGTCAGACATTTCAGGGGGCGATTGACCTGTTCCACCAGGCTGATTTTTCGTGCGAGGAGTGGATAAAAAAAGTAGCGTCAAAAGGTGGAACGACCGAAGCTGCGTTGGCCTCCTTTTCGCAAAGCGCTGTTTTTCAGGACATTGTGAATGGTGCAGTAGCTGCCTTCGAGCGGGCGAAGGAGCTAGGGAATTGAGCATGGAAAGCGTAAAGTTCAATGTGCGCTATGACAAAAATTAGCTGCTTTCTTCCAAAAACCCTTTTCTTTGCAGCGACAAGAACCAAACAGCAATTCGGCTGTTACACTCGCACAAAGTAGTAAGCAATGGAACTTTCAAAAACAGCAAGCTTAATCATCTATCGAATCCGGGAACGTGGCCTGGAAGTGTTCATGCTTGACCACGACAAAGCAGAAGGCAACTGGAAATTGCCCAACCACCAAGTCAGCCAAGCTACTGCACTTCCGTTGGAGCACCCCGAAAAGTATATCGCACTCGACCCAGTGCAGCAGTCCGATGGCAAGTTGGAGGAGGGCCTCGCCGTGGAAGGCGATTGGCACGACATCCCCTCCCTTAAGTCGCTGCTGATGGAAGACGTCGAGTTCATGAAGGTGCAAATCAAACAAATGGGCAACGACGCCATTGAGAAAGGCGCTTTCGTGGCCATCAAGGAAGCTTTCAAGCGGGTTGCACCGCACCAATACGAGATGTTGAAAGAACTCAAGGATATTGTGACGGATAGGAATTCCGTGAAGGATTTGTAATGAAATCGGCTTGATTTCCATTTGGTCAAGCGGACAAAGGCCCGGCAAATCATTGCCGGGCCTTTGTCCGTTTTGGACGACCATTCCCATTTTCACCGCACCAGCGTGACGTCCCCCTCGAACAGTTCCACCTCCCCGTCCACGAACTCCACCTCGGCGAACCAGACGAAGACCGCAGCGTCCAGCAACTGGCCACGGTGCGTACCGTCCCAGCCAGTCGCAGGATCGTTAGGCTGGAAGTCGTGGTAGCGGTACACGCTCTCGCCCCAGCGGTCGAAGACGAGGAATGACTTTATGCTTTTCACTTGCCCTTCCTTCGCAAAGACCAGCAACAGGTCGTTGATGCCGTCGCCGTTCGGCGAGAAGGCGTTCGGGACGTACACGCTCTTCCTCCTGTCCACGTACACCGTCAGGCCATCCGAGGCGAGGCAGCCCTGGCCGTCTGTCACCTGAATACTATAGCTAGTCGTCACCACCGGGAATACCTGTTGTGCCGAACATCCGGGACATTCCAGGTTTCCTGTCCCCGACCAGATGATTTGCGCCAGCGAGTCGAGCGGCACGTTCGTCAGCGCAGAAAGCACCATGCCGTCGCCGAGTTCCAGGAAAACATCGTCGCCCAATTCCACGCTCAACGGCACGGGGGCGTTGATGGCCACGAGGTCGGTGGCCGTGCAGCCGTTGGCGTCCTGTACGGATATTTCATAGGCCCCTGCGGACAGGCCGTCGAAGGTGCCGGACGGCTGGAACGGCCCACCGTCAAGCGAGTACAGGTAGGGCGGTGCGCCGCCGGAACCCGCCACGGTGACCGCCCCGCCACTATTGTCGAAGCAGTCCAATGCGTTGATGACCAACGAGTTGGCCAGCGGTGCTGGGCTGGTCAGCGTGGCCGTGGCGGTGGACGTGCAGCCGTTGGCGTCCGTCGCCGTCACGAGATAGCTGCCTGGGGGCAGGCCCTCCAGCAGCGGCAAGGCTTCACCGTTGTCCCAATTGAAAACGAACGGCGGCGTGCCAGTGGCCGATGCCAATGCCCAGCCGTCGTCGGCCCCGGCGCAAGTGACGCCGAAGCCCGAAAAGTCGGAAGTGGAAACGGCCAGCGTTGGCGGCGGCGTCCAGGTCGTTGTGGCGATGACCACGCTGTCGCAGCCGTTTTGGTTTGGGTAAATGACGGAAGTCGTGCCAGCCTGCGAAGCGTCGCAGGTCGTCGAATAGGAGTAGGTTGTGTCGGTTGGCAGCAAGCTCACCGTCGTCGTCACGGTGCTATCACATCCATTCTGCCCGGTGAGGTTCTGGATAAATACGCCTGCTGCTGTTGGGTCGCAGGTCGTTCCGGTGAGGAACGTTTCGCTGCTGGGGAGGAGCGAAACGGTGGTCGTCACGGTGCTGTCGCAGCCGTTCTGACCCGTCAGGTTCTGCACGAAGGTGCCCGCCAGTGCAGGGTCGCAAGTCGTTCCGGTGAGGAACGTTTCGCTGTTGGCCAAAAGCGATACCGTCGTCGTCACGGTGCTGTCGCAGCCGTTCTGGCCCGTCAGGTTCTGCACGAAAGTGCCCGTCGCCGACGGGTCGCAGGTCGTGGCGGCAAGGAAGGTCGTGCTGCCCGTCATCAACGCCACGGTGGTTATCACGGTGCTGTCGCAGCCCTCCGGCGTTGTCAGGTTTTGGGTGAAAACGCCCGCCGATGCGGGGTCGCAGGTGGTGGCCGAGAGCAGGGTCGTGTCGCTTAGGGAGAAGGCCACCGTCGTGACGACGGTGCTGTCGCAGCCGCTGGCATTGGTCAGGTTCTGGACGAAAACGCCGACGCTGGCGGGATTGCAGGAAGTACCAAAGATTGCCGTCGTGTCCGCATCCAACAGCGTCACGGTGGTGATTATCAGGCTGTCGCAGCCGTTATTATTTGTCAATAACTGCTGGAATATGCCAACGTCACTTAAATTGCAGGACGTGCCATATATCGCCGTCGTGTCCGAAGCTGAATATGCAATGGTCGTGATTATCAAGCTGTCGCAGCCATTGGAATTAATCAACAATTGCTGGAATATGCCAACGTCGTTTAAATCACATGAAGAATCAAATATTGCGGTCGTATCGGATGCCGAATAAGCAATCGTGGTGATTATCAAGCTGTCGCAGCCATTGCCATTCGTCAATGTCTGCTCGAATACCCCCACATCATTTAAATCACAGGAAGTATCGAAGATATTGGTCGTATCGGATGCCGAATAAGCAATCGTGGTGATTATCAAGCTGTCGCAACCATTGGAATTGACCAATGTTTGCTCGAATACTCCCACATCGTTTAAATCGCAGGACGTGCCATATATCGCCGTCGTGTCCGATGCGGAATATGCAATAGTTGTAATTATCAAGCTATCACAACCATTGCCGTTCGTCAACGTCTGCTCGAAAACACCCACATCATTTAAATCACAAGAAGTCCCGAACACAGCCGTCGTGTCCGATGCAAGCAGCGTCACCGTGGTTATTACGGTGCTGTCGCAGCCATCCGCTCCTGTCAGGTCTTGTACATATATGCCCACGTCGCTGGGGTCACAGGAAACAGCCAAGAGAAGCGACGTATCGGACGGCGGCAGGTTCTCCGTTACCGTGTAGCTTGCCAAAGCGGTACAAGCGCTCGCCTGGCTGACGGTCACGGTGTACGTGCCCATCGCAAGGTTGCCCAAATCCTCCGTTGCCGCACCGTTCGACCACGAAAAAGCATAGCCCCCCACGGGGCTTACCGTCAAGTCCACACCGCCGTTGGGAGAAGTGCAAGCGGTCTGCGCCGCTGTCGTCCCGCTCACGGAAAAGCTGTCGCTGTTGTTCGGTACGTTGGCGACGAGCGCCGCAACGCAGCCGTTGGCACCGGTGACTATCACCGAGTAGGTCCCCGAGGTAAGGTTGGCGAGGTCTTCGGTGGTGGCCCCGTTCGACCAGGAAAAGGAAAGGGGAAATGCGCCCCCGGAGGGCACAAGGTCAATGCCGCCGTCGCTGCCACCGCAGATGGATGGCATGGCGAGGGCGCTAAGTACCGGAAAGATTGGCTCGTCGGCCACGGTGAAAACGGCGGTGGCGGTACAGGTAGCGCCAGCAAGCACGTTGACCACGTAGGTGCCCGGGGGCAGGTTGCCGATGTTCTGGCCCGTCTGCCCGTTCGACCACAGGAAGGAATAGCTGCCCGAAGGCGGTACGGGCGGGTCGAGCAGGAGGGCCACAGAGCCGTCGCCGCCCGGCGGCAGGCAGGCGGTATTGTGCAGTACGTCCGCCGCAATGCCGATGGTGATGTTGTTGTTCGCCACGTTGGCGCTGGCACTGGACGTGCAGCCGTTTGACCCAGTCACCGTCACCAGGTAGGTGCCTGCGGCGAGGTTGCTCAGGTCTTCGCTTGCCGGCCCGTTCGACCACAGGTAGGCGAATGGTGGCTCGCCGCCCGAGGCGGAAAGGTCAACCGCCCCATCGGGAAGGCCGCAGTTGGAGGGGCTGGCGGCTGTGGACAGGACGGGCGGGACAGGCTCGTCCGCCACGCCGAAGCTGGCACTGGCGGAGCAGGTGGTGCCCAAGGCCACGGAGACGGTGTACGTGCCTGCCGACAGGCCGGAGATGCTTTGGCTGGTCAGCCCGTTCGACCACAGGAAAAAGTAGTTCCCGCTGGGCGGAGCGGGCGGGTCGGGCGCCACGTCCACCGAACCGTTTGGAACGGTGCAGGAACTGTTCGGCAGTACACTGCCGGAAATGCCGATGGCGATGTCCTGGCTCGGCACGGTGGCGCTGGCACTCGCCGTGCAGCCGTTCGCCCCGGTGACTGTCACCGAGTAACCGCCAGCGGAGAGGCTGGCCAAGTCTTCCGTGTTCCCCCCGTTGGACCAAAGGTAGCCGAAGGGCGCTTCGCCGCCCGCTACGCCCAGGTCAACCGTCCCGTCGGACAGGCCGCAGTGGGCAGGACTGGTGGCCGTTGACAAGCTGGGCAGCGCAGGCTCGTTCACCACGTCAAAGCTCGCACTTGCGGAGCAGGAGTCGCCGGTGCTCACCGTCACGGAATAAGTGCCCGCAGCCATGTTCGACAGGTTCTGCGTCGTGGCACCGTTCGACCAGGAAAAGGTGTAGCTGCCACTGGGTGGGTTCGGCGGGCTGAGGCTGATGACCACGCTGCCGTTGGCGGCGGTGCAGGAGGAGTTAGGAAGGACGCTCCCGGAAATGCCGATGGCGATTCCCTCGGCGGCCACGGTGGCGCTTGCGGTGGCGGTGCAGCCGTTTGCCCCGGTGACGGTGACGGCGTAGCTGCCGGGCGGGACGTTGGCGAGGTCCTCCGTCGTTGGCCCGTTCGACCAAACAAAAGTGTAAGGCGCAAGCCCGCCCGTCACGCCAAGGTCAACCGTCCCGTCGGGCAGGCCGCAGTGGGCAGCGCTGGCAGCCGTTGACAGGACGGGAAGCGCAGGCTCGTTTGCTACCGCAAAGGTGGCACTGGCGGAGCAGGTGCTGCCGTAGCTCACCGTCACGGCGTACGTGCCTGCGGCAAGGTTCGACAGGTTCTGCGTCGTGGCGCCGTTCGACCAGGCGAAGGCATAGCTGCCGCTGGGCGGGTTCGGTGGGCTGAGGGCAATGACTACGCTGCCGTTGGCGGCGGCGCAGGAAGTGTTCGGCAAGACGCTGCCGGAAATGCCGATGGCGATGTTGTTGTTCGCAACGGTGGCGCTGGTTGTCGCCGAGCAGCCGTTCGCCCCGGTGACGGTGACGGCGTAGCTGCCCGCCACCAGGTTGCCCAGGTCCTCGGTGGTGGCACCGTTCGACCAAAGGAAGGTGAAGGGCGAGATGCCGTCGCTCACGGTGAGGTTGATGGCACCGTCGGACAGGCCGCAGTTTGCGGCGGTGGGCGTAAGGGAGAGCGTCGGCGGCTCCTCTTCTCCGGGCACCTCGAAGGTGGAGGTGGCGGTGCAGCCGCCGGGGGCGGCGGGGCTGACCGTCACGGTGTAGCTGCCGGGGGCGAGGCCGCCGATGTCCTCGGTGGTTGCCCCGTTCGACCAGTCGTACTGGTAGCTCCCAGGCGGCGTGACGGTGAGGTCTATGCTGCCATCGGGAGCGGTGCAGCCGCTGCTTGGTGTGATGGAGGCGCTCGGTGCGAAGGGCGCTGCCTGGACGTTGACGAGGGCTGTCGCTTGGTTGCTAGTCTGTCCGTTGGCGTTGGTGAAGCTGACCGTCACCTGCCTCGGCCCCGCTGTCGGTGGGGAGGCGGTATCCTGGTAGAGGATGGCGGTGAGCGCTGCCAGGAAGTTGGCGATGGTGGCGTTTCCGCTGGTGTTGGTCAGGGTAATGCTGGTGGTGCCGGAGCCGCTCACGGTGATGTTGGGGAAGGAGCCGCTGAGCACCAGCACCTCGAGGGGCGGATCCAGGATGCCCGTGATTTCTATGGTCATCTCGTTGATGGGCGTGGACGAGGTGGCCGTGGCGTCCACGTCGGCGATGGGCACGCCGCTGGAGAGGCAGGTGTAGGGCGGCGCATTGTAGTTGCTGAATGGGGCACCGGAGGAGTCGTTGGCGTCCAGGTCCAGCGTGGGCGGGCAGTCGGGCGCAGGCTGGTCCTGAGTGTTGGAGGCGAGGTTGTAGATGTTCAGGGGGGGAGCCCCCGGTGCATCGCACAGCGGGGTCTGGTCGCCGGTGGCGATGTCCATGGTGCCAATGGAACCGTACGTCCCGTACAGGAGGTTGTTGGGATCTCCAGGAATGGCGTCCATACTGAGAAGGGGGTCGGTGTTGTACAGCACCGTGTTGTTGGTGGCGTTGCAGGGGTCCACCTGGATGTAATCGCCAGTGCCTGAAATAACGTAGAGGTACCCGTTTAAATAAATCATGTCTCGGCCCCAAGTGCCAATGGAGCCTATTGACGTTACCGTCCCGGCGCTCACGTTGTACTGGTAAATAGTCCCCCCTCCTCCTTGCCCACCATTGTCCTCTATGGCGTAAAACGTGCCCCCCGCACAGGTCAGGCCTTGAAGTGACAGCGGCGGGTTACTGGTCGGTGCGTCCATCACCAGTGTGCATTCGGCAGTGGCTGGGTCCACTGAATAAAGGTCGCCGTCGTTGGTTGCCATGTACAGGGTACCGCCGCAAAAGGTGAGCCCCCCGCTTGCTGAGAGTGACATCCCGGTAGCCGTATGATAATTGCCTATATAGGTCCAAGTGCAGGAGTTGCCAGTGACAGTGATCTGGTACAGTGTAGTAGCATTGCCCCCATAGAAGGTTTGGGCATTGGAAACATTGGAACACAACAGTCCCATGACGAGCAGGAAGGGAAGGACGAAACGGGTAGAACTTTTCATGCGGCGTCTTGAATGTGAAAAGGCGAAGCAAGTTAGTGAAATTCCTTTCAAAAATCAGCAAGGGACACAGGAGGCACGATTGCGAAACTTTCAAAGTTTCGCAATCGTAACCGGCTGTAAACATCAAAACACGACCCCGGAGATATCGAATATCTTTCGGTTTTTACCGAAAAGCGATATCCCCGAGGGTCGAATCCAGTTTTGATGCACTTATCCTGAAAAGCCGCCGGGAATGGCCCTGGAAGACTTTTCAGCCATATTCCTCACGTTCCCTTCAACTACACTGTGCAGCGGCACAGCTCGTTAGATCAAACCACTGTGTATCCCCAGCAGCACCATTGGCAGCAAGTGTGATATTCAGCGGCGTGGCATTGCCTGAACATTGCAGCCGGAAATTTGCAGTTGCGTTATCGTTGTTAGTAATCCTGAAAGTTTTGCCCGAATACACACAAAAGTCTTGGTACAACTGTGAAATTGGAAGATAACCCTCGTAAACGGTTGAATTGTTGCCGACACAGGGAGTTGCTGAATTGACGCCGCACGTAGTCGTACCGGTTGTTAATCCACAAATGGTAATGTCAACGGCACCGTTAACATCAGATACTGCACAGTGGCATTCACCTACACCGCATGTAACCCTGTCTTCTATCAGTGTATTTTCCCCGATAGGGCTGTCACTTAAATTCGTAAGATCAACGTCCGATACTTCCGTCGGTGTAGCAGGTGCAACTTCGTCCTTATTGGCTTGGCTGCACGCAAAGTAAACACAAAGTGTTGTTGCAAGAATGGCGATGAAAAATAGTTTTTTCACTGTAATCGAATTTTGTTTCCGTCGAGCATAGTCGGGATGTTTCCATTATTCCCCGGCACGGCTTCTGGAAAAAAGGTTCTTGAATTCATTGTTTAAAAATTCTAGGGTTGGCTGCTCCTCGTGGCCACTGCCTGGGGCAGCGCCAAAGCTTTTGCCATCAGGGGCCAAAAGCAGCAACACTGTAACGGAACGCAGGGCGGTGGGCAGGGTATATGACAATTTGCGGCTGCTCTGCCACCCGCCAAGGGTGCGGCTCCAATTTGATGTACTTTTAAAGTCCATTTTTATCGACATATTT
>CAZDSU010000090.1:0-25617 GCA_964508135.1 uncultured Saprospiraceae bacterium
TGGGGTTTAGGTAGGAAACTTGTCAACGAACTTTATGAGACCTCATTTTGGCCAACAGCCCACAGCCAACAGCCAAAGGCTAACAGGCTGTCCTGTGTTATGAACCTTGCTCCAGTCCAAAAACAAAAGCGGCAGCCCACGTTTCCGCAGCCTGCCGCTTTTGCAAGGTGTTGATTATATTTTGAAGCTGTTTAGACTTTCCTGTTTGAGATAAAAAAGAGTGATTTTTTGTCCTGAAGTCAGGAATTTTTGAGGGAATAGCAGCGCTATTGCCGAAAAAATTGCTGACTTCAGGGCGGAAAAGCGCCTTTTTTAGCCAAATGAGGAAAGTCTAAACAGCTTCTTTACCGCATCAGCGTCACATCCCCCTCGTACAGTTCCACACTGCCGTCTATGAACTCAATCTCGGCAAACCAGGTGAACACGGCAGCGTTCAGCAAATCGTTCCGATAAGTGCCGTCCCAGCCATGGTCAGGGTCATTTGGTTGGAAGTCGTAGAACTGGAACACCGTCTCGCCCCAGCGGTCGAAGATGAGGAACGACTTGACCTTCGTCACCTGCTTCCCAGCGTAAATCATGAACACGTCGTTCAGTCCGTCGGTATTGGGCGAGAAGGCGTTCGGGATGTAAACCGGATGGTCTTTTTTCACAAAAAGCGTCAATTCGTCGCTGTCAACGCAGCCGTTGCTCTCCACGGTGATGGTGAAGGTGGTTTGCGCTGTCGGCGAAACGAAAGTGTTGAGGCAGGTGTCGCAGGAAACCAGTTCCTGCGGGTACCAAGTGATGTTGTCCAGGCTGTCCGGTGGCAGGCTGATGAGGGCTTGCAGCTCCGTCGTGTCGCCAAGTCGGACGATGTTGCCGCCGCCCTCGATGATGGCCACCAGCTCCACGTTCAGTTCCTGCGGTTGCGAGATGTCAATCGTCACGCTGGCCTCGCAGCCCGCTGCGTCAATCACCGACACCACGTACACACCTGGCGTCAGCGGTTGGAAGCTGCTGGTGGATGCATACGCCGCACCGTTAAGGGAGTAGAGGTAGGGCGTTTGGCCGCCCGTGACGGACACCACCGAGATGGCCCCATCGTTTTGACCAAAACAACTCACTGGCACGATGGTCAACTGTGGTTGGGGGATGTCCTGGCTGGCTGTCACCTCAACCACGTCCGTTGCGGAGCAACCGAGGAGTGCCGTGTTGGTCACCGTCAGGGTGTAGGTGCCAGCCTCTGCCACTGTCGGGAAGAGGATGGTAGAATCGCCGGGGAAACTGCCGCCTGTCATGCTCCAACCGTAAGTGATGTTCGGCCCAGTGGAACTGCCGTTTCCACCCAATTGTACCGAGGTTTGGGTGTCGTCACAGGTAATCTTGCCGTCTGCGCCAGCATCGGCCACTGGCGGTGCCACTACTTCGATTTGGAGCGTGCCGTCGTAGCTGCAATTTGCATTTTCTTGGTAAACAAAGGTGATGGTGTGAATGCCCACTCCAGCCGTGTTCGGGTCGAAAACGCCGCTGGCATTTGTGCCGGGGCCGCTCCATGTGCCGCTTGTGCCGCTGCCACCCGTCACGGTGGCCTGCAGTTGCATCGTGCCAACAGTTGAGCCTAAACAAATCGGGTCAACGAGCGGCAGGTCAATCGTCACTGGCGGGCAATCCTGTGCAATGCAGGTTTCCGTGACGGTGATGGGCGGACAAGCCGTGTTGCCGCTCATGGTCAGTTCGATGGTCACCTGGTCATTGGGCATCAGGCCATTTACCGTGTAGCTCGTTTGCGAAGTCAGGGAGCCTGTCTGTCCGCTGACTACTTGTACTTCGTAATCCGTGGCATTGGGCACAGTGATCCAGTTGAACACGATGGACTCTGTGGTGGTGGTGCAGTCAATATCAGGTGCGACCAGTTCGGGGTCAACCTGTACCGAGTTGATTACCTCGATGGAGTTGCAGCCCGATTGCACAACGGTGAGCGAAATATCATAGATGCCGGTGGTCGGGAAGGTGACCTGGTGCGGGCCAGGGCCGGTGCCTGGAGTGGCTGTGCCGCCCCCAAAGTCCCACATGTAATTGGCGTTGGGGGATGCGTTGCCGGTATAAGTCACCGTGGCAGCATCTGCGATGCAGATGATTGGGGTAGCAGCGAAGGTAGCCGAAGGTTCAGAGAACACGACTACAACGCCCGTTGCGAGATAAGTACAGCTATTTTCAGAATAAACATAGGTCACGGTATGTGCTCCAATGCCAGCAGTTGCAGCGGTAAACAGCCCCGTAGAATCCACTCCTAGCCCACTCCAAACACCAGTTCCAGTGCCCAAGCTTCCGGTCACTGTCGCTGTAAGCTGCACGGGAGTAGCCGCACCGACACAAATAGAAGCTGTTGGGTTTACGATCACGCTGACTGGCGGACAGTCCTGTGCGATGCACGTTTGCTGGACCGTCACAGGCGGACAAGCACCACCGTTGGAGACCGTGAGCGAAATGGTGGCCTGGTCGTTCGGGACTAGGCCGGTGATGAGGTAGGCATTTTGTGAGATTTGCGAACCCGGTGCGCCGGATAGCTGCACGACTTGGTAGTTCGTGGCACCGGCCACATTCGGCCAGTTGAACTCGATGGAAGTCGTAGAGGTGACGCAGGTGATGGCTGGTGCAATGAGGATTTGGTCAACCTGCACCGTGCTGCTGAACGGCTCAGAAACACAGCCCTGTGCCGTGGTCACGGTGAGCGAAATTGTTTGCGCTCCTGCACTCGTCCAACCGACGAGGTGTGGCCCTTGGCCCGTGCCGGGCGTGGCCATGCCTGTACCGAAATCCCAGTTGAACTGAATGCCCGGTAGAACCGTGCCCGTGTAGGAGACGGAGATGTCGTTGTTCACGCAAACCGGTGAAGCGGCATTGAAACTGGCCAGTGGCTGCGCAAACACATTTACCACAATGTCTTCTGTGTAAATGCAGTCGCCTTCCGTGTAGGTGACCGTGATGGTATTTGCGCCGATGGAACCCTGAACGGGGTCAAATGTGCCGGTTAGGCTGACGCCAAGGCCGCTCCAAATCAGCGTTCCGCCGCCCATGCCGCCCGTTACGGTAGCTTGCAGGTCAATCGGCGCAGTGCTGGCATCGAGGCAAATATTGGGTACTGGCGCAATGTCAATGGTCACCGCCGGGCAGTCTTGTGCGATGCAGGTAACTTGCGAAGAAGCATCGGCGCAGGGGCCGGGGTCGAGCGTGATCACTTGGATGGTGATGGCGTCGCCGGGGTTCAGGCCACTGAACAGCATGGAGGTGTCGGAGGTGGCCGTGCCCGTGCCGCCATTTATCACGTTGATGTCAAAGCCACTCGAACCAGGAATATTGTTCCAAAAAAACTCGACGGAGTTCGTGGTGGTGACACAGGTGATTTGCGGGGCGGGGAGTTCGTCCGCTACGGTTACCGTTTGGGTAAAAGCGTTGGACTGGCAGCCGTCTTCCCCTACCATTAACGAGATGGTGTAGGTGCCACTGGCTGACCAATTCACTTGGTGCGGCCCAGGCCCCGTGCCGGGGTTGGCCGTGCCGCCGCCGAAGTCCCAGGTGAAGGTGGCGGCGTTGGAGGCATTGCCTGTGTAGTTGACCGTGGAGAAGTCCGAGCTGCAAATTGGCGTCGTCACGCTGAAATTCGCCGTGGGCGTCGGGAACACGTTGACGACGATGGACTCGTTGTAAATGCAGGTGCCTTCTTCATAAGAAACAGCGATGGTGTTGGCACCTGGGTTGGCATTGGCGGGATTGAAAACGCCCGTGATGGGGTTCACCCCAGGCCCCGACCAAGTGAATCCGCCACTGCCGTCGCCACCGGATTGCGAAGCGACCAATTGGATGGTGCCCGTGGAGGCAGTCAAGCAAATATCAGCCACAGGGTCAATGGTCACGGTCACGGGCGGGCAGTCCTGTGCAGCGCAGGTTATCTGCGCCGAGCTGTTGGGGCATGCGTTGCCGGAAATGGCCTCCACCGAGATGGTCACTTGCTGGTTGGGCAGCAGGTTGTCCACCAAGTAGGTGGTTGGGTCAATTTGAACGCCGGTGGGGCCGCTGATGACCGTCACGTTGTAGCCGGAGGCTCCCGGTACGGGATTCCAAGTAAAAGTTATTTCGGTGGAAGTAGAGGCACAGTTGAGGATTGGTGCGGGTATTTGGATGCCAACGTTCACGGTCTGCGTCGCCGTACCCGACGTGCAGCCGTTGGCACTAATGATTAGGGTAATGGTTTTTGCACCACCACTTGCCCAAGTGACGGTGTGAGGGCCAGGGCCGGAACTAGGCACAGCCGTGCCACCACCAAAGTTCCAGTTGAAAGTGGCGCCAGGAGGAGCCGTGCCGGTGAACGTCACGGTTGAAGACCCGTTGATGCAAATGGGCGATGTGACCGTGAAGCTGGCCACCGGCAACGGGTTCACCGTCAAGGTCACTGGCAATTCGTCATAACAGCCGCCAACCGTTCCCCGCACGTAGTAGGTGGTGGTAGTGGCAGGTGAAACGATGGTGCTCATAAGTTCATTCGCAGGGGTGGTAGGCGTGCCGGAGTGAAAGGTGAGCACGGGGTTCGTGTTGTTCAGGTCCACGATGTTTAAAGTGGCCAGGTCAAAAGACTGGCCTGCGCAAATTACCGGGGGTGCGCTGTTCAGTATCAGGTCGGGTGCCTCAACTTCGCCCACGATATCCACGGAAGCTTGCGCCGTGCAGGGTGGGTTGGTCGCATTGTTGGTGACGGTCAGCGTATAGGTTCCCGGTACGTTTACGGTCACAAATGGTTGGTTGCTGTTGAACCCGTTTGGCCCTGTCCATTGCAGGGAAGCCCCCGTTGGGATGGAACTTAGCCCGTCTAACGTGATGGCTGGGTCTGAGCAACTGATCGGCGGAGGGAGGGGTGGATTTATTATCGCAACAGTGATGACTTCATTAAAGAGAATCGTCACGGTGCTGTCACAGCCCTGCCAGCTGGGTACGGTGAACACTGCTGGGGCGGGCGGGCAGTACTGCTGGCCATTGACAAAAATGCACTCACCTTGGCAGACCGTTACATTTTGAACGGAGAAGGCCGGTGAAATGGGCGTGATGATCACGTTGACCACACTGTCGCACCCCAAATAAGATTGAAGTGTAATGGAGCCGGAGCTACAAAACGGCTGGAAACCAACCTCGATACATTCGCCGATACAAAGTGCTGTATCAACAATTGTTGGAAGGATAGCAGGCCCAATCGTAACCTGCATGCAATCGTCCGAAAAGTCGCCGCAAAATGGCGCTGTGTTGGAATTGAACTGGGTTATTGCAGCGCCCAGGTCCATTCCAATGAGCGAGTTGATTAGCCCAGCGGCAGTGTTAATGTAAGAAAACCCACAAAGCGTGTAAATGCCAGGTGGTAGGGTGGACATATTCGGAGTGGGGTTTACAGACTGAATATTGCCGTTTTGGGAAATAATCCAGGCGTAGCTGTACTCCCCCGGGTTGGGCGATTGGTTGCCTCCGGTGTACTGTGGTGTGATGTTCAAGTTTAGGGCTGGGTCGCCGATGCAACCCTGCACGTCCGGGTCGGTCAGTGTGCCACCGTTTGCGGAGCAAACCGTGCAGGAAGATATTCCGCAGGCGAAGGTCAGTGAGAAGTTGTTGAGCGTGCCCACATCTTGTCCGCAAATGTCGTTCACGGTCAGCGTCCAAGTGCCATTAGCAGGATTGCCGGGCACGTTGAAATCGTTGAGGTCGCAATTGGGGGCTTGGTTGGCGCCGGTGATGGGGTCAGTGACGCCGCCGCATGGCATCGTCCAGTTGCCGACGAGGCAGCAGGTGCCACTCTGGCAAGCGCCCGTGTTGCACATATACTCGGTGTTGTTGGTGAGCGCATTGCCAGTACCGGGCACGATGCAAACGTCAATATTGTCCGAGTCGGTGCCGCAGCCGCCAGAGCCGTTGTTGGCATCTGCCATGACCAAGTAGTTGATGCCACTGGGCGAAGTGAGCGTCACGGCAAGGTCGCCTACCCAGGTGTGCGTGATGGAAAAACAGAGGGAGGTGAGCGGGCATTGCCCTAGGTCGTTCGGGCCACTCACGGTTACGTCCAGCGTTCCCTGAAAGGTGCCGTTGTCCTGAATTGCGACCGGACAGTTCCCCGTGGTCAAACAGTCACAAACTTGTGCCGAAACTTGATTCAGCGTAGTCAATGTGAGCAGCAAAGCTGCCAGAAGATACTTTTTGCCTGTCATTTTCTTTTTCGTTGTTTCTTATTTGCCGTTAACTGGGTGGGCAAATCCTAATTGAGCAGATAATTTTTTCTTTGCATTCCGGTAACCCAATGCCCAGCAGCGCTGGGAAATGAGGAGAACGGAAATGCAAGTCAATGCAAATCAAGCGTTTATGAAATACCTTTTCATTTCAACAGACTTCGTTTTTTAGAATATTTTCACTTGTAAAAGCGCTAAATAAGGTAGGCGCAAGATGCTCTAGGGATTGTAATGGCGGAGTTGGGAGTTTTCCCGCATGTGAGGCGGGATTGCAAAGGTAATTTCGCAAAAGGGTTTTCTGGGCAAAAACAGGACTTTTTTTGGGTATTGCCAACAATTGTACTAAAACACTATCCCAACGCAAATTTTCACTTGGGTTCTTCCATTTTTTTCAAAAAATCGGGCAATTGACGCAAAGCCGCCAATTCCCGCTGCCGCACCCTGATTTCCTCCGCTGGAATGCCGAAATACGTCTTGCCACCCTCCAGGTCCTTGGACACGCCGCTCTTGGCGCTCACCACCGCCCCTTTGCCGATGCGAACCCGGGCTGCCACGCCAACTTGCCCGTACAGCACCACATTGTCTTCCAAAATAGCCTTTCCGCCCACGCCCACCTGCCCGGCTAGCAGGCAGTTTTTGCCGATGACGGCCCCGTGCCCCACATGCACCTGACAGTCCAGCTTCGAGCCTTCACCGATGACCGTGTCACCCGATACGCCCTTGTTGATGGTGCAGCCCGCCCCGATGTCCACATGGTCTTCGATGACCACCCGCCCACCGGAGCGCCATTTTTTGAAGCTGCCCTCGTTTTTTTGAAAATAAAAAGCATCTGTGCCGATGATGGCTCCGGCCTGAATGATTACGTAATTGCCAATGTGCGTATGGTCGCCGATATATGCGTTGGCTTGGATGTAGCAGTTGCGCCCGATGACCACTTGGTGTCCGATGACCGCCCCCGGCTCCACCACGCTCGACGGGTGGATGTTGGCGCTCTCGCTGATGCTTTCATTGAGTGGCCGGAAGGGCCGATGCTCCCTCACCAGCGAGTTGTAAGCTTCGAAGGGTTTGTCGCAGAGCAGCAGCGCCTTGCCCGGCGGGCAATCGGTTTTTTCGTTCAGAAGAATGATGCTCGCCGCCGATTCAAGGGATTTCCGGAAGTACTTCCGGTTGTCCACGAAAGTGATGTCGCCCGGCTCCACTTTATGGATTTCGTTGATGCCGGTGGCCAGCAGCGACTCGTCGCCAAGGAGCGTGGCCCCCGTTTTGCGGGCAATTTCGAGGACGGGGATGGGCTTTGGAAATTTCATTTTTTCAAGTAAAAAGGATAAAGGGCAAAGTAAAGTGTGCTGTTGGCAAAATAGCGCTGACTTTGGCTTCGCTTCGCAAATGCGGCGCAACTGCCTTGGCTCGGAAACTTTCAATAAGTTTGCGGCGTTAGCAAGGCGAATTTACAAGCCACATTGCGGCAATCGAATTTTTCACCAAAATCTTTTGAAATTATGACGCTGGAACAACGCATCATGGAAGACCTCAAAGAAGCCATGCGCAACAAGGACGAAGCCGCCAAGCGGGGCATCCGGGCCATTAAAGCCGCTATTCTGCTGGCCAACACCGACGGCAGTGGTCTGGTCGTGGAGGGTGAACGGGAAATCAAGCTCCTCCAAAAACTCGTCAAGACCCGCAAGGACTCCCTCGAAATCTACGAGGCGCAAAACCGGGAAGACCTGGCTTCGGTGGAGCGGGAAGAAATCGCCGTCATCGAGCGGTACCTGCCCAAGCAGCTCGACGAAGCCGAGTTGGAGGCCATCCTGAAGAACATCGTCGCAAGCGTAGGCGCTACCGGGCCACAGGACATGGGCAAGGTCATGGGCGCTGCCACCAAGGAGCTGGCTGGCCGTGCCGACGGCAAACTGGTGTCAACACTGGTGCGCAAACTGCTTTCCTGAAGCAGATATTGGGATATTGGGATATTGAGAAATTGCCCGCCCAATATCCCAAATATCCTCCCTCGCCTTGCGCCCAGGTTTTATACGAAAACAAAATATTTGCGAGTATAAAAAGCCCTTTCTAGCTTACCCACGCTTACCCATTTTTACAAACTAAAAAAATCCTGAACCATGCTCAACTGGCGTGAAATCCCCTTCGTGCGCCTACTCTTGCCGTTTTTGGTAGGCATCCTGCTGGCCATTCAATTCAATCTGCCCATCCCCGGCTTGCCACTGGTATTTGTGGCGCTGGTCGTGTTACAGCTTTTGTCCCAAAAACTGCGTGGACTGTACCGCTATCGTTGGCTCCCCGGCTTGCTGCTCAGCACCGCCCTGCTCGTGCTGGGCTACGGCGTCACTTGGCAACACAACGAGCTGAACCACGCGAGCCATTTCAGCAAAATAAATCCGCCAGAGGACGGCACGGTGCTGGTCGGCGAGGTGGCCGATGCACCCGTCCGAAAGGAAAACTGGGTCAAAATCGAGCTGGGCATCAGTGCCACTGGCCCAACTACCGACAGCCTTGAACCCGCCACAGGTAGCCTGTTGCTCTACCTCCAGCGCGACAGTATCGCCGAGTCATTGGCGTACGGCGACCAGCTCGTCATCAGCGGCAAAGCCAGCACCGTGGAGCCGCCGGACAATCCACATGCCTTCGACTACGGGCGCTACCTGCACTTCCAAAATATTCATTATCAGGCTTTTGTAAAAAATGAAAGCTGGGGATTGGTGAAAAAACGGGATTGGTTTTCGCCTTATGGCACGGCTATTTCGCTGCAAAACCAGTTCACGGAAACCTTGCGAAAGCACTTGAAAACAGAAAACGAGTTTGCCGTAGGCGCAGCACTCATCTTCGGCTACCGCAGCGAGGTGCCGGAGGAGGTGCTCACAGCTTACTCGCAAACTGGTGCCATGCACATACTGGCCGTTTCGGGCATGCACGTCGGCATACTTTTCCTCATCCTCAACTTCTTTTTTAAGCGGGTGAAATGGCAGCACGGCTCCTGGCGATTGCTCAAAGCGGTGATTTTGCTGGTGCTGATTTGGTCGTTTGCACTCGTGACCGGGGCCTCGCCGTCGGTCATGCGTTCCACCGTGATGTTCAGCTTTGTGATCATCGGCGATGGGCTTGGGCGCAACAAGAATTTCTACAACACGCTGACCGCCAGTGCTTTCTGCCTACTGCTCTACGACCCGTACTGGCTCCTGAGCGTCAGCTTTCAGCTATCGTACCTCGCCATTTTGGGCATCGTTTATTTCCAGCCGAAGATCGCCGGGCTGTGGGCCATTGAGAACCGGGTGGGCAATTACCTCTGGGAACTCAACTCGGTGTCGCTGGCTGCGCAACTGATGACGCTGCCGTATACGCTGCTGTACTTCCACCAGTTCCCCACCTATTTTTGGCTGTCGAGCCTGGTGCTGGTGCCACTTTCGGCAGCCGAGCTTGCAGGAGGACTGCTGCTTTTGGTACTCGACCCGCTCTGGGCCGCCGGTGCGGGCGTGGTCGGATGGCTGCTTTGGGCTATGCTCTGGCTCGGCAACCAGACCGTGATGCTCATCCAGCACCTGCCCGCCGCCTTGCTCAACGGCATTTGGATTGGGGGCATCTCAGCGCTGCTGCTCTACCTCGGACTCGGCAGCGTTATGGCGGCCATCAGTTCCCGCAAGTTTCGCTGGGTGTTGGCCTCCTTGGGTTTGGTGCTGGTGGTCGGGATGAGTTTTGCTTTCTCCGAATTCCATCACCAAAAGAACCGCCAGCTCACCGTTTACAGCGTTTACAAGCACTCTGCCCTCGATTTTTTTGATGGTGAAAAAGCCTGGTCGCTTATTGACACGGCACTGGAGGCGAAGCCGATGAAATACGCCGCCGAGGGCAACCGCTTTGCCAACGGTATCAACGCGGTGGAAACGCTGCACCTCGGCGACTCGACCGCCGTCGTTGGCGAGCATTTTTTTTACAAAAACGGGCTGGTGCAATTTTATGACAAACGCCTGATGGTGGTGAACGGCCCGGTGGCCTACGAAGGCGAGGAGAAGGTGAAAGTGGACTACTTGCTGCTTCGAAATACTCCAAAAGTGAAACTCGAAGAACTCCTGCAAGTCTTTGACTTTCAATTAATCATTTTCGACGCCAGCAACAAGAAATGGCGGGTGGAGGAATGGAAAATGGGGTGCGATTCGCTGGGTTTGGACTATTACGATGTGAATTTGGAGGGAGCGCTGGTGGTGGATTTGAAGGATTAATTCAGTTTTTCCACCTCCTCAAACAGTTTGTCCTCATCCCCCGGCACGTACTTGCGGGTATGGTAGGCGATGTTGCCGTTTTTGTCCAATACGAACACCTGGGGCAGGCCGTTAAGCTCGCCGGGCATCACGAGGCGGAACTCCCGGTTCAGGTCGTGGAAAGCGGGGAAGGGCCAGTTGCCTTCGTCCACCCGGCTGACGAACTGCGGGTAGTTCTTCGGAAAATCGGTGCTGATGGCGTAAAAGTTGAAGTCGGCCTGCTGCTTCCACGTGCCGAATTTTTCGGTGATGGCGTTCAGTTCCATGCGGCAGGGGCCGCAGGTGGTCAGCCAGAACATGAGCACGGTGGGCTTTCCGTTTTTTTCAAAGGTAGTGGCCGAGTTGAGGGTGTCGCCAGCCGCATTGCGGAGCGAAATATTGTAGGGGTAGGTTGCCTGAATTTGGTTGGACGGGCGGGCGGTGTCCACGTAGTAGTTGGCCCGCTGTGCTGGAGGCTGCGGCTGTTGGGCCTGCTGTGGTGCAATGGGTGGCAGGTCTGTTTGTTGGCCGCAGGCCAAGAAAAATGAACCTGCGAAGAGGGCGGCTAAGAAAAGCTTGTGCATGGGTTTAATTGTTGAAAATGAAAAATTGATGCGCGCAAAGTTGTACCCAAAACCACCAAACAATCAAGCAATTTTAACAATCCAAACAATTTTGACCACCCGGCTTTCTGGCAATCTCATTTTTCCCTCGACCGTTTGTACAGTTTTGCGCCAGCAAAAAGTAGCCCGCCGAAGCCGAGGATTCCGGCCAGCGTGTACCAGACGTTGAAGTTGTTTCGGTAAACGGCCAGCAGCACAATGGGTACGAGCAGGAGCGTCGGCACTTCGTTGAGCAGTCGAAATTGGAACGAAGTGAACGGCACTTCGCCCCGCTCCAGCTTACGGATGATGCACTTGCAACTGTGGTGATAGCCCGTTAGCAACACCAACAGCACGAGCTTTATGGACATCCACCAGTTCTCTTGGAACCAGTCTGTGCCGTAAATGAACAGCATCGCCATGCCACAAGCCCATGTAAGCACCACCGCAGGCCCAAGGATGATGCGGTAAACCCGCCACTCCATGATGTTGAACTGCTTAGCAAGTACGTCCCGCTCGGGCTGCGGCTTGGCCAGTGCCTCCACGTGATAGACAAAGATTCGCACGAGGTAAAAAAGCCCTGCAAACCATGCGACGAATCCAACGATGTGCAGCGACTTGAAGAGTGGCAATAGCATTTTACTGTGTTCTGTTTTTGTTACCTTTGCGCCCCTTAATCAATGAGTGAATGAAGGAATGATAGAATGAGTGAATATTGGGGCCTCGGTTCATTCCCTCATTCTATCATTCCCTCATTCACTCATTGTAATCAATCATTCACCCATTAGCATGAGACTCAAAGATTTAGTAGTAGTTACGGGCTTTCCCGGTGTGCAAAAAATGGCAGCCAACCGCAAGAATGGCATGTTGGTAGAAGACCTGGATTCCGGCAAGGTACGCTTTGCCCCGCTTCGCAAGCACCAGTTTTCACCGATGGAGAGCATCTCCGTCTTTGTGGACGGTGAAGACGACTCGGTGGAAATCCGCACTGTTTTCCAGAGCATGTACGACAAACTGGCCGACACGCCGATAGTAAAAATTGATGCCAAGCCCGACGAACTTCGGGCCTATTTTTCCGCAGTGCTGCCCAACCACGATCGCGAGCGGGTACACATCAGCGACATCAAGAAAATTGTCCGGTGGTTTCAGTTCCTCCACGAGCGGGGGTACATGACGATGGAGGAAGTGGCAAGCGACGAGGAAGAGTAGAAGAAATTGGGAAATTGAGAAATTTGGAAATTGGAGCAAGCCCAAATTTCTTAATTTCCCAATTTCCCAATTTCCTTTATCCAATCGCCCCGGCCAGCAGCACCTTCGCAGCTTCGGCATAAGCTTGGCTGTTCAGCTTTTTCTTTATTTCCTTGAAGGCGGTAATCGTTGTGTCAATGTCCTCCTTCGTGTGAACAGCGGTGGGTATCAGCCGCAGGATAATCATGCCCTTTGGAATGACGGGATAGACCACGATAGAGCAAAATATCCCATAGTTTTCCCGCAAATCCCGCACCATTACCATCGCTTCCGTTTCGTCGCCCTGGATGTAAACGGGCGTCACGCAAGAGTTCGTCTCGCCGATTTCAAATCCCGCCTTTTTCAGTTCCGATTGCAGGTAGTTCACGTTGTCCCAAAGGGCCTTGCGAAGCTCCGGCTTGGTGCGCAGCAGCTCCAAGCGCTTGAGGGCACCGACCACCAGCGGCATGGGCAGGCTCTTGGCAAAGATCTGCGAGCGCATGGTGAAGCGCAGGTGCTGAATCATGAATTTTTCGCCAGCGAAAAATGCCCCGATGCTGGCCATTGACTTGGCGAAGGTGGAGAAATAAACGTCCACGTCGTCCATGATGCCCTGCTCCTCGCAGGCACCAGCGCCTGTCGGGCCGAGCATCCCGAAGCCGTGCGCATCATCCACCATGAGGCGGAACTCGTACTTGTCCTTCAGGGCGCAGATTTCCCGCAGCTTGCCTTGGTCGCCCCTCATTCCGAACACGCCCTCGGTGATGACGAGGATGCCGCCGCCGGTCTCGGCCACGAGCTTGGTGGCACGGCCCAGGTTTTTGTCGAGGCTGGCCACGTTGTTGTGCTCGAAGGCAAAACGCTTGCCGTGGTGCAGCCGCACACCGTCCACGATGCAGGCGTGCGCCTCGGAGTCGTACACGATGACGTCGTGGCGATTCACGAGGCTGTCAATGGCGGAGATGACGCCTTGGTAGCCGAAGTTGACGAGCATGGCCGATTCCTTTTTCACGAAGTCGGCGAGTTCCTTCTCCAACTGGTCGTGGAGGGTGGAGTTGCCGCTCATCATGCGGGCGCCCATCGGATAGGCGAGGCCCCAGTCGGCAGCGCCCTTGGCGTCGGCCTCCCGCACTTCGGGGTGGTTGGCCAGGCCGAGGTAGTTGTTGATGCTCCAGCAGATGACGTCTTTGCCTTGGAACTTCATGTGGTTGCCCAATTCGCCTTCGAGGCGTGGAAACATAAAATAGCCATCGGCCACGTCACGCCACCTGCCGAGTGGGCCGGGATTCCTGAATTTTTGAAATAAATCCATGTTTGCGAAGATTGCTTTTTATGAAAAAAGCTGTGCCGGGCGGCTCAAAAAACGGGCTTGGTAAAAGTCCTGATTTTTGAACCGATTGGCACAGCTTTCTTAGCGAGTATGAATGTGCGGCAAAGGTAGGAAATGTTTAGAAAATGGTGCACCGGTCAGGTTGCACTATTCCACTTCAACAATCAACGCAACATACCTCCGGCACCGATGCCAACGTCGAAGTGCGCAAAATGCGATAATGACCCAAATCATCGGACAGTGGCCGCCCGGTCAGTTCCTCAGGGGTTGGGCCTGCCTCGGCTGCCGTTTGCGTCAGGTTGTACGAAACGCTCCGCAACATATTCAGCGCTTGGCCCGACGCAGTGGAGGGCAATCCATCGGCACCCCGGAAACGGTTGAGCACGGCAAAATTCCCATGCTCATGGTTGTTCATCAAGAAATGGTCGGCGGTCGGCATCATTTCCACGCAGAGTACGCTCAAATTGCTGTCGGCAGGCAATCCTTGGTTTTTCAGCAGGGCGCTGACCTCGGCATTGTCCCACTCAGCCACCGCCCGCTTGGGCGCATCGCTGTTTTCGGAGGAAAAAATCACAGCGCCAGCATCGTCAAAAATGCGTTCAGGTGCTGGCCGCATCAGGCGGTCATTCAGCAGAATATTGCGGTTGTCGCTGTTGTCCGCCATGCGCACTTGGGCATAAAGCAAGGCCCACAGTTGGGTGCGCACAGGATGGCTCGTCACGTTCCTTCCATCGAAAACGGCCATAGAATGGGACGCAGAAACCCGGAGTCGCTGCTCGTTCCGGTCAGGATTGCAGTACAGTTGCGGTGTGGGGTGCTGCACTCCCTGACAGTCCAGGGCGCGGCCAAAACGCCCCTGTGCAGTGCTCCATCCCTCGGCGTGGCCTATCCGAAATTCGTAAGTAAAAAAACCAAACAGCTCCGGCGACTCTGGGTGCAGGCCCGGTGGCAGCGGCACTAGGAAATGGCGCTTGCTCTCGGTGGCGGGCAGTAGTTGCTGCATGGCGTTCAACCCGCTGCGGTTGTCGGTATGGCCCGGGCTGATGATGCGAACTGGTTCAGGCTCGATAGACAAGGCTGGCGGCTGACGGGGCACCATCCAATCCGGCGTCCATTCCGCCAAAAGGGGGTCGGGTGCGTAGGCGGTGATGCGGCCAAAATAAGCGTCACGGGGGTTTTTGACGGGCTCTTCAAACTCCACCCACAGGTAACGTTGCCGAGCCTCGGTATTGGCATAATCGGCATCGCGCACATAGCGGCTCAGGGCCATGCCAGCGCTCACGATTTTTGGCATTTGCGCAGGTGGAGTCGTGATGGAAAATTGAAGTGCAAGCGTCAAGGGCAGTTCAAAACCCATCGCCGGATTGTCCATTTTGAAATTGGGCTGCACCCGGTACTCCAACATGATTTCGTCGGGGTGCTGGGCTGGATCGGCTGACTTAGGCTCAACGGCATCAATAAAACAAAGGAAAGTCTGGCTGCGGTCGGAATTCATCAGCGCCTGAATATTGATGGCTTTTTTCAGCTCAATATCGCCCACCAAGATTTCCGCTTCCCAGTCGGCTTCCAGCGAGAATTTTTTTCTTCGAAAAATGTCCACACTCACTGGCTCGACGCCATCCCACGACCAATCACGGTCAATGAGCAAGGTGATGGGCACCAACCAGTGGTTTACCATGTCGTCCTGTGTGGCGATGGTCAGGCTGGTATTGTCGGGCGACAGGGTGTGGCGGATGGCCCTGGCCGCGCCAAATTGCCAACGCTGGCCCGTTTTGCCCATCAGCGACATGCCTTTTGCCTCCACGTCAATCGCATTCGCTAATCGCTCGATGAGTTCGGGTTGCTGGTCGGGCGCTGCTTTTCCTCCCACGAAGGCCTCCTTCCAATTGGCGGAAAGCTTTTTCTGTTCCGGGCGGCGGAGGAAGATGCCGCGTATCATGGTTTGCGCGCCAGTGGCTTTGAAAAAACCGTTTTCACTGGTAGCTGCCCGGCGCGTCACGAAGCGGGTAGTCATCCCTCGGAGTGCCTCGTTGTCAGCGTAATAATCGTTTTTCTCGGCACACAAAGCACGGACGGTAATCTGAATGTCACGGTTGGTCGGTAGCACGAGGTCTGGCAGGTCGTCAATCTGGTCGTTGTTGTCCGAAAGGCCGAGCAGCAAGAGGTTTTTTTGGCCGTTGAAATGAATGACCGGGCGATCCAAGTAGGTCAACGGGATGGAAAGCGCCCCGTCAAAATCCGCCGGAAAAGCCCGTGTGGTCGTGTAAAGTATGGCGTAGTTATCTTGGGCATGGTGCTTTTTTATGGTGGTGTCCATGTCCAAGGCCCGAACGGCCACCTCGATTTCCAAGCGATCCACGTCGGGGTCGGCGATGCCGATATCCCGTTTGCCCAAAGCGGCATCGAAATCAGCCTTGAGCAAGTCCAATGCATTGGGGTAGGCAGGAGCGAATACGCCGTTGACATCCGTCGTGCCTGCAAAAAGTACACTCGGATAGCCCAGTCTCGGCCTTTGCACCGTCAGTTCGTTGTCCGAAAAATAGGTGTCGTCGCGCTCTGGCAGCTCGTTTTGGATGCGCACCGTCTGAGGGATGGCGTGACGCCGAAACAGCCATGATGCAACGGGTGCCTCGGCATCGTAAATGGCTTCCTTGTCACTGGCGGGGCCACCGCCCGTGATGTCCGCCAGCCGCACCCGGAACTCGTAATTGCCGCCGTAATGCAGGGGAATGTTCTCCAAACCGACCGCATCGTACAGCATGTTTTTGGTTGCCTTTAAGTCTTTGGCGTTCTTTTGCTGCTCATTCAGTTCCTTGCGAAACAGGTCAATGGCATCCTCATCTTGCAGCACGAGGCTTTTCCCTGTCCAGTAGGCAAAATAGGCGGGCAGCCAAAAATGCTTGGTTTTTTTGCCATCGGGAATGGAGGGATAAACCTCCACGTTAAGTTCGCCACCGTCGCCGATGGCTCCGACCGACGTTGCGCCCAGCATCAGTTCGGCCTTGTGCTGCACCCGGCAAAGGGAGTTCCAGGCGTTCGGGTTGGCGGGGTCGCCGCTTTTCTCGCGGGCATCAATCCGGTAGCCAAATACGCCCATCGGCGCATCCACCCGGCGGGCGCTGCCGGGGTTGGCGGGGTCTTCCTCCAATTGGCGGTTCATCCAAATGAGCAACTGCTCGTCGTCCCAAGCGAGGCGGATGCCAGCGTCGCTGGTGACGGGGAAATCCGGGTCTCGTTTTTCCTTGAGCAAATGGTCGCTCACGGGCTGGTGGGCATGGACGATTTTGGCGAAGCCGTCGTCGTACAGGCTCGCTTCCAGCAGGAGTTCGTCGTAGGCGGAGGGCAGTTCGGGGTTGTCGGGCGGCAAGTCCACCGCATTGTGGCGGACGGGGAACAGCACGGCGGCGAACAAGCTACGGTCGATGTCTGCCGAGATTTTTGGCAAACGTGCGGCGTAGCGTTTCACCACTGTTTTGTCAAAAAAATCAAAGTCCGAACCAGGCGCAAAATCCACGTAAAGCCAGCCGCCGTTTTCGAGTGCGCCGGGCGCAATGTCCATGAAAAGCTCCTCGTGGATGAAGCCGCATTTTTTGGCGATAGCCGGTTGCCGTAGGCAAAAAGCAAAAACCTGCCCCCAACTCACCGTGTCGTCGTCGGGCACGAAAGCGGGGTCGGGTTTTTCCTCTTTGGTGATGGCACAGGCGTAGCTGTCGTCAATGGCCGCGTGTTTGGTGCGGGGTTTTGTAAAATTGAACGCCTGGCGGTAGCTTTCCGGCAGGTATTTCCGTGCAAAATGGTGGGCCTCCGGTGCTTCGGCTACCTGCCCATTGCTGATGTCAAAACGTTGCGCCAGCGTTGTAAAAATATCCGTCGCTTCCACGCCAAAGGCCGCAATTGGCAGGTCGGCACTGAGCGCCGTTGGCTGTAAATCGAGCCGGGGATACTCCTCCAAAGCAGGGAACAGGTTGGCCTGCAAGGTCAAATTGGCATCGGCCCAGGCCGGGTAAGGTGCCAGGTCCGGGTGCGCCTCCAGCGGGTTGATGTTTCGAGGAATGGTCAACACGTTGAAAAAGAGGCGGTTGCCTTCTATCCGTTGCGGGAGGGTCAGTATGCTGATTTTTGCTTCCATAATGGTTATGCGATTTGACGGTTTTCTTGGAAACTTTTTGAAAAACTGATATTGATGACCAGGAAGATGCTGATGTCGAGGCTGAACGTCACCTGTGCGATGCAGTCCGTGCGGTCGGCAACCATGTCCCTCATGACTTTGCCGGAAGCTTCGATTTGAATCTGGATGGTCACCAAGCCACCGATGAGTTCGGCCCGGCCCCGGAACAGGATGAACGCCCCGACGACAATGATGCGCTTGTCCACCGAGACTTCCACGCCAGCGGCAAAATACACGCTCACGTTACCGATGACGGGCAGCCCCACCATCAGTTCCACCCCGAAGCCAACTTTCATGTAGAGGTTTGGTCCACGCACCGTGTCCGCCCCGATTCGAAGGGTGCAGGTGCCAACGGCATAGACCGTGGCGGCTGCGACCGAGAGGCACATCACGCTCAATTTTGCCCCAAACTCCACGTAGCCCCCGGCGCTAGGCACGGGCGTTCCCTCGCCCGAAGGCAGCGGCATCCCGACGTTGAAATAGCAACCTAATTTGAGGTAACATTCCAGGCGCAGCGGTGCCACCGGGCTGTCGGCGGCGGGCGGCGGGAAGCGCAGCACGGGTATCTCTTTGTCCGCTTGGAACTTGTATTCCCAGTTGTTGGGGCTGTTGCTCATGGCGATTTTCAGGCCCTTCGTCAGTGCGCCTGCGTAGTCGCCACCGTTGAGCAGCAGCAGGATTTGGAGGATGTCGTAAACGGGTTGCAAGAACTCGCCGAATTCCAGCTCAGGGTCAGTAAACGCTGGCGATTTCCCCTTCTCCGTATCAAATTTTCCTCGGATGAGAAACAGCCGTTTCATGTCCAGCAAGTCCACGACCATGGTGACGCCCTCCATTTTATTGGCCCATTTCCTCGCTGCACTGTCGAGGTCGTAGTTCAAGGTGCCGTCGCCAGTCTTGTTGCCTTTGATGTCGTTTTTGGCGTATTCGACGTAAATCTTGACATCCTTTTCATTGATAAAATAAACAGGGCCTTCGGTAAAAGCCTGCTCCAGGATTTTGGCAGGATCTATTTTGTTCAGCAGTTTGTAGCCTTCCTCTTTGATGGTGAGGTCGAAATCGTTCAAGTTTAACCGTGGCAACTTGTCCAATTTTGGAAAAATACCCTTGCTGTCGAGCAAGCGGTAGGCGTCGGCGAGGTCGGGCGGGGAGCTTTTCAGCGCCTTCAGCCCCTGCTCGAACGACGGGTTGCGGAATAGCACCTTCTGCGTATCGGTGTTTTGCAAAAAGGCAAACTGCGTGGCCCTGTCCTCCAAGTTGAGGTTGAAAAGGTCAGCAGGACTGGACAGTTCGTGCGGGTTGTTGTTGGGCTGGCCGAGTATCCCACGTCGGATGAGCGGCACCACGTTGTCGCTGATGGGCAGCACTTCCAGCGTCGCTTTTTTGTGCTGCACCACGCTCCAACTGCCGTCCTTGGGCAGCACGGGCGTACCTTTGGCGACAGCCACAAACACGAGTTTGTTGGCGGCGTCGCGACTGGGCTGCACCTCCACGCGGCTCATGCGCATGGTCTGGTTGCTGCCGCCGATATTGACCATGCAGTCAACAGGGCCGCCGAGGCCGTTTTGCAGCAGCAAAAGTTCCCGGAAATGCTCGGGCGAAATCACGACGCCAATCGGGCTTAATTGCAGGTAGCCCAACATGCGCTTCGACGGCACCCGCCCATTTGCCCCACCCGAAACCACGTCGTCCATTTGCACATCGGCATCAAAATAAACTGGCACCAAGTCAATGTTCAGGTTTTTCCCAGCGCCCACGCCTTTCGGCAAGCCGTCGTTTGGGTCAATATAAAAGCCCGTTGTCTTGTTCCAAGTGGTGGTGTAGGGCGTCAGTTCGCTGGTCTCCACGATGTTGCGCACATTGAAAACGCCATGCACCATGCCAGGGTGAAATTCGTAGGCTGCCACTTCCACCTCTTCCCCGTCCCCGTCCACGATGCGTTCCGTGAACTGGTAAACGCCATCGCTTTCGGCGCGCCAGCCGCTGTCAATCCGATAGACCAGGCCCGCACTGTTGCGGAACATGGTGATGGTGCGAACCACATGGACGCACCACGGGTAAACGATGCTGCGCACCTGTATCACCTCGTGGGCAGTCCGCCCTTTCCAGACGTCGAACTTGGCTTGGGACAGGTCCGCAATCTGGGCCTTCGGGTTGAGCCAGTTGCTGAAAATATTGGCACCGTAGCCGCTGAAATCGTAGCGCTCGACGGGCACGCCTTGCTTGCGCAATTTGCCGTCGTTGCCGCTTGCCCCGAATTTGTTGTTGAAAATGGTCGTGACCGTTTTGGAGAGGATGCTCCGGTCGAGCGGTTCGCCGACTGGCCCGTGCAGGTTGGTCAATTGCTCGGTGACGCCCTCGAAGCTGCGGTTGCCCTGTGGGTGTTTGTAGCCAACCGTGCTGATTTGCAAGGCCGTTTTTGCGCCAGCCACAAATTCGTGCTGCACGATTTCGAGGGTGGCTCCGGTCGGCTGCCCCATGCCCTGCACGTCCTGATTGTAGCGGGCGATGCCCAACATCCCAAATGGCAATGTGAAAAAGCTCCATGCCTTGAAATCGGGGTCAGTGCGGTAATTATTGTCCAAATAAAAAGCGAGGGGCAATGGGGCGATGGGCACGGCGTCCCGTCCCGTGTTGCCCATCAGCGTCGGCGGGCCATCGTCCTGGAAGGTCAGGACGCCCCAAGGCGGGTCGTTGTTGACGTTGAAGGGTGGGGTCGTGTTGATGACCGGCTCCCAACTGATTTGCGGCACGGTGAACAGGCGCACAAAACGCCCACTGGCCACCACGTCCATCCCATCGGCGGAAAGCGGGCTTTGGTCAGTGCGCACCTCGAACGAACGTTCGAAGAAAAAGCCTTCGTCAATAAAGCCCATGTCAACGCCCATCCAGTCGGCGGCGGTGCTGACATCCAGCAGGCTGAAAAAACGGTAATGCTGAAAAACGTCGTTGACGTGATTGCTCAGTTCGTAGCGGTCGCCCCGGTTTAGCACATCTTGGCCAGTGCGCCGCCTGACGCGGGCGGACGCTTTTGCAGCACGTGCATCTTTGATTTCAAATTCCCTGTTTTTGGCGAAGCCTAGGTTTTGCATGGGGTTCAGGTGCAGGAACAAGTTATTTGCTGCCCTTTCCATGTCGCCAAAAATAAACTGGACGGACGGCACTTCCCCGGCCTTCCAGTGCAAGGTGCCAACGAGCAGCCGTTGCAGTTCGCCGAGCGCAAACAAGCGGTCATTATCGCCTTCCTGCTGGTTCATCCATGTGAAAATACCTGCGTTGGCAGCGTAGGGGTCGGGCAGTGTTGGCAGGTAGTTCAACAAGGCAAAAGCATAGCTCAGGCTCGCTTCCGAAAATGTTTCAACGAATGGCGGCAACTGGCCGGACAACAAAAACGCATTGACCGGGGAAACGGTCAGCAGGGCATTGTTGAGTGCAATGGCCTGGCTTTGGAAGGTGGGTGCCACTGCTGCGACGGCTTCATCCAAGGCACTGTCCCGCAGGATGTTTTCATCAAAAACCATCACTTGGTCGAGCTGTTCGCCAAAGGCACGGAGGTAGAGCGATTCCTTGGTTTTGATATTTATGGGCTGACCATCGGCCCAGACCGGGCGGTCAAGGTTGCTCTCGCAATCGGTGATGGAGGCGCAAGTTTCCAGCCCGGCAGCGCTGCATTGGTAAACGAAGGGGAACTGCCCGGCATAGTTCAAGTTCAACTCGTTCCAGCGTTCCGATGCTCCCTCCCAGAGCCGAAGCCGTTGGGTAGCGCGTTCGGTAGTGGTCTTCCAGGATATGACATGAAGCATATCCGGTGATGCGGCCAGGAAACAATCATCAAGCCGCAACTGTGCCGCCGAGGCCCGGTTGGCATCGAGCATGCCCGCACAGGTGGCCGACAGCCCGGTTCTTGTCATGGCAAACAGTATCCCTGCCCCTTCTGCGCGGAGCGGCGCACCCAGCCTCGTCATCGGCAGCAACCAAGCACCGTCAAACACCTTGGTCGAGCCACCCAAGCCAAGCACCGGCGACGCTCGTTGGTTTACGGAAAAATCCTCAGAGCCCAAGGCCATCGGAATGGAAACTGCATTGAAGAACTGCCCGTATTCGGCCTGTCTGCCAGTCCAGGTTAGTGTCTTTTGGTCACCATAAAGGCTCCAACCTGCCGTCTCCGAGACGAGTTCTAGCGTAGATATTGTCTGGTTGAACCGTAAGCCCATTGCCTCCGGCAGTCGGACATTGGCGTTTCTTGCATCGGCACCGTAAACACCCGCCCAATTGTTGGGGAGTGGGGCAGCCAATTTCATGGAAAGGGTGACTTTGACATTGGCATCATGTATCATTTGGAACCCGCCCTGCGCCTGCTCACCAATTTGTAGCAGCCATAGTTGCAGCAATTCGGGGTCGTCCACATTGGCCATGTCCGGCACAGGGAAGCCGGGAAAGGTCAGGGTGGCCGAAGCCACGCGCAGCCCGCAGTACATTTGCTCATTTGTATTGGCAACCAACAATTTGGCCTGCACCCAAATGGTACCCTCGCCCATCTCAATGGTGCTGACAGCGCGGACAGTCCTCCTGTTGATGCGCTGGCGCTGGAAGCTGACGGCAATTGGGGCATCCGGCCCCAATATCACGCTGGCCTGCCCCGCTCCGAAGAACCGCAGTTCCCTATTTATAGCTGGTGTCTTGTAAACGTCCAACCAGAAACGCCGCCCGTCGCGGTTCACCAACGGGCCGATGCTTTCAGCCAATTCCGCAGAAATTGCCCAATCGGGGACGCTGCTGCGGAGCCAAGTAGCCCGGTTCGGCGTTTCGCGCAGGAAAACGCGGAGCGAGGCAGGGCCGGGTTGCAAGCCCTGTGCAACTTGGTCAAAGCGCTCCCGCAATAGCTCACGCTCCTCGGTTTTTAAATATTGGGTGGTAAAATACTGTATGCGCTCGAAGTCGAAGGTGTCGCGCATGGAAGTTGCAGGCTGCCCTTGCAGAAGGGCTTGGGCGCAATGTTTCAACACTTCATCGAGCAGTGGTGGGTCGTTTTCGACAAGGCCCAGGAAATCAGCGAGGAGTTTGGCGAAGGCCGCCATGAGTGGATTTTCTTGCATTTGGGACAGGGTTGAATGTGAAATTTCCGAACTGCAAGCTATGGCTATTCCGACCAAAAGAGGTCGGTTCCCCTCATAAATATTTTTTTAGAATAGGCACTTTTATGCTACCGCTCCGCAGTAAGTAGTCAGGATGAATTATTCGACACTTTACGAACCTGACTTCTGGCTCCGGTCTTCGAGCGGCGGGGTTTTGAACCCCGCATTTTGGTTGCGGAAATGCGGGGTTCAAAACCCCGCCGCTCGAAGACCGGAACTAACCGAAAGTGTCGAATAAATCAACCTGACTACTTATAAAAAATTTTGCTCCGTAAAATGGGTGGAATCCCCTTAGGGTAAAATGATGGGGTTGCGCAAAGCTGATAGCCTGCTTCAAGAAAACTGGTTCACATCCAACGGACGCCCCGAGTGGTGTACCAACAAAATGTCCACCTGCGTATCGGAAACCACATAATAAACCAAGCGGTAAAAGCCAACGATATGCTCCCGAATATCAGGATGCCCCATCTCCGGCACAGCTCAGCCGCTTCGAGGAAATGAAGCGATGAGTTGTACCCTGTCAAAGATGCGTTGGACTTGAAGTTTTGCTGAATTTTTCGGAGACAGCCGACCAAAACTCGACAAGTTGCTCCAAGTCTTCTTTTGCCTTGTCAGTCCAGGTTATTGCAGCCATTATTTGAACTGTTCTTTTACCGCTTCGTGCGGAGTGGTTTGCTTGTTTTTGGATTGCTCCAATGACATTTCGAGCTTGTACAGGAAGAGTAGTTTCTCCATCAACTCATCCAAGGAAAAATTCTCCGGAAGAGCTTTGATATGCGCTATGACTGTTTCTTTCGTTAGCATTTGCGGTATTTTTTACGAAAATATGCTTTGAGCGGGATTGCCAAAATCCACCGATACAGTAATGCAATTTTGAAATGCGAGCAAATCGTAAATCGGCAGTCGTAAATCGTAATTAGCCCACTCAAACTGCCGTCAGCACATCAATCACCGTCTTCAAGGCCACGAACATTGGCTCCCTGCCCTCGGGTGTAATGCTGAACGCCTCGCCCTCCTCGTTCTCGGCCTCACCAGTGAGGGCGTCTTCCACGAAGGCCATCAAGTCTTCCTCCGGCGATGTTTCGTAGAAAATGTCCAGCCGCTTGTGAAAATCGGTGGCCTTGGACGACTCCATCAGCGACCAATTGGCCTCCTCGGCCCCGGTGATATCTTCCTCTTCGATGATGGGCAGGTCTTCCTCGCTGGCATCCTCTACGGATTTGTAAATGGCCAGCGCGAGGTAGAGCAGGAAGTCCTCTTCGTCCTGCGAGAAGACGCCTTCGTTGTCGCCAATCAAGTAAGAGAATATCGCAGGCTGATGCTTCGCAAAATCACGCACAAATTGCTCGTAGTCAACCGCTTGGTTTTCAAATGTTTCGAGGATCTTGTCAATGGTGGCTTCCGTAATCATAAGGAAAGAGGATAAAGTGAAAAGTAAAAGGACAGGAGCAAAAGTAGTGTGCAGCAACTTCATACTTTTGCTTTTTTGAACGCGTCCCCACTTTTTCCTTTGTACATTTCCCTTTTTCCTTGTAAAATGAAACTTTACCGCCACGACGCCCTAAATTTTCTCACCAAACTCACCCCCCGACGGGTGTGGAACGTGGCGAAGATTTTCAGCTCCTACCACCTCACCCGGTGGCAGGGCCGGCCAGTGCAGTGGGGATTGCCGATGACTATCTCGCTGGAACCGACCACCGCCTGCAACCTCCGCTGCCCGGAATGTCCAAGTGGGCTTCGGGCCTTCACCCGCCCAACGGGCAATTTGAAGGAGGATTTTTTCCGAAAAACCATGGACGAACTGCACCGGGAACTGCTCTACCTCATCTTCTACTTTCAGGGCGAGCCGTACATCAATCCGAAGTTTTTGGACATGGTGCAGTACGCTCAAAGCAAAAAAATCTACACCATCACCTCCACCAACGGCCATTTTCTGAACGACGAAAACGCCCGCCGAACCATCGAGTCTGGCCTTGATCGCCTCATCATCTCCGTGGATGGCACCACGCAGGACACTTATGAAAGCTATCGCAAGGAGGGCAAATTGGAGGTCGTTTTGCAGGGCGCAAGGAACGTGGTGAAATGGAAAAAACAACTGAAATCCAAGACGCCGCACCTCATTTTCCAGTTCCTCGTGGTGCGGCCCAACGAGCACCAAATCCCCGAAATCTATCGCCTCGCCCAAGAAATAGGCATTGACGAAGTCAAATTGAAAACCGCCCAGGTCTATGATTACGAGCACGGCAACGACCTCATCCCGACCCTCGGCCAGTACGCCCGCTATGCCCAAAAGCCCGACGGCACTTGGCGGGTGAAGAACGAACTGCTCAACCACTGTTGGAAGCTTTGGCACGCTTGCGTCATCACCTGGGACGGCCTCGTGGTACCCTGCTGCTTCGACAAGGACGCCCTGCACCGCCTCGGCGACCTGAAGCAAAAACCGTTCAAGGAAATCTGGCAGGGGGAGGAGTATGGACGCTTCCGACGCTCACTGCTGGCGGGGCGTGACCAGATTGACATCTGCACGAACTGCACGGAGGGGTGCAAGGTGTGGGCGGAATAAAAAGGTAGGTGGATGGAGAACCATCCACCTATTATAATATCTCCAATTCTTATTTAGGGGTGTACGAAGGATTAAAGTAATCAAAAAACCTCAATCCGTTCATTGA
>CAZDSU010000091.1:0-24773 GCA_964508135.1 uncultured Saprospiraceae bacterium
TCCGGCCCAGACGAACACCTATTGGTTGACAATTTCCTTGCTGATTTCATCGCCAACAAAGAGGTGGAGAAGCTGCCTCCCGATATCCAAAAAGGCGTACAAATGCACCGCCAAATTGACTCGTTCACCGACCGTCACCCGATGGTGAAACAGGGCGCAAGGCGGCTGCACCCGTCGCACGGCAAGTATGCCCCGGTCATCCTCGATGTGTTCCATGATTTTTTGCTGGCGCAAAACTGGGAACGCTACTCCGACCAGTCCCTGATTGCTTTTTCTGCGAATGTTTATGAGGTTCTGCTTCGACACCTGCCCATCATGCCAGCCATCCTTCATGACCGCCTGCCAAAGATGGTGGCAGACAATTGGCTTGTCCGCTACGGCACGGAGGATGGGCTGCGTTTCACGTTCAGTCGGGTAAAAATGCGCAGCAGTGCGCCGCATTTCTTTGAAAATGCAGTCGAGAGCCTGACAAAACAATACGATGATTTCAACAATGAGTTCAATTCGTTTTTTCCTGACATTATTGATGAGGTGAATCCGCTACTTTTGCCTGCTTAACAATGGTTTAGAAGGTTGCATTGGTTAACACAAACAATTTTCTAGGCTTGTATTTATTACCGCTTCACAAGATTAACTAGTATGAAAATTCAAATTTTTAGCCTTTTATTGGCAATGGTGGCTGCTTTTGGCGGCCAGGCACAGGACTACAATATGGCAGTCCGTTCCTCGATGGTGTTTCCAGGACAAACCCTGGCGAATGTTTGGGGCTACGCTCAAGATGGCAAGGAGTATGCGCTCTTGGGCGGCCAATTGGGATTGATTATCGTGGACGTCACCAATCCAGACAATCCCTTTCAAATCACGCAAGTACCGGGGCCTAACAATCTCTGGAAAGAAATAAAGACTTACCAGCACTACGCTTACGTCACCACAGAGGGCGGCCCTGTGCAAGTAATTGACCTAAGCCCATTGCCCTCGCCAAACCTGCCCGTGAACGTGTATGCTGGTGATGGCGCTATTGCCAATGCCATCGGGAACGTCCATGCGCTGCACGTGGATGTGACGAAGGGATATTTGTACCTCTACGGTTCTGGGGCTGGGGTAACGGGGACTGGAGGTGCATTGGTTTGCGATTTGAACCCTGACCCTTTTCATCCGCATTATGTTGGGGAATTTCAAACGCTCGGTTATATCCACGACGGGTTCGTTGACAACGATACGCTCTATGGGAGCCATATTTATACGGGCGAAATGTCGGTGGTGAATATGTCCGACAAACAAAACCCGGTGGCATTAGGCACGGTGCTTACACCGAGTGCATTTGTCCATAATACATGGCCCACGGATGACCGTCATACCGTGCTGACCACCGATGAAGTGGACGGCGCATATTTAACCTCATTTGACGTATCCGACCCCACCGATATCCAGGAACTTGACCGCTTCCAATGTACACCAGGGTCTGGCTCGGTCCCGCACAACACGCATATCTTAAACGATTATGCCATTACAAGCTGGTACACAGACGGCGTGAGCATCGTGGATGCTTCCCGTCCAAGCAATCTGATACAGGTAGCACATTTCGACACGTATCCCGAACAAGCCGGCCCAGGTTACAATGGCTGCTGGGGCGCCTATCCGTTCCTGCCCTCTGGCAATATCATCACTACGAACATCCCAGTTGCTTTTGCTGTGGGCGATGGCAAAATGTTCGTGCTGACACCCAACTACAACCGAGCTTGCTGGCTTGAAGGTAAAGTGACCGATGGCCTGACTGGACTGCCTTTGAGCGGAGTCACTATTGAAATTGATAGTCCGGACCCGCTGACCGCCACATCCACTGGGTTGTTGGGCAATTATTCTACTGGGCAGCCCGCTGCTGGCAGCTTTTCAGTTAGTTTTTCACTGAGCGGCTATGACACAAAAAACGTGAACGTGATACTGGCAAATGGGTCAGTTACCGTGTTGGACGTTCAATTGTACCCACCAGGTACCAGCGGAACCGACTGGGTTGATAAAAATGAGGTCGGATTGAAGGCAAGCCCCTCCGTGTTCTCAACTGAAACTACCATTGAGTTCAAATTGCCGGGGAATGTACCTGCCGCAGAACTGAACCTGACGGATGCGGTCGGCCACTTGGTGTGGTCAAAACAAGTGGACAAGTTGACAACAGCCGTCCAATTCAACGAGGCAATTGCTATCGGCAACTACTATTTGACCTTAAAAGTGGGTGGCAAGCAGACCAAAGCGTTGCAGGTCACTAAAGTGGATTGAGAAATTTCATTATGATATGAGAAAAGGCATTTGACGCAATTTGCATCAAATGCCTTTTTTTCTTCAACATCTCGCCAGCCCTCACCTGCCCGACCTAAAAAACTTCATCCGCTCGCTGCAAGAGGTTCTGGCCCAATGGCCAATGCCGAAATTGAATTCCACCATAAACTCAGCAAATGCAGGCCTAGTGACAGCATCGCTTTCGTAATTGCTGGACGGGTTCGGGAATCCCAACTCCTTTCCCTTGTCGTTGACAAAATCGGTGAGTCCGTAATGCAGGCGGATTCCAAGACCCAGTGAAAATGTCTCCGCTCCGGCCACGTATCCACCGAAACCTAAAACGCCAGACAAATAGTTTTTTTCGTAGTTATCCTTTGGGTTGGTCAGTTGGGTTTCGAGGTCGAATTGTTCAACAGAGCGCACAGTGGAGTACATTGGCCCTAGCTCAAAGTACACCCGGTTGTTGATGTGTCGGTACAGCAAAAGCGCATCCAGGCTTTTCCAGGAAATCTTGTTTTCGTAATCGCCAAGCGGCAACGGCAACGAGTAGTCAAAGTCCTGGCCAGCCTTTGTCAAGAATCCTTCCAATGAAATCCCGTTGAATGGACCAAAATTCACGGCCAATTTGCCACCAAAATTGTAGGCTGGGGTCGCATGGTAATTGTAGCTGTCGTCGTCCAGGATGTTTTTGTTCACAAGGAAGGAAGCACCGTAGCCGCCTTTCAGTGCTGCTTCCAGCCAGACTTCTTGGGCAGTTAAAGAAACAGCAAAAATCAGCAGGAAGAAGGGTAGGGAGAATTTTTTCATGTTCATTGTTTTTATTAAAAAGTTGGCAATGGTGCTGATTTTTTCCGAACGAAACAAGTTTTGGCGGAACAAAACGGGGATTTGAAAAATATTGGACATCCGGTTTGTCCCCGGAAAGGAATTTCGGGTCCCAAAAGCAAAAGGGCATAGGTCTTTCAACGCTACGCCCTTTTTGAAAAAGGTATTGGATTGCGATTTATTTCACTCTGAAGGTGTAGGTAATAGTCCCACACTGTTTGTCCGGCCCGCCAGCATTGAACTTGTACTTTCTCGCATTTTCAATGGCGATGCTTTTCAGTTTCGAGCTGGGTGATGACGAACCTTTTTGCGTGTACTCGGCGCTGGTTACTCGACCGTTTTTGTCCACGCACACATAAACTGCCACGGTTCCAGTTTCCTGTGAGTCGTCCCGAGGAGCGGCAGGCTTGGTAAAGCCCCTGCCACCAAAACCCTCTACCACGCCTGAACCGGTAGTTTTTCCGCTCAAGATGTCAGAATCACCACCATTTGGGTCGCCTTGGTTGCCCGGCTTGCCGGTGTCTCCTTTTCCGCTGCCCTTGCCACCACCAGTACCTGATTTCACGAGGTCTTCGAGTGCCTTCTTTTTGGCAGCTTCTTGGGCCTTGCGGTCGGATTCTGCTTTTGCTTGTGCGTCAGCTTTTGCTTTGGCGTCGGCTTTTGCTTTAGCATCTGCCTTGGCTTGCTCATCGGCTTTTTTCCTTTCTTCCTCTTTCTTCTTTTTGAGCGCTGCTGCTTCTGGGTCTTCCGTCTTGACCACGTCTTTCTTTGGTTCTGGCTTTGGTTTTTCTTTAACTGGTTCTGGCTTCTCCTTTACAGGTTCCGGTTTTTCCTCCTTTACGGGTTCTGGCTCCGGTTCTTCAGCTGGTTCAACGGGTGCTGCTTCGGGCGCATTTTCATCGCCTTGCCCAACATCCGGGACACCAAGGTTCACCAAAATACCGGCGGCCTCTGGTGGAGGGTTTTGAAACGTAAAGCCGTACAATGCCGCTAAAATGATGACCAAAACGTGGAAAACCACACTGAATATCAGGCTTTTTTGCCTATTGCCTTGTTCTGCCCTCGTTGAATCTTCCATAATCAATGATTTTTATTCTTGTTTAGAACGAGAAACCTAGGGGTTTTGGTGGGTGGGTGGAAGCTATTTTGAAAATATTTAACAAAGTTCGCTTATTTCTCTTCAGCTGCGAGGATGGCGTTTATCTGAAAACGCATGGCTATGTCCATAACAAATGCAACATGTTTGATAGCGGTGCCTGCCTCTGGGGAGATGGTTATGTCAAGTTTGTCGGAGGCGGCTTTAGCTTTGCGCTCCAAGGCCGCTTCCAAGTCTGTTTTCGTGATGCGTTTGCCGTTCAGGTAAAAATTGCCGCTCTTGGTAATACTAACATCGTCTGTATTCGAGTCAATTTGGACACGAGACTGCGACGAGCCAGGCAACTTAAGGTTCAGCGAATTGGGAGCGACCAAACCCGAAGTCAGCATGAAAAAAATCAGCAACAGGAAAATCATGTCCGTCATGGACGCTGAACTGAACTCGGTAGTGACTTTGCTTTTCTTTTTTAATCCCATGTCAACCTTGAGTTTTGGGTGAAGTGGCTAAAATGGCCTTGATGCGCAGTTCACCAGCTACCTTTATCACCTCCGTCACATTGTCGAAGGGGGAATCTTGGTCGGCAGCGATGGTCAGTGTGAAGTCTTTCGGATCGCCCATCTCTTTTTTCTTTCTTGCAATGGCCGCCTTGAGGGCACTTGGTGACACTTGCTGTTTGTCCCAAAGGATTTCTCCATTCAAACCAACCTCCACCACAGCAGAAGTTGGTGCCACCGTTTTGCTATCGGATTCTGGCAATTTGAAATCCGAAATTTGCACAAAATTTGAGGTAAGCATGAAGAATATCAGCAATAGAAAGATGATATCCGTCATGGAAGCATAACTAAACTTAGCCACAATTTTATTTCTTCGCTTTAAACCCATTTATTGAATAAAATACTAGGTAAAAGTGAACTGCCGAAATGTCATACCTAAGCTTGGCATTGCATAGCAATCTAGCTAAAGTCATGGTAATTAAGCAGTTGGCTCTTGGAGTAAATCCATGAACTCTGTGGTGGTTCGCTCCATCTTATAAACCACTTTGTCAACCCGACCTACCAAGTTGTTATAGCCGATATAAGCGAAAATGCCGACAACCAAACCAACAGCAGTTGTGATAAGTGCTTGGTAGATACCCCCTGCAAGCACCTGCGGAGTAACGTTGGTGGCTGTTGCCATTTGTTGAAATGAAACAATCATACCCGTCACCGTACCCAAAAAGCCAAGCATCGGGGCGGAGCCAGAGATACCTGCCAGGGTAGAGAGGTTCTTTTCTAGTTTGAAAATCTCTAGGTTGCCCACGTTCTCGATGGCAGCGTCAATGTCGTGCAGTGGTTTGCCGATGCGGGCAAGGCCCTTTTCCACCATCCGGGCTACTGGCGTGTCGGTGCTTTGGCACAGGGCACGGGCAGCTTGGATATTGCCAGAGCTTACATTTGACCGGATATTGTTCATGAAATTCTGGTCTACTTCGCCTGATTTCTTGATGGACAAATACCGCTCGATGAAAATATAAAGGGCGAGAACCGATTGTATAAGCTGAATTAGCACTATCACAACGCCAATCCAACCGCCAGAGAACAACAGGTCGAGCAAAGACTGAGATTCGGTGGTTGTGGCAGGAATGTCAACTTCCTGCAAAAACAAAAGGTGCTGAAACATAAAGCTGATTTTAGTTTTTCACGTATTGTTTGTGGATGTAAGTTTTGAAAACGACCTGCAAAGATTGCTTAGTGTCGAATCGGGGCGAAAGTTATTGCTTTTTATTAAAAATCAATGATTTACATAGCGATTATTGTTTGGAGGGTTGGGTAACTGGTGTATTGGCATGTTGGGTGGTTGGCGTATTGGGTAGGGCCCACCCAATACGCCAACCACCCAACATGCCAATTTGCCAAAAAACCATTTGTAACTTTGAGAATTGGTTGTCGTTTGTATTTTTGCAATCCACGGCGAATTTTCGCTGAGTTTTCTCAACTCTCAACCTTCGATACTCCACCATGAGAAGAATTACAAAGGTAGCTGTGCTTGGTTCTGGCGTAATGGGTTCGGGCATTGCCTGCCACTTGGCCAACATTGGATTACAAGTTTTACTGCTCGACATTGTGCCGCCAAACATTGCCGAAGGCAAGGTCAATGACAAGGCCACTAGGAACAGTTTCGCCAACAATTCCCTGGCTGCGGCCATCAAATCCAAACCTGCTCCACTTTATGATTCGGCTTTCGCCTCAAGGATTACGACTGGCAACTTCGACGATGACCTCCCCAAGATAAAGGAATATGATTGGGTCATTGAAGTGGTGGTGGAACGGCTTGACATCAAACGGCAACTTTTTGAAAAAGTGGACCAGTTCCGAAAAAAAGGAACCTTGGTCACCTCCAATACCTCCGGCATCCCCATCCACATGATGTTGGAGGGCCGGAGCGAGGACTTCCGTGAGCATTTTTGTGGGACGCACTTCTTCAATCCACCCCGCTACATGCGGCTTTTGGAAATCATTCCCACCCAAGAAACCCGGCGGGACGTCGTTGATTTCTTCATGAAATACGGCGATGTGTACCTTGGCAAACAGACCGTTTTGGCAAAAGATACGCCGGCATTCATAGCCAATAGGGTAGGGGTCTACGCCATGGCCAAAATCTACCAACTGACCACCGAAATAGGGTTGAACATCTCAGAGGTGGATGCTCTCACTGGTCCGGCCATCGGTCGCCCAAACACTGGCACCTTCCGGCTTGGCGACCTCGTAGGCCATGATACTGCTGCCAAAGTTATCCAAGGAATAAAAGACAACTGTCCAAATGATGAGCAAGCTGGCGCATTTGAAATCCCAGGATACCTCAAGTTTTTGTTGGAAAACAATTTTTTGGGGAACAAAACTGGACAAGGTTTTTACAAAAAGACAAACGAAAAGGACGAGAAGGGCAAGACAAAGGTGCTGGCACTGAACCTCAAAACCCTTGAATACGAGCATAACTCCAAGCCCAGTTTGCCGAGTCTAGGCGTTGCAAAGCAAATAGAAGACCTGCCAAAACGAGTCAAAGCCGTCTTCGCTGCTGAGGACAATGGAGGCGAACTGGTTCGTAGGTCGTTGCTGGGATTGTTTGCCTACGTCTCCAATCGTATCCCGGAAATCGCCAACGACCTGTACAGCATTGACGATGCACTGCGGGCTGGATTCGCTTGGGACCTTGGTCCCTTTGAATATTGGGATGCCATTGGAGTGCGCAGTGCCTTGAGTCTGGCCGAGGCCCAAGGCGAAAAAATTGCGCCTTGGGTCAAGGAAATGCTGGAGGCTGGCAACGAGACATTTTATAAACGTGAGGCTGGCAAACGGTTTTTCTACAACATCAATTTAAGGGCATACAAAGAAGTACCGGGCACGGAGAGCTTTGTGATTCTGGACAATTACAGGGACAAAAAACCGGTCTATCAAAACCCGGAAGCTACCCTTCACGATATTGGCGACGGTGTGCTTTGCCTAGAGTTCCAAAGCAAGGCAAACACAATCGGGGAAGGCGTTTTGCGAGGCATGAACGACTCGATAAAAATTGCCGAAGAAGGCGATTGGAAGGGCTTGGTCATTGGCAATAACGCCAAGAATTTCTCCGTTGGCGCCAACCTGATGATGGTGGCCATGATGGCTTACGAGCAGGAATGGGAGCAGCTTAATTTTGCAGTGAAAATGTTCCAAAATACCACCATGCGCTGCCGCTATTCGAGCATTCCGGTGGTGGCGGCCACGCAGGGCTATGTTTTTGGCGGTGCTTGCGAGACCATCATGCACTGCGACGCCGCCATTTGCGCAGCGGAAAGTTATATTGGCCTCGTGGAGGTGGGCGTTGGTTTGCTGCCGGGCGGCGCTGGCACCAAGGAGCTTGCTGTCCGTGCCAGCGATTCCTTTTTCGAGGGCGATGTGCAGATTCCAACGTTAATTGAAAAATTCAAGACCATCGCGCTGGCCCAAGTGGCTACTTCAGCCCACGAGGCTTTTCGTCATGGTTATTTGCTTCGCAACAAGGATAGCGTTGCTTTGAACGCCATGCGGAACATTGCGGAAGCAAAACAGAAAGTGCTGGAGCTTTCCGATAATTACGTCCAGCCAATTGAGCGGCAGGACGTGACGGTGCTTGGCAGGGGCGGCTTGGCTGCGTTGTACGTCGCAGCCAATGAACTCAAGCTTGGTAACTATGCCTCTGACCACGACATTAAAATTGCGAAGAAAATCGCCTTTGTGCTTTGCGGCGGCGACTTGACGGGTAGTCAGCAGGTTAGCGAACAGTACCTGCTGGACTTGGAACGGGAGGCTTTTCTCAGTCTTTGTGGAGAGCAAAAGACGTTGGAAAGGATTCAGTATATGCTTACCAATAATAAACCTTTGAGGAACTGATGGATTAAAAGTAGCGAAGGATTGGAAAGCCCGATAGGGATTTCTAAGCCTGAGCGGGCCTAGGTTCCGAATCCAATATGGCAGTAAATAACTAGCAGGTTGGGCTTTCCAATCCCTTCGGGCTTAGAAATCCCTTCTGGCAAAAAATCGAAGAAAATGCAAGAAGCCTATATTGTTAAGGCATACCGTTCCGCCGTTGGCAAGGCAAAAAAAGGTGGATTTCGCAACTACCGCAGCGACGATTTGGCGGTGGATGTTATCCAGTTTTTGTTGAAAAACACGCCTGAACTTGACCCAGCTTTGGTGGACGACCTCATTGTGGGCTGCGCCAACCCGGAGGGCGAGCAGGGACTTCAAGTTGGGCGGCAGATTTCGCTTCGGGCATTGGGCAAGACCGTACCGGGAATGACCGTCAACCGTTACTGCGCATCTGGCTTGGAAACCATTGCCATTGCCACGGCAAAAATCAGGGCTGGCATGGGCCAATGCTACATCGCTGGCGGGGCCGAGAGCATGAGCATGATTCCGATGACAGGCTATAAATTGGCACCAAACTATTCCGTGGCCATTTCGACGCCGGAGTACGTCACTGGCATGGGAAATACCGCCGAGGCGGTCGCAGCAAAATGGAACATTAGCCGGGAAGCAGCTGATGAGTTTTCGGTGGTGTCGCACCAGAAAGCGGCCAGGGCAATTGCCGAAGGCAAATTCAAAGCTGAAATAGTGCCGGTGTCCGTGACAGAAGTTTTTGTCGAAAACAACAAGCGCCAAGAAAAAAGTTACCTGATTGACACGGATGAAGGTGTCCGGGCAGACACAAGTTTGGAGGGCCTTTCAAAACTGCGACCAGCTTTTAAAAATGGCGGGGTCGTTACAGCCGGCAATTCATCGCAAACTTCCGACGGTGCTTCGTTTGTGCTGGTTATGAGTGGGGAGCTGGTAAAGCTATTAAACCTGACGCCCATCGCCCGATTGGTTTCGTGTGCCGTAGCTGGCGTTGAGCCGTTGTACATGGGCATCGGGCCGTGTGCGGCCATTCCAAAAGCCTTGAAGCAAGGCGGCTTGAAGTTGGACGATATTCAACAAATTGAACTGAATGAGGCGTTTGCTGTGCAGGCATTGGCGGTTATTCAGGAGGCGCACTTGAACCCTGAAATTGTCAACGTGAACGGGGGGGCAGTTGCGCTTGGGCATCCACTTGGCTGCACTGGGGCAAAATTGTCAACCCAGTTGTTCAATGAAATGCGCCGCAGGAACCAGAAATACGGCATGGTGACAGCTTGCGTGGGCGGTGGGCAAGGTATTGCTGGTATTTATGAACTCTTGTAGGAGTGAGGGATAATCAAAAAAAATAGGGCAGTATCGAGGTTCACTCGTTACTGCCCAGTTTTTTTTATGCTGTGCGCTATTAGTTCTTGAAGTAAGGAGCGCCGACATCTTGGCCAGCCCTGGCTTTTTCCAGGCGGGTCTTAAACTCCTTGGATTTTTCCAAGTCGCTTGTCCCGCCCATTCTGGCGTAGATTTCTGAAAGTGCAATCAAGGTGTTGATGTCGTTGGGTTGCATTCCTTCCGTTTTTTGAAAATAGGGCAATGCTGTTACCATCAATTCTTTCGATTCGTCAGTCAGTAACTTATATTTTTTCTGGCTTTCCTTGTCCATCGGCAGTGCGTTGGCGATTTTAATGAGTTCCACCGCTTTGTTGAAGTACAGCGAGCCGATGCTGTAAATGGCGTCAAATTGCTTTGGGTCAATGCTTATCGCTTGGTTGAAGTATTTCAACGCCTCATCAAAGTAGCCTTTGGCAGCCGCTGAAGTGTTGTCCTTTGCATATTCTTCGTTGAATAGGCTCATGTAAACATTGCCAAGGGCAGCATAAATCGAAGGATTGTTTGGTTCTGCTTCCACAGCCTTCGAAAGCATTTTCTTCAGGGCATCATAGTCCTTTTCAATAATTTTGGCATTTATGCCAGAAAACAAGATTTCGGTGCTGGCAGGAAATTTTGCCTGACCTTTTTCAAAGACTTTCCAGGCTTCGTCCTTAGCGCCATTACATCCAGAAGGATCACAGCAGCTTCTATCCACATAAACCTTTTCACCTCCATCTTTTACATAATAACAGCCTTCGTTGGGGCCAGTTACATACTTTTTACCATCTCCATTGTAAAGTATATCAAAGTATTGAGCATAAACAGCCGCTTCTTCGCTGCCTGCATCATAAAGCTCTTTGAAGAGCTTGCCAGCCGCTTCTTTGTTTCCGGAAGCAGATGCACAGAAGGCAACGACGTATTTGTGATTTGCCATGTCGGCTTCAGCAATCACTGGTTCCCCACCGTTCTTTCTCACGGCCTCGTCAATCTTCATCACCGTCAAAAGTGAATTGAATGCACCTGCGTAGTCAGCCCTTTTGATTTGGCTGTTGCCGATGTTGTTCAATTTTCCAGATGCTTCTGATAGACCCTTGACTGCGTCTTTGGTCTCGTATTTTTTAGTTGCCAATTCGATGGCTTTGAAAAAAGACTCAGCGGCAACAACCGGGGCGTTCGGGAATTCGGGTACGAAATCCGGATTCTTGATCATGTTGGTCAAGTCCTTGTCCGCCAGGGCGTTGTAAATTTCTCCTTTGGTTTGCCAAGTCCTAACTTTTCCCTTGTTGATGTCTGCACTGGAGGCGAAATCAATCAATTGAACCGCCTCTTTGAGCTTGCCATCGCTATTGCTGGGGTCAAGATTCTGCGAGTATGCAGCCAAAGCTTTGTCAGCTTTACTGAGTGCTTTCTCAGGGTCTTCCTGAGCTGAAACGAAATTTGCGAAAAAAAACATGGCCAATAAGCCGGTTACAACTTTTTTCATGTTGATGTGAATTTAATTTTATGTTCTTGTCTCTGATGTTCTCAAACTAGAGAATGTTTGAATCTTTCTAATGACGGAACAATGCACTAAATGGCATTAACTGAACTGTTAATATTCCTATAAATATCCCAATGGGGATTACTTAAAGCCTCAATTTTCAACTTCTGGGTCTGGCGTTGTGACACCGTTTTGCCCTTCATCACCAGCTTCCAATGAGACATCCAATATTTCTTCCTCATCTTCATGAGGCACAACGGTTACGTCAGCAATTGCGTCATCGCCATCCAACCGGATGACCCTAACCCCTTGGGTTGCCCGGCCCATCACCCTGATTTCATTGACCGGCATTCGGATAACAATGCCCGATTTTGTGGTAATCATCAGGTCTTCGTCCTCGGCAACTGACTTGATGGCGATTACATCACCAGTTTTTTCAGTGACCTCCATCGTTTTGACGCCCTTGCCACCTCGGTTAGTCAGTCGGTAGTCACCTGCCATGGTACGCTTGCCAGTGCCTTTTTCAGAAATTGTCAATATCGTGTGGGTTGGATCGTTGTGTTCAACGATAGCCATGCCCACCACCACATCGTTTTCATCCTCCAAAGTAATACCGTTGACGCCGCTTGTGTTCCTGCCCATGGGTCGAACATTTTTTTCCATAAAGTGGATGGCGTTCCCTGCTTTTGTGGCAATGAAGATTTCGTTGTTGCCGCTTGTAAGGCGAGCCTCCAACAATTGGTCGCCTTCGTTGATGTTGATGGCAATAATGCCTCCTTCCCTTGGACGTGAATATGCTTCTACTTGTGTTTTCTTCACTTGACCCTGCTTGGTGCAGAACAAAATGTAATTATTGTCTAGGAATTCCTGATCGTTCAAGTTTTGAACGATGATGTAAGCCTTGACTTTATCATCCGATGGGATGGACAACACGTTTTGGATAAAGCGGCCACCTGAATTTTTTGTCCCTTCCGGTATTTCATAAACCCGCATCCAGTAACATTTGCCCTTCTCCGTGAAGAACATCAAATAGTTGTGGTTGCTGGCTATGAACATGTGTTCGATGAAATCTTCGTCTTTTGTTTTGCTGCCCCTTGCCCCTCTACCGCCTCGGCTCTGGGTGCGGTATTCCGTGACTGCCGTGCGCTTGATGTATCCGGCATGTGAGATGGTAATCACCACGTTTTCATCGGCAATGAAGTCCTCCATGTTGACTTCGCCTTCCTCGTAGGAAATCTCCGTGCGGCGCTCATCTCCAAACCGTTCCTTGACTTCCAGCAGTTCATCCTTGATAATTTGCCTGCGAATTTCATCGCTTTCGAGGATGGCTTTCAGCTTCGCAATGGTTTCCAGTATTTCCTCGTACTCCTTGCGCACCTTGTCTCTTTCGAGGCCAGTGAGTTTCTGCAAGCGCATATCGAGGATTGCCTTTGCCTGTATTTCAGAAAGGTTGAAAGTGCTCATCAAACCTTCCCTGGCTTCCTCCACAGTGCCTGATCTGCGAATCAAGGCAATGACTTCATCCAAGTGGTCAAGCGCTATTAGTAAGCCTTCGAGGATGTGTGCCTTTTCTTCTGCTTTGCGCAGGTCGTACTTCGTACGCCGAATGATGACCTCCAACCGGAAAGCAATGAACTCTTCGATGAGGTCCTTGAGGTTCAATATCACTGGCCGACCACGCACCAATGCCACGTTGTTGATGCCGTAAGAAGTTTGAAGTGTCGTTAATTTGTAGAGGTGGTTGAGGACGATGTTGGCCATGGAATCCCGCTTGACTTCCACTACTATTCGAAGGCCGGTACGGTCGCTCTCATCCCTCACATCGCTGATACCTTCCACTTTCTTTTCATTGGCAAGCTCGGCAATTTTGGCAACCAGCACTGCTTTGTTTACTTGGAAAGGGATTTCAGTAATGATGATGGATTCACGGCCCGTAGCAGAATTTTCAATAGTGGCACGGCCTCTCAGCACGACACGGCCTCGGCCAGTCTCAAATCCCTCCTTTATTCCTGCGTACCCGATGATGATACCACCCGTTGGGAAGTCGGGTGCCTTGATGTATTTCATCAATTCTTCAATACTAATGCTTGGCTCGTCAACGGTTGCAATGATGCCATCCACCACTTCACGAAGGTTGTGCGGCATCATGTTGGTGGCCATCCCCACCGCAATGCCCGAAGCTCCGTTGATCAAAAGGTTCGGAATTCGTGTCGGCATGACCGTTGGTTCTTCGAGGCTATCGTCGAAGTTCAACGAAAAATCAACGGTTTCCTTTTCAATGTCAGCCAAGATTTCGTCGGCTATCCTACGCATTCGGGCTTCGGTGTACCGCATGGCTGCTGGGTTGTCGCCATCCATTGAGCCAAAGTTGCCTTGCCCATCCACCAATGGATACCGCAAGGACCAGTCCTGTGCCATTCTGACCATCGTATCGTACACGGAAGCATCACCGTGCGGGTGGTACTTACCCATAACCTCACCCACAATACGGGCGGATTTCTTGTGTGCTTTGTTGTAAGAGAGACCAAGTTCGTGCATCCCGTACAAAACCCTCCTGTGTACGGGTTTCAAGCCATCCCTCACATCCGGCAGCGCTCGTGAAACGATTACCGACATTGAATAATCAATGTATGCGGTTTTCATTTCATCCTCAATATTGATAGGGATAATTCTTTGTCCTGAATTCATCAAAATCTTTCTGGATTTGGTGTTTCAATAAGTTTGATTCAAAAGCGGTGCAAAAGTAGTAAAAATGCGGTGGCTTTCAACCATTTGGGAAGCTGAATTTACAAGGAAAAAAGTAGTTGAAATTATGGGAATCAGGCTGTCTTTTCCAGCTTGGAAACTGCGGGTTTATTGCTCTTGTCAAACATGGCTAGCAATGTGGAAAGCCGCTCCCGCAAATCTTTACGATTAACGATAAAATCGAGAAAGCCGTGGTCCATCAGGAACTCAGAAGTTTGAAATCCTTCTGGCAAGTCTCGCTTGATGGTCTCCTTGATTACCCTTGGCCCAGCAAATCCTATCAGTGCATTGGGTTCTGCAAAGTTCATGTCGCCAAGCATGGCGAAGGAAGCCGTGACGCCACCGGTGGTTGGGTCTGTCATCAATGAAAAATAGGGAAGGCCAGCTTTGGAAAGTTGGGTCAATTTGGCGGAAGTCTTGCCCATTTGCATTAGCGAAAAAGCTGACTCCATCATCCTTGCGCCACCCGATTTTGAGATGATTAGGAACGGACAACGAAGTTCAATGCTCTTGTTGATGGCACGGGCTATTTTTTCGCCAACCACCGAGCCCATCGAGCCTCCAATGAAGGTAAAGTCCATTGCCGCAACCACCAGGTTTCTACCATCAATTTTTCCAACTGCAACGGAAATTGCATCGGTAAGCCCAGTTTTGTCATGTTCTTCTTGTAGTCGCTTGGTGTAGGGTTTTAGGTCAACAAAATTGAGGTGGTCCTTGGAAATGAGGTCATCGAACATCACCTCAAAATTTTCCTCAAAAATGATGTCGAAATAATCGTGAGAGCCAATGCGGATGTGGTAATCACATTTCGGGCACTTGAAAAAATTGGCACGAACCTCCTTCATGGTACTCATCTCGTTGCATTGTTTGCACTTGTACCACAGTCCGTCTGGAGTCTCTTTTTTATATTTCGTGGCGGTCTGGATGCCGTCCTTCAATCTTTTGAACCAACCCATTTGAAGATTATTGTTTGCAAAAATGTGGTGGCGTTGCGGCTGCAAAGAAAAGCAGGAAGGTCGAAATTCAAGTATTTAATTGCGGATTGTACCTAAAAGGGCCTAGAAATTTAGACCGAGGTATCAGTAACAAAAGTTTTTCACCGTATCTACGAAGCATTTTACATTGCTCAAAGGGGTATCTGGGTAAAGGCCGTGCCCAAGATTTACAATATGTTTTGACTTGAAATCAAGTATCATTCGCTCTGTAACCTGTCTGATTTTTGGCGCTGGTGCATACAGTGCGCACGGATCGAGATTGCCTTGCAGCACTTTGTTTGGCCCAACCCATTCTCGTCCCAACTGTGGGTTCACTGTCCAATCGAGGCCGATGGCCTGGCAGTCGAGGTTGGCCATTTCTGGCAAAGCAAACCACCCATCCTTTGCGAAGACGATTTTTGGGACTCCTTGCACGTTGTCGCAGATTTTTTTGATGTAGGGAAATGAAAACTCCCGGTATTGTTCAGGAGAAAGTACCCCTGCCCAAGAGTCAAAAAGCTGCACGGCATCTACCCCCGCTTCAATTTTGTGGTTGAGGTAGGAGATGATTGTGTTGGCCAGTTTGTCGAGCAATTGGTGTGCAAGTTCAGGCTGTGTGTAGAGGAATTTTTTGGCCTTTGAAAAAGTCTTGCTGCCTCCGCCTTCCGTCATGTAGGCCATCAAAGTCCAGGGAGCGCCTGAAAATCCAATCAATGGCACTCGGCCTGCCAGCGATTTCTTGGTCAATTTGACAGCTTCATATACATAATCCAAGTGAAGTGCAGCAGCGTTGCCTTCCAACAAGTTGGCGACATCGTCTGCATTCTCAACGACTTTGGGAAAGCTGGGTCCCTTTCGTTCTTCCATTTCGTAGCCCAAGCCCATCGCCTCTGGTATCACAAGTATATCGGAGAAGAGAATGGCTGCATCAACGCCAAGTTCGTCCACCGGCTGCAGCGTGACTTCGGAAGCCAGAGATGGGGTCGTGACCAATTCTTTGAACCCAGATAAATTGGCCCTCAAGCTTCGGTACTGTGGAAGTATTCTCCCTGCCTGCCTCATCAACCAAACTGGAGGCCGCTCAACCGCTTGACCTTGGAGTACCCTGAGCAAAATGTCATTTTTGATCATGGCGCAAAGTTAGGTCGTCGAACGGAAGCTGAACGGCCAATGCTCGGCAATTTGACTCATTTTTTACAAGTCAAATCACGGCTAAGAAATCAGGATGAAATTGTTTTGATTTGTGCGAAAGGGAAGGGGGGAGCTTGGTTGGTGCTCAGCTTGTGACTTCTTCAATTGTACCGTCACTTTTTTGGCGCTTGATAATGTTCAACTTACCTGTGTCGCCGTAAAATTCCTTGGACTTGCGATTGTAAGCTAAGGCTGCCTCCTCTGGCGTGTCGAACATGCCAATGTGTACGGACTTGCCGTTAAGCGAAATGACAGCACGGTATCGGTGGTTCTCTTGGTAAACACCGGTGTAACCAGTTTTGCTGCTTGTCTTACGCTTACGACTGGCCACTGCCCTTGAACGATAGACGATGTTCTCAAGCCGGCAATTCAGTTTGTTATTGTTTTTGGCACCAACAAGGTTTTCCGTCTTGGTCTTGGTGTTGATGAGGAATTTTTCCGCAATTACTTTGTGAAGGTACAAAGTCTCTGTTTTGAAGCTGCCATCGGCCTTTTTCCAAGTCTTCTGGAAAACTGCACAGCCACTTGAATGCTTACGAAGATTGTTGATGAAATCAACTTTGGCAAGGTACGGGTCTGATGTTAGCCACTCATAGACCTCGGCGTCTAGCAGAACGTTGTCGTCTGCATTTTTGAGTTTGATTTTGTAAAGCACGTGATGTGATTTTTGTTTGTTGTTACTACTCTAGCTTATCCAAGCTACTGAAAACTCGTTAAAAAACGATTAGTTGCATAGATTGTTCTGTGGGGGCAAATGTTGAAAATAATAATTACAATGCTATGACTGAAATAGGAAAAGTTTTGTAGCCTACTTGTTTGATTTGAAAATACGTGAAAACACTCACAGACGGGAGCGGAGCAGAGTTATACTTTGGAGCGCCAGGTTTTGTCCATTAACGACAGTGGGTTGATGAATGTTTATATGGGTTGATGAGGTTGATAGGGGACAAAACCAAGCGGTTCGCAGTATAATAAGAGCATTGCGTTGCATTCAGACAACCTTGTCTGCGCATGATGAACTGGCAAAGGCATCTGGCTTTGCCTTGAAGACAAATCCCATGCTGAGGATATACCCCATCGCCTCTTTGAGGGCTGTGTTTGATTGGAAGGATGGGTCGGTGTTAATGTCCGCATGAACTTCCAGCTCCACATGGTAGAAGTCCAACAGGTCGCAAAGGTTGTAGGCCACTTCGACCGATTTGGCCACTTCCGAAATCATGCGCTCTTTCAAGCCCATCGTCCTTATCGAACGGGAATTGTTGATAAACATGAATCCGCCTTTTTTCTCTCTCAAAAAGACAATAACGGTGGCAAATTCAATGATTCCGTTCCGCACTTGAGAGTCGGAACCGATGCACACTTTCAAGCGGTGTCCAGCTTCTTTTTCTCGAATGATGGTAGCTTCAACAGCTTCTTTGATAGGAACTTCAATTGCTTGACCGTTTAATTTTCTCCAATTTTCCATGGGCAATACGTCTGGTAGGTTATTTGACAAACTAAGGAACTTGTTGGCAGTTACTTATTTTGCAAAGATAGTTTAACTTTTAAATCATGCCAAACAACCATTAATATTCTGCGATAGTTCCAATTGGCAGGTAAGTAGCGCTGTTCTTACTTGAAGCGAATTGCCTTGACGGGGCTGATGCGGGTGACCAGCCAGGAGGGGAAAATTAAAAATAGGAGGATGACAATCAATGCCAGCACATTTAAGCTCAAGACACTGAACAAATTCAACTCGATGGGCGCCTCGGACAGGTAGTAGTTTTCTTCCGAAAGCCGAATGAATCCGTATTTTTCTTGCAAATAACAAAAACCAATGCCAAACAGATTGCCAAAAAACAACCCTAACAATATAATATAGGTGGCATTGTACAAGAACACCTTCCTGATGCTCCAATCAGTTTGTCCGAGCGATTTCAAAACTCCAATCATGTTGGTACGCTCTAGAATGAGTATCATCAACGCTGTGACCATGTTGATGAGGCCCACGACCAGCATTAGTGTCAGTATCACCACTTCGTTGATGTCCTGCAATGCCAGCCAATCAAAAATGGCAGGGTATTTTTTTCGGATGCTTTCACAGTAAAGTTCGCCGGGCAATTCTTCCATGTAGATGTAATCGGAGAACACTTCCATGTCCTGCAAATTGTCCACAGAAACCTCGAAGCCACCTACCATGTTGGGTTCCCAATTGAGCAGTTCTTGCACATTGCGGATGTCAACCATGGCAAATTTTCGGTCGTATTCCTCTAATCCTGTCTTGTAAATGCCCGTAACAATGAACCTTTTTGCCAATGCCTCGCCTTCCCGAACATAGTAAAATATGAATTTATCACCCACGCCAAGCTCCAAACGGGTGGCAGTTTGTTTTGACAAAACGATGCCACTCCCTGCACTGTCTGGTAGTTCAAGCCGATTGCCTTCGATGAGGAATTTATCGAAAAACGTCCAGTCAAAATCTTTTCCGATGCCCTTCAAAATAATGCCTTCAATTTCCTTCTTCGTTTTGATGATGCCCGGTTTTAAGGCAAAAACTTGAATGTGCCGGATGCCTCCCTTCGTTTTCCTTTCTACTTGCCAGGGCATTTCCATGCCGAAGATGACCGGATTTTCGGTGTAGGTGATCGAGCCGAGCGTATCGAGACTGGGGTAAAATGTTTGGTCAATGTTGACGGGAACCGATTCTCCAGTGGTTCGGTTGATTTGGGTATTCGTGATGTGGATATGCCCCCAAAACCCAAAAATCTTTTCGCCAATCTGATGTTTGAACCCAGAAATTACCGCGGTAGAAACAATCATTACTGCCAAGCTCAATGCCACAGCTACTATTGCGATGCGGACAATCAGCCCCGTGAACGAATGACGATTGTTCAAGGAAACCCTTTTGGCAATGAAATAAGGTAGGTTCATGTGGGCAAAGATATTTGAATTGACGATTGTCGTCCATTTTTTAGCCGAAGCCTCGTCCATGCTTTATTTTTTAGCATGACAAATCTTAGTGTTACTTGGCTATTTTTGCCCCCTCAAATTCAAAACTCAGAGTCATTCAACATTTCAACATGAATTTTATTGAAGAATTGCGCTGGCGCAACATGTTCCATCAGGCCACTGATTCCGCCGAGGAGCACCTCAACTCAGGCATGAGAACTGGGTACATCGGCTTTGACCCAACAGCGCCGGCATTGGGTATTGGCAACTACGTTCAAATCATGATTTTGACACTGTTCCAGCGGGCAGGGCATCGGCCCATCGTGCTCATGGGGGGCGCAACGGGTAGGGTAGGCGACCCTTCTGGAAAGGACAAGGAACGAGAGCTGAAGTCTCTGGAAGAACTGGACGGCAACCTCGCCCGCCAGCAAGCCCACATGATGCGACTGCTCGAATTTGGCGACAACGGCAACCAAGCGATTCTTTGCAACAACCTCGATTTTTACAAGAACATGAACGTGCTGGATTTCCTTCGAGATGTTGGCAAAACGCTGACCGTCAACTACATGCTATCAAAAGAAAGCGTCCAGAGTCGGCTCGAAACTGGCATTTCTTTTACGGAATTCAGCTACCAATTGCTCCAAGCCTACGATTTTCAGTGCCTTTTCAAAGAACACGGTTGCACCGTTCAGATGGGAGGCAGCGACCAATGGGGGAATATCACCTCCGGTACCGAATTCATCCGAAGAAATCTTTCGGAAAAGGCACATGCCATCACCACGCCGTTGCTCACAAAATCTGACGGGAAGAAATTTGGAAAATCTGAGGAGGGTAATATTTGGCTTGACCCCAACTACACTTCGCCGTACAAATTTTACCAGTTTTGGATAAATGCCGACGACAAGGATTTGCCCAAGCTAGTGCGCTATTTTACCTTAAAAACAAGGGAAGAGGTAGAGGCTTTGGAAGCCGAGCATGCCAATAACCCCGCAGCTTTGAAGCGAATTTTAGCAGAAGAACTTACTGTGCGGATTCACTCCGAACCTGTTTTTAAAGCAGTACTGAATGTCTCCGAATTGTTGTTCAACAGCCGGGCAGGCAAGGAAACGCTTTTTGAACTGGGAGAGAAGGACCTTGAAACCGTTGCGGGTGAAATACCATGTTTTGTCGTTGCAAAATCTGTGCTTGCAAATGGCGTAGGAATCGTGGAGTTGATGTCGGAAGTGACAAACATGTTGCCATCCAAAGCGGAGGTAAAACGGGCAATTCAGGGGCAGGCAGTGTCGGTCAACAAGGAAAAAATCACAAATTTGGAGGCAGTCATAAATCACGAATCCCTGTTGCACGGCAAATACATCATGCTTGAAAATGGCAAGAAAAACAAGGTAATGTTGGTGGCGAAGTAGAGATTTGGCGGGGGGGACTAACCTTTGAATGGATTGCGGGCGACCCAATCGGAAGCGGGTTTCAGGTATTCTACGATTGGGGGCAAAATCTTGTTGGTCAGCCTGTTGTTCGCCCGGATGTAGCAGAGCATTTCATGTGCCTCAGCGCCTAAAGTACTCTTGATTTCCATGGCGGTTCGAGCGTAAACAACCTTTTTCATCCTGTTTTCGATTCCCAATTTCAGAATATCGAACAACATGTTGTGGTAGAGATGGTATTCTCGGTTCAGCCCAGCTTCAAAGCCCAGAAAATGCGCCTCCAGTTCGTTATAGTTTGTAATAGTGGTGAAATAACCAATCAACTCGTCGTTCAAAAAGTAACCATAAACTTTGAAATTATCTCCGAGTTGCCGCTTTAAGTTGGGCAGGTATTTTTCACTAAGCGACACCATGTTGAAGTCTTGGTTGTCTACTACGGATTTATAAAGTTCGTAAAACCTGTCCTGCAAGCTAAATATCTGATTGTCAGTGAGTTCCCTTTTTTCTATTCCATCCAAACATTTGAACGCCTTGCGTGCCCGCACCTTGTATTTTGAGGAAATATCGTCCATGTAATCCTCAAAAGTTAGCCATTTTTCTCGCAATTGGAGCACCATGTTAGGGTGAAAAGTGAATTCTTTGAAATTGCGATCCACTAGCACTTTCATTGGTGCCCTGTGTTCTTCAGCGATGTCCTTGATAAAAATTCCGTCAATATTGATATCTTTAGATTCCAGTTCGGCCTGGGTTAGAATAAGCGCTTCTTCCAGCAAGTCAAAAGCCGTGGATTTATCAATGGAGGCTGGAAAATGAAAGCCGTGCTCTCCGGTGAGCAGCAGGTTTCCACAAACGAGCAGGTTCCGGTTTTTGCCGGCCACTAGGTTCCTAACTATCCTGCCAAAGGCCCGCACCAAGCAGGGGTACCTGTCCTTTTCATCCGAAGATTGAATGCTTTCACCAACACTGAATGGGGTCACTTGGCAATAAGCAACGCCGATTGGTTGGTGGTTTTGATAAAAAATCAGGTAGGAAAACTTCATCCCATTTGGGGGGGCATCTTCCAGGGCGCTGAGGTAAGGGATGTGGAGGAACGTATTGTCATCTGGTGCGGCAACAACCCAATCCTTAGGCAAATCCCCCACATGGTGGAAGATGTTAAAATCGAATCCCGGTTTGGAAAGTGGCTTTTTTTTATTCACCAGAAAAATGGGTTGGCTGATTTTTCAAGGGAAGGGCATCAAGTATTGTTAAGCATTTGGCTTCACATCGGCACCCAAAACCGTTGTCTGGCATACTTCAACTGATAATTCTGAAAACTTGTTTCAGCTTTTTCTCGAAGAAAACAGAGAAGTACATTGATAGTTCTATCACCTCCAAAAGAAGTTTAGAGCGGTCTGGTTAGAGGCTGGAACGAAAGTTTCTGATGAATTGAATTTCTCAAAATCTGCCTGGTTCTGTTTCATCCATCAGCTTGAAGATGGTCTCGTAAACATCTTCTGGGCTGGGCTTTGAAAAATAATCACCGTCGGAACCGTATGGCGGTCGGTGTGCTTTTGATGTTAATGTTACAGGTTGGCTGTCGAGGAGACGGTAGCCGCCTTGAACTTCTAACACTTCCCGCATCATGAATCCAGTAGCGCCACCGGGCAAATCTTCATCCATGAAAACTATTCGGTTGGTCTTTTTCAAGGATTCAACGATGATGTGTTCCAAGTCGAAGGGGAGCAAGGTTTGGACATCAATCAGTTCGACAGAGATGCCGGTCGGCTCAAGCAATTTCATGCCCTCCAAGGCTATCCTGATATTTGATCCATAAGTAACTAAGGTGACGTCGGTTCCGGTACTCATCACTTCTGGAACACCGAGCGGCACGGTGTACTCTCCAATATTGTCGGGCATTTTTTCCTTCAAACGATAGCCGTTCAGGCATTCGATTATCAGGGCAGGGTCGTCGGAGTGGAGCATCGTGTTGTACATGCCCGCTGCCTGCACAAAATTGCGGGGCGTGAGGACGTACATGCCACGCAATGAGTTGATTATCATGCCGATAGGGGAGCCTGAGTGCCAAATTCCTTCCAATCTATGCCCCCTCGTTCGGATGATAGCGGGAGCTTGTTGCATTCCGTTACTTCGATAACGAAGTGTAGCCAGGTCGTCGGACAACGGCGCAAGGCCATAAATAAGGTAGTCGAGGTACTGAATTTCTGCGATTGGGCGGAGGCCACGCATCGCCATGCCAATAGCTTGACCCATGATGGTCCACTCCCGGATGCCGGTGTCAAAAACACGGGTTTCACCGTACTTGTCCTGCATTCCCATGAATCCTTGGTTGACACCGCCTATTTTGCCAACATCTTCGCCGAAGGCGAACAATTCTTGGTGCTTCTCCAATGCCAAATCGAAAAAATGGTTTAGCACCTCAAATCCATTCTTGATTGGTGAGTTTTCGGAGTATGTGGGCGGAATTACTGGAACGTTTAGTGCAGCGTATTTGCTGGAACTGTACAGATGGGAGTGGTAACGTTTGTGGGCAATGTTCCTCGCCTTGTCGAGCCAAGCTTCGAGGGCTTGTGCACCTGTGCCTGTTCGTTTTTTTAACTGAAAAAGGAGTTGGCGTCCGTTTTTCACGAGTTCAGAATAATGCGGATTCATTAGACTCCCAATTTCCTTTTGCAGGGAATGGATGTGCTCGTTCGTTGGGTCTTCGCTTAAAATTTGTGCGTAAATGCCAACCAGCGCTTCTTTTTGCAATTTGATTGGATCATTGTATGCCCTCCACGCACGGTCTCTACATTCCTTTACGTAAACGGTGGCTTTTTTCTCCAGCTCATCAACTTCAGTAACCGTTGCCAAGCCAGCATCCACAATCCATCGAGCCATAACCTTGTTGCAGTCGTACTCTCGTTCCCAAGTCAGGCGTTCGGGTGACTTGTAGCGCTCATGCGAGCCGGAAGTTGAGTGGCCAAGTTGTTGGGTACAATCCTCGACATGAACAATGGCAGGAATATGGCTGGACCGTATTTTCTCTGCTGCCATTTCGTAGAGTTCGCAAAGCGCGGGGTAGTTCCAGCATTTCTCCACATAAATTTCAAAACCCTGTTCCTTTTCGTTTAACCTAAAGCCTTCAAGTACACTAGAAATATTGCCTTTGGTGGTTTGGTACTCACGAGGCACTGAGATGCCGTAGCCGTCGTCCCAAATCGAGACCAACAAAGGGAGTTTCTGGACGCCAGTTGCATTTATTGCTTCCCAGAAAACGCCTTCAGAGGTGGATGCGTCACCAATGGTGCAAAAGCAGAGTTCGTTGCCATTTTCAGAAAACCGGGTTGAGTGTGCTAGCTGTAGGCTTTGCCGGTATTTCTTGGAGGCAAGCCCCAAGCCAACTGCCCGAGCCATTTGCCCACCAGTACTAGAAATGTCGGATGAAATATTGTGCTGGGAACGGTGGTCCAGCCATTCGCCGTTTTCATCAATCAATGGAGAGGCGAAGTGGCTGTTCATCTGCCTTCCTCCTGACCAGGGGTCGTTTTCGGTGTCAGCATAAAGTTGAGCGAAAAAATCCTCGACCGTTGATAAGCCAAGTGCAAACATCAAAGTTTGATCGCGGTAGTAACCCGAACGCCAATCACCTTTTTTGAATGCCCTCGCCATCGCCACCTGAGGCACTTCCTTGCCATCGCCCATGATGCCAAATTTAGCCTTGCCGCCCAGGACTTCTTTCCGACCTAAAATGCTGGCTTCCCTGCTGACACAGCAAATCCAAAAATCACGAAGCACTTCCGTTTTGTACCTTTCTTCAACAGATGCGCCATTTTTTGTCCCGATAATGTCTGAAATTGGAGATTCAATCATGCTAAAATAATTGGTTGTTCAGCTTATTTAAAGGTTAGGACTGGATGAAATTTGGTAGAAAACAACGCCGGGTTAACAAAACAAAATTTTAACAGGGGCTGGTAATTTGCCGCAAAAATATAGAAAAGTTGGAGAACTAAGCGATGCGTTTCAAGAATTGTAAGTCGCTTCTTGTTATACTTTTGAGCGTTAGGTTTTGTCTGTTCCTACATAATCAACCCAGGATAG
>CAZDSU010000092.1:0-24217 GCA_964508135.1 uncultured Saprospiraceae bacterium
TGGGGTTTAGGTAGGAAACTTGTCAACGAACTTTATGAGACCTCATTTTGGCCAAAAGCCAAAAGCTAACGGCCAAAAGCCAAAACCTAGCGCTCGAAAGTATAAATTAAGCCAACATGAAATCATTCATCAAATCAACCTCGTTTCGCAGCCTCGCATTTGGTTGCCTACTATTTGCATTCAATGTTGAATCAAACGCACAGGCAGAGCCTTCCGCAGCGATGTTGGCGGCTCCGTCCGCCGAAAAAGGTTTGTTCGATTCGGAAGATGTTTTGCACATCACCCTGAGTAGGGATATGCGCCAACTATCAAAAGACCAATCAAATGACCCCAAAAATTATCCGATGGTGCTTTACTATACCAACGATGACAGCGCCAAAGTTGCCATCCCGGTGGCAGTCAGGACGAGGGGGAACTTTAGGAGGCTGCACGGCAACTGCGAATACCTGCCCTTGATGATTTATTTTCCGAAAACAGGGGAACACCTTGGCACGGTGTTCAAGGAGCAGAAGAAAATGAAATTGGTGATGCCTTGCAGGGATGAAAAATACGTCGTCAGGGAATGGCTGGCATATAAGATATACAACCTTGTCACGCCACAAAGTTTTAAGGCTCGGTTGGTAAAAGTGACGATGGCAGATAAAAAAAATAAAAGCTCCGCTCCACCTTTTTATGGGATATTGCTGGAAGAAGAAAAGCAAATGGCGAAAAGAAATGGGCTGATTGCCGTGGAGCGAAAGCTGAAACCCTATCAGGTACAAAAGGATGCTTTTTTGAGCATGGCAGTGTTTGAGTATTTAATTGGCAACACGGACTGGTCCATACAATACCTGCAAAATATCAAACTATTGGAACAGGATTCTATGTCGGTTCCCACTGCTGTCCCTTATGATTTTGACCATGCCGGCATCGTGTCCGCACCGTATGCGCTGCCTGCGGCAGAACTGAAAATGAAGTCGGTGCGGCAGCGCCGGTACAGGGGGTATTGCCCACAAGATTTGCAAAAATTTGAACCTGTAATTGCGCAATATAACCAATTAAAACCTGACATCTATCGGGTTTATACGGACTGCAAGATACTCGATGCTGAATATATTGAATCTACTGTCAAATACCTTGATGAATTTTATGCGACGATTAACGACCCGAATGCCTGGCAAAAAGAATTTACCTATCCTTGTGACCCAAAGGGAACCGGCAATGTGGTGATAAAAGGTTTGAAGGAATAATGAAATACAAAACAGTCATGCCTGAATTTTGCATCCGAGACAACGGCACAACCTGCCCCGATACTTCGGGGGCATCTTCAAAGGCGGTGAAAGCGAAGAACTTTCACCCTTTTTACACCACCAAACTGACGAATATGCCCCAATTGCTATCGGGGCTTTCGCTGGCTTACGACATTGTGGCAAATGGGCATTGGGGGCCGCCAGAAGTGATTCCTAAAGAAGGGGAACGGACGTCATTTATTATTACCTTGCCAACCAAATCAACGCTAAACGCATGATGAAAGGCCAACCAAAAAAAGTGATTGCATGGAATTGATACCACTTATCGCAGTTGCCATCTATGGGATTAGCGCCCTGCGCAAGTCCTTGGATACCGCCAAACAACTTCCGATTTGGGACAAGGTCTTGTCCAAGGTCTGGATGGGTTCGATTGTGTTTTTTGCCCTTTCCCTTATTCCGGCGCTTAAGTTTATCGGCGATTGGTACTCCAAGTTGATTTACCTCATTTTTTTCATCACGGTTTACCTGCTTAGGGATTACCGCCCCGAACTCTTCGATACTGCAAAAAGCACTTCCAGTGACAAGGTCTATCTGATGAGGGATTACCGCCCTGCCCGCCTGCTTTCCCTTGCGATAGTACCAATCGGTATTGTTTATTTGATAACTCATGCTTTCAAGTTGCTTACCCCTGCTTTTACGCAAGAAAACAATGCGTATTTTGACACCGCATCAGGGTTTGCAATTCTGTGGCTCATCGGCTTTGGCATTTATGCCATCGTGCGCATCAAAAAGGAGCGCAAGTTGCGGCTGAAAATGCAGGAAGAAACTGAAATCGCAGAAGCCCGCAAAGCAGAATTGGAGCATCTGGTGACCGAGCGAACGAACCAACTGACCCAGCAAAAAGAGGAACTCGAGAATGCCCTCTCCGAACTCAAAGCCACCCAAGCCCAACTCATCCAGTCCGAAAAACTCGCCTCCCTCGGCGAACTCACCGCTGGCATCGCCCATGAGATTCAGAACCCGCTGAACTTTGTCACCAACTTCTCGGAACTCAGCCTCGAACTGGTGCAGGAACTAAAAGAGGAAATCGAAAAGCCGGATTTGGACAAAACCTTGGTCCATGACTTAATGAACGACCTCAGCCAAAACCAAGCGAAAATCAACCATCACGGCAAGCGTGCCGCCAGCATCGTGACCGGGATGCTCCAACACGCTCGTACCAGCAGCGGCAAGAAGGAACCTACCGACCTCAACGCACTCGCCGACGAGTATTTGCGGTTGAGCTATCACGGCTTGAGGGCGAAAGAAAAAGACTTCAACGCTACCATGAAAACCGATTTTGATGAAACGATAGGGAACGTGCTGGTCATTCCGCAGGATATTGGCAGGGTGATGCTCAACCTCATCACCAATGCATTTTACGAAGTGGCCGAAAAGAAGAAACAGACACTGGCGAGTGGGCAGGATTATGAGCCAACCGTTGCTGTGCGCACCAAAAGGATGGGCGACAAATTGCTGTTTAGTGTGAAGGACAATGGAAATGGCATTCCCAGCAGCGTATTGGAAAAGATTTTCCAACCCTTTTTTACTACCAAACCCACCGGACGAGGTACAGGCTTGGGGCTTTCGTTGGCCTACGACATTGTAACCAAAGGCCATAACGGAGAGTTGAAAGTGAAAACGAAGGAAGGGGAAGGAACAGAATTTATCGTTTATTTGCCCATATCGAATTAGGGAGCAACTTAAATTTTAGGTAGTGTGCAAAAGGGTGGACGAGAGATTTCCTAAGTCTCAAAGACTTCGGAAATCTGGCAACCCCATCAGCCTTTTTGACCCACTACCAAATTTTACATCAAAACCACAAAATGAAAATCTTAGTAGTTGACGACGAGCCAGACATCCGAGCGCTTTTTGAGCAACGGTTCAGAAAGGAAATCAGGAGCGGGGAAATGGAATTTGTGTTCGCCTATTCCGGCGAGGAAGCGCTGGTTTGCCTCGAACAGATGAAGCATCAGGCCATCCTGATTTTGTCCGACATCAACATGCCAGGCATGAGCGGGCTGGCGCTGTTGGGCAAAATAAAACAGATGTACCGGACGCCCCCGCCCGTGGTCATGATGATTACCGCTTACGGCAATGCCGAAAACATGAAGGCAGCCACGGAACTGGGCGCCGACGATTTCCTGACCAAACCCATTGATTTCATTGCGCTAAAAGAAAAATTAAAAACCACTGGTGTTTGATATTGAGAAATTGGGATATTGAGATATTTGCCTGACCTCGAATTTCAATAACTCAATATCCCAATACCCCAATATCAAAACGCCGCTATATTTTACTGATGGCAAAAATATTGGTAGCCGACGATGAGCCCGACCTGGAAGTGCTCATCAAACAGAAATTTCGACAGAAAATTCGGGAGAAGGAATACGAATTTGTCTTCGCCGTAAACGGCAGGGATGCACTTGAAAAATTGCAGCAGCATCCCGATGTGGACATCGTCATCACCGACATCAACATGCCGGAAATGGACGGCCTGACCTTGCTCCACCGATTGAACGAAACCAGCCCGCTCATCAAGTCGGTGATCGTTTCCGCCTACGGCGACATGGCCAATATCCGCGCTGCCATGAACCGTGGCGCCTTCGACTTCCTCACCAAGCCCATCAATTTTGAAGACTTTGCCGTGACGGTGAAGCGGACCATCCACCACGTTGCACAGATTCAGCAAACGCTGAAAGCACTCAAGGAAAACAACATCCTGAAGATGTACGTGGATGAAAACGTGCTCAATTTCATGGGCAGCCGGGAATTTGAAAACGCATTGACGCTAAACGAGAACATCGAGGCTACCGTGGTTTTTATGGACATCTGCAGCTTTACCTCCATCAGCGAAAACGAACCGGCGGACACGGTGGTCAAACTGCTGAACAACTATTTTGAAATCATGGTGTCCGAAATAGTTGCACAGGGCGGGCATGTTGACAAGTTCATAGGGGATGCCATCATGGCGGTTTTTCGTGGCAATTTCCATCTGGACCGGGCCATTGACGCGTGCCTTGCCGTGCGGGAAAAAATAGCCAGCCTGCCCGCCGTCAATGAGCATGTTTCTTTTAAGCCGAATGTGTCCATCGGCGTCAACAGTGGGGAAATGATTTCTGGCAACATCGGTTCCGCCAGCCTCCGCCGACTTGATTTTACGGTCATTGGCGATGCGGTGAACACGGCACAGCGCCTTCAATCTGCCGCCAAGGAAGGCCAAATCATCATCGCACAAGCTGCTTTTGACAAAGTAAAAGAATCATTCAACTGCAAGATGGTCGGGAAGGTGAGCCTGAAAAACAAGGCAACGCCACTGGTCTTGTACGAAGTGGTGGATTGACGATTGGGGATTGACGACTGACGACTGTAGCTGCGTCAGTCGTCAATCCAAAATCGTCAATCGCAAATCCTCAAAGTCCCAGCCCCCGCCCAATCAAGTTCCTTTTGTAAATCTCAATATTCACCTTGTGCGCATCGTAGCTTTCGGCAAACATGTGCCTGCCGGAGCCATCGCCCATCGCCACGAAGAACATATAATTGTGCTTCTCCCGGTTCAGCACCGCATCAAGGCTGGGGATGCTGGCCATGCTGATGGGGCCTGGGGGCAGACCGGGGTACTTGTAGGTATTGTACGGCGAGTCAAGGTCTTTATATTTGGCAAGGTCACGTGCCTCCCAGTCACGGCTGGCGAACACGAGCGTTGGGTCGGCTTGCAGCGGCCAACCCTGCTCCACCCGGTTGAGGTAGACCCCGGCCATGCGGGGCTTCTCGGCCTCGTCGTTGGTTTCCCGCTCCACGATGCTGGCCACGGTGTACACTTCCTCCCGGCTGAGGCCGAGCGCACGTGCCTTGGCTTCCCGGTCATTGGCGGCCCAAAAACGGTCGTGCTCCTTTTTCATCCGCTCCACGAACTTGCGGGGCGTCAAGTTCCAAAACACTTCGTAAGTATTGGGTATGAACAACGACAGCAGGGTCTGCGGCGTGAAGCCAATGCTGTCCAGGTAGGTCGTGTCGTTCAGCAACGTGACTAGCGCCACTGAGTCCGGTTCGATGCTCTTGGCCACCTTGGCGGCGATGTGTTCCGGCAGGCGCTCGTTCACCAGCACCACTTTCGTGGGAGCTTGTTTTCCGCTGCGCAAATGCTTCACGAGGTAGTAGCTGCTCATGCCCGGCGTGATTTCGTAGCGGCCAGCCCGGCCCTTGTAGTTCATTCGCCCAGCCATCGTGCGAAAGGAGTTTTCGTTGAGGATTAAGTTGCCAGCCTTTAGCGAGTCCACCACTTGGTCGAGCGTGGCGTCCGTGGGTATCAGCAGGTGTTTTTTTGCCAATGTGGCTGGCACGTTGGGCTTGTAAAAAATGCTCCAAGCAAAATAACCGCCCACCCCAATTGCCAGCAGGACAAGGATGAGAACGATTTTGCGAAGTGGTCGCTTTGGGGTGGGTTCGAGTTGTTGATTCTCCATGTTTAAATGAGAGTTTAAGAGTTTGGGGATTTGAGGGGGTTAGCCGGTTCGAGTGAATTCATCATTCCATCATTCATCATTCATCATTCATCATTTTTAAACACCTTCCCTTCTTTCATTACAAATTTCATCTTCAGCATCGCCTTCATGTCCGCCAGCGGGTTGCCGTCCACGGCCACGATATCTGCGATTTTGCCCTTTTCGATGGTGCCGAGGTCGGCGCTCTTTCCAATCAGGGAAGCAGCAGTCACGGTTGCAGCCTTGAGGGCTTCCATCGGTGGCATCCCACCTTCGTTCATGAAGACGAACTCCCAGGCGTTCTGCCCGTGCTGGCTCACCCCGGCGTCGGTGCCGAAGGCGATTTTCACGCCAGTTTTGTACGCTTTCGCAAACGTCGCCTGAATCTGTGGCCCCACGATGGCCGCCTTCGCCGCCACCATCGCAGGGAAGTAGCCGTCCTGTTTCGCCTTCTCCGCCACGAACCGTCCGGCGCTGATGGTCGGCACGTAGTAGGTGCCTTTTTTCTTCATCAAGTCCATGATTTCGTCCGTCATGAAAGTGCCGTGCTCGATGCTCGTCACGCCCGCTTGCACCGCCCGCAGCATACCATCCGCACCGTGGCAATGGGCGGCCACCGTCATGCCGTAGTCCTTGGCAGCAGCCACTACCGCCTCGATTTCCTCGGTTCGGAACTGCGGGTTCAGGCCGTTGGCTGCCATGCTGAGCACACCGCCCGTGGCGGTGATTTTGATGAGGTCGGCCCCGTTCTTGTAGCGGTGGCGCACGGCCTCCCAAGCCTCGTCCGCACTGTTGATGACACCCTCGGCGGGGCCAGGGTCGCCCATCATGTCCTTCCTCACGCCGTTGGTCGGGTCGGCGTGGCCGCCCGTGGTGGCCAGTGATTTTTCACAGGTAAAAATGCGGGGACCGTCCACCAGGCCCGCATTGATGGCATTGCGCAGCGAAACGTTCACGCCGCTACCGCCGAGGTCACGCACCGTTGTGAAGCCAGCCATCAGCGTTTTTTTGCCAAAAACCTCCGCCTGGTAGGCCACGTCGGAGGGGTTCAGCCGAAACTTTTCCTCATAGCTCTTTGGGTTGCTCTCGCCTTCGAGGTGCACGTGCATGTCCATCAGGCCAGGCATCACGGTTTTGTTCCGCAAATCAATGGTTGTACTGCCCGTCGGAGCCGTGGTGTAGCCCTTCTGAACCTCTGCGATGCGGTTGCCCTCCACCACGATGGTCATTTCGGACTGAGCGCTGTTTCCGACGCAATCAATCAGTTTTCCGCAGTGGAGATAGGTAGTTTGGGCGCTGGCGCAAAAGGTGAAAAGTGTTGCTGCCAGTGCTGCGAGATGTTTGAAGTTGGGCATTTAATTTTTTTAAAAACGTAAACTGCTCTGTGTCCCTCCGTGCCTATGTGCCTCCGTGTTTATTTCAACACGGAGGCACATAGGCACGGAGGGACACAGAGTTTGTCTCAATATTGCTCATGTTCATTCGGGAAATCCTTCCCCTTCACGTCGGCGCAGTACGCCTCCACCGCCCCTTTTATCCCCTCAAAAAGTTCCATGTACCGTCGCAGGAACCGTGGCTGGAACTCATGTGTGATGCCCAGCATGTCGTGCGTCACCAGTACCTGCCCATCGGCGTGCATGCCCGCCCCGATGCCAATGGTCGGGATGTGGAGGCTCTCGCTCACCTCCTTCGTCAGCGCAGCAGGTATTTTTTCCAAAACAACGGCGAAGCAGCCGACTTCTTCCAGCACCTTGGCGTCCTCCTTCAGTTTGGCGGCCTCCAATTCCTCCTTTGCCCGCACCTGGTAGGTGCCGAACTTGTAGATGCTCTGTGGCGTAAGCCCCAAATGCCCCATCACCGGGATGCCCGCTGACAGAATGCGCTTCACGGATTCGGCAATCTCGGCACCGCCCTCCATTTTCACGGCGTGGGCACCCGACTCCTTCATGATTCGGATGGCACTCTCCAGCGCTACCCGTGAGCTGCCCTGGTAATAGCCGAACGGCAGGTCCACCACCACGAGCGCCTTTTTCACCCCCCGCACCACCGAGGCGGCGTGGTAGATCATTTGGTCGAGGGTGATGGGCAGCGTGGTCTCGTGCCCGGCCATCACGTTCGAGGCCGAGTCGCCGACGAGGATGACGTCCACTCCACCCTCATCGAGGATACGGGCCATGGAGTAGTCGTAGCCGGTGAGCATGGTTATTTTTTCGCCACGCAGCTTCATGGCCTGCAGTACGTGGACGGTGATGCGCTTGACTTCTTTAGTTACGGACATGGTGAGGAGGATTTGAGTGTTTGTGAGGTTGAGGATTTGAGTGGGTCACATGGTTGGGGTCTCAAACCCTCAAACGCTCAAATCCTCAAACCCTCATTCTTCCGGCCAAAGGTAAATGTTTCTATCATTCCTTAATATTGCCTCGGTTTTGTGGTCGCCCAATTTATTGGGCTGACCGTTTCTCACCTATCGGTCAGCCTAATAAATTGGGCGACCACAAAGGCATACTATGGAAATTCAAAAAGCACGAACACAGTACAGACGAATTCTTCCTCATATCCAACCTGTTGGTGCGGCCTTTTTTGTCACTTTCAGATTGAAGGATTCGATTCCAACAGTTAAACTTTTGGAAATCAAGGAGGCACACGAATACAAAATAATGGAAATAGAAAGACTCGGGTCGCAGAACGTAAGTAGTCAGGATGAATTATTCGACACTTTACGAACCTGACTTCTGGCTCCGGTCTTCGAGCGGCGGGGTTTTGAACCCCGCATTTTGGTTGCGGAAATGCGGGGTTCAAAACCCCGCCGCTCGAAGACCGGAACTAACCGAAAGTGTCGAATAAATCAACCTGACTACTTAACATTGATTTATGAAGAAAGTAAAAGGTTTTTTGCCCAATATGATGAACTTTTGGATAAAGTAGTTGCTGGGCCAACGCATCTGAAAACTAACGTGGTCGCACAGATAGTCGCTGACGAAATCCACCGACACGATGGCAAACTCTATGACGTAGTTGCCTACACGATACTGCCGAATCATGTCCATTTGCTCATTGATACCAGCCTTCAAATTCCCCCAAGTTTTAATTTGAGAGCTTGGGGAAACCTAAATTTTGAGCCCCTTGAAAATATTATGAAGAAAATTAAAGGCCCGACGGCGGTTTATGCCAATCGGTTTTTGAATAGGTCTGGAAAGTTTTGGCAAAAGGAAAGCTACGACCATTATGTTCGAAATCACAAGGAGTTTGAGCGGATAATAGACTATATTTTGAAAAACCCCGAAAAGGCAGGGTTGGTCGAAAATTGGGAAACCCATCCGTTCACCTATTTAAAAGACTATCAAAAAGCCTAACGCCGGCCTTGTGGTCGCCCAATTTATTGGGCTGACCGATATTACACAAACGGTCAGCCCAATAAATTGGGCGACCACAAGCGACAACATGAAAAAAATCAAGAAGCCCCTCCTCCTCACCCTGGCCGTTTTGGGAGCAGTGGCCATCCTCGGCCAGTTCGTGCGGCTGCCGCTGCTGGGCGTACACCCGCACGGGGCCATCCCCCGGCACACAGCGATGTTATTTCGCCTCAGTCCGGAAAATATCAAGCAATTGCAGTCGGAGGAGGGGAAAAAAAGCCTCGCCAATCTGGCCGTGCCAGCCTCTTTTTTGGCTGACCTCACCGCTTTTGAAAAGCATTTTTCCAAAATTTTCAACCAAAAAAAACAAGGCGAAACACTGGCCGTGCTACAACCGACCCGCAGCAGCGGCATGGATGCCATGTTCATTTTCGATGGGATGCGGGGCAACGACCTCGACGCCATTTTGGGCAACGACCCGGCTTGGCGCATGCGCAAATCCATCTTCAAAAACAACGACGTGTACAGCGTGAAGGTCGGCAACGAAGCGTATGCCCTGGCCCGCTTCCGCAACCTGCTGCTCTTCGCCCGCCATGCCTACCTCGTGGAGAACGCGCTAAGCCAGCTCGAAAGACCAGCCAATTCGCTCTGCCGTGACAGCGGGTTTTCGGGCGTGGCAAAAGGCGCTGGCGCAACCAAGAACAGCCTCCCCGTGCTGCTAAACCTCGCCGAACTAGGCCCGCAGTTCAGTCCGCTGCTCGACCCTGCCCACCTCCACGACCTCGACGGACTGGTGATGGCCGCCCGCTGGCTGCGCTTCGATTTGCCCATTGACACAAAAAGCAAGAAGTGGGGCGGCAGCTTCAGCATGGCCGAAGGCCACCCGCTGATGAATGCCAACGGCAAGGGCGAGCCGAGGCCGTTCAAACAGGTGCTCGGCACACTGCCCGACAACCTGGCGGCCTTCACCTGGCTCTCTTGCGGGCGCATCGCATCGGCGGCGGAGACGGGCCTTTGGCGCACCTACCTCGCCCCGTGGGCTTCCGACGAGGTAGCCGTTGCCATCGGCGAACCGCTGGAAAGTGAAACTGCCGAGCAGTTTTTTTTGATAAAATCAAAGGACAGCAAAGCGGCGGAGGCCAAGTTGGCTGCCTTGGCGAAGCGCCTCGAAAGCCCTGAAACCGCTGATTTTCAGATGTTCAAAATCCGTCGCTTCGTTGGCCTGCCGCTCGACAAAATGCTCAAACTTGGCGCTGGAATGCACGACCCCTACGGCACGGTACTGGGCGATTACGTGCTTTTTGCCAACTCAAAAACGGGTCTGGAGCGCTGGCTGGGCAAGTACCTCGCCGGACAGACCTGCGCCAAGAACGTGGATTTCCTACAATCACTCGACCACCTACCAACGGCTCCGAACGGCTTGCTGTACTTCGAGAGCGACCGGACTTGGCCTTTGGCTTCGCAATTTTTTGATGAAAAAATGCTGGCCGAGATAGGTCGCAATCCGTTGAATTTCAGCCACTTGACCGCCACTTTTACCCGTCAGGGCAAAGTTTGCGACCTGCAATTTGCCACCCCCACCAAGTCCACCGATGAACGAACCTCCCCGGCCAATATCCTCTGGAAAACACCGCTCGGCAACCGGGCTACCACCCCTCCCACGGTTTTCGTGAACCCGCAAACCGGAGAACAGGAGATTTTTGTGCAAGACGCCAGCCGCACGGTTTACCTGATTTCGAAGTCCGGGCGCATCCTCTGGCGGCGGGAACTGGAGGAGCCAATCCGCTCCAAAGTCTGGCAACTCGACCTGAACAACGACGAGGAGGCGCAGTTTGCCTTCAGCACGGCCAGCGGCATCTTCGTCATTGACCACACAGGCGAAGACGTGGCGGGGTTCCCGCTCCAGTTGCAGACCCCAGCGTCCAACGGCGTGACGGTGGTGGATTTTTTCAAAAGCCACGAGTACGAATTTTTCATCGCCTGCGAGAACGGCAGCGCCTACGGTTTCGACGAAAAAGGCAGTCCGGTGGAGGGTTGGCGACCGAAAACGGGCATCGGGAAGGTGCGCCACCCGCTCGTCCACTTCCAGGCGAAAGGCAAGGATTTCTTGATGCTGCTCGACACGGCGGGTGTCTTGCAAGTGTTCCAAAAGAACGGCGAGTTCCGTTTTCCGAAGAAAAATTTAGGTTCAAAATTTATGCAAAGCCCTGATTTTCAGGCAGATGGGGACAGCCACCGCATTGTGACCTGCGACGACCACGGGCGGGTGACGGTGACCAACCTTGAGGGCACAGACTTCAAACTGGCATTGGAGGTTGGCAAAAAACAAGGCGTCCACTTCGCCTTCGCCGACGTGACCGGCGACGAACGCAAGGATTATATCGCATTGAGCGGAAGCGACCTCACCGTTTATTTTTACGAAGGGAAAAACTTCAAAAAAGCGTTCCGCTACCAGTTTGGGCAACCGCAGGACGCCGTTTTTCCAGTTGAATGGGAGAAGCGAAAAGCGTTCACGGGAACGGTTTTCGAAGCGAAAAGCCAAATCAGCTTGCTCGACGGGCAGGGCAAACTGTTGCCGCAGTTTCCACTGGCTGGCACGACGGCGTTTTCGGTGGTGGATTTGCTGGGCGACGGGAAACCTGTGGTGGTGGCGGGTAACGGGGCGAGCGTGGTGGCTTATTCGCTGGAGTGAAATTTGGAGTTCAGAATTTCGAGGAACGAGTTAGGGGTGTTTCGAGAAATTTTTATTGCCTGATTTTTAGGCTGATATTACCCTGAAACTTAATTTCTTTACAAAAAACACGCGAGGAGGATTGGAACGCGGATGACGCGGATTAGACGGATAAGCGCGGATTTTATCCGTTTCAATCCGCTTAATCAGCGTCATCCGCGTTCCAATCCTCCTCGCGTGTGCGCCATTTAATAGCAAATCATACCCTTAGATTTTTTTCTTAACACCCCTAGGAACGAGTTTCAAATACGAGCGAAGGCTGCATTTCGGCTTGATTAGGCAACAACAAAAAGAAAGACTCAGCACTTTTTACGATAATAACTGGCCAAACAAGGGAGTTTTTCGTTTTTTGCAAAAATTTTCAAACATCCGTTTCAAACACATCCCATGCTGTTAAACAACCTCACCACTGCCCGCCTTCGGTTCAGGCAGCTTAACCTTGCCGACAAGCCCCAGTTGATGGTTTTTTTTGACGACCCGATTGCCAACGAGTTCCTGTTCGTCAAAACCGACGTTTCCGCTTTCACCGACACTTGGCTGCGCCGCCAATTTGGCCGCTACGAAAACGAAATGGGCGGCCTCCACGCCTTGGAATTGATAGAAACTGGTGAGTTCATCGGGCAGGCTGGCCTGCTGTTCCAGTGGGTGGACGGCATCCCGAAATGGGAGGTCAGTTACCACCTCTTTCGAGAGCATTGGGGCAAGGGCTATGCCACCGAGGCCGCTATTTTCTGCCGCAACTTTTGCTTCGAAAACGAAATGGCCGAGACGCTGATTTCGCTCATTCATCCTGACAACCTGCGCTCGCAGGCCGTCGCCAAACGCAACGCCATGACGGAATGGAAGCGCACGACGTGGCGGGAGATGCCGGTGGTGGTGTACCGTGCTCGCAGAGCAGATTGGGAAGATTTGAAGGTAGAGGATTGAAGTTTAGGGTTTTTATACTTCTGGCCGTTAGCTTTTGGCTATTTGCTTTTGGCCGACAGCCAAAAGCCAAAAGCAATTTCAAATGGACAAAACCTGGCGCTTCAAAGTATAACAGCCCAGCATTGGTGGTCATGTGCAAAACAGGTAGCGGGTTTCTCCGCCCCAGGTCACCGGACAGCGTATTCTTGAAGGCCGAGAGGTCTTTGTAAAACTTGTGGGTGTTGTTCTCCGACTTCCTGAGAAGTCCTTTCTGTCAACAGGCAAATGACATCACCCCAAATTTCCCCGCCCAAAATTGACGCCCATCCCCATCCCAATTGTAGCTTTGCTTGCCCCCAAAACAATTCACCAATTTAACAGTCACAACCATTTCATCATCATGAAAAACACCCGCCGCAACTTCGTCAAGCGCCTCGCAGCCGGGGCCGTCGCCACCGCCATTTTGCCGAAGGTGGCCAACAGCGCCAACGTCAAACCGGAAACCCTGCATTGGGAAGCACCCACCGACCGCTTCGGCCCGAACGACAAGATTCGCATTGCAGGCATCGGCATGGGCATCATGGGCTTCGGGAACCTGAGCACCGCCATCAAAGTGCCAGGCGTGGAAGTCGCCGCCGCTTGCGACCTCTACGACGGCCACCTCGAACACGCCAAGGAGGTGTATGGCAAGGACATCTTCACCACCCGCAATTTCGAGGAGATACTCTCCCGCAAGGACATTGACGCCGTCTTTGTCAGCACGTCCGACCATTGGCACGACCATATCAGCATTGCTGCGCTCAATGCGGGCAAGGCCGTTTACTGCGAAAAGCCGATGGTGCAGCACATCAACGAGGGCAGCGCCGTGATTGACGCCCAACGCAAGACCGGGAAGATTTTGCAGGTGGGCAGCCAGCGGGTCAGTTCCTTGGTGATGGCCAAGGCGAAGGAGCTTTACCAGTCAGGCGCCATTGGCGAATTGATTTCTGCCGAGGCTTGGGTGGACCGCCAGTCAGCGAATGGCGCTTGGCAGTACAGCATCCCCACCGATGCCTCAGAGAAAACGGTGGGCTGGGACCGCTTCATCGGCGATGCGCCCAAACGAGCCTACGACCCGCTGCGTTTTTTTCGCTGGCGCAATTACCAGGACTACGGCACGGGCGTCGGTGGCGACCTGTTCGTACACCTGTTCAGCGGCCTCCACTTCATGCTCGACACGCCAGGCCCGGAGTTGATTTTCGCCACGGGCGGCCTCCGCTACTGGAAGGATGGACGTGACGTGCCCGATATCCAAATCGCCTTGATGGACTACCCGAAAACGGCCACGCACCCCGCCTTCAACCTGCAAATGCGGGTGAACCTCATCAGCGGCGACGGGGGCGGCTGGATGAACCGCCTCGTTGGTTCGGAGGGCGTGCTGGAGGTTGGTTGGTCGGACGTGAAGTTGAAGCGCAACCCGGTTGACCCGCAGCCTGGCTACGGCGGCTGGGACACCTACAACACTTTTACCGAAGCACAGCAGAAGGACTACGAACGCTGGTACAAGGCAAAATATCCGCCTTTGAAGCCTCAAATCCAAGCACCAAAAGAGCAACAGTGGCTCACCCCCGAGGGCTACGACGAGCGCCTCGACCACCACCGCAATTTCTTCGATTGCGTCCGCAACGGCAAACAACCCGTGGAGGACGCCGTCTTTGGCTTCCGTGCGGCAGCGCCTTCCTTGGCTGCCAACATCAGTTATTTTGAAAAGAAACTGGTGAAGTGGGATGCGGTGGGGATGAAGATGATTTGATCGACGATGTATGATTGACGATTTATGATTGGGGTGCTGGTTTTCCAAATCTTCAATCGCCGATACAGTGGTGATGTTCATTATTGAATCCAAAGCAAAGCAAGAACGAACTGGCCCAATCGTAAATCGTCAGTCGTAAATCGTCAATCCTTTTCCGCTTGTGTAATCACGAGCCTGCGGGTAAAGGTCTTGCCCTTGTGTACTACGCTGACGGCGTACATGCCGGGGTTCATCGAGTCGAGTTCGATGCGGAGTATGCCGTCGTCCACGGCGGGGATGTGCTGGCGGTAAACTTGCTCGCCGATGCCGTCGAATATGAATACCTCGACTTCTTTTCCCCTGAATTTTTTCATCAAAAGATTGACTTGTCGGCCAGTTGGGTTAGGGAAAATCTCGAAGGCGGCCACTTCCTTGAAGTAGAGGATTTTGCGCTCGCTGAAGACCAGTTCGCCATCGCTGAGGGTGAAGCGGATACGGTAAAAATTCTCACCCGGCATAGGGTCGTTGTCCTGCTCCCGGTAGGCGTCGGTATCGCCAGCGGCTACGAAGTGGTCGTCGTAGGTGATGATGCCTTGGTAATCAAGCCCATCGGAGGAGCGCTCCACTGTGAAGGCTACTAGGTTTTTGTCGAAGGTGGCATTCCAGTACAATTCGGCTGACCATCCGGTGGATTCGGCGGTCAAGGAGATAGTATGTTGATTTGAGTTGAACGGACGGGGGTCGGATGCTATGCAGTATCCATTTGGCGAAGCTGCAAAAAATGGCAGCCAGAGGGTAAGGTATAGTGTTTGATTCATGGTGATTATAAAATATGTCCTTATAGAGATGGGAGTATTCTACAGCGGTGGGACCATAATGGTTGGCAAAACTAAGTGAATTACTTGATACATAAGCGTTTTTGTCAAAATCGTTTGCAATATTGGCATTGAAAACTTGTCTATTTTTGCAAAAATTTGACTCATGGAGTTTTTTCTAGCCACGTTGTTTTCCCTTTTTTCAATCGTTGACCCGCCAGGCGCTGTGCCGGTGTACATCTCGCTCACGAGTGGCATGGAGGCAAAGCAGCGCAACCGTCTCGCCCTTTTTTCGAGTATTTATTTTCTGCTTATCTTGCTCGGCTTCTTTCTGGCGGGCACTTATATCCTCAGCTTTTTTGGCTTAACGATACATTCCATGCGCATAGCGGGCGGCATGGTGCTGCTCAGCACGGGTTTCAGTCTCATGGGCGGCAACTTTTCCAAGAAACAGGGCTACAACGACACAGTGGCTGCCGATTCCAAGAGCCGTTCGGAAATTGCCTTCACACCCATGGCCATGCCGTTGTTGTCTGGGCCGGGTTCCATTTCCTATCTCATCACCATGTTCAAGCAGCACCCCGACTGGAGCGAGCGGGTTTGGATCCTGGCGGCCATTCTGGCAATGGGGGTCATGGTTTACCTCACCTTGCGGGCTGCACCGCTGCTGTTCAAATTGCTCGGCCACGGCGGCCTAAATGCCATTGCCCGCATCATGGGCTTTTTGGTGGTGGCCATCGGTGTACAGTTCATCGTGGATGGGCTGGTGCATCTGGTGGGGGAGATGGAGTAGGCAGTTTGCAGTTCGACAGTTTGCAGTTATGTACCAATTCCTTAACATCTTTTTCCTCATTTTTCACCTGCTGCTGATTGTTTTCAATCTCACGGGCTGGATATGGAAACGCACCCGGCGGTTCCACCTGTTCGTCATTTGCCTCACCTTGGCATCGTGGACGGCGCTGGGCATTTTTTACGGCTTTGGCTATTGCCCACTCACCGACTGGCACTGGCAGGTGCTAGAAAAATTGGGGAAAACAAACCTGCCCAATTCCTACCTGAAATATTTGCTTGACTTGATTACTGGAATGGACTGGAACGCCCAGCTGGTGGATAGCTTGGCCGTCGCAGGGCTTGTCCTTGCGCTGCTTGCTTCGCTTTGGGTGAATTTTATCAAGCGGTGAAACGCCAATCTTTTCCTTTAACGGCAGCACGTTCCCATCGTTTTTCAGGAGCGTCATGGCTTTCCCCATTTCACAATAAACCGTTGCAATTGGGAACTGATAGAACACAATTTGCTCCTCATCGCGGCTTCCCGCCTACCGGCAGGAAGGAGGCGGCGCTTCGGGCGAAGGGCGTTTGGGGGCGGCGTAGGTTTTCGCCTATAAAAATGATGTTTATCCAGCAGCATAGCTGCCGGATAAACATTTTGTCAAGCATCAACCACCCTTACTCCTGTATCGTCTTCAAATAAGCCGTGATATGGTCAATTTTTGCTTGTAGGACTTTTTCATCGGTAATGCCTTCCGATTTTTTGAACGTCTCCCACCAAGCGGGCATGTCGGTGGTGCTGTGGCCGGGGACATTTTCGACGCCAGCGATGATTTTGGAGATTTCCGCATCGGGGAATACCCCGTTGCGCCGCTTGGCAATCTGACGGAGGTTCTTGGGCGGTGTATCCATCATGGCCGCAATCTGGCTTTGGCCGTCGCCCAAGTCACCGTGGCAAGGCGTGCAATAGGACTTGAACCATTCTTCGCCTTCGGCGATGGCTTCTTTTTTGGATTCGCCGGCACAACCAATGGCAAAAACCACCAGTGCGGACACGAATAAAAATGCAGGGAGCCAATTGGCCCATGCAACGCTTCTTTTTTGGCTGCTTTTCATTTGCTGCTGTTTTTTTAAATGAAATGATAAGGTGTATTTATTGGCAAAAAATTGCCATTTATAGATGCAAGTGTACCGACAATGCAGGATTGGCAAGGTGATTTTTGTCATCGGTTCCACTTTATTTTAGCAATGATTTCACCATCTGGGGGAGGCAGATGTGAAGTCGTTTGCCATCAAAGTTCGCCAACGGGCAGCCTACCTGCCACGATGTCATTGACTTGGGCAGGTTCAAACGGCGGCGTCAGCAAATCCTGCGATTCCTGAAAACAACGGAACAAGTCGGCAATAAAATGAAGCCGGTCGGGCAAGTCTGCCCAATCGATGGCTCCCGTCTGCTGCAAGTCGTCGGGGGTTGGGTCAACTTGTTTCAAAAAAGCAATTACTTCCTGGTTGGCCAGATGTTGCAGCGCAACCGGAAATCCTGCTTTCAAATCGTGGCCCAGCCGTAACCTCAGCCCATTCGGGAAGCCAAGTTCCATCAAATGTTTGGTGAGGAACAGCTGGAGGTGGTGGCGGGCCACCTCCGCAAAACGCTGGATGGCCACATCCAAAGGTGTGGGCTGGTTGCTCAAAGCGGTGAAAAGTGAGCCTAAATATTTTACCCACGGCCTGGATGGGAAAAGCACGTCCAGCAGCTTCGACTTGAAAACTTTTGGGTCTTCCACGGAGGCTTCGAGCGCTTCGGCGATTTCAGGTTGCAGGCGGGTTTGCTCATGGAACCCGATTTCGATATTGGCGAGCAGGATGAGTTCGGCCTTCGCCTTGTTGTCCGCTTCGAAAAATGCCTGGTAATACTGGGCGAACGCTTGCCGCAAGTACCGCTGGCCATTGGGCGGGTCGCCGGGTTTCAGGGCTTCGCAAAATTGGGCGATGTGATCGGCATCGTAGTCGCCATCTTCTAAGCAGTTTTCCATAAAACGTGCAAACTCCCAGGCAATCTCCGCAAAAACCTTTTGGTTGCCACGGGCAACGGCTGCGCTCGCCCTTGCCATGGCAGCCTTGGGGTTCAGCGTGTCCCAGACCAGTTGTGTGATGCGGGCTTTGTTCAACTTGGCTCCTTTCAATATCGCAGCGTCAATGAGGTTGGAAAGCGCTTGACCCAGCTCGGGCGAAGCCCGAAGGGATTGCCCCAACCCGTTGGCGAGGTCTTCTTGCCGAATGGTTTGACCAGCCTGTTTGGAGGCCCAGGTGGCGAAGGTACACCAAGTGGCATACGGGCCGATTCGTTGCGAAATCACCCCCGATATTTCATGGTAGCTTTGGGTAATCAGCAAGTTGCGCATGACCGGGTCGGTCATGCCCGCAATGCCGTCAACCCCGGAAATGGATGTGAGATTTTCCATAGACATGAATTGCTGCCACAGTTGGTTGAAGTTCTATACTTCGCACTTATAGGTTTTGGGCAAATAGGGGTTTGGGGCGGAACGCCCCAAAAAAACCTCTCCCCCGACGAGCCGCCGGAGGCGGCGAGGAGGGGCAGCAGTTTATAATTTGTAATTTGCACAAAACCTATTAGCGTCGAGTATAGCGCTGAGAATAGCAAAGCTAATAACCTTGGCTGGCATTTTTTGTAATGTTGCATGCACAAGCTTGCCAGAAACTGAGAATGGAGAATGCCGTTTCCGACACCCTCCATTTTCATTTTCCATTTTCAATTCTCCATTAATTCTTCACCTTCTCCTCTCCCTTCAAATACTTATCAAGGAAAGTAAGCACCGCCCCATATCCCTTGATTTCGTTCTCCTTTTTCACAAAACCATGCCCTTCGTCCGGGAAGACGACGTATTCCACGGGCACGTTGTTCTTCTTCACCGCTGCCACGATTTCGTCGGATTCGACCTGCAAAACACGGGGGTCGTTGGCACCTTGCAGCACCATCACGGGGCTTTTCACCTTGCTGGCGTGGAAGAGCGGGGAAATGTTGTACAACCGCACCGAGTCGGCGGTAGTGGGGTCGCCCATTTCATCGTAAAGCGCCTTTTTGAAGCTCTCCCAGTACGGCGGGATGGACTTCAGGGTGCGCAGCCAGTTCGTCACCCCGAAGATGTTGACGCCGACTTTGAACTCGTCGGGCGTGAAAGTCATGCCCGCCATGGTCATGTAGCCGCCGTAACTGCCGCCGATAATGCCGATTTTGGTGGAGTCCACGTAGTCCTGCGATTGCAGCCATTTTTTGCCCCAAACACAATCCTTCAAGTCTTTGTCGCCGTGGTTGCGGTCGTCCATTTTGAAAAAGGATTTCCCGTAGCCGCTGCTGCCCCGGTTGTTGACGGCGAGCACGGCGTAACCGTGGTTGGTCAGGTACTGCAAGAGCGCAAAATAGCCCGTCCGTGATTGCCCGCCCGGGCCGCCGTGTACCCAAATGAGCGCAGGCACTTTTTGGTCGGGCGTGGCGGTTAGCGGTTTGTAGTAGATGGCGGGGATTTCCAGCCCGTCGAAGGATTTGTAGCGCACCACCTGCGCCGTCACGAGGTCGCTGTCGTTGATTTCTGGGTTGAGTGTGTTGGTCAGTTTCTTCAATTCTTTTGTACCAAAATCATAGACGTAGATATTGCTCGGCGCTTTGGAAGTGCCTACCGAAAGGCGCATTTTCTGCTCGGTGTTGGAGATGCTCACCGCCAGCACGTCGCCATCGGGGATGTCGGGGAAGGTCACGGGTTGGCCGCTGGCATTGTCAAGAATTTTCAGCGAGTTCTTCCCGTCCTCGTTGATGGCGATGACCCGGTACTTCTCGTTCTCGCTCACGTAGCTGTACATCACGTCCCAATTGGTCTCGAAGATGGTCTTGCGTTGGCCGCTTGCCAGGTCGTACTGCACGAGGTAGGCGAACTCCTTGCCCGCATCGGTGGTGTAGAAAAACGACTTGCCGTCCTTGCTGAAACCGGAGGCGTTGTACTGCCCCGGCACCGAGGGTTCGGAGATTTCGGTCTTTTTTTTCGTGGCAACGTCGTACAGAAAAAGTTGGTTTTCGCTGGTCGTGACGGACTTTTGGATTGCCAGCGTTTTCTCGTCCCAAGCGATGCCAGAAACGTCCATGCCCTCGTCGTTTTGGTACATCATCGTGGCCTTCCAGTCACCCACGGGCATTTTGTAGAGGTCAAAAAACTGCTCGTTGCGCTTGTTGGAAATGTAGAACATCGCCTTTTTGTCGAGGCTCCAACTGAAAAAATTGGCCTTTTCCTTTTCGGCGGGCGTCAGGTCGGTAGCCTTGCCGTCCGCTCCGAGCAGGTAGATATGGTCAATCTCGTTGCCGCCCTTGTCGGCGGAGTAGAGGATTTGGTTCGTGCCCGGCACGTAGTCCACGGCGAAGTACGACTCCACCGCCGAGTTGGTCACCTGCCGCTGTGCGCCGTCGGCCACGTTGATTTCGTAGAGGTTGTAGATGCCCGACTTGTTGCTGTGCACGAGCAATTTCGACTCATCGGACGACCAAGCACCGCCGCCGATTTGCTCGTTTTTGTAAAACTGCTCAATGGTGTACTGCTTGATTTCCTTCGATGGGGCGGGCTTGTCCTGCTTGCAGGAAACGGCCAGCATTGCGAGGGCGAAAATGCCCAAAAACAGGTTCTTCATGTGATTGCTTTTTTTGGTGATGAAAATGGTTGGTGGCGCAAAGATTTTGCGGGTCAAATATAGACAACGGCAATTCAGAAGGGTTGAAAGATTGGACGTTGGGCTGGCCGGGCTGGTTGAACGGTGCTCGGATGCCGATGAAACTTTGAATCCGGCTCGCTGGCGTGCTATGCGCTTGAATATTTGAAACTGTTTTTAACGCTGGGGTGATTGGCTATCCTTGTTTTAGTTTGCAACGGAAAATCCTATCTTTGTCAAAAAACATCGAGCATGGAAGCAGTAGCAGTTCAGCAAAAAGGGCAAGTAGGCCCAGTTGTCGCCAAGCCGAAAACCCGCATCTCGTGGGAAGAATTCCAGCGCAAGTACCTCACCCGTGAGGATAGCTATAAATATGAATGGGTGGGCGGCGAGGTCGTCAAAACAAAACGTACTATGGATTACAGCCAAATCTTCATCTTCACCAACCTCGATGATTTTTTTGAGAAACTTAAGCAGCAAGGCAAGGTGTCTGGTAAGTTGATTACCGAAGTTGACACTTTCTTTTTGGAGAACCATAGGAGGCCTGACATTGCCTGGTTTTCGGATGAACAGGTTAAGCAAGGCAAGAAGGGCATTGCGCCCGTCCCCCAATTCGTCATAGAAGTCATTTCCACCAAAGACCAGATGAACCTCGTGGAGGACAAGATGGAGGACTACCGGGCGGCTGGCGTCCAGGTCGTCTGGCAGGTTTTCCCCAAGTTTGAAAAAATCCACGTCTATGGCGGCACCCACCTCAACCAGATGACGGTCTGCCGGGGCGAGGAACTTTGCTCCGCTGCACCCGTGCTGCCCGATTTTGTGATGGCGGTGGGGGAGGTGTTCAAGGGGTGAACAGGCGTATCGCTTGGGGCTTACAGCGGCGAGCTTAAACAAATCTGCATGGGTTTTGACCCACTACCCTTCCTTGAAGCGGGCATAAATATCAAGGCTTATGAACCTGCCGTTTTTCCCATCTTTGGCCCATCATTCAAAACTTACACGGTATGAACAAAGACATCCCCGCTTTTTTCCAAAATATCCGCCAACAGATATCCGACGGCGACCTGCCCGAAGCCATTCGCCTGCTGCGCTCCTTGCTCGACAACAGCCCCCGGCTCGACGAAGCACTCCACCAATCGGGGCGCCTCAGCGACCTCCAGCGCCAAATCCGCACCGGCACGGTGAGCCACGAAAACGCCACCCTGACCAAAAACCAAATCCAAATGGGCGTGCTCGAAATGCTCACCGAAATCGAGGCGCAGCAGACCGCATCGGCGCAGGTGCGGCAGGAGGTGGAGCAGGCGGTCAGCATCGTCAACAGCAAAAACGTGGTGACGGGCAGCAACATCACGGCGGGCGGGAATGTCACCATCGGCGACACGACCACACTCACGGAAAGCCAGACGAGCCGCCGCTTGCGCCTGTTCCTCTACTTTTTTGTGCCGCTGCTGGCGATTGGGGCTGCGGTTTTGTGGTACCGCTTGCAGGAAATGCGGCGACCACTCACCTTGAAAGTACGGGTGGAAAATCGCACACCCAACCCGGAACTGCCGGAACCAACCGGTACGCTTTCCCTCACTTACGGCTCGAAGACCGACCCCAAAACAAATGTCGCCGCCGAAGCCTTTTTCGAGGGCATTCCCGCCAATTTCAAAAACGAGACAGTCCGCCTTCGCTACGAGGCGAAGGGTTTCGTGCCGGTGGACACCACTTTTCTGCTGGCAAGCGATGCAATGGTGCTGCCCGTGCGCCGCAACGACGACCTGGCGAGCATCACGGGCTTCCTCACCGATGAAGCAGGCAAGCGGCTCGAAGATGTGAAAGTCTCCCTGCCCTGCTGTTTCACCCTGACCGATGAGACTGGGAAATTCGTGCTGCGCATCCCCTTCGGGCAACAGCGCACGAGGCAGCGACTCGACTTTTTCAAAGAAGGATTTGCGCCGAAATCAGTCACCACGCCCATAATTTCTGGCGAGGCGGTGCGGCTGATTTTGGCTTCCCAAGTTAGGCAGTAACTTGAAGTTACCGCCTAACTTACGCTTCTGTTTTCAACCAAATCAACCCTCTGTAGCATGAAAAACATCCCCCTCCTCCTCGTCCTCTGCGCCCTTTACGCCCCGCTTTTTGCTCAAATCCAGCACGGCATGGTGCGGGAGCAAAACTCCAGGCGCCGACCCGTTGACGGAGTGACCGTCAACTTCTCTGACGCCGTGCCGACTACCTCAGGGCACGACGGCATCTTCCGACTCGCCTTCGAAGGCAAAAAGCCGGGCGACCTCATTTTTTTTAATGAAATCAGGAAAAGCGGCTTCGAGCTTGTCAACGGCAAGGAACTCGAAGTGCTGAAAATCAGCCGCAACGACACCCTCGGCAGGGACATCATCCTCGCCAAAGCGGGCACCGTGGATGCCGCCAAAAAAGAATATTACGGCGTGTCGGACAAGGCGCTGCTGGCGGGTTTTGAGCGGGAGAAAAAAGCCCTCCGGGAAAAACTGCAAAAAGCCCAACTCGACCAACAAGCCTACCTCGACCAGGCGACGACTTTGCAGGAACAGTTCGACCGCCAGCAAAAGGAACTCGATGCCCTTGCAGAAAAATTTGCCCGTGTCAACTTCGACGACGTGGAGCCGGTCTATCAGGAAGCCCTCGAACTGTTCAAAGCAGGGAAAATTGACGAAGCCATCGCCGCGCTTGAAAAGGCGAACCCCGCCGCCCGCACCGAGCAGATTATCAAAGAAGAAAAGAGCATCGCAGAAGGAGATAAAAGGCTGGCTGAACGGAAGGCAGCACTTGCAAAAGCAAAAACAGAGCAAATCGCTGCGGTGCGGCTGCTGGCGGATATGTATGGGTTGAAATTTGACCCGGCGAAGGCGGAGGCGCAGTACGACCAGTTGGTGCGGTTGGATAGCTCGGATTTGGAGATTTTGCAGGATGCCGCAGATTTCTATCGGAAAAATCACCGCTACGAAAAAGCCATGCGGTTGTACCCGCTCGTGATTGCCCATCCGAAGGTGGAGGCTTGGCAGGCAGCGAATGCGAGCGGCAACCTGGGCGAATTGCACACCGCCACCGGCAACCTGCCTGCTGCGCTCGATGCCTTCGTGAAGGCTTTTGATGCCTACGAAAAACTGTATCGGCAAAATCCCGACCGCAGTTTTTACAAACAAAATCTGGCGGTTTTGTACGCCAAACTCGGCTCGACGCACGTGGCGCTGGGCAATTTGCAGCAGGCTTGGACTTTTTTTGAAGATGGAACCCGCTTGTTCGAAGAACTCCACGAAGCCTTTCCGGCAAACGTGGAATTCAAATACGGTTTGGCGGTCTCGTACGGAAAACTCGGCGATACGCACACGGCACTGGGCAATTTGCAGCAGGCTTTGGGATTCTTCCAGAATGACAATCAGCTGTTTG
>CAZDSU010000093.1:0-23867 GCA_964508135.1 uncultured Saprospiraceae bacterium
TTTTGACTTCGCCCCAGTTGTCGGCGCCACCCTGGTCTTTTTTGAAAATATAGGCCGCACCATTATCAGTATTGGGGGAAGTGTCTTCCACATCAGCCCCGACGATGGCATAGTCCCCGGCAATGGCGACACTCCTGCCAAAGGTGTCATTGGTTGCGGGGTCTGAAGCGGTGACTTTTTTGACTTCACCCCAGTTGTCGGCGCCTCCCTGGTTTTTTTTGAAAATGTAGGCAGCGCCATTAGCAGTATTAGGGGAAGTGCTTTCCGTCCAAGACCCGACGATGGCATAGTCCCCGGAAATGTCGACGCTCCAGCCAAATTGGTCTCCATAAGCGGGGTCGGAAGCGATGATTTTTTTGACTTCGCCCCAATTGTCGGCGCCACCCTGGTCTTTTTTGAAAATATAGGCAGCACCATCATTGTAACTGGGGGGCGTGTCTTTAAACCATGCCCCGACAATGGCATAGTCCCCGGCAATGGCGACGCTGATACCAAAGCGGTCATCAGTAGCGGGGTCGGAAGCGGTGATTTTTTTGACTTCGCCCCAGTTGTCGGCGCCACCCTGGTCTTTTTTGAAAATATAGGCAGCACCATTTTCAGTATCGGGGGAAGTGTTTTCCAAATAAGCCCCAACGATGGCATAGTCCCCGGCAATGGCTACGCTGAAGCCAAAGCGGTCATTGGTAGCGAGGTCGGAAGCAGTGATTTTTTTGACTTCTTCCCAGTTGTTTGCACCACCTTGGTCTTTTTTGAAAATGTAAGCCGCACCATTCATGATATTAGGGGAAACGGACTCATGAAAAGCCCCGATGATGGCATAGTCCCCGGCAATGGCGACGCTGATGCCAAAGAAGTCATTGGTAGCGAGGTCGGAAGCGGTGACTTTTTTGACTTCGTCCCAGTTGTCGGCGCCACCCTGGTCTTTTCTGAAAATATAGGCCGCACCATTGTTGGAATTGGGGGATGTGTCTTCCATCCAAGCCCCGACGATGGCATAGTCCCCGGCAATGGCGACGCTCCTGCCAAAATTGTCAGCCGTAGCGCGGTCTGAAGCGACTTTTTTGATCAATTCATCCCAGTCCTGCGCAGAGGCCAGCAGGGAACAAAGCAAAAATGCCATGATGAGGGATGGTTTGGCAGACATGGATATCTGCGATGTACTCAGAAGAGGAATGAAGTTTTTCATGTTGAACGATTTTTATTTGTTGATAAGCAGCGGTAGGTACACCATCAACCGCCTCCAGCACCTTGTCACCGCTATCCTGCATTTAAGAAACCCTGCCGGAAGTTTCATTTCCGGCAGGGTTAAATAGGCTAATGGCTAACCACAAACTGCTTCACCGCCTGCCCCTCCTTCGTCCTGACGGACAAGAGGTAAATGCCATCGGGCAGTTGCAGCTTGCTGAGGTCCATGTTCAGGACGGGGTCGTGAAGTTCGTCGAGGGCTTGGCGCAGCACCTGCTGCCCCAAGTGGTTGAAGATGGAAATCGAGACTGCCTGCTCCAAGTAGTTCTGCAAGTCGAGGGAAATGGCGTCATTGGTGGGGTTGGGAAAAAGCCTGAAATCATCGGAAATGATGGAGCCAGTTTCCTTCCAGCGAACATAGGCAGATGGTTCTTTTTCGTCAGGATTTCCTGAGCCGCCGACATTCAATTCTGTTGAAACCGCTTCGACGACGTGCAAGCCCTGAGGAGGTGCGACAAGTTGAAGCACGGTGCCTGAACAGTTGATGTTGTTCATGACCTGCTGAATCATGGCGTTGAGCACGGCGGCTCCGGGCCCCGTGATTTTATCTGGGGGGTTGGACAGCCCGTCACAGCGATCGAGGCACCAGTTCAGGAAGGCGTTGGCTTGGTTGGGGTTGTTTGCGGTTTGTGCGTCCTGGAGTTGGCTGAGGATGGTGGGTTGCCCGCTTCCTGACCCGGGTACTGGCACAATTATGATGGTCCCATTGGCTACTCCGGCATTGAAGAAATTCAGCAAGCTCTGGATAGTGAGGGATGAATACACGTCAATCAGCCCGTCGCAGTTGTCGTCAATGTCGTTGTTGCAGATTTCCGTGGCGCCATGGTGAATGGCAGCATTGAAATCGTTGCAATCGGTGGCATCCGGGTCACCGTCATTATCATCGTCCGGATCCACGCAGTCCGCCATGCTGTCGTCATCGAAGTCTGGATTACCTTCGTCAATGGAGCCGTTGTTATTGTTGTCAATTCCGTCGCAGATTTCAATGTCTAGCGCGAGGTATTCTATCCCAAATGGCTCATTGATATCCAGCACGTCCTCCAGCACGGTTCCGTTGAGGTTGGCTCGTTGGATTTTACGGGTGAAAGCATCTCCCCAGTACATTTTGCCCTGGCTCAAGTCGAGGGCGATACCTCTTGGGGAGCCGGTGCCATTGCCCAGGCCGATTATCAAGTCTTGCAAGCCGGTGCCGTCGAGGTTTGCCCGCATAATCTTGTTTGTCGCATTGTCGGCGTTGGTGATGTAGATTTTGCCGCCGGCAATGTCGAGCGCCACCCCTTCAGGGTTTCCGAGGTTGTTGGTTATCAAGACTTCTACCAAACTCCCGTCCAAGTTGGCCCGCCGGATGATACTTGCGTCCGCCCAGTACATTTTGCCGTTGCTCAGGTCGAGGGCAATGCCTCTCACAGAACCTGCATCAACCAAGATGGTTATACCAGTGCCGTCGAGATTTGCATTGCGAATCTTACCGTCCAACCCACCCCAATACATTTTACCAGCAGGCAGGTCCAGCGAAATCCCTTCAAAAACAATTCCGCCAATTCCGCCAATCAGCGTTTCAACGTTGCTGCCGTCTAGGTTTGACCTTTGAATCTTGTCGGCCAGGGGGTCTGTCCAGTACACTTTTCCCTGGATGTTGTCCAAAGCAATCCCTCTCGGCGACCCCAAGTTGGACACAATGACTTCAGAGTTGGTTCCGTCGAGGTTTGCCCGGAAAATTTTACCCTCGCCTGGGTCAGCCCAGTAAATTTTTATCTGGCAGTGAGCGATTGGAATTGAACTTAAGAGGAAGACAAGCCCCAAAAAGAGGTGAAAAGAAAAGGAAAGTATTCGTTGTATAGCATTGGAATTGGTACAAAACGCTGCTGGGTTGGATGTCGGTTTTGTAAACAGCGTAAGAAATAATTTTTTCATGATAAATGATTTAATTGCGTTGATGAAAAGAAGGATATTTTGTTCCATTTTAGTACAAATCAAGTTGGTTTTATGGGAAAACAGGACAATGGTGTATGCCATTGGCATTTAACCGGGAACAGTTGCAAACAGTGTCGTTCTTCTTCGTCCTGTCCCAGTACGAAATAACTGCTGCCGTCCCCAATGACTTTAGAGAAAGATTTGTAAAGTGCAGTGCCACAAACCCGCAGGAAATCCTGGGCAAGTGCTTGAGTAGAGGTAAAAAAAGTGATGGCAATGATTGCCACCACATTAGTTTTCATTGTAGTAAACAGGATTTTCATTGGAAAGAATTTTTTGACCGTGAGCATTTGGAGGAGCAGAAAGTGAGTGAAATTCAGTAGGGTCAACTTTGCGAAGCAATTCTTGATTGCATGTTGATTTATTTTAGGGCAAAAGAATTTCAAATCCAAGTCGCCAGGCAATGAAATATCGAATTTTCATTCATTCGGCAATGAAGCACAGACCGCCTCACTTTGTCCAAAGATATTACTGGCGATTGCTAAAAAGCACGGGAATGAGCAAACGGTTGCTCCGGTTGATTAAACGGTATGTTTACAAAAAAAAAAGGCAAAAACTGGCCTCGCAAACCATTGGCTCATTCAAAACCGCAGTTCACTCATTGCCATGGCAGATTCTCACCTTGTCAGCCTAGTTTCGTGGTTGTATAGATTTAGCATTTTTTGTCCCGCCTATCCAGCTTATTTCCCCGACCTACGCTATTTTGCAGACCATGAAAAGATTCAACCAAATACTCTGGTTTGCCTTTCTAGGGCTTTCCTGCATGGCGAGCGCCCAGTCCAAGGGATTTCCTCCGAAAAATGAAGCCCCCTACTTCACCCGCTACACGATGGAACAGGGGTTGGCGGACAACTGGGTGCATGTTGCCATGCGGGACAGCCACGGTTTTTTATGGTTTGGCACAGAGGGCGGGCTTTCCCGCTTCGACGGTCAGGGGTTCCTCAATTTTTATGAAAAAAAGGACGCTTCCGATGCGCTCAGCAACAACTCCATCATGGATATGTGCGAAGACCCTGATGGAACTTTCTGGATTGCCGTATTGGATGGCGGCCTGAACCATTTCGACCCCGCTACTGGCAAGTTTGAATCATGGCCGTACGACCCTCTACACCCCGAATGGAAAGGGGAGCCACTTAGCCTAATTTCCATTTGCCAAGATGGAGACCTGCTTTGGCTCGGCTCCTACCACCACGGATTGGGATGTTTTGACAAAAAAGAGCGGAAGTTCACGGGATGGTATTCGTTTCGGGAGGATGGCTTGAAAGCAAATTCCTTTCAATACAATACCGCTAAACACGTCATTGCAGACCGGAGGCATCCCGGCTTTCTTTGGGTGGCTGCGGCTGGCAGGGGGCTTGCTCATTTCAATAAGTCAACCCAGCGTTTTGAGGTATTTCCAATTGAAGACTACAACCATAAGCCAAGGGTTGCGGCAATGAGAATCATAGAAGACGAGGAGGGAAAAGTCTGGATAGCCAGTTGGTCAGCAGGTGTGGTGTGTTTTGACCCGGCCACCCGGCAGTTAAAAACTTTTCCATACAACATTCCGCTTTGGAAAAAGGGAGTTGATAACCGCAACGTATCGTTGGCCATTCTTGAAAAAAACGCCGATGAATTATGGGTCGCTACGGAGGACAACGGCTTCGGCATTTTTGAAAAGAACAGTGGCAAGTATCATTTTATTAAAAATGCCCAGAGCGGCGAAAGCCCCGAATTGGACCGAAACTGCCAAGGGCTTTACCTTGACCCGGAGCAGCGGCTTTGGGTGCTGGGATGGCAGGGCGGTGTCCGGTCCTACAATTTTCAAAACCAGTCTTTTCGGTACATCAGCCTCGCTTCCGGCGATGCCAAAACGGAGCGGGCAGAAGTGACCGACTTTGCTTATGCCCCCTTACGGAAGCTGGTTTTTGTCGCAACGGAAAACAGTGGATGTTACGAATGGTCTGATGTTGGGAGCCGCCTGACCCAGCGGGCAAAACCAATTCCGGGCGGCCTGTTTCCTAATTTTAGAACGGTGACGAGCGATACGAAAGGCAACGTTTGGGCGGGCGCTTTGAAAACCTTAGGCGGCGAGGCTTCGCTGTACCTCCTACGACCTGGGCAGGCATTTTTTGAGCCGGTAATATTGCACTTGCCGAAACCGGGGGTGCTGGAAGAAACCATCAACGATATTTTTGAAGACTCGAAAGGCAATATTTGGGTCGCCACGAGTTACGATGGGCTTTATAAAATCAGCCCAATGACCAACGGAAAAGGAATTCGGGAAGTAAAGCATTTTGTAGAAGGTGAAGGTTTTACCATCGGCTCGCCCGCTTTTGAGAGGTGGTGGGCTTTCATGGGCATCAAAGAAGACGGGCGTGGGCATTTGTGGCTCGCATTGAAAAGCAGCGGTTTATTGGATTTTGACCCCCAAACCGGCAATTTTGTAAAATATGATGACCAAAATGCGCTAGTGTCAAACCATACCAGGTCGTTGGAAATTGGCTTGGACAACAGCATCTGGGTGGGCGCTAGGAACAATGGCTTACAAGTTTTGAATCCCGACCAGCAACCGAAGTCTCTTGTTCAGGTTTTGGGTAAAGCGCAAGGGCTGCCCGGCGATTATGTGTCTTGCATCGAAAAAGACGAAACAGGCAATTTGTGGATGGCCACCAACATGGGTTTGGCGATGTACGACCTCTCCGGAAAACAGTTCAGGGTGTTTGCCAAAGCTGAAGGCTTGAAAGACGCCTACCTGACCGACAAAGGGCTGGCGGCATTTCCGGGCTTAGGGGTATTGGTGGGTCAACCGAACGGGTTTTGCCTACTGGCGCATACCAGTACTCAAGTTAAAAGCACCGCCCCAACAAAGGTTGCCTTGACCGATTTTAAGGTATATTTCCAATCCAAGTATTTCGAAAAAAACATCCGCAACGCCTTGGAAATTGAGTTGAAACCTTCGGAAAATGTCTTCTCCTTTGAATTTACCACCCCGACCTCCCTTAATTCCGACTTAACATCCTATCAATACACGCTTGAAGGATTCGACGATGAGTGGTACAATGCTGAAGGTAGAAAATCCATGACTTATACAGAGCTTCGACCAGGCAGGTATACCTTTCGGGTAAAAGCACAGCTTGCAGGCAGCAAGGTTGACTCCCCTGAAACGCTTATTCAAATCTGCATTTTGCCGCACTGGTGGCAAAGCTGGTGGTTTCTATCAGCAGCTTTGCTAGCGGTGGTGCTATCAATTAGAGGCGTCATTCACTGGCGCACATTGCAAGTGCGCCACGAGGAGCAACTGAAAACCGAGTTTTACAAAAAACTATCGGAAACGGAAATGACGGCGCTGCGGTCCCAAATGAACCCACACTTCATCTTCAATTGCCTCAACTCCATCAACCATTTCGTGGTGCGCAACGACAGCCAGCAGGCGGCCAATTATATTTCCAAATTCTCCAAGCTCATCCGTTTGGTGCTCGACAACTCCGGCTCGCAAAAAGTGCCGCTCGAAAAGGAACTGGAAGCCCTGCGGCTTTACATGGACCTGGAGGCGATGCGGTTCGGCGGCAAGTTCCGCTACGAACTTTGGGTGGATGACGAGGTAGATACACAGTTTACCCAAGTACCACCGATGTTGCTGCAGCCCTACGTCGAGAACGCCATCTGGCATGGCCTGATGCACAAACCCGAAGGCGGTTCCGTGGTGGTGGACGTCCGGCAGCCCAGCGAAAACCTGCTCCACATCGAAATCACCGACGACGGGGTTGGTCGGGAACGAGCCGCAGAACTGGAGAGCAAAACCGCTTTGCAACACAAACCAAAAGGCATCAACATCACCTCCGAGCGCCTGCGCATGTTGGATCCCGAGAATCCGAATAGTGGAAAAGTGACGATTCATGACCTCATGGATGCCGAAGGGCTGCCCTGCGGCACGAAGGTCGTGCTGGAAATACCTGTGTGAGAGACATTAGACGATAGACATTAGACGAGAGACATTAGACTTTAGAAATCTCAGCTTATTCCCTAAGTCTAAGGTCTAAGGTCTATTGTCTAATGTCTATCGTCTATTGTCTCTCTCTATTGTCTCTCGTCTAATGTCTTATTATGAAAACCATCATCATTGACGACGAACCGCATTGCGTGGGCTACCTCCATGTACTGTTGCAACAACATTGCCCGCAGGCCGAGGTGGTAGCGACGGCAGGCAATGGACAGGAAGGGCTGGCGCTCATTCGCCAGTTTGCCCCAGAACTGGTGTTCCTCGACGTGGAAATGCCCGTGATGAACGGCTTTCGGATGTTGGAGGAACTGGCGGAAGTTCCGTTTCAACTCGTTTTCACTACAGCCTACGACCGCTATGCGCTGCGGGCCTTCAAGTTCAGCGCCCTCGACTACCTGCTCAAGCCCATTGACCCACAGGAGTTGAAAAATGCCGTGAACCGCTGCCAAAAGGCACCGCCCATTGACACGCAGCAACTGACGCTGTTGAAAACCCATATCCACCAAAAGGATTCGGTACTGTCCAACAAGATTGCCATCCCCAGCTTGGAAGGCTTCAGCTTTTTGAGCCTAAACGACATCGTGACCTGCGAAGCAGAGAGCAACTACACCAAATTCCATCTCACCGACGGCAAACACCTATTGGTGTCCCGCACCCTCGGTGACGTGGAAGACACGCTGGAAGGCAAGGGTTTTTTTAGGATTCACAAGCAATTCCTAATCAACCTAAATCACATCATGAAATACGTGAAGGGCGATGGCGGTTACGTGGTGATGAGCAACAACCAAACCGTGAGCATCGCCCGGAGCAGGCGGGATGAGTTCGTTTTGTTGTTTGGGAGGATATGAAACAACCAAACTTACACCTTCATCAAGCCCTCAAGAAGCACAAGAAATCACCACCGAATCAACGAGGCTCCCCACGTGAATCCGCTCCCAAAGGCAGCGATGCAAATGAGGTCGCCTTTTTTCACCTTGCCTGCCTCCCAAGCCTCGCAAAGGGCGATGGGGATGGTGGCTGCGGTGGTGTTGCCGTAGCGTTGGATGTTGTTCCAGACCTTGTCGTCGGGAAGCCCAAGCTTGCGCTGCACGAATTGGCTGATGCGCAAATTGGCCTGGTGCGGGATAAAAAGGTCAATATCGGCTGTCGTGAGACCCTGGTCATCGAGGACTTCCTTGATAACTTCTGGGAATTTAGTCACCGCTGCCTTGAACACCAATTGGCCGTCCATCATCGGGTATATCATGCCATCATCTATCATTTTTTGGGTCAAAAACAATCCGCCAAACTCCTGGTTTTCATCGTAGCCAAAGTCCACGTCTTGCCCTTGCTTTTTCGCATGGTAACCACTATGGCAGCCAGGATTGATAAAGGCCAACTGCTCCGCATGTGTGCCATCGGAATGCAGCTTAGAGGTCAAAATGCCCTGTCCTATCTCGTCGGTTGGTTGAAGCAGCACTGCCCCACCGCCATCCCCAAAAAGCACTGTCACATTGCGGCCACGGGTGGTGAAATCAAGTCCCATCGAGTGTACCTCTGCCCCTACGAGCAACACGTTTTTGTACATGCCGGAGCGGATGAACTGGTCGGCCACGGTAAGTCCGTACACGAATCCAGAGCATTGGTTTCGGATGTCGAGCGCCCCGATTTCGGTGTGGGTGATGCCCAGTTCCCGTTGCATTAGCACCCCACAGCCGGGGAAGAAATAGTCGGGACTGAGGGTAGCGAAGATGATGAAATCAACGTCTTCCTTGGTTATGCCTGCACGCTGGATGGCGATTTCAGCGGCTCTGGCACCAACGGTGGACGTGGTTTCCTCATGCCGTTTTGCGTAGCGCCGCTCCACGATGCCGCTGCGCTCCTGAATCCACTCGTCGGTGGTGTCCATGTGCTTCATCAGGTCGAAATTGGTGACGACCTTTTCGGGAACGTAGTAGCCGATTCCGGCGATTTTTGTGCTTGGCATAAGACGGTATTTTACTTTGTCCAAAGATGTTTACCCCGAAAAATGACTCCAGGTTTCAATCATCCAAAGCGGTGGCAACAAGGTACTGCGCAGGATTTCAAAGCGCTAATTCTAAGAGCAAACTTACAGAAAAAACTGAGGAGGAAAAGGACACAAATCAAAAATACCTACTTGGTTCTCCCGGTTGAGGTGCATGTTAGATTTTAAAAGGAAGATTTAGGGAACACGCAAAGAGTAGGTAAAGGCGGGTGATTTGAAGGTTTTTCGTCGCCAATGGCTCATACCCTCATACCTCAGTGCAGGTTATAAAACTGTAAGTAGGCAGGTTACAGCAGGAAAAAAATAAAAGGACGCCTCCGAAAACAGGTCCTTAAAGTCGTGGAAAGGTGTTTGCGGAGGAACGTCCTTTTTACTAACAAACTGCAATTAATGCCAATGCAAATAGGCCTAACACCAAGGGTTAATTATGAAATGAAACACTTTTGAGAAACCACATTAAATTTTAGTTTTACCAGGGAAACCATGCTTCAAACACATTTGGGAGCTTTCCCGAGCAAATGGATGGTTGCCTCAAAAACCGTCCAATATGCCGTCGGCGAAAAGCATGTAACAGGATTTTCGTTGCCGTCTGCTTCCCGTCCATTACTTTGGGCTTGTGGAAGCAGTCTCCATGTCGCTGATAGCAGATGGGCCAGTCAGCACTTTGAAGCTTCCCCTATTCAGAATCCTGCCCAAAACCAGCATTCGTTCTGGGCTTTCCACCACCAAGGAGCCTTTGGGCGCAATGGTCAGCGAGGCACCGGCTTCGATGAAAAGCCCGTTCACGTTGCCCACGTCACCTTTTACGATAGGATACTTGCCACTTCCGGTTGATACATCGGGAATGTACACATTGTTGAAATGGTCGGGCAAACGGGAATTGCTCCAGTTTCCTGCAAATTGCCAATCGGTTTCCCTACCGGGGTGGCCACCTTTCCAGGTGACTGTAACCTGGGCCATGGCACACCAATGGCTAAGAGACTGTTTTAAAACCCCTTGACGGACATAAAACGCCATCTTTTGGCGTCATACTGTGGCAAATTTTCAAGCGATAAGAACCACTATCCCTTGAAAATCTCCCTTCGTCTGCCGCTCAAAATCTGACATTTTCTGCCTCGTTAGGGGTTTTAAAACAGTCTCTAAGGCAAAAGACAAGGGCTAGTATTGTTTTCATTTGAATTATTGGATTAAAATTTAAGATTTAGCAACAGCGATACGATTGCATGAGCAATCGTGTCGCTTCGCACCGTTACAACTCATGCAATGCTCAATTCGCACCAGCTTCCTTGCATTTTGGCAAGCTCATGGTTTTACTTACCTGCCGCCCATCAGACAAGCGCATGACCCGCACCTTGGCGTAGCTCCCGCAAACACAATCCACCTTCATTTGGTGACCACCAGGGCCACCGTTTATTTCCCACAGGTAGGTGTATTTTTTAGGGTGGGCGATGTTGACGCTCAAGGATATGCCACCGGCATAACAGTATGATGATGTAATATCATAATTGAACAAGTCGTTAATTTCTGCGCCTGTTTTCTGTTCAAATGAACTGGTATTTTCAGACTGCGCAACCAATTCGATTGCTAAAAGTAAAGCTGCGCTTAATAGGCTGAACATAATGACAAAACGGAATTTCATTGACTTTTTCATAAGGCAATTATTTTGGTTGAACAATGGTAAATATCAAAAACCCAAGGTCTCGTGCTATGTTGACGCTATGCAGTAAAGAGTGTTTATGCTGCACACCATTAGGTTTTGCGCAAATCATAACATATACAACGTCTTTTCCCCTCCTTACCGCCTTTGGCGGCTCGTCGGGGGAGAGTGCCTTGGGGGCGTTCCGCCCCCAACCCCCCTTTGCACAAAACGCAATGGCGTCGAGTATAGTGGCCACCCTTTTGCAAGTTGGCTAAAACTGGCCTATAATCCAGGGTCGGCAGCATCAGAATACATTAGCACTTTTGGGCAGACGCTTGAATCTGGCTCCACATAAAATGTAACTTCTACCAACGAGTTGGATAGGCAACATGTCGCACAAGATGAGGCAGGCAAACAAGTTTGGTTTGCCAATTCCTGTAGTTCTGCACCATATTCCTCAATAAACGGGTTACACGATGGATAGCCGTTGCATAAATTGTTTATAACGCCATTATCAATCGCCATTACATCAATAGTTCTGGAAACTTGTTTAATTGGCAGTACATCCTCTTGAAGACCCTGGCATGCTGTGAACATGAGGCTCAGTGTTAAAACGACGAAATATGTTTTCATTTGGTCATGGTTTTTTATGAAGGAATAATAAACAAAGGCGCTTTCGTCAATTGAATAACCAATTGATTATAGCCCATTATTTTCTTTTCCCTAGTTAAAAAGATGCGATACCTGTACTGGTGTCTTGGACGTGATAATCCTAAAATAAACCAGCAGTATGGGTAGTCAATTATTAGTTCAGCAAGTAGTCAACACCAATACTGAAAAATGAGATGCCAAACCCAATTTCAGTGTGTGCCAACCACTTTGGATTAATCACGTACTTAACGCCAGTGTATCCGAAAAAGGAAGGAGAAAGCACATGCTGCCGAATGCCGAGGTGGCCCTCCATTTCATTAAGGTCAAATCTGGATGCAGCAGCACTGCCGTTGATGTTTTCGGTAACCTTGCCGTTAATATTTGAATAATTGAGGCCAATGGAGAACCCCCCATAGAAATCCCAGTTCTCAATGCGGGTTACATGAATCCCAGGACGCAGGCCTAGAACGAAATGCGAGTTGGTCCAAGTGGCTAGAACACCTTCAGATATCGACTGTGGCTGGGATTTGGAAACAGAATTGCCCAGCGTAGCGCCAATGCTGAACTTTTCGTTAATCCTGTACTCGGCTCCAATATTCAATGGAGGAATTATGGTAGTGGCTTTGTCCATTAGGTAAGTTGGTACAAGGCCACCGCTGAAGTTGGCTTCCCACTGCCCTTTTTCAAACTCACGCATTGGCCGACAATAGACGCATTTCCTTCTGGAAACCTTCTTGCGAGCCTTTTTCTTCCCGGGTTTGTCTCCCTCGTCGTACGCATCGGCAATTGTACCACTTATGGCGTCATAGTTTGCCATAAAAAAAGAGCTACCATACCCACCATTGTGGAAGGTCAAAACATTAGCTGAGACTTTCAAATGGAGTACGAAACTCAGCATAGCAGTTAAAAACATGGATACAAAAAATTGCTTTTTCATTGGTTCATTATTTAAGGTGAATAAATTTGATTGATAAAGCTTTAATCTCTTACTATACAATTGAAGCCCACATAGTATATGGGTTAAATCAGTTGACTTTCTACAAAAGCGGTTTATAAAACCCGCTGGCCTCATATCCTCCTTTGAGTTCAGAAGTCTCGTTTAACAACTGGAATTTTGGACAACCCGCTTCCTTAATTACTGATTCATGATCGCGATTAAGGCTAACATGCGTCTAAAATATTATTGAACGGAGGACACGGGTGTGGCGTTGGTTTTACTACGCAAGCTCATGGTGGAAGGGAGGACAACTACAAAACTTACCTTCTCCATCACTTTTTCCCCGTTGATAGTTACTTTTTTGTTCAGTCCAGGCATCGTCAACCTAAGCTGGGTTGCTTCATAAAACTGTTCAATCTTGAAAATTCCAGATGGGATAAGCGCTTTAACTTGTTGTCGGTTGAAGCCATTACCTTCAACCTTAATCGTTACCTGTATATAATCACTTTTCCAATAGGTCACATCGAGGCCACCTTCAGGTTCGAATAGTACGCTCGTGCACGCTTTCGGGTCAATCGTAGTCACCAAGGTCAACGTTGGCTCGGGTTGGGCTCTTAAGCCAGCAAAATCTAGTAAATAAGCAATTGTTAATGGTAAGAACATCATTGTTTTCATGGTCTTCTTTTTAAAAGGTTGTAAAAAATTTGGGGTCTTTTTATTCTGTATTAATGGTTGATGCAAAAATCAAGGCAATTAAATTCAAATTGTTAGGACAATTTTTACATTTTTTTGCACTTATTTATCAATAATCATAAATCATTGATTTACTGCGATTTAGCTCATTATTGAATAATAATCCACTCACCACTTTATTGTAAATCCACCATTTGCCACCCATGTTCAGGAAATTATTTACTAGGCTTGGACAAAAATGACACGCCTGATAACGTGCTATAACTTTTGTCCCTATACTCCGATGGCGGCATGCCGAATTCCCGGGTAAATATCCTAGTAAAGTAGGAAGGGTCAGCGAAACCAGTCTGAAATGCTATCTCGCCAATGTTGATATTTGGGTCATGAAGGAGGCTCAAGGCTTTTTGCAGCCTCGATTCTCTGATGATATTATTGGGCGATTTATCGGTAACCCTTGAAATTTTCCGTTGTAGCTGGGAATAGCTGATATTCAATTCCCGGCATAGCACTTCCACATTGAAGTTGGTATCATCTAGGTGCTTATCTATGATGTTCAGCACTTTCTGATAGAAGACGTTCTCAATTTGCATGTCAAAATATGGGTATATTTTATTGCCATTATGGGGGCCTGCTTCTTTAACCCGTTCCTCCAATACTGGAGCAGGATGCAAACCAAATTGGTTATCAAGTTGCCTTAATGGTATCGCGCCGTTGCCTCGCTGAACCTGCAATCGGACACAAAATACAGTGCCCACATTCGTCATGCTGCGAACCGTGGTTTCCCCACCAAGCAGCTTGGCAAGTTCTTTCACCAATAACAAACCATTATTTGCGACTATGCCGTTGCCAACACTGTGGTTCATTTGAATCCTGTCGAATATAAGGGGAAGCTGATTGTTTGGAATTCCCTCGCCAGTATCCTTCACCTTAATATATAGCTGACCATGTTTTTGCCGCAGGCAGACGCATACCCTGCCATGTTCTGGGGTGGCATGGAAGGCGTTGGACAAAAGATTCGACAGTATCTTGCAGATTTTATCCTGGTCATAGTCCATAATCAATGACCCAATTTCTGTGAGAAATGAAAGTTGTATACTTTTCTTAGTTGCCAATGGTTCGAAGCTACTGGTAATTTGCTGTAAAAAATGAACAATATCACCTGACTCCAGCTTCACGCCCATCTGGCCCAACTCCAGTTTACGGAGGTCAAGGGCCTGGTCGGCCAATTGAAACATACGCTGTCCGATTTTCCTTAAGCGTTGAATCCGAGCCAACAGTTCTTCCTTGCACAGTTCCTCCGAATTGTCAATTGACTGCTCGGCAATCTCCAATGATTGCACCAGGGATGCTCGGAAGTCTTGTGTGACCCCATCTAAAACCCTGCTTTTGAATTCGTTCGCTTCTTTCAGTTTCCTCCGTACCGCATCTTGCTGCTTTCGTTCGATATTACTACGGTAAAGCCAGAAGGAAAGGTAGGCCAAAATGGCCAGCAGAAGTACAATACAGATGATTACCAACCATGCTTGTGTGGTGGGCGGCATTATAAGCGGCACCAAGCATTGTTGTGTAGGCATAAAAATCTTTAGGAAGCTATTGGGGCTGGACTTTTCCCCAGTAGGTGGAATGCATGGGATGTGTTTTCCATTAAGTTCTCCAGGGTTTTCATTGCTTTTGGGGAATAAGGGTTTCAATTCCCAAACAACCCTCAATTGGTCCCTGGCGGGCCATATCCCGGGGTTTGAACTTCGGCTTGTTTTCATTTTTGGTGGTGTTTAAGTGGTTAACATTGAAATGAGCGCTTGCCAATCCGGCCTAGTTGGCCCTCATTGGAAGGCCAATTGTCAATACTACTTTTGCACAGGACATTTCGCAGGGTGCACTGCAGAATTGCTTTCCATTGAACCTGAACACTTACTGCCTCGGCTCAAGTGCAAGCATTCAGCGGTGCACAGAGTAGGTACCTTTTAATACAAGCCGTCCCTAAATAGAGCGCATTGCCTGATTAGTTGTTTAATGTAAATTTGTTGGATTGGGTAACAGCCACTTGCGGTAGTGGCTTGTCATGAAAACTGGTTTCTCATTTTGCTGCCCGAGCTTTGCATGCTTTTCCTTCAGACCCGAATAATTCCGTTAGTAGCAATCCCATACAGGATGGAAAACATGGAAGTAACAATTTAGTGCATAAATACCAGTTTCAACAGGTTGGATAAAACAAGATTTTTTGGTTTTCATCTTTTAGTTTTTTTGGTGCTAAAATGCAAAGTTAGACTCAAATCAGGCTTGTAATTAGGACAAAACTATCATAAAATGGTAAATTTTAATCAAGCAGCCTAAAACATCATTTAGTCTTGATACAAACTTCGTCTTTCGGACACTTTCGTTGCATAAAGAACTGAAGTTACTACCAATGGGTTGTACTTCCCGTTTTTCTTTTTGCACTTTTTTCAATTGCAATTTCTTCGGTGGTTTCTACTTGGCAATCATTTCATGAAATCAGCATCGAACTACTCTTTTCGGTAAAAGTGCCTTTTTCACTTCCGCTAAGTTATGACTAATCGCTACTGTGTTGCATTGATTCAGTACGAACAAATGCTTTGAATGTACGAGCAGTCTCATTAAATGGACGAACACTGGGGAAACAGGGACAGAAAAATGCTGTTTGGCAAGTCGAGCCACATCTTCCTTTGGAATATGGACACTTGGCCAGGCACACATACCGACCATGCAATGTCGCCCGCAACTAGTAGCTATCACCCCTGTTCAGGCTTCAGCCATTGACTTCACTTGCGGAAGTATTCCTTGCATTTTTTGTACCACTACATCAATCTCTTCCTTTGTATTGAAGTGCGAGAACGAAAACCGGATCGTCTTGCGCTTCGAGTCGGCACCGAGCGCCGCCAGCACGTGCGAGCCAGCCTCCGCCCCAGAGCTGCAGGCGCTACCGCCTGAGGCGCTGATACCAGCGATATCCAAGTGAAGCAGCAGCAACTCGGACTTCGGCGAATACGGGAACGAGACACTCAACACCGTGTACAGGTAGTCGCCATCGTAGTCGCCGTTGAACTGGATGTCCTCGAAGCTTTCCGCAAGCTTTTCCTTAAAATAGCTGCGAACTTCCTCGATATGCTGGCGGTATTCCGCCATATTTTCGCAGGCAAGTTCAAGGGCTTTGGCAAGGCCTGCGATGCCGTACACGTTCTCGGTACCGCCCCGCATGTTGCGCTCCTGGCCACCGCCGTCAATGAACGGCTTGATATGCGCCTTGTTGTTGATGTAGATGAACCCGGCGCCCTTCGGGCCGTGGAACTTGTGGCCTCCTCCGCTCAGGAAATGGATTCTGGTTTTGGAGACATTGAAGGGAAAACGCCCCATGGTCTGCACAGTGTCTGAATGGTAGAGCGCCCCGTAGTTCTCGCAGAGTCGGCTGATGCGTTCCATGTCGCTCACTGTCCCGATTTCGTTGTTGGCATGCATCAGGCTGACGAGGGTCTTCGTGCCAAGGTCGTTTTGCAGCAGCTCCTCCAATTGGTCGTAGTCAATATGGCCCCGTTCATCCACCCGCAGCATTTCAATCACAACTCCTTGATGTTCAACGGATTCAAGGGAGTGCAGCACGCAGTGGTGCTCCGTGGGCGAGCTGATTATGCGGCGCACTCCAAGATCACGCACCGCACATTTAATGGCCATGTTGTTGCTTTCGGTGCCGCCGGAGGTGAAGAAAATTTCGCCGATGGAAGCGCCAATCAGCTTGGCCACTTTTTTTCTCGCTTCTTCGATGATGGCTCGCATGGCCCTGCCGTCGGCATGGATGCTGGATGGGTTGCCGTATTGCTCCTGCATTACTTTCGTCATGGCTTCGATGACTTCTGGGTGGAGGGCAGTTGTTGCGGCGTTGTCGAGGTAGATTCGCATATTTTACTCAATTTCTGTTTTGTTTAGGACATGTTTTTGGAAGGGACAACGCAAAAGTAAAAATTCTTTTGCGGGCTGCCTATCTTTGCCCCATGCTTGCAACTATGAAAAAACAATCTGCACCAGCCATCAAAGCAAACCCGGAGTGGTTCAAGGACTGGTTCAACTCACCCTATTACCACCTGCTTTACAAAGACCGTGATGATGTAGAGGCTAAAAAATTCATTGACCGACTGCTCGAAGAACTACAGCCTGCCCGTGATGCTACCATCCTCGACCTCGCTTGCGGCAAGGGGCGCTACTCCCGTTACCTCGCCTCCAAACACTACTTTGTGACCGGATTGGACATTGCGGAGGAGAGCATTCGATTCGCACAAAAGTTTGAAAACCAACACCTTACGTTCTTCCAGCACGACATGCGCCATCCCTACCGCATCAATTATTTCGACTACATTTTCAACTTCTTCACCAGCTTCGGTTATTTTGAAACAGAGAAAGACCACCTGAAAACCATTGCCAACATTGCCAAAGGCCTACGCCCGAACGGCAAGTTCGTTCTCGATTTTTTCAACTCGAAGAAGGTCATTCGCAGCCTTCGGCACGAAGAAGTAAAACAGGTTGGCGGCGTGACTTTTATTATCACCCGAAGTGTGGACGAACAGGGCTATATCTTGAAAAATATCCAGTTTGAGGACAAGGGTGAACATTACGATTTCACCGAACGGGTGCGGGCGTTTACCCTATTTGATTTTGAAAAACTGTTCGCAAAAGCAGGCCTGAAAATCTCCAAAACTTTTGGCAGTTACCAGCTCGAACTCTTCGATGAACAAACTTCTGACCGGCTGATTTTGGTTGGGTGCAAGACTGGGTGTTAATATGAGAACTTGAGAGCTTGAGCGTTTGAGTAACTGAGTAACTGAGTGGTCTGTCAAGTTAATAATGTCGGGCAAGTTAAATCACGGTGATTTTGAAAATCACCGTGATTTGGTCCACGGCAACCTGTCTAAAATTAACTTGACAAACTACTGAGGAGGACAACATAACTCAAACTCTCAAGCTCTCAAATCCTCAAACTCTCATTCCACCAGTATCCCTGCCATTCCCGGGGTACTTTTCACCTGCAAATTTCCCTTTTCATCGCTATAAATAAACATCGCCTCGATGTCCTCCAGTTGGGTGGCAAGTTCATAGGCTTCATCGAGGCCGAGTACCATGAAACCGGTGGCGAGGGCGTCTGGTTCTAGGCAATCCTTTCCAAAAACGGAGGCACTTAACAGACTGCTTTGTTTCGGGTATCCGGTGCGGGGGTCAATGAAATGGCTGTATTTCCTGCCATTTACTTCGAAAAAATTGCGGTAGTTGCCGGAGGTGGAGACGGACATATTTTCGAGTTTGATGACTCGGGTAAAATCCGTCAGGTCGGCCTCAGATTTCGGGGTGTTGATCCCGATGGTCCACCATTCGCCCTTGGCATTTTTGCCCCTGGCCCTGCTCTCGCCGCCGATATCCACGAGGTAGTTTTTGATGCCGTGGAGTTCGAGGAAAACGGCCACGGCGTCAATGCCGTAACCCTGGCCCGTGCCGCCGAAGTCCAGCTGGACGCCCGGCTGCGTTTTGCGCAGCACCACAAAGCCGCCGCTATCTTCTTGCGTAACTTTTTGAAAACCAATGAATTGCAGCAGTGAGTCAACCGTTAGGCTATCGGTTTCTTCCACGGGCTTGTGCGGCGTGTAGCCGAAACCCCAATAGTTCACCAGCGGCATGACCGTTGGGTCGAAGGCCTGGCGGGTGCGCTGGTTCGCCACCCTGGCAGCCAGCAGGTTTTTGAAAAAATGGTAGTTTTTTACCCGTCCGCAAGCCGCAGGATTTGCCACACAGTTTGAGTAATCCTTAAAATTTAGCCCCAACGAAAAGCTGCTCTCGGCTTGGTTGAACTGCGAGACGGTGGACTTCGGCTCGTAGGTCGAAATCTCGTGGTTCACGGCAATCAGCAGCGAGTCCACGGACTTGAAAAAGTCCCGGTCGAGGCTGTCCTGGTAGGTGACCTTGTAGTAGGTGCCCATCGTTTTACCCTCGATGGAGCGGTAGGCGGATGCCTTGTTTTCAGGCTTGCAAGCAGCATAAAGGAGTGCAAACCCAGCTAACAGTATTGTCAATTTCTTCATAATTGTAAAGATGGGAGTTTGTCCCAAATCATTTTGGCTACCTTATTTCCCCTTCAAACATCTTGTCACCTTAATCCATTAAACCTTCCTTTTTGGCCTGCTCACCAGCACCGTGAAGCTGCACGGGTGCTTGTTTTTTGCGCAAGCGCATGTTCAAGAATTCAACGAGCAACGAGAAGGCAATGGCGAAGTAGAGGTATCCTTTTGGCACCGCACCGACTTCTGAACCTAAGATGGAGATATGCCCCAAATGCGCCCCTTCCACGATGAGCATGAAGCCAATCATTATCAAAAACGCAAGTCCGAGCATCTGGATGGTCGGGTGCTCGTCCACGAAACGGCCCACCGGTACTGCGAACAGCATCATTATCAAAACGGAAACAACCACTGCGATTATCATGATGACCAGCGCACCGTAAACACCGTTGGTCATGCCCACGGCAGTCAGGATGGAGTCAAAGGAGAAAACAATGTTGATGACAGTGATTTGCAGGATGACATTCTGCATGGTAGCCATCCCCTTGTTCTTCGAACCGTCTTTGTTAGGTTTCTCGCCTTCCAGTTTGTGGTGGATTTCGCTGGTGCTTTTGTAAAGTAAAAACAGACCGCCAAGTATCAAAATGATACTCTGGCCGGACAGCCCCCCTGTGATGAAACCGTTGTTGAACTCAATCCAGTTGTCGCTCATGGCCACCAGTATCGTGATGCCGAAAAGCAGTAGGATACGTAGTAACATGGCGAGTAAAAGTCCAATGTTCGCCGCTTTTTTCTGTTTTTCACGGGGCAGCTTATTGGCGGCGATAGAGATGAAGATGATGTTGTCAATGCCGAGAACAATCTCCAAAAAAGTGAGCGTCAAGAGGCTCATCCAAGTATCAAAGCTTGCAAAGTTGGGTAGTACAAATTCCATGGAAAATAGGTAATTGGTTAGTTGGCGTGTTGGCATGTTGGGAATGTACTACCCAATACGCCAATGTGCCAATCGGCTAACACGCCTTTTCGGCGCAATTTTACGAAAAAAGCCTTTCTCTGTTATCCCCAACAAAATTTTATCACCCGACGAATTACTTCGGGATGCTTCATCAGGTAGAAATGACCCAGCCCCTGTGTCACGAGCAGGCTTGCGTGGTCGTATTTTTCAAAAATGGCTTCTGCCGAATCAAAGTTGACCGAGGGGTCAAACTTGTCGTGTACCACCAACACTTCGGCGACTTGGGCCTTTGCCAGCGACTCAATGAGGTCGGTGTCGTGAAAATGGAGGCCGTTCAGCTTGTTGTGCAAAATCTTTTTGAGCGCCTCCACGGCACGCTTCGGTAGGCCGACGAGATTCGCAAAATCCTGCACCACCTTGCGGGTACTGGCCGGCACGGCGATGAGCACCATTTTTTCTACCTCGATTGTCGGGTCAAGGTGCGCCATGGCGAACACGCTGGTGGAGCCACCGAAAGAGTGCGTGATGATGCCGTGCACTGGCCCGATTTGGTTCAGCACGGCTCGAACTGCCCCCCCAAAATCTGGTAGGTTGGTCTGTTTTCCACCCGAATTGCCGTGCGCCGGCCCATCGAAGGTGACCACTCGGAAACCTGCCTGTACCAACCCCGGCACGAAGCTCCGCAGTGCCGTCCCCCTAGACTCCCAGCCGTGAACCAATAATATTGTACGCTCTCCCCTGCCCCATTCGTAGCCCTTGAGGATAATTTTGCTGTACAGCACCTCGAACAAACGGGCGCTTTCGATGATGTCGTCGGTGCGCTTGTGTACCGCTCGAATTCTTGGCGTGGTGAAGATTTGGAAGGCCAGCTTCGCAGCGATTTTTGGGAAAATCAGGCCGAAGAGCGCAAAGCCCCATTTCACAAAAATCAGGTAAAACGGGTACTCGCTCTGCCGTTTTTGCGGCAGCGTTTCGACTTGAAATGCCGGAATTTCGTAGCGGGATTTGGTCATTATCATAGGTTGAATATTTTACCCCTGACCCCTAAAGGGGAACCAAAATCTTGAAGATTGTCGCAAATTTTGACTCCGACACTTTGAGGTTTCGAGGCATTTTTATTTTAGGTTCCCCTTTAGGGGTCAGGGGCTTTAAACCGGATAGTATTTTTTAAGCTCGTAAATTTTCAATCATCAACACCAACTGCCGGGCCATCACGTCGAAGGGCTTTGGGCTGTGCTGCGCCCTTGAAAGCAAGATGCCACCCTCTAAGGTTCCGATGAACAGCGTAGCGAACTCCGCCTTGTCCACGTCGGGCCGAACCTCGCTCCGCTCGATGCCCTTTTCCAAGGTGCGCACGATGCGGCGCTCCCACTCGGCCAGTGCGCCTTGCACTTTTTCCCGCAGCACGGGCAGCATGTCGTCCGACTCCACGGCACTGTTCTGGATGGGGCAACCCCCTTCCACTGGTGGGTCCAAGATGCGTTCCCGGTAGAAAAAGACGACCGCCTTCAACTTGTCGAGGCTGTTTTCGATGACCCCAGTGCGCTCCTTGAGGGCGTCGTACACCTGCTGCACGGCGTGGTCAAAGGCGGCAAGCGCTATCTCGTCCTTCACGCCTTTTTTGTCGAGACCCTCCCGTTTGAAGTTGCCGTAGATGCCGCCTTTCGACAAACCGGTGGCCGCCATCAGGTCTTCCAACGTGGTGCCGTGGTAGCCCTTTTGGTTGAAAACCGCTGCTGATTTCTCGATGATGTACTGCCTTGTTTTTTCAGATTTTGTCATGCGAAATTTAAACTTGGTGCAAAAATATACTTTTTAGTCTTTTTTACAAAACTTTATAAAAAAAGCCGCTTGGCTAAGGTGGCCAAGCGGCTTTCATCATTTTATTTTGCCTCAATCCGCTTTTACCATGTCATCCAACTTGAACCCAACGCCTTCCACCACTTCGATTTCAGTGCTCCAATCGTAAGTGAGCCAGGGCAACTGTTGGGTTGCCACGAATACCAACTGCTGTTTGGTGAAAATCCAGATGACTTTTTTAACCCCAAAGTCAAGGTAGTCCTTGATTTTCGTGGAAATATAATCCATCTCGGTCATCCCCTCCAGTTCGGCCTGCACGTCAATTTCGATGATGACTTCAGGAGGCAGGTCGGAAAACTTTGCCTCCCAGGACCAGTTCTCAGCACTAAAAACTGAGATATCGGCTCCTCGTCTACCATTATTTGGCAGATTGATTCCTAATTTTCCAACCGCAAGTTGATAACCTAAATTTTTTAACCCATAACCGACTTTAGCTGTCAAAACAGCTTTTAGTCCAGTCTGTAACTGGTTTGCAAGTTGAATTTCTTCAAACGTCTTTGTTTTATTCAACACATCTCTATAACCTTTGTAATAAATAGGCTTACCGTTGGTAAACTCAAACACCAAATATTCGGGTATGCCCTGTAATTTCGTCTCTATGATTTTCATCTCCGTGATTTTCATCAAAGGTGTTACGCAAATTTGGAAGCTAAAAATGTATCACCCCACCTCGCTCGGCGTCACCCCGAAATAATCCTTAAAGCACTTTGCAAAATAGGCGGGCGAATTGAAGCCCGTCATATAAGCCACCTCCGAGGCGTTGCCCGCTTTTTTCTGTAATAGTTGCTTTGCCCTTTCCAGCCGCATGTTTCGGATGACCTCGTTGGGCGAGAAGCCCGTGAGCGCTGACAACTTGCGGTGCAACTGGCTTCGGCTCATGCCCACCTGTGCGCCAAGCTCCACCACACTGAAGTTTTCGTCCTCCAAATTGGCCTCGACTGCCTCCCTGACTTTGTTCAAAAACACGGCGTCCAGGCTCTCGGCCTTCACCGCTTTTGGGGCAAATGCGTTCAGCGACTTACGGAAATGTTCCTGCAATTTTTGCCGCCCAGCGATGAGGTTGGCCACCCGCACCTGCATTTCACGGGCATCAAAAGGCTTCACGAGGTAGTCGTCGGCTCCATTTTCCAAGCCCTTCAACTTGTCGCCTTGTTCAGCGAGCGCCGTGAGCATCACGATTGGGATGTGGCTGGTTTTCTCGTTGATTTTTAACTGTTTGCAAAGCTCCGTGCCGTCCATCTCCGGCATCATGATGTCGCTGATGATGAGATCTGGCGTGGTTTCGAGGGCTTTGGCAAGCGCAAGTTTGCCGTTCTCCGCCTCTAGGATTTGGTACTGCCCCTTGAACTGGTCAACGATGTAGGAGCGAACGTCGGCATTATCCTCAGCGATGAGAATGACTGGCTTGTTTAATGGTAAATGGTGAATGGTGAATGGTGAATTAGTGGCTACCCGCTCGGCATTCCTTGTTGATTTTGCTTCCAAAAATTCAGTCGAATTCAAATTAAGCATTGGCGTTGCCACGATTTCTTCCTTTTTGAAAACCTCCTTGCCCAATGGCAGCGTGACGGTGAAAGTGGTGCCCACACCCTCGCTACTTTCCACCTCAATTTTTCCACTGTGCAACTCGACCAACTCCTTCGTCAGCGCCAGACCGATGCCACTGCCGGGCTGTACTTCGGAGACAGCGGTTTTTGAAAAACGCTCGAAAATATGCGGCAACTGTTCCGCCGGGATGCCCATGCCACTGTCTCGAACGACGATTTTGGATTGACGATTGACGATTTCGCTTCCGTTCTCTGTCAATCGTAAATCGTCAATTAGGGGTGTACGAAGGATTAAAGTAATCAAAAAACCTCAATCCGTTCATTGA